>JAJQDE010000037.1 GCA_021202335.1 Lachnospiraceae bacterium
TCAAAAAAATGCAATGGAAAATGTAAAAAAAGTGCCTGAAATGTAAAAATTAATATAAAAATAAGCTAACTGTAAATGCTGACGTAGGAAAATGTAGTGACGATTTTGACAAGGCAATGTATATTGGCAGAATGGTTTAAACCTGCTATTATAATATGGAAGAAAGACAATATATTTCGATAGGATAAGGAAGGCATTGCATATGGAGGAAAAGGAAAGCTGTCTGCCAAGCGGCACGATACTGAAAAAGAGATATGAGATTTCCGGCGTGCTGGGAACGGGAGGCTTTGGGATTACCTATCGGGCGTTGGACCGGATGCTGGATTACGAGGTGGCGGTCAAGGAGTTTTTTCCACAGGAGCTGGTGACCAGGGACTCCGCTCAGTCTGCAAAAATGATACTCCCAAAGGATATGAAAGCGCGGAAAACGCTGAAGGAATGTTTTGCGAATTTTCGCCACGAGGCAAAAATTTTGGAGGCAGTCAGGGATGTGTCGTACATTGCACGCCTGAAGGATTATTTTTCGGAAAACGCGACGGAATACATTGTCATGAATTTGGTTCAGGGGCAGTCGCTTTCGGAATATGCAAGGAGCAGGGGCGGGAAGCTTCCGGAGCAGGAGGCGCTTTCTTTGCTGAAAAATACCTTCGATACATTGGCGCAGCTGCATGAAATAGGGATTATTCACAGGGATATCAGCCCCGGGAATTTGATGCTTTCCGGGGACGGGGGAGTTTATCTGATTGATTTTGGTTCGGCAACCTCCTTCGACGGCAGGGCAGACCTTGAAAGCAGACAGGTCTTTTTGCACAGGGGGCTTGAGGCACCGGAACATTCCCGCTCCGACAGACAGGGGCCGTGGACTGATATCTTTTCGCTGTGCGCGACAATCGTCTGCCTGATTACAGGTGAAGGAATCGCGCAGGCAAAGGACAGGCAGCAGTTTGATTATCTGCCGCAGCTTTTGGCGCGAAGTGCGCTTTCCGCCGGGCAGCAAAATGCGCTGATAAGGGGGCTTAATCCGGATATTGACCGCCGCTTTGCCGCCATAGAGCCGCTCTATGAGGAGCTGTATGGAGAGGAGCTTGCGCAAAAGCCGTTTTCCGGAGAATGGCGCGTGTTTTATCACGCAAAGACATGCATCGGCTCAAAGGCAGTTAATCAGGACAATTTCATGGTGGACACGGTCTGCTGCTATAAGGGAGAGGACTGCGAGCAGTCGGGGCATTTAAGCTGTCTGCCGGAGGAAATTCATGTGGCGGCAGTATGCGACGGCGTGGGCAGCTCAAGCCACGGAGAGCTGGCGTCAAAAGCGGCAATACAGGCGGTAATCCATTTTGTGGAGGCTTATCCTGAGCGGGATGTGGTGCCGGACAGGCTTTTGGAGGAGCTGTTGGATCAGGTGAATGAGAAAATCATTCAGCTTGGCGGGAAAATCGGCATGACCGCAACCACCCTGTCGCTGCTTATGTGGCGCGGAAACCGCTATTATGCGGTGAATATTGGCGACAGCCCCATCTTTTTCCTGAGAAAAGGGAAGCTTAAGCGCATCAGCACGACGCACACGAAGGCGGCGATGAACATGGAGCTGCAAAAGCCCGTGCAGAGCGCTGATTGGAATACGCTTATGCGCTTTTTGGGAAAGAAGGGCATGGCGGGAAGCCTGATGGCATCATTCAGCTGCGGAAGGCTGCAGGAGGGAGATATATTTCTGATATGCTCCGACGGCGTTTCAAAAAAGCTTGAGGAGAGCCGTCTGAAAAGCTTTCTTGCCAAAAAAGAGGAAAAATCCATTCAGGCGATGTTTAAGACGATAGAAAAACATAAGAACAACGACAACTGCACTGCGATTGTGCTTAAGTTTTAGGCTTGGGCAGTTTAAGGCTTCGACCAAAAAATATTGCTTTTATGTATTTTAGTGATATAATAAGAAATTAAGAGGCTGTGGATATTACAGATACAGCTTTGCATATGAAAAATGAAGAGGAAAGGAAGCGAAAACTCTTCGGAATGGAGGAAAAAAATGGAGAAGAAGAACTTGGACTGGTCGGGTCTTGGCTTTGGTTACAGGCAGACGGACAAAAGATATGTTTCAAACTTTAAGGACGGCGCGTGGGACGCCGGCGCGCTGACGGAGGATGCGACGGTTATGTTAAGCGAATGTGCGGGAGTTCTGCAATATGCGCAGACCTGCTTTGAGGGCTTGAAGGCCTATACCACGCAGGACGGAAGGACTGTTGTGTTCCGCCCGGATTTAAACGAGCAGAGAATGCATGACAGCTGCGTGCGTTTGGAGATGCCCACACTTCCGGAGGGGCGCTTTGTCGAGGCGGTAAAGCAGGTTGTCAAGGCAAATGAGGCGTATGTGCCGCCATTTGGCTCGGGAGCCACGCTCTACATCAGACCTTATATGTTTGGCACTAATCCCGTTATCGGTGTAAAGCCCGCTGACGAGTATCAGTTCAGAGTATTCACGACGCCTGTCGGGCCTTACTTTAAGGGTGGCGCAAAGCCGCTTACAATTCGCGTGAGTGATTTTGACCGCGCCGCACCGCACGGGACAGGTCACATCAAGGCGGGGCTTAATTATGCTATGAGTCTTTATGCCATTGTGTCTGCCCATGAGGAGGGCTTTGACGAGAATATGTATCTCGACCCTGCGACACGCACAAAGGTAGAGGAAACCGGCGGTGCAAACTTCCTCTTTGTCACAAAGGACAATAAGGTGGTTACGCCGAAGTCGTCAAGTATTCTTCCCTCAATTACGCGCCGCTCTCTGATGATTGTGGCAAAGGAGTATTTAGGCCTGGAGGTTGAGGAGCGCGAGGTGCTGTTTGATGAGGTAAAGGATTTTGCGGAGTGCGGACTTTGCGGAACGGCGGCAGTTATCTCACCTGTCGGAAAGATTTCCGACCATGGAAAGGAAATATGCTTCCCTTCAGGAATGGACAAGATGGGTCCCATAACGCAAAAGCTCTACGATACATTGACGGGAATCCAAATGGGACGTATTGAAGCGCCAAAGGGCTGGATTGTTGAGATTTAAATACACGTACCGTATTTATTAACGGCGGCAGGAGCCATAAGCTTCTGACGCCGCTAATTTTTGTTGTCTTATGTCAACAAATATTGTATACTAAATAATGAGCGTAAAATAAAATGCAAAGAATTTTTAAGGAAGTGAACGAATGGGGGAAAGCGGCAAGCAGCAGCGCAGTCTGGAATTTTCCTGTGAGAGCATAGAGCTGAACATCAGGGCAGGAGAGGTATTTGAGGGAAGCTTTTTTATATACGCGGACGGAAAGCACGCGGAAGGGCGCATTTATTCCTCAGATACCAGAATGTGTCTGTCAGGCGCTGAGTTTAGAGGAAATGAATTTGAAGTGAAGTATAGCTTTGACGGGACTGCGGCGGAGGCTGGAAATACAATCCGCGGTGAGTTTGACATCATCAGCAATTGCCGGGAGTACACCATTGCGTTTAAGGTAAACGTGCGCAAACCGCAGTTGGAATGTTCGCTTGGAATTGTCAAAAACATGTTCCATTTCACGAACCTTGCGCAGACAAGCTGGGACGAGGCAGTGGAGCTTTTTTATTCGCCTGACTTTTCGTCAATATTCCACAGAAGCGATAAAAACGCGAGGCTGTCATACATAGGGCTTTCCAGGGATAAGGGAAACCCGCAGAATGTCGAGGAATTTTTAATTGAAATCAGCAAAAAGACTCCGATTATCTATTCCTTTGATATTGAGGGCTTTCTGCTGGAGGATGTGCAGGAGAGCACGCAAAGGCAGGTATGCATTACGAGAAGCAGTTGGGGCTACAGCCGGCTGAGTATTCGGGCGGAGGGCGGTTTCCTGCGCACGGACAGGGAAACGCTTGAGAATGGTGATTTTGAAAATAACAGATGTGTTTTAACAATATACATCGACGCCAAAAAGCTGCATAACGGCATGAACAGCGGGAGTATTCTGCTGAGCGACGCGTGCAACGATTATACAATACCGGTTGATATTCTTATGGATGACGAGCCGGAAAAAAGGAACAGGGTCAGAAAACAAAAGCAGGCGTTATGCAATATAACAAGGCTGTATGTGGATTTGCGCTTTGATAAGATAACCAAACAGGAGTGGCTGACCGCGCTTGAGGAAAATTTGGAGATGCCGGGAGCTTTTGACGAGGACGACCTGACTTACACGCTGCTTCATATTCGGCTGCTTTTGGATAAGGGGCGTGCAAATGAGGCAAGGTGGTACCTTGAAAATCTTGAGGAGCGTCTGCAGGCTGAAAATGCCTCTGATGAGGCAAAGGGCTGCTATCTGTACCTTACCACGTTTGAGGACAACAGCAGCGAATATGTGGAGCGCGTGTGCGGCGAGCTTGAGAAGGCATATTCGGACAGCCCCGGGAACTGGCGCCTTGCGTGGTTTTTGCTGCAGCTTAAGGAATCCCTTTTAAGGGATATGTACCTGCGCTGGCATTTTATAGAAGAAATGTATCAAAACGGCTGCGCAAGTCCGCTGATGTTTTGCGAGGCAGTGCTTATTTTGCGGGAAAATCCGGCGTTTTTGATTAAGCTCGACGATTTTGAGGAGAAGGCTTTGTGGTTTGGCGCGAAAAACCGTCAGCTTGCGCCTGCCCTGATAGAGCAGCTTCAATATCTTGAGGCGAGAAAGGAAAGCTATTCGCCGCTTCTGCTGAGGTCGCTGTATGAGGTCTATTATACCTTTAAGTCGCCGCAGACGGCTGCGTCCATCTGCCATATGCTCATACTTGGGGATAAGAGGAGCCCGGACTATTTTGCATGGTATGCGCTTGGCGTTGAGTATGCGCTCCGGGTCACAAAGCTTTATGAATATTATATGATGTCTTTGGACCTCGACAGGTACGGCGGCGTGAAGGAGAAGTCGCTGGAAATTCCCAAACAGGTGCTTTTGTATTTTGCATATCAGAGCACGCTTGACTATGAGCTGAACGCGTTTTTGTATGCGTATATCATTAAAAACAGGGAAAAATATCCCGATTTGGAGCAGAGCTACCGCATTGCGATAGAGCGCTTTGTCATGGAGCAGATAAAGGCAGGGCATATCAACGAAAACCTCGCCTACCTTTATCAAAGGATTCTCACGAAGCAGATGGTAACGGAGGAAACAGCCTATGCGTATACGCCGCTTTTGTTCATGCACCGCATTTACGTTGACAATCCGAGGGTAAAGAGCGTCGCCGTGATTCACGAGAAGGTAAACGGCGAGAGCAGCTATCCCGTGACGGACGGTATCTGTATGATGCCTGTATACGGAAGCGAGTATAAGCTTTTTTTGCAGGATGAAAACGGTAACAGATTTACAAAGAGTATTCATTACGAAAACAGGCAGCTTATGGTTCCGGAAAAGCAGTTCTCTTATGTGAGCGGCTATATGCAGGGCAGGCTCAGCTTTGATATTTACCTGTGCGAGATGGACAAAAACTATGTTACGATTACGCCCGACAATGTAAAGCGCTTTAAAAATCTTGCGGAGTCCGAACAGGTGGTGGAGAGCTTTAAGAAGGAAATACGCACGAAGCTGCTGAAATTCTACTACGACAGCGATATGATAGGCGAGCTTGACGCCTTTTTGGAGGATATAGAGGCGGATGAGATGGAGTCGGGTGAGCGGGCGGAGTTTATACGATACATGGTTTCGCGAGGCATGTTTGAAAAGGCATACTACTGGCTTCGCACCTACGGCGCGGCGGACGTTGAGCCAAAGGCGGTGGCAAGGCTTATCAGCAAGCGCATTGTGAGCCGCGAATATGAGTATGACGAGTTCCTTGTCAATGTGTCGTACTACATTTATAAAAGCATGAAGTACGATGAAAATATATTAAGATATCTTCTCAGGCACTATGAGGGCAGAGTTACTGCCTTAAAGAAGCTGTGGAAATCGGCGTGCGAGCTTGAGCTTGACACGGGCGGCATTATGTATCGGATTTTAAAGCAGATACAGTACACGGGCGTGTCGCTTGCGGAGCGTGACGAGCTTCTTTTGGCGTATGCTCAATATCCCAGCCACGACATACAGCTTGTAAACGCCCTGCTGGTTGATACGGCGTATGAATATTTTGTGTCCGAGACAATCGTTGCGCCTGAGGTATTTGACATGCTGTACCGGGCGATGAAAGAAGGGCTTGCCCCGGCGCGGGTCTGCAAGCTTGCCATGCTGAAATTCTGGTCCGAAAAGCCCGACAATATGCCGCCCGGAGCTGCGGACGGCATGCTGCATGAGCTTTTGAGGGAGAATATTTATTTTCCGTTTTATAAAAAGCTTGCGGATTATGTGCCGGAGCTGCACTATATCAAAAACTGCGTGTTTGTCGAGTACAGGACAAGCCCGGGCACGCCTGTCCGCATACATTATATCTGCCGCGATGATTTCAGGCAGGGACAGGCGGGGGAGGATGCCGGCGCAAGGAGCGGTGAACGCTATGAAGCCATGGAGATGCGGGAAATGTTTGAGGGAATTTATGTGAGCATGTTCCGGATTTTTCAGGGTGAGGCGGTGCAGTATTACATTACGGAAACGGCTCCGGAGCAGTCGGAGGGAGCCTCTGAGTATGCAACTCAGAGCGACACTCTGTATTACGATGCGAAGGAAGGCGGAGGCGACCGCTTTTCAATACTGAACGATATCATTGTGAGCCTCGGAATGCAGGACGAGGAAACCGCGCTTGGCATGCTTGGAGAATATATGTACCGTGATTTCTGCTCGAGAGAGCTTTTCAGGGTTTTGTAGGGAATGTACATTTCATAAAAAGGGGAAACGGAAATGTTTACTGATGCGTTGAAAAAGAACAGAGTAGTGGTAGGGATTGATTTGGGGAATGATTATACACAGCTTAGCTATTGCAGGGCTGACCGGAGCATGCCGGACACTATGAGCCTTGTGCCGGGCGAGGAGCAGTATAATATACCCACCCTTCTGTGCAGAGCGCATGAGCCGGGCGAAGGCGGCGCGTGGTTTGCCGGGAAGGAAGCGCTTAAGTGCGCCTCGCAGGGGAAGGGGCTTCTTGTAGAGGATTTAGTCCTTTTGGCAAAAAACAACGTGTCGGTAAAGGCGGGTGGGGAGGATGTCACGCCCGCAAAGTTGCTTACGATATTTATGGAAAAGGTGTTTGCCCTTTTGTCCGCTTATATAAGAACTGATGATATCGGAGGCGTCGCTTTTACGATGCGGGACATGAGCGCGCAGCTTATGGAAAATATCAGGAGTGCCGTGGAGCCGCTTGGACTTAAAAACGCAGAGGTTTATTTCCTGAGCCGCGAGGACTGCTTTTTTCAATACATGATTCACCAGCCTGAGGAAATGTGGATACACGATGTGCTCCTGTATGATTACCGCAGCGACGGCGTTAGAAGCTACGTGCTTCAGATGAACAGGAAAACGAGTCCCGCGGCGTGCTTTATTGAAGCCGATATGTTTCCGCAGATGAAGCGTCAGGATATGACGGAGAGTACCGACGCTTTAAAAAAGGCATTTTACGGGCAGCTTGATGCGGAGCTTTTGGAAATAGCAAAAAAGCAGTGCGAAGAGCATAATATAACGTCTGTATTTTTATTGGGGGATTACTTTTCGAAGGAATGGTGCAGGGAGTCGCTGAGATACCTGTGCAAGGGAAGGCGCGTGTTTCAGGGAAACAACCTTTTCAGTAAGGGAGCCTGCTACGGCGCAAGGGAGCGGGTATATCCCTCCACGCTGTCGTCCTCTTACATCTATCTCTCGGAGGATAAGCTTCGCGCAAACATCGGCATGACCTGCGACAGGGGTCAGACGGAAATTTATTTCCCGATTCTCGACGCCGGTACGAGCTGGTATGACGCAAAGCGCGAGTTTGACGTGATGCTTGTAAAAAATAACACCTTCACTTTAAATATCGCGCCTGTTGACGGAAGCAGGACAAGGCTTGCGAAAATATCACTGGAGGGGCTTAACGTGCGCGGAAACAAGACAAACAGGGTAGGGCTTAAATTCTTTATGGAAAATCCGCAGGCTGTTCAGATAGAAATAACAGACAAGGGCTTTGGAGAGTTCTTCCCGTCTGCCGGCAGAAGGTGGAGGGAGTGTCTGCCGCTGGAGGTTATAAGCTGATGAATAACGTATGCTTATGCGTGGGGAAATATGCAAAAAATCCGTTTTACGTGAAGCTTTCGGATATATATCTGTACTCAATGGAGGAGCTGTGCTATTATTTTTTGGAAAGAGTGCATCTGCTTGATGAATCCGTTATATCCTCGGAGCTTGTGGAGTGGATAAGGAACGAATGTGAGCTGGGAGAGCTTGCGGACGAGCTGGAGCTTTGCGTCAGGAAACGCGTGTCGGCATCGGTCTTTGTGACCACGATCCTTGAACGGACGGGAATGTATGACGAGAGCACGGTAAAGCGTGTGGAACGCATCCTGAAGGAGCAGGCTTCGCTTACCACCGCGCAGCGCTACAAAAAGCGCGCGGAGTATCTTTACGGGCAGGGGCGTTTCAGGCAGGCGCTCGCAATCTATTCGGAGCTTTTGGATTATCTGCCGGAGTCGGACATTGAGCAGAGGGCGCAGCTGTATTACAATATGGCGTCGATTTATGCGATGGATTTTGCGTATGCGGAGGCTGCGGAGATTTACCGGCAGTCCTATCTTTTAAGCCCCGCGCGGCAGACAAGGTTGAGTCTTATTCTGGCAAAAAAGATGTCGCTTTCGGATTATGCCTTTGGAAGCTTCCAAAGGGAAAATCCCGGCTGGGAAGAGGATTTTGCGCGCGCGGAGGAGCTTGCGGGCGAGGCTGCGGATAAGTGGTCAGCTTCCCGGGAGAAGGGGCTTACGGAGGAAATATCCGGGCTTCGGACAGATGGGAAAAGGAGCGATTATGACAGGCGGATGGGTGAGCTTATCGGGCAGCTTAAGAAGGATTACAGGCGTCAGACGATGGAATAAAGTCGTCGGTGCAGGATTTTAGGAGAATTGCGGATGGGATTATTTAATAAAATCAAAGATATTTTTACAAGGGACAGTCAGGACGCTTCGGACGAATTTGACGCTGACAGGGAAGTAAACGGCTTAAACCGTGACAGGGTTGACATGCACGACTCCCTGCAGAGAGAGGCGTACATAAAGGCGTGTCTTGAACAGATGTCGGAGGCGTCCGGTGAGCTTGACATTTTGGGCGGAGAATACAATCTGGTGACGTCCTATCTGACCGATATGGAGGAGATTGAGGCGCTCTCCCCGGAGTACAGGGAGCAGCTGAAGGAGTATGCAAAGAAGCTCCTGGAGCTTGAGGGCAATAAGGAAAAGCTTGAGGAAAAAAAGGGGATTATGCGCGAGGACGATTTTGCCCATATGGAGCGCATAGAGCAGTTTATGCCCGAGGGCTATGAAAAGCTTAAGGAGGCGGAGGAATATCAGGTTGCCGTAAAGAAGGATTTGGGCAGGCTTGACGGGGAGCGCCATGCATATTATTTCAGACGCAATGAGCTGATAAATTCCCAAAAGAACATGAAGGGGATTACGCTTATCTGCGTAAGCTCAATGATTGCGCTGGTGCTTATCCTTGCATGCATCAGCATGCTTTTGCAGCTTGACGTGACAATCGGCTACGCAATCGCGGTGGTGATCGCGGCGGTCGCCCTCACGCTGGTCTATGTCAGGTTCCACGAATCGCAGAGGGAGCTTGTGCGGGTCGAAAAGTCGATAAATAAGCTTGTGCTCCTGCAAAACACGGTCAAGATACGCTATGTAAACAACACAAACCTTTTGGAATATCTGTATGTTAAATATGACGTCAACAGCTCCGTTCAGCTTAAAAAGCTTTGGGACAAATACGTTGAGGAGCTTAAGCGGCGCGAGGAGGAAAAGCAGATGCAGATGGACATGGACGAAAATCAGGCGGCTCTTATCCGCCTGCTCAGACGCTGCCGTATACAGGACCCCGGCGTATGGCTCCATCAGGTTCAGGCTCTGATTGACAGCAAGGAAATGGTCGAAATCAGGCATGAGCTGATTTTAAGAAGACAGAAGCTGCGAAAGCAGATGGAATACAACGCGAACGTGGCGCAGGAGGCGCAGGGAGAGGTGAAGGATATTGTCGGGCAATATCCGGAATACGCGGAAAAAATATTGGATTTGGTGTCGGATTATGAAAAAGCACTTGCATAAAAAGAAAAGACCGGGTATGATACATTTGTGGTCATTATGGCGCTGTGCATTACGGCGCACAAAACAGAGTATCAGGTCTTTTGAATAAAAACATAAAATAAAAACAGGAGGAATCAGTATGCAGCAGTTTACACCGATAAAAGAGGGAAAGGTACGTGAGGTTTATGATATCGGGGACAGCCTTGTCATTGTGGCGACCGACAGGATTTCTGCCTTTGATGTGATTTTAAAGAACAGCATTGTGAAGAAGGGCGCCATTCTCACGCAGATGTCGAAATTTTGGTTCGACTATACGAAGGATGTAGTGCGCAACCACATGATTTCAACTGATGTAAAGGACATGCCGGAGTTCTTCCGGAATGATAAATTTGACGGCAACAGTATGATGTGCAGAAAGCTTACCATGCTCCCGATTGAATGTATCGTGCGCGGCTATATAACGGGCAGCGGCTGGGCAAGCTATAAGGAAAACGGCACGGTCTGCGGAATAAAGCTTCCCGAGGGCTTAAAGGAGTCGCAGAAGCTTCCCGAGCCGATTTACACGCCGAGCACAAAGGCGGAGCTTGGGCTTCACGATGAGAATATTTCCTTTGAAAGAAGCATTGACGTGCTGGAAGAGAAATTCCCAGGGCACGGCGAGGAGTATGCAGCGCAAATTAAAGACTTAACGCTCGCGCTTTACAAAAAGTGCGCGGATTACGCATACGGCAAGGGCATTATCATTGCCGATACGAAGTTTGAGTTTGGACTTGACGAAAACGGGAACGTTGTGCTTGGCGACGAGATGCTGACTCCCGACAGCTCGCGTTTTTGGCCGCTTGAGGGCTATGAGGCGGGAAAGGGGCAGCCTTCCTTTGACAAGCAGTTTGTGAGGGACTGGCTTAAGGCAAACCCCGACAGCGGATATCTGCTTCCGGACGAGGTTGTGGCAAAGACGGTCGATAAATATAAGGAAGCCTTTGCGCTTCTGACAGGCAGGAATTTTGATTAAGCGGGAGCATATAAGCTATGTACAATACAGGGATTGACACAAATGCCCCGGAAACAGGGCTGAATGAGGAATGTGGCGTCTTTGGCATCTATGACTTTGACGGTGGCAGCGTGGCGTCCACCATATATTACGGACTTTTCGCACTGCAGCACAGGGGACAGGAGAGCTGCGGCATTGCTGTGAGCGAAACAAACGGTCCGAAAGGGAAAATAATGTCGCACAAGGGAATGGGGCTTGTAAACGAGGTA
Source organism: Lachnospiraceae bacterium (assembly GCA_021202335.1). GTDB lineage: Bacteria > Bacillota > Clostridia > Lachnospirales > Lachnospiraceae > COE1. The sequence goes on from JAJQDE010000037.1 coordinate 11,420, forward strand.
TTTACGCCTGACATTTTGGAACCTATGCGGGGAGATATCGGCGTGGGACATGTGCGCTATTCGACCGCGGGAGCGTCGACGCGTGAGAACGCGCAGCCCTTGGTGCTGAATTACGTAAAGGGCACGCTTGCGCTTGCGCATAACGGAAATCTGATTAATGCAACGGAGCTGCGCCACGATTTGGAGTATACGGGCGCTATTTTCCAAACCACCATAGATTCTGAGGTCATCGCCTATCATATCGCACGCGAGCGCCTGAACACGGGAACCGTTGAGGACGCAGTAAACAGGGCGTGCAAGAAGATAAAGGGCGCGTATTCGCTTGTGGTAATGAGCCCGCGAAAGCTTATCGGAGCGCGCGACCCGTTCGGCTTTAAGCCTCTTTGCATCGGAAAACGCGAAAACAGCTACATAATCACCTCCGAAAGCTGCGCGCTTGACACCATCGGCGCGGAGTTTGTGCGCGATGTGCTCCCGGGCGAAACGGTGACGATAACTGCCGACAAGGGCATTATCTCCGATATGTCGAGAGCGCTCCCGAAGGAGCAGGAGGCGCGGTGTATTTTTGAGTATATTTATTTTGCAAGACCCGACAGCCGCATTGACGGAGTGAGCGTATATGAATCAAGAATACGGGCGGGGAAATTCCTTGCAATGGATTCCCCCGTGGATGCGGATTTGGTGGTCGGCGTTCCGGAGTCCGGCAATGCCGCCGCGCTCGGATATTCGCAGCAGTCCGGAATACCCTACGGTACGGCGTTTGTCAAAAACAGCTATGTCGGCAGGACATTCATAAAGCCAAAGCAGAGCAGCCGTGAGTCGAGCGTAAAGGTAAAGCTTAACGTCCTGCGCGAGGCGGTGGACGGCAGACGGGTCATTATGATAGACGACTCCATTGTCCGGGGGACGACCTCTGACAGAATCGTCAAAATGCTGCGGGACGCGGGCGCAAGAGAGGTGCATGTGCGGATAAGCTCGCCGCCGTTTTTATGGCCGTGCTATTTCGGGACGGACGTGCCCGCGAGCGACCAGCTGATTGCCTACAACAGGACTATTGAGGAAATCCGGGAGATTATCGGAGCCGATTCGCTGGGATATCTGAGCATAGACAGATTGCAGGAGATGGTTGACGGCCTTAAAATATGTAAGGGCTGCTTTAACGGAAGCTATCCGATAGAGCCTCCGACAGAGGATATCAGAGGCGATTTTGAAAAATAAGCAAACAAAAATACAGATTTGGCAAGTTTGGAGGTAATATATGAGTACAGACAGATACACCAGTCCTCTTTCAGAGCGATATGTAAGCAAAGAAATGCAGTATATCTTTTCGCAGGACATGAAATTCAGGACATGGCGGCGGCTTTGGATTGCGCTTGCGGAAACGGAGATGGAGCTTGGGCTTTCGGAGAACGGAAAGCCCGTCATAACGCAGGAGCAGATTGATGAGATGAAGGCGCATGCGGAGGATATAAATTATGACGTGGCAAGAGAGCGGGAAAAGCTGGTGCGCCATGACGTGATGAGCCATGTATACGCATACGGGCAGCAGTGTCCGAAGGCGGCGGGCATCATCCACCTCGGCGCGACCTCATGCTATGTCGGCGACAACACGGACATCATCGTCATGAATGAGGCGCTTAAGCTTGTACACAAAAAGCTGGTAAACGTCATAGACGAGCTTTCGAAGTTTGCGGATAAATACAAAAACCTTCCAACGCTTGCCTTTACGCATTTTCAGCCGGCACAGCCCACCACCGTCGGAAAGCGCGCCACGCTTTGGCTTCAGGAGTTCCTGATGGATTTGGAGGATTTGGAATATGTCAAGGGAAGCCTGAAGCTGCTCGGCTCAAAAGGGACAACGGGCACGCAGGCAAGCTTTTTGGAGCTTTTTAACGGCGATAATGAAACCATCGACAAAATAGACCCTATGATTGCCAAAAAGATGGGCTTTTCGGAGTGCTATGCGGTGTCGGGACAGACCTACTCAAGAAAGGTTGACACGAGGGTTGCAAATATTCTTGCGGGCATTGCGGCAAGCGCGCATAAGATGTCGAACGACATTCGGCTTTTGCAGCATTTGAAGGAGGTCGAGGAGCCGTTTGAGAAAAATCAGATTGGTTCGTCGGCGATGGCGTACAAGAGAAACCCGATGCGTTCGGAGAGAATAGCGTCGCTGTCGCGCTATGTGATGATAGACGCGCTCAATCCGGCGATAACGTCAGCCACGCAATGGTTTGAGCGCACGCTTGATGATTCGGCAAACAAGCGTCTTTCCATTCCGGAGGCGTTTCTTGCGGTGGACGGTATATTGGATTTGTGCTTAAACGTTGTGGACGGGCTTGTGGTGTACGATAAGGTCATCACAAAGCATATGCTCGCGGAGCTTCCGTTTATGGCGACGGAAAATATAATGATGGATGCGGTGAAAAACGGCGGAAACCGTCAGGAGCTGCATGAGAAGATAAGGAAGCTCTCGATGGAGGCGGGAAGGAACGTCAAGGAGGAGGGGAAGGACAACAATCTTTTGGAGCTGATTGCGGCTGACCCCGAATTTAATCTGACGCTTGCGCAGCTTAGGGAGGCAATGGAGCCTGCAAAATATGTGGGACGCGCGCCCGTTCAGGTGGACGCCTTCCTTGAAAAGGCGGTCCGCCCCGTGCTTGAGGCAAACAGGGCGGAGCTTGGAATAAAGGCTGAGATAAACGTATAGTTATGCGCAAGGACAGTCTTGCAGCAGATAAAATTGGAGGTATTCTAATGGTAAAAGCAGTAGTAGGAGCCAACTGGGGCGACGAGGGAAAAGGAAAGATTACGGACATGCTCGCACGTGAGGCGGACATCATAATCCGCTTTCAGGGCGGCGCAAACGCCGGACACACAATCGTGAATAATTATGGGAAATTTGCGCTTCATACTCTGCCCTCGGGCGTGTTTTACAGCCACACCACAAGCATTATCGGAAACGGCGTCGCTTTAAACATTCCTATTTTGATGGATGAGCTGAAATCCATTACGGACAGGAATGTGCCTATGCCGAAAATTTTAGTTTCGGACAGGGCGCAGATTGTAATGCCGTATCATGTGCTTTTCGACCAATACGAGGAGGAACGGCTCGGCGGAAAATCCTTTGGCTCGACTAAATCAGGCATAGCGCCCTTTTACTCGGACAAATATGCCAAAATCGGTTTTCAGGTAAGTGAGCTGTTTGACGAGGAGCTTTTAAAGGAGAAGGTTGAGCGCGTCGCTGAGCAGAAAAACGTTATTTTGGAGCATTTATACCATAAGCCGGCGATAGATACGGACGAGCTTATGGATACGCTTTTGCGGTACAGGGATATGATAGCGCCGTTTGTGTGCGATGTTTCAAGCTATCTTGACGATGCCTTAAAGGAAGGCAAAAATATATTGCTCGAGGGACAGCTTGGCACTCTCAAGGATCCCGACCACGGCATTTATCCGATGGTGACGTCCTCGTCGACGCTTGCAGCCTATGGCGCAATCGGCGCGGGTATTCCTCCATATGAAATCAAGGAGATTTATACGGTATGCAAGGCATATTCGTCGGCAGTAGGGGCAGGAGCCTTTGTTTCGGAAATCTTTGGCGATGAAGCCGATGAGCTTAGACGGCGCGGAGGCGACGGCGGAGAGTACGGCGCGACAACAGGCCGCCCGAGGCGTATGGGCTGGTTTGACTGCGTGGCGTCAAAATACGGCTGCCGCCTGCAGGGTACGATGGATGTATGCTTTACGGTGCTTGACGTTTTGGGATATTTGGATGAAATCCCCGTCTGCACGGGCTATGAGATTGACGGCGAGGTCACGACACGCTTCCCGGTTACTGCAAAGCTTGCAAAGGCAAAGCCCGTTCTTACGACGATTCCGGGCTGGAAATGCGACATAAGAGGGATTAAAAACTATGAGGAGCTTCCGGAAAACTGCCGCAGATACGTGGAATTTATCGAGGAGCAGATTGGATATCCCATCACGCTTGTAAGCAACGGACCGGCAAGGGACGATATTATTTACAGAAAAAGCCCGTTAAAAAATAAAAATTAACGGAAAGAATGTATATTGATATTTTTACATGATTGTGTTATAGTGTTCAGGTAATTTGGCGCAAGCCGTGATTTATTGTTTTACAAATGGGAGGAATTATTATGAAGAAAAAAACAGTATCGCTTATTTTGGCAGCTTCCATGGTCGTTTCTTTAGCGGCATGCGGCAGCTCATCGGAAACGCAGTCGTCTGACACGGCTGAGGAAGCTGCAGTATCGGAAACGACGACGGAAGCAGCGCAAACAACTGAAACAACAGCAGACACGGCGGAGGCAGATGCCGAAGCGCAGACGGTCGCGGTTGACGGTATGATCGCGCTTGTCACCGATGTTGGAACGATTGACGACGAGTCCTTCAATCAGGCTACATGGGAGGGCGTTCAGCAGTTCGGAGATGCCAACGGCATTGAGTATACCTATTATCAGCCCACTGAGGACAGCACCGAGGAGAGGATTAACCAGATTGACCTTGCGGTCGCAGAGGGCGCTACGGTAGTCGTATTGCCGGGCTACTTATTCGGCGAAACGCTTTCAGAGGTTCAGACTACCTATCCCGATGTCAATTTTATCGCGGTTGACGTTTCGGAGGGAGACATGACGGCTCCGATTGAGTCAAACGCTTACGCATGTACATTCAGCGAGGAGCAGGCAGGCTATCTTGCAGGTTATGCGGCAGTAATGGACGGCTACACAAAGCTTGGTTTCCTTGGCGGAATGGCAGTGCCGGCAGTTATCAGATACGGCTACGGCTACATTCAGGGCATTGACGCGGCAGCGCAGGAGCTTGGCACGGAGGTAGAGGTTAAGTACACATACGGCGGACAGTTCTACGGCGACGCAAACATTACGGCAAAGATGGAGAGCTGGTATTCAGAGGGCACTGAAATTGTGTTTGCCTGCGGCGGCGGTATCTACACATCTGCGCTTGAGGCGGCTTTGAATTATGACGGCATGATTATCGGTGTTGATGTTGACCAACATTCGGTAGGCGAGGGCTATGACTACAACCCTGTGCTTACATCAGCGATGAAGGGTCTTACCGCAACGGTTGTGGACAAGCTTGAGGGCTGCTTTGCGGGAAATTGGGACAGCTTTGGCGGACAGGTGGAAAATCTCGGACTTGAGGACGGCGATTACCTCGGACTTCCCACGGACGGAGATTCATGGGCGTTTGATACCTTCAGCGTGGACGAGTATGAGGAGCTTCTTGCAGGCATCCGCGACGGTTCCATCGTAATCTCAAACGATACGGAAAGCCAGCCTGAGGTTAGTGAGGCAGTTTCTGTTTCATACATTGACTAGGCATGAAAAAAATATTAAAATAATGATATAGAGGGAAGGGATGGCATTACCCCGTCCCTTTTTTCAACAGGATAATTGGGATTGGGAAAGGTTTGGTTGTTATGGAAAATAATGATTACGTTATCGAGATGTTGAATATCACAAAAGAATTTCCGGGCATTAAGGCTAATGACAATGTAACCCTTCAGCTTAAAAAAGGCGAAATACATGCATTGCTGGGCGAAAACGGCGCGGGGAAATCCACCCTTATGAGCATACTTTTCGGGCTTTACCAGCCGACAAGCGGCGTCATTAAGAAAAACGGCAAAGAGGTTAAGATAAATAATCCGAACGATGCCAATGCCCTAAATATAGGTATGGTACATCAGCATTTTAAGCTTGTCGAGTGCTTTTCGGTATTGGATAACATTATCCTCGGCATTGAGCCGACAAAGGGGCTGTTTCTGAGCAAAAAAGGGGCGAGGGAAAAGGTGGTGGCGCTGAGCGACAAATACGGCCTTAAGGTTGACCCTGACGCAACGGTCAGCGATATTACCGTGGGCATGCAGCAGAGGACGGAAATCCTGAAAATGCTTTACCGCGACAATGAAATCCTTATTTTCGACGAGCCGACGGCGGTGCTCACTCCCCAGGAAATCGACGAGCTTATGAAGATTATGAAAAATCTTGCAAAAGAGGGAAAATCCATTCTCTTCATCACACATAAGCTTAATGAGATTATGGCTGTGGCGGACCGCTGCACCATTCTCAGAAAGGGCAAATATATAGGAACGGTCGATATCAGGGACACCACAAAGGAGGAGCTGTCCAGAATGATGGTCGGACGGAACGTGAGCTTCAAGGTGGACAAGCAGCCCGCAAAGCCCGGCTCCATCGTCCTTAAGGTACAGAATATGACAGTCCCCAGTAAGATGCATAAAAATAATGCCGTGAGGAATGTTTCCTTTCAGGTGCGGCGCGGCGAGATTGTCTGCATAGCGGGCATTGACGGAAACGGTCAGACCGAGCTTGTGCATGCTCTTACGGGGCTTGAGAAAATGACGGGCGGCAAAATCTTCTTTGACGGCAGGGATATCACGGATGCAAGCATTTTGGAGCGCTCAAAGAGCGGCATCAGCCACATACCCGAGGACCGACATAAGCACGGGCTTGTGCTCGACTATACTTTAGAGCAGAACATGGTGCTGCAGCGCTATTGGGACGATGCGTTCCAAAAGGGCGGCTTTATCAAAAAGGGTGCGGTAAGGGAGTACGCGGAGCGCCTAATCCGGCAGTATGACGTGCGCAGCGGACAGGGACCTCTGACGCCGGCTCGAAGCATGTCGGGCGGTAATCAGCAAAAGGCGATTATTGCCCGCGAGATTGACAGAAATCCGGATTTGCTGGTGGCGGTCCAGCCCACAAGAGGCTTGGATGTGGGAGCGATTGAGTACATTCACAGCCAACTGGTGGCGCAGCGGGACAAGGGTAAGGCGGTGCTTCTGATATCTCTTGAGCTTGATGAGGTGATGGATGTGTCGGACCGTATTCTTGTCATGTATGAGGGCGAGATTGTGGGGCAGCTCTATCCCGACCGGACGACGGTGGACGAGCTTGGGCTTTACATGTCCGGAGCAAAAAGGGACATTGTGCCCGCAGAGATGAATTAGGGAAATGAGGTGGCGGATGTGGATAATTCAACAAAAAACACAAAAACAAAAAAATTTGATTTGTCGTCCGGTGTATTCTCCGTTCTGGCATCGCTTATCTGCATTGTGATTGGACTTTTGGTGGGGCTGATTATACTCTACTGCATTAATGCGGAGCAGGCGCTTGACGGCTTTGGCAGGATTGTAAAGGGCGGCTTTTATCTGATGCCAAAGGGGCTTGGAAGCGTGCTTGCGCAGACGGCTCCGCTGATAATGACGGGGCTTTCGGTTGCGTTTGCGTTTAAGACGGGACTTTTTAACATCGGCGCGTCAGGGCAGTATACGCTGGGTGCGCTGGGTGCGCTTTATTTTGCGCTGGTGCTTCATGCACCGTGGTGGCTCTGCCTGATTGCGGCAATGCTTTTCGGCGCTTTTTGGGGCGCAATTCCCGGGCTGTTTAAGGCGTATTTTAATGTCAACGAGGTCATCACCGCGATTATGTTTAACTGGATAGGCTTATACGCGGTGAACGAAATTATATATAAGGGAACCTTCGGCGATATGTACGATATGAAAACGACGAAAACATATACCGTAAGGAGCGTTTCCGAAAGCTCCGTTATTCCCGATTTGGGCTTAAACAGCCTGTTTAACACCAAGTCGACCACCATCGCAATTTTTATCGCGGTTGTGATTGCGATAATTGTTTATATTGTTATCAACAAGACTACATTTGGGTATGAGCTTAAGGCGTGCGGCTACAATAAGGATGCGGCAAAATACGCGGGGATTAACGACAGGAAAAACATTGTGCTTTCCATGACGATTGCGGGAGCGCTCTCAGGCATCGGGGCAGGGCTTTACTACCTTTCGGGAGTGGCGGAGTGGAATCCGCAGGTGAGTACCTCGCTCCCGGCAATGGGCTTTAACGGTATTCCCGTGGCGCTTTTGGCACTGAGCAATCCGATTGGCGTAATCTTTGCGGCGCTTTTTGTTTCGCATATTACCGTGGGCGGCGGATATCTTCCCACAAAGTATTTCCAGCCTGAGATAGCGGACGTTATCATTGCGGTTATAATTTATCTTTGCGCTTTTGTTATGCTCTTTAAGGGATTTGTGGTGAAGGCGATATCAGGAAAGCGTGAAAAGAATAAAAGACCGGCAGAACAGACAGATGCTTCAAATAATGGGAAGGGGGCGGCTCAATAATGCTTTTATTGTTAAAATATACCTTGCTTTACGCGGTCGTGCTGATGCTGGTGGCGCTCGGCGGCATGTTTTCGGAGCGAAGCGGAGTTATCAACATCGCGCTTGAAGGAATTATGGCAATCGGCGGTCTTGCGGGCATTTTGGTGCTTGTGCTTTTTGGCGGAACGCTCTCGCCCGCAATGCTTGTGGTTCTCTCGATTTTTGCAAGCGCCGTCGCCGGCATGCTGTATTCGCTGCTGCTTGGCTTTTCGGCAATCACGCTCAAGGCTGACCAGACGATAGGCGGCACCGCGCTTAATATGTTAGCGACGGCAGCGGCAGTCGTGATTGTAAAGGCATACAATAACGCGGCAAGCGGCGGGAACGGTTCGGCGTCATCGAAGCTTTCATATTCCAACAATGCGTTTCTCTTTACGGTTGGACCGCTTACCTGCAATGTATTTCTGATTATAGGGATTGTGCTTTTGATTGCGGCATATGTTTTTCTCTACAAGACCAAATACGGTCTGCGCCTGCGCGCCTGCGGCGAGCATCCGCAGGCGGCTGATTCCGTTGGGATTAACGTATACAAATGGCGCTATGCCGGTGTAATGATATCCGGCTTTTTAGGCGGGCTGGGCGGCTTTGCATATATCGTGCCGTCAGTTTCCACCTGGAATTTTGAGGTCGGAGTCACGGGCTTTGGCTTTTTGGCTCTTGCCGTTATGATATTCGGTCAGTGGAAGCCCTTTAGGATTGCCGCGGCGGCAGTGTTCTTTGCGATATTTAAATCGCTTGCAAACATAGCGGATGCGACTGTGCTTTCCAATCTGCAGCTTTCGCAGAATATTTATAACATGATGCCGTTCATTGCTTCGATGATCATACTGGCGCTGACGTCGAAGAACTCACAGGCGCCAAAGGCGGAAGGCATACCGTACGACAAGGGCGCAAGATAATAATTATTCTTCCTTGTCCCGGTCATCTTCGGGAAACAGCTCCGCCATTGTGTGCCTGCCCTGCATCCTGCCGATGCAGAACAGCAGCAGCCATGCCAGGATGGGAATGGCAACGATGCAGCATAAAAGCGCCAAAAACCTGTTTCCCGCCGCACCCGGCTGCGCCGTGAACGAGGAAATGACAAACAGGACAATTAACAAAAAAATAGCGGCAAGCGCTATAATGGCAATCAGCCGTTTTAGATTTTTTTTCATAAGCTCCTCCATTCGGAATGTTTTACGTGACGGGGCGACGCAAATGTCAGATTTGCGTCTGCCATCATTATAATAATAATTTACCACAAATGCAACCGTTTCCTTTGACTTTCGAGCTGCTTTGGTATATACTGATTACTGGTCAGCAGTTGCCCGGAGGACAAGCTGCTGCCGATAAAGACGAAAGGATGTAATAAATATCATGGCAGAGAACAAGACATTGTTGGAGAAATGGAGAAGCATCGCATACAATGAAAATACCGACAAAAATACGCTTCAAAAGCTTTGGATGGCTTATTTCCAAAAGGAAAAGGAAATTTATCAGCAGCTTTTAGTAAATCCTGACGAGGTAGTGACAGGCACCGTGAAGGAGCTTGCAGAGAAATATAATGTGGATATTATGACAATGACAGGCTTTCTTGATGGAATTAACGACAGCTTAAAGTCGCCCAATCCTATTGAGGAGATGGTTGAGGATACGCAGGTGAGCCTGGGCTTTGAGAAAGAGCTTTTGTATAAGAACATGGTGGCGGCTGAGGCGGATTGGCTGTACGGCTTGGAGGAATGGAACGCCATTTTTGACGAAAATAAAAAGAAAGAGCTTTACAGGGAGCAGAAGTCCTCGACGACGATTGTGAAGGACGCGAAGGTTTATCCAAATGACCCTTGTCCTTGCGGAAGCGGTAAGAAGTATAAAAAGTGCTGCGGTAAAAAATAACGGTTTACATTTTTGATAATTGGGTTTATGATATTGAAAGTGGCAATAATAAGATAACACGGCGACGGGACGAGTAGAGTGCAGAATGTATCAGAGAGAGGCGCAAAAGCTGAAAGCGCCTTTGCGGGAAGCATTTGAAAACTACCCCTGAGTGACCCCAATCCGGTCCGTTGATTACGTTACAATCATGAGTGGCTCGCGCAGGGCGCATTGTTTTGCGCATCAATGCGGGCAAGCAGGGTGGAACCGCGTTCATACGTCCCATGCATTACATATTTATTTGTGATGCATGGGCTTTTATATTTTAAAGAAAGGAAGCAATAAAAATGAAAATCACATTAAAGGATGGCTCCGTGAAGGAGTATGGCGAGGCGAAGTCGATTTACGACATCGCAAAGGAAATCAGCGAGGGGCTTGCGAGGGTTGCGTGCGCAGGCGAGGTAAACGGTGAAATCAAGGATTTGAGAACAGTTATAGACAGCGACTGCGAGCTTAATATCATCACGGCGACAGACGTTAAGGCGCTCCCCATTATCAGGCATACGGCGTCGCACGTGCTTGCGGAGGCTGTAAAACGCCTTTTCCCGAATGCGAAGGTGACGATAGGTCCCGCTATTGACGAGGGCTTTTACTATGATTTTGACGCGGAGCCGTTCTCAAGGGAGGATTTGGATAAGCTTGAGGCTGAAATGAAGAAAATCATCAAGGAGGGGCATGAGATTACGCGCTTTACGCTTCCGCGCGACAAGGCGATTGCCTTTATGGAGGAAAAAGGCGAGCCGTACAAGGTTGAGCTTATAAAGGATTTGCCCGAGGACGCCGAGATAAGTTTCTATGACCAGGGCGGCTTTGTGGATCTGTGCGCGGGACCGCATCTTATGACCACAAAGGGCGTAAAGGCTTTTAAGCTTACATCATCATCAATGGCATATTGGAGAGGCGATTCAAACAAGGCAAGGCTTCAGCGCATTTACGGCACGGCGTACAACAACAAGGAGGAGCTTGCCGCGCATTTGGAGCGCATGGAGGACGCAAAGCGCCGCGACCACAATAAATTAGGGCGCGAGATGGGATTGTTTACGACGGTCGATGTGATTGGACAGGGGCTTCCGCTCTTTACCCCGAAGGGAACTAAAATCCTCATGAAGCTGCAAAGGTGGATTGAGGATTTGGAGGACAATGAGTGGGGCTATATGAGGACAAAAACTCCTTTAATGGCAAAATCGGATCTGTATAAACTTTCGGGGCATTGGGATCACTATAAAGAGGGAATGTTTGTGTTTGGCGACGAGGAGAAGGATAAAGAGGTTTACGCGCTTCGTCCCATGACCTGTCCGTTCCAGTATTTTGTGTACAAAAATTCGCAGAAATCATACCGCGATCTGCCCTGCCGTTACAGCGAAACCTCGACGCTTTTTAGGAACGAGGATTCGGGCGAGATGCACGGTCTTACCCGTGTTCGCCAGTTTACGATCACAGAAGGCCATTTGATTGTAAGGCCTGACCAGATGGTGGAGGAGGTTAAGGGTTGTCTTGCCCTTGCGAAATACTGCCTTGAAACGCTTGGCGTAAATGAGGATGTGACATATCACCTCTCTAAGTGGGATCCCGATAACAAGGAAAAATATATCGGAGAACCCGAGGTTTGGGAGGAAACGCAGCAGCATTTGCGCGACATCATGAACGAGCTTCAGATTCCGTTTGTGGAGGATGTGGGAGAAGCGGCGTTTTACGGGCCAAAGATTGATATTAACGCCAGGAACGTGTACGGCAAGGAGGACACCATGATTACCATACAGTGGGATGCCCTGATTGCCGAAAAATTTGATATGTACTACATCGACCGGAACGGTGACAAAATACGTCCCTACATTATACACAGAACGTCTATGGGCTGCTATGAGCGCACGCTCGCGTGGCTGATTGAAAAGTACGCGGGCAAGCTTCCTACATGGCTCTGCCCTGAGCAGGTGAGGGTGCTTCCGATTTCCGACAAATACGAGGAGTATGCAAACGAGGTGTGCAGGACGCTTAAAAAGGCGGGGATTGACGCGACTGTAGACAGCCGTTCGGAGAAAATCGGCTTTAAGATACGTGAGGCAAGGCTTGATAAGCTGCCGTATATGCTTGTGGTAGGGCAGCAGGAGGAGGAAAGCAAGACTGTTTCCGTCAGAAGCCGCTTTGCGGGCGACGAGGGCGCAAAGACGCTTGATAGCTTTATCGCGGACATCACTGAGGAGATAAGGACAAAGGCGATACGAAAGGAAGAACAGCCCGAAAAATAAAATCAGTTTGAAACGATACAAAAACTATGTATAACACAGGTTAAGCCTTGGCATAATAACCGTAGGTTCATGCTTACAATGAGCCGAATCAAAAATGTGATAAAAGGAGATAGGCGAAATGTCAGAATTAACCTGTGGAGTAACAAGTTGTACCTATAATAAAGACCGGTGCTGCTGCAAGGGGGATATCATGGTGGGCGGAAAGCATGCCTGCGACTGCGACAATACGTGCTGTGAAAGCTTCCACAAGAGAAGCGGCGATACGTTTACAAGCGCGGTTTCGCACCCCAGCAACACCATCAGCATAGACTGCGAGGCGGTGAAATGCATCTACAACAACGATTACCGCTGCCATGCGGATCATGTTGACATTAAAGGTGGAAGCGCGGCGACAAGCAGGGAAACCCTTTGCGCGACCTTTCAGGAGCGCTAAAGCTTTCCGTGCGTTTTTCCCGTATCATTGTCGTATCATAAAAAAAATCAGTTGACAGGGCGGAATATCTGTGATATAGTATCGTTGTTTGGGTGTTTCAAACATATACAATAAAGCAGAGTATCCGCTCTCACCCTATGGCTTACTGCTGATAGGCGTTAATAATTTCAGAATTTAGTCTGTTATATGTGCGTGTATTATGGCATGGCGCGTATGGCAGGTATAAGACTGTAAAATTAAGTGGATAATTTGCGATTATCCACTTTTTTATCGTACAGGAAGGTTCGTCCCATACGATAAAAGATGAAATATGTCGCAAGCGACTGCAATATTTTATTTTCTTATGAAGGTTTTGGAGGTGTAAGATTATTAGCGATTTAATGATTAACGAACAAATTAGGGACAGAGAAGTGCGTGTCATAGGCACGAACGGTGAGCAGCTTGGCATCATGTCGCCTGCGGAGGCGATGAGGCTTGCGGATGAGGCAGGGGTCGATCTGGTTAAGATTGCGCCAACGGCAAAGCCGCCCGTGTGCAGAATTGTTGATTACGGTAAGTTCAAATATGAACAGACGAGAAAAGAAAAGGAAGCAAGGAAAAAGCAGAGGGTAATCGATGTAAAGGAAATACGCCTGTCGCCAAACATTGATACGAACGATTTGAACACCAAAATAAATGCTGCCCGTAAATTCCTGACAAAGGGCGACCGCGTGAAAGTCACGCTGCGTTTCAGAGGCCGCGAGATGGCTCATATGCAGAACAGTAAGCATATACTGGTGGATTTCGGCGAAAGCCTGAGCGATATTGCCGTGGTTGAGAAGGAACCAAAGGTTGAGGGCAGAAGTATGACAATGTTTTTAGCTGAGAAGAGATAAGCGTTTATCCGTGATAGACAGCTTGAGTCAGTTAAAATATAGACAGATTTAGCAACACTATGATTTAGGAGGAAACGAATATGCCAAAAATGAAAACAAAAAGATCAGCAGCAAAGCGCTTTAAAGTAACGGGAACCGGTAAATTAAAGAGAGCGAAGGCTTATAAGAGCCATATCCTGACCAAAAAGTCTACAAAGAGAAAGAGAAATCTCAGAAAGCCCGCCATGACGGACTCGACAAATGTTAAGAACATGAAGAAGGTTTTACCGTATTTATAAGTGCAGGAAAGGAATGGAGGAATAGAAAATGGCAAGAATTAAAGGCGGATTAAATGCAAAAAAGAAGCACAACAGAGTATTAAAGCTCGCAAAGGGATACAGAGGAGCGCGTTCTAAGCAGTATCGCGTGGCTAAGCAGGCAGTCATGAGAGCGCTTGCATCCTCATACAAGGGAAGAAAAGAGAGAAAGCGTCAGTTCAGACAGCTTTGGATTGCGCGTATCAATGCGGCTGCAAGAATGAACGGCATCTCGTACAGCAAAATGATGCATGGCTTAAAGGTGGCAGGCGTTGATATCAACAGAAAGATGCTTGCCGAGATGGCAGTCAACGACGCAGAGGGCTTTAAGACTCTCGCAGAGCTTGCAAAGAGCAGCGTTGCATAATCATCATAATCATATTAAAGTAAGCGTAAGCATTGGGGCAGACCATATGGCGGTCTGTCCTTTTTTCGCGAAAAACATGCGCCGTGTGTAAAGTGTATGTAAAGTGTACAATTAATTTTTAAGATTGCATTGCCTTTTGTGCAAAATGCGAGTACAATAATATTGTCATAAAAGCATTTTACAAACAAGGAGGGGCAAAAGGATGAAAAGTATCGGCTCAAAGGTAATTACTATGATGGCAGTTTTTGGGGCAGTGTTTTTGGTCGAGATAGTGGCGAATATCATGGCATTGTCTACCATCAAAGAAAACAACAATATGGTCAACATGTATTTTGAAATGAATAAGGAAGAGAATGAAGCCATTGTTGCGTTTCAGCAGGCTCAGCTTTATTCAAATCTCAGTTATTTCAAGAAGGACACGGATGAAATTGATTTGATGAGGCAGAAGCTTGATACAGCCATAACGGACATGGACGCTGCGATGGCGGATCTGGGCACGTTATGTGAGTTTGTCGGGGACGGCGAGGTGCTCGCGTCATATCAGACAATGAGCGCTGCGATGGCAAGCTTTTCTGACTTTTGCTCTGAAGTGCTTGCGGCGTCGACGGCGGAGGATTTTGATACCACAAAGGCGCTGGTGGACGATCAAAAATCGCATAAGGATCCTGTGCAGGACGCGATAGATGCGTATGATGAGCTTGTCGCCGTAAAGCAGACGGACATTATGGACACAAGCGCGTCGACAAACAGTCAGACACGCGCTCTCAGCGGAGTGATCGTTGCGGTATTCATAATTGCAATGGTGCTGACGATAGCAGTAGCGATGATAACGATTGCAAGACCGGCAAAGGCTTCCAGAATGATGCTTGGGCAGATTGTGGACAAGATTGAGAATAATGAGGGAGATTTGACGGAGCGTATTCCCGTCAGGACAAAGGATGAAATCGGTCAGATGGCAAGCGGCGTCAACGGATTCTTGGATCAGCTTCAGGAGGTTATGCGCAAGCTTAAGGAGGAATCAGCCAATATGATGCTTTCCGTGGAAACCGTTCAGGGCGAAATCAGCGAGTCAAACGAGAGCGCGGACAGCGTTTCGGCGGCTATGGAGGAAATGTCGGCAAGCATGCAGGAGATTGCAGCTACCTTGGGACAGCTTGCAACGGGAAGCGATAATGTGCTTAAGGAAATAAATGCGATTAAAGACGAGGTAAACAATGGCGTAGGGCTTGTGGAGGATATTAAGGAGCGCGCTCAGAGCATGCACCGCAATACCGTTTCGAGCAAGGAGGACGCGGGAAAGATTATGTCGGATATCCGCGTGTCATTAAAGACCTCCGTGGAGGAGAGCCGCAGCGCGGAGCAGATAAACAGGCTTACGGGAGAAATTTTGAACATCGCAAGTCAGACAAACCTCCTTGCGCTGAACGCTTCCATCGAGGCGGCGCGTGCGGGCGAGGCAGGAAAAGGCTTTGCGGTCGTGGCGGATGAGATACGCGTTCTGGCTGACAACAGTAAGGACACGGCAAACAATATTCAGGAAATCAGCAATCAGGTGACGCGCGCAGTGGAGCAGCTTTCAAGGAACGCGGAGGGAATGATTAAGTTTATTGATGATAAGGTTATGAAGGATTACGACGGCTTCGTGGATGTGGCTGCGCAGTACGAAAAGGACGCGGACAGCGTAAACGATATCCTTTCAGAGTTTGCAAGGAATACCGGTGACATCAATGACACGATGGAGGCGATGAATTCCGGCATTAACGATATCGCGACGGCAGTTGACGAAAGCGCGAAGGGTGTGACAAGCGTGGCGGAAAATGCCGTAAATCTGGTGGAATCTATCACGCAGATTCAAAAGGAAACCGAGAACAATCAAAGCATATCTTCAAAGCTGAGCAGCGAGGTGAACCGGTTCAAGAACGTATAAAAACGGTCCGGATAATTATAATACATAAGTACCGAGGGTTAAGGTATCATGGGATAAAGCTGAAAGAAAAAGCTGTCCTTTGATACCTTAATGCTGTATAATGGTTATGCAAAGCATGTGCATCAGTTTTATGAAAAGAGGGAAAGTATATGAGAGCATTGGAAAATCTGAAGCCTGAAAAGGTATTTTATTATTTTGAGGATATCTGCCGTATTCCGCACGGCTCGGGAAATTTGGACAAAATAAGCGGCTTCCTTGAGCGCTTTGCGCAGGATAGAGGTCTTTACCATATCAGGGATAAGGCAAACAATGTCATTATCGTAAAGGAAGCGACGGACGGCTATGAGGAAGCCGAGCCCATTATTCTGCAGGGACATATCGATATGGTGGCGGTAAAGAAAAAGGACTGCGACATTGATTTGGAAAAGGACGCGCTGCGCTTAAAGACAGAGGGCGATTATGTTTACGCGGAGGGAACAAGCCTCGGAGGGGACGACGGTATTGCCGTTGCGTATATCCTTGCGCTGCTTGACTCGGACGATATTCCGCACCCGCGCATTGAGGCGGTGCTGACGGCGGATGAGGAGGTCGGAATGGACGGCGCGTCCGCAATCGATTTGTCCGGGCTGAAAGCCCGCAGGATGCTGAATATCGACTCGGAGGAGGAGGGAATCCTTCTTACAAGCTGCGCAGGCGGAGTCAGAGTGGATTGCAAAATCCCCATAAAGCGGGTAAGCCGGTCCGCAGACATGCAATGCCTTGAATTAAAGGTGGGCGGACTGCAGGGCGGACATTCGGGCACGGAGATTGATAAGGAGCGGGGAAACGCCATACAGCTTTTGGGAACTGCTCTGTGTCAGCTTATGCAGCACGATGATTTCGCGTTTAAGCTTGCCGATATACGCGGCGGCGATAAGGACAACGCCATACCGATTGAAGCGTCGGCAGTCCTGTGCGTTAATAAGGATAAGGTAAGTGAGCTTATGGCGGAAACGGAAAAGATTGCCAAAGAAATGAAAAATGAATACCGCTCTAAGGAGAAAAAGCTTTTCGTGGAAGCATGCCTGTGTGAGGGCAATGCTGATATAAAAAATACTTTTGACAGGGAGAGCACTCAAAGAGCTGTTGCGTTTCTTACTGCCATGCCTAACGGTGTGCAGGCGATGAGCGCGGATATTGAGGGGCTTGTGGAAACCTCGCTCAACGCAGGGATTTTGACCTGCAATGAAAACGGGATGGTGGTGAGCTTTGCGCTTAGAAGCGCCATAGAAACAGCTAAGAAAAAGCTGAAGCTAAAGCTTGATACGCTTGCGGGGCTGGTCGGAGGCAGAACGCAGGAGCATGGCGATTACCCCGGGTGGCAGTTTAATCCCGACTCAAAGCTGCGCGCCGATATGGTGAGAATTTATCAGGAAATGTTTGGCACGCCGCCTAAGGTGGAGGAGCTTCATGCGGGTCTTGAGTGCGGCATAATGATTTCCAAGCTGCCGGGGCTTGACTGCGTGTCCTTCGGACCTGATATTTTGGATATTCACACGACGGAGGAAAGACTCAGCATTTCCTCGACGAAAAGGATGTGGGATTATCTGCTGGAAATTCTGAAACAGAAATGATAAGTGAAAACAGTGCCGTGGAGAATGTCCCGATTAAGCCATTCTCCGCGGCAATTCATGATAATGCCCATGATGACATATCATTATTTTGATATGCCATTATTATGACTCGCTTGTTGTATTGCCAAGGCGCATGTAAAAGCATATCAGATAAAGACCGCATATGCCTACCAGGGCGTAAATGATTCTGGAAAACCAGGTCATGCTTCCAAAAATCGCGGCAACAAGATTAAAATCAAAAAATCCTATCAATCCCCAGTTTATTGCGCCGATTATGGCAATCGTCAAAGCGATGCCGTCAATAATTTTATTACCCATATTTTTACCTCATTTCTGCGCTGCTCTTTGCGTATAAAGTAATGTCTTTGTGCATAATGCAATGTTTGTGCGAGCTATGCGTAGCATAGCTTTGCAGCGCGCAGTCACAAACTTGCAGAACCAACATAGTTGCAGAACCAACATAGTTGCAGAACCAACATAGTTGCAGAACCAACATAGTTGGTTCTTTGGTCTTGTCAGGAGTAGTATTAGGAAAAAATCAAAAATTATACGTGAATATAAGGGGTTATTTTATAAAAATTTGTCAATAATTAAGCTCTAAAGCAGTAAAATGCTGTTATAATTTCATAAACTTTACATAATTAAATTGAAATAATTTCAGTTATGTGATACTATAAAAATACATTTGGAGCACACGACATTTTAGGCGGAAAAATCAGAGTATTAGTTCAGGAGAGGTTAAAGTGAGAACAGTGAAAGTAGAAAAAAATTTAGAAAAAAACACAGCAGCAAAAAAAGCGGTAGAGAAGAAGGAAGTCAATGCGGCAGCCCCTGTTGAAACGGCAAAGACGGAGAAAGCGGCGACAGCACCGAAGGCATCTGTTGCGGCACCGAAAGTACCTGTTGCAGCGCCGGTAAAGAAGGAAGCTGCGGCAAAGCCCGTTAAGCCGGCAGCAAAGAAGGAAGCACCGGCAAAGACAACAAAGGCAGCTAAAGCGTCGGTTTCTCAGAATATTGTCCTGCAGGTAAACGGCAGAGAAGATTTGACTATGGAAAGTCTTGTTGACCGTGTCAAGGAAGCCTATGCGGCGGAAGGTCATTCCACGGCTTCCATAAAGAGCGTGGATATCTACGTAAAGCCTGAGGAGAACATGGTTTACTATGTTATCGACGGCTATGCGTCAGGCATCAGCTTATATTGATTTGATTATTATTGATTATTTTATTATCTTTTGTCGGCGAGTTGAACCGTCCCCAAACCGTATTTACGGCTCAGGGGCGGTTTTTTACTTATTTGCGGATTGAAAAATCAGTGCGTCAGCATGTTTTTTCAATCTATTCCCCAATGATATCATCGGGAAATATCAGGTTTAAGGCTTCCCGCTCCTCATAGGTAATGTTGGTAAAATAGTCAAGGACAGTAGTAATGTTGGTCTTTTTTGCCTTACATAGCAGGTATATTACATCAGAAAGCTGTGAAATAATATCCTTCATGCGCATGGTATCGATTTTTTTCATATTTTACCTCATTTCTGCGCTGCTCTTTGCGCATAACGCAATGTTGGTGACTGCGTTTCAGCCCTTTGCCTTTCCGCCGGATGCTGTTTGGCAGGGCAGCATATTTATTTTTACTTTATCACAGGATAACGATAATGTCCATAATGGTACCGGCGCGGAAAAAAGAAGGAAAATCCATTCATTGGAAAAGCGCTCATTTGCGCTTGACTTTGGCGGGCAATGCAGATAGGATATAAATTGAAAAAAAATGTGGGCTTGAGTAAGAATGGAGATTATTATGGAAAATTTATCAGGTACGGGGCGACCGGTTTTTATCGTGGGGCATAAAAATCCCGATACAGATTCAATCTGTTCGGCGATTGCATACGCATATCTTAAAAACGCATGTGACACGGATTGCGCTTATATTCCCGCAAGGGCGGGGCAGGTCAATCAGGAAACGCAGTACGTGTTAAACGCGTTTCATGCGGAACCGCCTGTATATCTGCATGACGTGATGACGGACGTGCGCGATATAGAAATTAATGATGTGGAGGGTGTGACGCAGGATGTGTCGCTCAAAAAGGCATGGCATCTGATGCGCGACAGGGGAGATGTGACGCTTCCCGTTATAGAAGGGAAAAAGCTTACGGGAATTATCACAATCGGCGACATCGCGACGGCATATATGGACGTGTATGATAACGGCATTTTGTCAAGAGCAAAGACCTCGTATAAAAATATTCTTGAAACGCTTGAAGCGCAGATGCCGGTGGGAGATGAAAACGGGTATTTTGAAAGCGGGGATGTGGTCATTGCAACGGCAAATCCGGATGTGCTTGAGGACTACATCCACGCGGGAGATATGGTAATCCTCGGAAACCGTTATGAAACGCAGCTCTGTGCGATAGAGATGGGTGCGGCGTGCGTGATTGTCACGATGGGAGCAAAAATATCAAAGACCATTCAAATCTTTGCGGCAGAGCACGGCTGCGTGCTTATCAGCACCTCTTACGATACGGCGACGGTCGCAAGACTGGTGAACCAAAGCATGCCGATTGGTTATTTTATGAAAAGGGAGCGTCTCACCACCTTTAAAATTACGGACAAGACAGAGGATATCAAGGCAATCATGAAAAAGAAGCGCTATCATGATTTTCCTGTGCTTGATGAGAATGACAATTACGTGGGAATGATTTCACGCCGCACGCTTTTGAACCTGCGCAAAAAGCAGCTTATCCTTGTCGACCACAACGAGCTGTCACAGACAGTGGATGGTATTGAATTTGCGGATATTTTGGAAATTATAGACCATCACAGGATAGGGACTCTCGAAACGGTATCGCCGGTTTATTTTAGAAATCAGCCGCTTGGCTGTACGGCGACGATTGTATATCAGATGTACCGTGAGAAGGGCGTGGAAATCCCTGAAAATATTGCGGGGCTTATGATGGCGGCGATTATTTCAGATACGCTGATGTTCCGTTCTCCGACCGTGACGGAGCCGGACAGGGAGGCGGCGTACAGGCTCTCCGAAATCTGCGGCGTTGAGCCGGAGGAATTTGCGGTTGACATGTTCGGCGCGGGCAGCAATTTGGGTGACAAGCCGGCGGACGAGATATTTAAGCAGGACAACAAAAGCTTTTCCGCAAACGGCTTTGAATTCAGCGTAGGTCAGATTAATTCCATGAACAGCATTGAGCTGGATGAAATCAAGGAAAAGATTGTGCCTTATATAGAGGAGCAGTTTGCAAAGCTCAATGTGGATATGTGCTTTTTCATGCTGACCAATATCGGATATGAAAAGACAGAGCTGCTGTGCTTTGGAAACAGGGCGGACGAGCTTGTGCGGGAGGCGTTTATGATGCCAAAGGAGCAGAAGCGGTTTGTGCTCAAAAATTTAGTGTCGCGAAAGAAACAGCTTATTCCGGCGTTTGTGTCCGTGCTTCAGCAGTGGGAAAAATGACGGACACGCAGCGCATCCGCGCGGAGCGTTTTATCGTATAGGACGAACCCTCCTATACGACAAAAAAGCATCGCGATAAGCGATGCTTTTATATGCGCAGGGCGCAAGAAAAATTATATAATCGGAGTGACAAGATTCGAACTTGCGGCCTCCACCTCCCTAAGATGGCGCTCTAGCCAAACTGAGCCACACCCCGATTGTCAAGCGACATGTATCAGTATACACATTAAAAGACAAATTGTCAACAGAAAAATAAATTTTTCAAAAATAAAATGTAAAACGACATTGACAATTGTCAGACAATTTGATATATTGTTTGTATGACTGTGACAACTCCATCACAGTCAATAACTCTTTTTCGGTATAAATCTCCGGAAACAAGCGAGTTTATTTTTGAAAAAGCATCTTTCTGAATGTATACCCCAAATTTATACATTCAGATCGATGCTTTTTGTCGTATAGGAAAGCGGGAAAGCGGTTTTGGTCAATGTTCACAATTTATTTATAATTTGATAATAAAAATGTGATATTATATATAAAAATCGGTCTGCTTACAGGAACGGGGAATGTAGATGAAAAAATTCAAAATCAGGGCGAAGCATATATTTGCGGCGGGAGCAGCGGGGGCTGTTCTGCTAAATGCCGTGTCGTGGAAAAGCGTTGCTTTTAGTGATTGGTATGTCGGGCATATTTTCCCTATTTGGCTGAATACGTATGCCCGCCTTACAAGTCTTGCCCCTTTTTCGGTAGGAGAGATCATGCTCGTGCTTGCCGTGCTCATAACTTTGTTTGGAGCAGGCTTTTTTGTATTTAATCTGTTCCAAAGAAACCGCTATAAAAACGCTCTGAAGCGGTTTGGGGCTGCCTACGCGTGGCTCGTGCTTGCCGTGTGTTATATTATGACCCTGAATTGCTTTATTTTGTATCATGCATCCGATTTTTCACAAAAATACATGGCGAGCGAGGATAAGGAGGAGAGCAGCCTGCTTGCGGACGTGTCTGACAATGCGGCGGCTAAAGCGGATACAGGCAGCCATACTAAAAAGGAGCTGGCGCTGCTGCGCGATTTTTGGGTGGAAAAGTGCAACGCGCTGGCGCGGGAAATACCGCATGACGACAGCGGGGAAGCATACTATGACGGAGATTTGGTGGAGGCGGCGATGCAAGCGATGAAAAAGCTCGGAGAGGAATACGGGCAGCTTTCCGGTTTTTACGTGACGCCCAAATATCTTACCTGCTCGGAATTTTTCAGTCAGCAGTATATCATGGGATATTATTTTCCGTTCTCGCTTGAGGCAAACATTAATTCCGTTATGTATATCACAAACGTGGCTCCTACGGTGTGCCATGAGCTTGCGCACACAAAGGGCTTTATCAATGAGGACGATGCAAATATGATTGCCTTTCTTGCATGTACTCAGTCTGATGATAAATTTTTACGGTATTGCGGATATCTTAGCGTGTTAAACTATGTAAACAATGACTTTTATGAGTCGATAAACGAGGATGCGTCGGTATACAGGTCACATGTGCGCATCAGCGATGTGGTTGCGGACGACAATATCTTTCTCACAAAGGAGGAGTGGCAGGCGGTCGAGAAAAAGGCGGTTGTAAAGACTGCGACCGTGAAAAAGGTGTCAAACGCCTTTACGGAAACGACGCTTAAATTAAACGGCGTGGAAGAGGGGATGCAGCAGTACAGCAATGTCGTGGAGCTTCTGCTTGCATATTATGACGGAGAATTGTATTAATGTGCCGGTATGGTTGGGAGGAAGCTTTTAAATATGGGAAATGTCATTTCATATGTTGACGAATATGGGGGCTTTACCTTTGCGGAAAAACCCTTTTGCGAGCTTGACGGCTTGATATTTGCGCATTTTTCGTACTTTATTTATACCGGTATTGTCCATGCGCCGGGAGATAACAGACCGGCGGTGCAGCTTAGCGATGTGGCGCAGAAAATCAATTGGGACAGGTTTATTTCCGTAAAATGGGAGCCTGAAAAAAACAGAGAGCTTTTTTATAAGACCGCGTTTTCGCGCAGATTCAGGAAAACGGGGCTGAATTTTTTGGTGGAGGAGCTTGACAGGGAAAGGGACGTTCAGTTTTGCGCCGTGACATTCCTTTTGGGAAACGGAGATGTGTTTTTGTCGGTTAGGGGTACTGACGATGAGCTTATCGGCTGGCGCGAGGACTTTGACATGGCGTACCGCACGCCCGTGGAGGCGCAGATAAGGAGCACGGAATATGTCAATAGGGTTGCGGAGCTTTTGGCGAGGAAACGGGGGCTTCGGCTGTATCTTGGGGGACATTCAAAGGGAGGAAACCTTGCGGTTTATGCCGCGATGACCTGTAAAGAAAGCATTAAGCCCAAAATCGGGCGCATTTACGACATGGACGGTCCGGGCTTCCGCCCTGATTTTATGGAAACGCTGGATTATGCCGGGATGAGAGATAAGATATTAAAAATCGTGCCGGACGAGTCCTTTATCGGAATGTTGATGGAAACGGGAACGGATTTTGAGCTGATCAAAAGCAGTGAAATCGGGCTGCGCCAGCATGCCTGCTTTTCGTGGAGCGTGGAAGGCGACCGTTTTGAACGCGCCGAAAATCAGGTGCCGAAGCGCAAGGAGCTTTACGATAAAATCAACAGGTGGATTTTTGAGCTTGACAGAGAGCTGGTGGGGGAATTTATTGACGCGCTGTTTGGGATGATAGAGGTGACTGAGGCGAGCACGCTTACGGAGCTGAAGGAGGCGGGAAATGAGATGCCTAAAAGGCTTCATGCGCTGATGCGGATATACGCGCAGATAAGCGACGATACAAAGCGTGTGTTTTGGGACATCAGCCGGTTTATGGCGGAAATGATGGCGGCTGACGGTCAGGAGAGAATGAGGCGGGGGAAGGCGATAGATAAAATCAGACAGCGGCTTGAGCAGTAACCCAACTGTAAAAGCTTTCATAAAAAGTGCCCTAAATGTGGTTGACTTTCTGCTTAAAACGATATAAAATTCAAATTGTAAGTGCTTACAGCTTTTTGGCGTAAGCGGCGAAAGATTTTAATTGATAGGAGATAACAGTATGGAATTATTAAACGCAGCAATGACCGGAAAAAAAGAAAGACCCGTTAAAGTCCTTCAGTTTGGTGAAGGTAATTTTCTACGTGCATTTGTTGATTATTTTATCGACATTGCAAATGAAAAGGGAAAATTTGATGGAGATATCGTTTTGGTAAAGCCCATCGATTTTGGTAATCTTGATATGTTCCATAATCAGGATTGTCAGTACACAGTATGCTTAAGGGGTATCGTTGACGGCGAGCCCACAGTCCTGACAAGACAGATTACAAGCGTTGCTGACGCTGTTGACGCATACAAGGAGTACGATAAGTACAATGAATATGCGAAGCTTGATTCCATAAGATTTATTGTTTCAAATACGACAGAGGCAGGAATTGTATTTGACGCTACGGACAAGTTTGAGGCGGAACCGCCTAAGACTTATCCCGGAAAGCTCTGCAAGCTCCTCTATAACAGATATAAGCATTTTAACGGCGCGGCGGACAAGGGTCTTGTGATTCTTCCCGTGGAGCTGATTGACGATAACGGTATTCAATTAAAGAAGTGCGTTGTTGAGTTCGCAAAGCTTTGGAAGCTGGAGGATGCGTTCCTTACATGGCTTGACGATGCGTGCGTATTCACATCTACTTTGGTAGATCGTATTGTTACGGGCTATCCGAGGGACGAGGCAGAGGAAATCTGGAAGGAGTTCGGATATCGTGACAATATTGTTGTTACGGCAGAGCCTTTTGGACTTTGGGTTATTGAGAGCGCAAAGGATATCAGCGGAGAGTTCCCGCTTCCCGATGCAGGGCTTCCGGTAATATTTACTGACAATCAGAAGCCTTATAAGCAGAGAAAGGTCCGCATTTTGAACGGCGCGCATACTTCATTTGTCCTTGCATCTTATCTTGCGGGAAATGATTATGTGAGAGAGTCCATGGAGGACGAGATTATCGGCAACTTCATGCATCAGACAATATATGATGAGGTCATCCCCACGCTTGACCTTCCGAAGCAGGATCTGCTTGACTTTGCAGAGGCGGTTGACGGAAGATTTAAGAATCCTTACATAAAGCATGCGCTGCTTTCCATCTCGCTTAACTCGGTATCAAAGTGGAGAGCAAGATGTCTGCCGTCGCTCCTTGGCTATGTGGAGAGAAAGGGTGAACTGCCTAAGCATCTTACTTTCTCGATTGCGGCGCTTATGGCATTCTACACCGGAAATGAAATCCGTGAGAAGGCGCTGATAGGTCACAGGGACGGTCAGGAATACAATATTATGGACGATATGGCAGTGCTTGAGTTCTTTGCCGCAAACAGTGCAAAGCCCTCGGCGGAGTTCGTAAACGCTTATCTTAGCAACGCCGGCTTCCACGGTCAGGATTTGACTCAGGTGGCGGGGCTTGCGGATGCGGTTACTGCTTATCTTGAGGATATCAGAACGCTTGGCATGAGAAAGGCAATTGAAAAGAATTTCTAAGTGTATAATGAGGATTGATATGGCAAATTTTATAAAAATAAATGAGAATGACAATGTGGCTGTGGCTTTGGAAGTCATTCCGGAGAACACCACGCTTGATGTGTCGGGCACGGCTGTGACGACCACAATGGAAATTCCCGCGGGTCATAAGTTTGCGCTGACGGACATGGCGGAGGCAACGCCCGTTATCAAATACGGATTTCGCATCGGCAACACGACTGCCGCAGTTAAAAAAGGCGAGTGGATACATACGCATAACTTAAAGACCGGCTTGGGAGATTTGCTGGATTACACCTACGAGCCGAAGCTTGCCGATGAGAAGTTTACAGAGGATGTTACATTTATGGGCTATAACCGCAAAAACGGCAGGGTTGGCGTCAGGAATGAGATATGGATTATGCCCACCGTTGGCTGTGTCAACAATGTGGCAAGCAAAATCGCGGAGCTGACACAGGATTTGGTCTGCGAAAACATCGAAGCGGTATGCGCTTTCCCTCATCCCTACGGTTGCTCGCAGATGGGCGACGACCAGGAGCATACAAGGCAGATTTTGGCAAATCTCATCAATCATCCCAACGCGGGCGGCGTGCTTGTGCTCGGCTTGGGCTGTGAGAACAGCAATATTGATGTGCTAAAGGGATATATGGGCGAGATTGACACGGACAGGGTGAAATTCCTTGTGGCGCAGGAAAGCGATGACGAGATTGCGGATGGCGTTGGGATTGTCAGGGAGCTTGCAAAGTACGTGTCGCAGTTTAAACGCGAGCCTGTCAGCGTGTCTAAGCTTGTGATTGGAATGAAGTGCGGAGGAAGCGACGGATTTTCCGGCATTACCGCTAATCCCACGGTCGGACGGTTTTCGGACATACTTATAAGCAAAAAGGGTACAACCATTCTCACGGAGGTACCGGAGATGTTCGGTGCGGAAACGATTCTTATGAACCGATGCGCAAACGAAGAGCTGTTCCGGAAAACGGTTGATTTGATTAATGACTTTAAAAATTATTTCAAGAGCCACAATCAGACGATTTATGAAAACCCTTCTCCCGGAAATAAAAAGGGCGGTATTTCAACGCTTGAGGATAAGTCGCTCGGCTGTACGCAGAAGTCGGGAAGCGCTGTCGTAAAGGGTGTTTTGGCTTACGGAGAAACGGTGAGCACGCCCGGGCTTAATCTGCTGAGCGCGCCCGGAAACGATTTGGTGGCGGCGACTGCGCTTGCGGCAAGCGGCGCACATATAGTGCTGTTCACTACGGGACGCGGCACACCGTTTGCATGTCCTGTTCCTACGATGAAGATTTCAAGCAATTCAAGGCTTGCGGGCAAGAAGAATAATTGGATTGACTTTAACGCGGGCGTGGTTGCAGAGGGCGAGGATTTGGATGTGGCAGGACAGCGGCTCTTTGACGAGGTCGTGGCGGTTGCTTCCGGAAAGGAAGTAAAGAGCGAGCAGGCAGGCTTCCATGACATGGCAATCTTTAAGCAGGGCGTGACACTGTAAGCCTTCGGGGCTTACGGTGCGGCAATATAAGCACTATTTCATTAAAACAATAAACGGAGGATTATTATCATGGCAAAAAAAGTAGTTACAATGGGCGAGATTATGTTAAGGCTTTCAACACCCAACAATGAGAAGTTTATTCAGGCGGACGAGTTTGACATCAACTATGGCGGCGGCGAGGCAAATGTGGCGGTGTCGCTTGCAAACTATGGACATGATGCAAGCTTTGTTACGGCTGTGCCTGATAACGAGTTGGGCGAGTGTGCCATCGCGGCTTTAAGAAAGTACGGCGTGGACACAAGCAATATCGCAAAGTGCGGAGAAAGACTTGGCATTTATTATTTGGAGTCAGGCTCGTCAATGCGTCCCTCAAAGGTTGTATATGACAGAGCGCACTCTTCAATCTCGACGGCTACGGCGGCAGATTTTGATTTTGATAAGATTTTTGAGGGCGTTGACTGGTTCCACTTTACGGGCATTACACCCGCGGTATCGGATTCAGCGGCAGTCCTTACGGAGGAAGCGTTAAAGGCGGCAAAGAAGCATGGCGTTAAGGTTTCCGTGGATTTAAATTTCAGAAAGAAATTATGGTCATCAGAGAAAGCGCAGAAGGTTATGAAGAACCTGATGCAGTATGTTGACGTATGCATCGGAAACGAGGAGGACGCGGAGCTTGTGTTGGGCTATAAGCCGGGCAGCACGAATGTTACAAGCGGCGACCTTGAGCTTGCGGGATATCAGTCAATCTTTGAGCAGATGGTAGCGGATTACAATTTTGAGTATTGTATTTCGTCGCTCAGGGTAAGTCATTCAGCATCTGACAACGGCTGGTCTGCATGCATTTATTCAAGAGATACAAAGGAATTTTATCATTCAAAGGAGTACAGTATTCATCCCATCGTAGACCGCGTGGGCGGCGGCGACTCTTTTGCAGGCGGCGTTATCTGCGGACTGCTTGACGGAAAGAACTTTAAGGATGCTTTGGAGTACGGCGTTGCGGCGTCCGCATTAAAGCATACAATCCCCGGCGACTTCAACCTTGTGTCAAGAAAAGAGGTTGAAACGCTTGCAGGCGGCGATGCATCAGGAAGAGTGCAGCGTTAGCATGAAGAGATTTATTTGTAAATCAATAATATAATAGGAGGAAGATCAAACATGGCAAACACAAATCCATTTTCACTTGAAGGCAAAATCGCACTTGTAACAGGAGCATCTTATGGCATCGGTTTTGCAATTGCAAAGGCTATGGCGGGTGCGGGAGCTACCATCTGCTTTAACGATATTAAGCAGGAGCTTGTAGACAAGGGGCTTGCATCATATAAGGAGGCAGGCATTGAGGCTCACGGATATGTATGCGACGTTACAAACGAGGATGCGGTAAATGAGCTGGTTGCTACCATTGAGAAGGAAGTCGGAGTGATTGATATTCTTGTAAATAATGCAGGTATCATTAAGAGAATTCCGATGTGCGACATGACGGCTGCGGAGTTCAGACAGGTTATTGATGTTGACTTGAACGCTCCGTTTATTGTATCAAAGGCGGTTATTCCTTCCATGATTAAGAAGGGACACGGAAAGATTATAAACATCTGCTCTATGATGTCAGAGCTTGGACGTGAAACGGTTTCCGCATATGCGGCGGCAAAGGGCGGCTTGAAGATGCTTACAAGAAACATCTGCTCTGAGTATGGTCAGTACAATATCCAGTGCAACGGCATCGGACCGGGCTATATTGAAACACCGCAGACAGCTCCCCTGCGTGAGAAGCAGCCGGACGGAAGCAGACATCCGTTCGATACCTTTATCTGTGCAAAGACTCCGGCAAACAGATGGTTACAGCCGGACGAGCTTGGCGGACCGGCGGTATTCCTTGCCTCAGAGGCTTCAAACGGCGTAAACGGACATATCCTTTATGTTGACGGCGGTATTTTGGCATACATCGGAAAGCAGCCGCAGTAGAGATAAATTCAGATTAATAGTAAGAGTGAAAATAAATTTTCACTTGGAAAAATCAGCGGACTAAAGTTCGCGGAAATGAGGAAGATAATGAACGAAGTATTGGAAAAAATCAGTAAAATAGGTATTGTACCTGTTGTTGTGCTTGATGATGCAAAGGACGCAAAGCCGTTGGCGGAGGCTCTTGTAAAGGGCGGACTTCCCTGTGCGGAGGTTACTTTCAGAACTGCGGCGGCAGAGGAGTCTATCCGGATTATGGCAAACGAGTTTCCTGAGATGCTTGTAGGCGCAGGTACAGTGCTCACGACAGAGCAGGTTGACCGTGCAGTCAATGCCGGAGCAAAGTTTATCGTCAGCCCGGGCTTAAATCCTAAGATTGTGAAGTATTGCGTTGACAAGGGCATCCCGGTAACTCCCGGTACGGCAAATCCTTCGGATGTGGAGCAGGCAATAGAGCTTGGCCTTGAGGTGGTTAAATTCTTCCCCGCAGAGGCGGCAGGCGGCTTAAACATGATTAAGTCAATGGCAGCTCCTTATACACAGATGAAGTTTATGCCTACGGGCGGTATTTCCGCAAAGAATATCTGCGAGTATCTTGCGTTTGACAAGATTATCGCATGCGGCGGTTCATGGATGGTTAAAAAGGATCTTGTGGCAGCAGGAAAGTATGACGAAATTCAGGCGCTTACTGAGGAGGCTGTCAGGACAATGCTCGGCTTTGAGCTTCGCCATATCGGCGTAAACTGTGAGGACGAGGCGAAAGCGGATGCGGCGGCTTCAAGATACGATGAGTTATTCGGCTTTACCAAGAAGATAGGCAACAGCTCGATTTTTGCCGGCATTGAGGTTGAGGCTATGAAGAAGCCGGGCCGCGGCACAAACGGTCATATCGCTATCGGCACAAACAGCGTAGCGCGTGCAAAGAACTACTTAGAGTCAGTCAAGGGCGTTAAGTTTATTGAGGATTCTGCAGTGGTAAAGAACGGCAAGCTGACGGCAATCTATTTGGATGAGGAGATTGGCGGTTTTGCCATTCATCTTGTGCAGAAGTAAGGCGTGCCATTGCGGTGCGTATACAGATTATTGAGAAAAGGGCATCAATTTATGGTGGTGCCTTTTTGACAAGGAAAGCCTGCCGGATTATTGTAAATTTGCAGCAGGAATGGAGGATTATCGCATGTATTATAAAATCAGTATGGTGACTGAGGAGGACGGCTGGATAGTGATAGATACTGATGACCGCGCTTCGGAGCCTGTGAGGGCGCTCTGTGCAAGCGTGGCGGAGGAGCTTGGAAAGGAAATGTTCCAGCCTTATGAGGGCGACGCACAGTTTATGATAAAGGGCGACCCGTATAAGCTTATTTTTCAATATGATTCCCTGTTTGGGACGGTGGTCATATTGGATAAGCCTGAGGATAAGGATGCGGTGGTGGCGCTTTTGGAGCGTCATTTTGAGAAACTGAAGGATAAAAAATTTTAAATGGAGGATTAGTGTGAAAAATAAGCTCGATAGCTTATTTTTCACACACAAATTTGTGCCGGAGCGTCACAAATTTGCATCGCAGAGCCGAATTTGATATTCGGCTCGCGGACCTGCGAGATAAATCGCTCCGGAATGGAGGATTAATATGACGGATAATAATTGTTCTTATTGTGTGGAAGGCGAGCTTGTTGCAAAATTCGGAATAAAGATTTGTGAGCTGAACGCAACAAAGGTGTATTTATTTAAGGAGCAGAGCCATAAGGGCAGAGTGATTGTTGCAAGTAAATTTCATGTGAGTGAAATGACGGAGCTTTCCGATGAGGACAGGAAAGCTTTCTTTGCCGACGTAAATCATGTGGCAAACGCAATACACAAGGCATTTGCGCCCGATAAGGTAAATTATGGCGCTTACGGCGACACGGGACATCATCTGCATTTTCATTTGGTGCCGAAATACAAGGAGGATTCGTTTGAGTGGGGAGGAACCTTTGCGATGGATCCGAAAAGAAAGACGCTTTCCGACGCCGAGTACGACGAGATCATCGCGGAGCTGAAAAAGTTTCTGTAAATGAAGCTTTACCGAAGACCCTTTTAAGGGTATAAAAAATGCAGGAGATGGGACTTGAACCCACACGGTATTGCTACCACAGGCACCTGAAGCCTGCGCGTCTGCCAATTCCGCCACTCCTGCAAACAAATAATATTTTAACCTGTTTTGGAAGGTATGTCAACCTGTTTTTTGAAAAATTTTTCGTGCTAAAATGTGCAAATAAAAATGAAAAAAAATGCAAAGAAATATGGTCATATTGACATTTTGCAGGAGGTAGCTTATAATGTAAAAAGAATATCCGGTATGCAGTTTAGCGCATGTTTTCGTGCATATTTCAGACTATGGCTGCGTATATGGAGCTTCAAGGGTGTATACCACAAATTCTTTATTATATCACAGGGAGGAAATAAAAATGAAGAAAAAGGTATTGAGCATGGTACTGTGTGCATCAATGACGGCGGCAATGCTGGCAGGCTGCGGCAGCTCAAGCAGTAACACAACAGATACAAGCGATTCGTCAGCATCAGGCAGCGCTGACACGGCTGCGGACAGCGCTTCAAATGAGGCGGCATCTCCTGCGGCAAGCGGCGAAACGGTTACATTAAGAGTATGGGCAGCGGAGGAGGATCAGACCTTAACGAACGAGCTGGTCGAAAAGTTTAAGGAAGCAAATCCCGACCAAAGCTTTGATATTACTATCGGAGTAGAGTCTGAGGCAAACGCAAAGGACGATATTTTGGTTGACCCTGAGGCTGCGGCAGATGTATTTGCATTTGCAAGCGATCAGATTACGGATTTGGTTAAGGCGGGCGTATTACAGCCGGTGCAGGATACGGACACGGTTTCAAGTGAAAACGCTGCCGGCTCGGTAGAGGCTGCAACGGTGGACGGCACATTATATGCATATCCGATGTCAGCAGACAACGGTTATTTCCTGTATTATGACAGCACGGTCGTGACAGATCCTTCAAGCTGGGATGCAATTCTTGCAGACTGCGAAGCGGCAGGCAAAAAGGCGGGAATGGTATTTGCATCAGGATGGTATAATGCAGGCTTCTTCTACGGCGCCGGATTTACAACCGCTTTGAATGAGGATGGCGGTACGGCTCTTGACTGGAACGGTACTTCACCGGACGGTATTGCGGGTGTGGACGTTGTACAGGGAATGCTTGACATCGCAAACAATTCCGCATTCCTTCCGATTACGGACGGCGATACGGCAAATCAGATTGCATCAGGCTCTTTAGCGGCAATCGTTTCAGGTACATGGGATTCTTCTGCAGCACAGGAAGCGTTTGGCGACGGATATGCGGCAACAAAGCTTCCGACCTTCACATGTGCGGGTGAGCAGGTGCAGATGGGTTCTGTTGCAGGCTATAAGTTTGTCGGCGTAAACGCAAACTCCGAGTATGTAGGCTGGGCTATGGAGCTGGCGCTGTTCTTAACAAATGAGGAAAGTCAGGCGGAGCGTTTCGATCAGAGAGAAATCGGACCTTCCAATACAAATGTGTCAGAATCGGCTGAGGTACAGGAAAATGTTGCGCTTGCGGCATTGTCTGCACAGAGTGCATACGGCTTCGTTCAGGATGGAACGGTAGGTTCGGGCTTTTGGGATCCGACACAGACCTTTGGCGAGATTATTGCACAGGGAAATCCGAGCGGAACAGACCTGCAGGAGCTTTTGGATAACCTTGTAGAGTCTGCTGCACAGCCTATCGAGTAATTGAATAAATAGCAGATACGAAGGTACTGAATAGTTACGTGAGGAAAAAACCACATACGGCAATTTTAACGGAGTGGTTTTTTTCTTGCGATACAAGTATGAAAGGCGTGGGGATTGCATGAATAAAGGTAAAGTGAAGGCCAATCCGGCAGTTGAATTTTTTCAGGCGATTGGAAGGTTTTTTAAGGAATTTGGAGAGGCTGTTTCAAAAGGAGATGCAGCAGTTAAGGCGTCCCTGCTTGTGACAGGCGCCGGCTATTGGAGAAGAAAACAGATTGTAAAGGGAATTTTGGTAACTCTTTTGGAGTTAGGGGTTATTTTGTATACGTGTTTTATCGGACTTCCGTACATGGGGAAGCTGGGCACGCTCGGAACGGTTGAGCGGACGATGGTTTATAATCCGCAGACCATGAAAAATGAAGTAAATGATTATGACAATTCACTGCTGATTCTTTTGTTTGGAATCATCAGCTTATGCTTTTTGATAGTGGCGATTGTGCTGTGGATGGCTAACATGCGCAGCGTGTACCGTTTGCAGTTGAGGGCAGAGCAGGGGAAGCATATCAATTCCTTTAAGGAGGACTGCTCTTCCATGCTGAACGATAAGTTCCATTTTACGCTGCTTGCGCTGCCTGTGCTCGGCGTCATTATCTTTAATATTATGCCGTTGATTGTCATGATTTGTATTGCATTCACAAATTATGACACGAATCATATGCCGCCGAACACGCTGTTTACATGGACGGGGTTAGCGAACTTTAAAAGCCTGTTTACGACGAGTCTGACGTCAACCTTCGGCTATACGTTCCGCAAGGTATTGGTATGGACGCTTCTGTGGGCGGTGCTGGCTACCTTCACAACATATTTTGGCGGCATCATTTTGGCGCTGCTTATCAACAGTAAGGTGACGAAGGGTAAAAAAATCTGGAGGACGATTTTCGTGGCTTCAATTTCCGTGCCGCAGTTTGTAACCTTGCTGCTGCTGCGTAACTTTTTTGCGAATACCGGTATTGCCAATACCTTCTGCGCAAATATCGGTCTGACGGATTTTCTGAGGAATATCGGTCTGATTTCGACGAGCTACATTCCTTTTCTGACAGACCCAACATGGGCGAAGATTACGATTGTCGTCATCAATATTTGGGTCGGCGTTCCGTATCTGATGCTGATTGCAACAGGCGTGCTTATCAACATTCCCGAGGAATTAAAGGAGAGTGCAAAGATTGACGGCGCGAACGCGTTTCAGATTTTTCGTAAAATTACGATGCCGTATATGTTCTTTATCACGGGACCGTATTTGGTAACACAGTTTACGGCGAATATCAATAACTTCAATGTAATCTATCTGCTGACGCAGGATGTGTATACGACGACTGACCAAAAGCTTGCGGCTTCATGGGGTAAGGAAATTGACCTTTTGGTAACATGGCTGTACCGTCTGACAAGCGAGCAGTATAATTATAAAATGGCGTCGGTTATCGGTATCTGCGTATTTGTTGTCTGTGCAGTGATTACGCTGTTTGCCTTTAACTTCTTGATTAAGGGAGATAAGGAGGAAACATTCAGATGAGTAAAAAATCAATTAAGGTCGCATTACATCATCTTTTGCTGGCGGTGCTTGCAATTGTTTGGATTACACCGATTGTGTGGCTTGTCGTAACCTCCTTCAGCGGTTATGACGGCATGAATACAAGCAGATTTTTCCCGGAAACATGGTCGCTCAGGAATTTTTACCGCGTATTGTTTGAGTCGGACACGGTTTCACAGTTCCCGGTGTGGTTTAAGAATACGTTTATTATCGCGGTTTTTACCTGCCTGATATCGACCTCGTTCGTGCTGATGGTCAGCTATGCAATAAGCTGTATGCGTTTTAAGGGAAGAAAAGCGCTTATGAATATGGCGGTTATGCTGCAGCTGTTCCCGGGCTTTCTTTCCATGATTGCGATTTATTTTATCTTAAAATCCGTAAACCTGACAAACAGCCATATTGGTATGATTTTGGTATATTCGGGCGGTTCGGGACTCGGATATTTGGTGGCGAAGGGATTTTTTGACACAATCCCGACCTCTCTGCGCGAAGCTGCATATCTTGAGGGCGCATCAGAGGCAAGAACCTTTTTCACGATTGTATTGCCGCTGTCAAGGCCTATTATTGTGTACACGGTTATCAGCTCCTTCCTTGTGCCGTGGACGGATTTCGTATTTGCCAAGATTATTTTAAATTCCGGCATTTCGACAGATTGGACGGTTGCAATCGGGCTTTATAACATGCTCAACCGAACCCTGATTCCGACGTATTTTTCAAGGTTCTGCGCGGGCGGCGTTTTGGTAGGTATTCCGATTGGCATACTGTTTGTGCTTATGCAGAAATTCTATGTCGAAGGTATTACGGGAGGCTCGGTTAAGGGGTAAGAAAACATCTTACGAAAACATTTTCCGAAAATATTTTCAGAAAGCTGTTGACATATTTAATCAGAAGTGATATGATATTTGTTGTGAGCGGCGTAAGAGCTTGATACGCCGCTCGCATGATGATATTTTAAGATGCGGAAGTGCTGGAATTGGCAGACAGGCAAGACTAAG
Source organism: Lachnospiraceae bacterium (assembly GCA_021202335.1). Taxonomy (GTDB): domain Bacteria; phylum Bacillota; class Clostridia; order Lachnospirales; family Lachnospiraceae; genus COE1. Next base: position 47,122 of record JAJQDE010000037.1, read on the forward strand.
GATCTTGTGCTAGTAATAGCGTGTGGGTTCAAGTCCCATCTTCCGCATTGATGAAAACGGTGGAAATTCTTATTTGATAAGGGTTTCTTTTTTTTTGCAGCGATTCCGGTTTACTTAATGCCGGAGTAATAAAAAGAGGACTTCCGATACACGAATGTGTAACCGGGAGTCCTCTTTTGTATGCAAGCGCCGGGCTTAATTATTATTAAACAACGGTTCCAGTACGTCAGCGTATTCACTGAAAATTTCAAGCAGATATTTATTCCAATGACGGGCGTCCTGCTCGGAGCTGCCAAACACATAATCCTCCTGACCGTAGTCGATTACATCAAAGCCGGGGATTGCCTTGCTTGCGCCTTTTGTCCGGTAAGCAGCGGCGTCTGCCAAAGTGAATGACACATTGCTTATATCAGAGTATTCTACCCAACTGCTCAAATCGGTCCCGGACGCTTCGGAGGCTGTGCCGTTTTCGGTCTGAGCCGCGGCGGCAGGCGTATCAATGTCATTGCCGTTTACATGCTTCCCGTACATTTGGTCTACATACAGAGAAAACGATTCGCTTAGAATTTCGGAAGGAACATGTCCGCCATCCCACTGCCATTCAATGTTTGCGTCAATTCCCGTATTCAGCATGGCAATCTGCAGGTTCAGAGAAGAAAACATCGACATGTCGCCTTCGGAGGCGCCCATCAAAATTCTGACCCATGTCGGGTTTTGAGTGCCGCTGTCGCCGATATAGTTAAGCGGATTGTATAATTCAACAATATTGTTGCCGTATTTATCCCCGGCTTCAATTTCCGCGATATCTTCCTTATAGGCGGCAAGCATATCCTCGTAGGTGGAATAGTCGGATGAATCCACGCTGCTTCCGGCTGCCTGTGTGGTACCGGCATCCGGCGTGCCCACATCCATTGCGTCGCCCTTGCTGTTTTCAGCTACTGCGTCATTGTCAAAGCCGCGTCCGCCGTCAGCTCCGCGCTCCATGCCGCCGTCAGGCATACCGCCGTCAGGAAGGTTGCCGCCGTCAGGAAGGCTGCCGCCGTCAGCTCCGCGTCCCATGCCACCGTCAGGAAGGCTGTCGCCGTCAGGAAGGTTGCCGCCGTCAGGCATACCGCCGTCAGGAAGGTTTCCGCCGCCCGGCATACCGCCACCCGGCATACCGCTGCCGGAGCTGCTCTTTGCGTAACGTCCTTCTATGAAAGCAGCCGCCTTATCGGAAACGGTCATGTCGGCAACCTGTTCGTCGCTCAACGCGTTTCCGTCTGCGTCAAACCATGTCCAGCCCTCCGCATAATCCAAATTGTCCAAATACCACTGAAGGTTGGATTGGAACTCGGCAAGATACAGGTCAAGGTATGTCCCGTAGTAGCCGTTTGTTTCCGGATAAGCCTCCAAATCGTATTCAATGGTAAGAGCAACGGTATCATCCGTGTCGCCGTCGCCGTTTAAATCAAAGCCGACCGCCGATTCGGCGACAGTCAGGCTTTGCCCGTTGATATATTCCATGTAGGCGGAGGAGAGATATTGCGCCAACTGCGCCTGAAACGGAGTGCCAAAATCATAGGTGGTATCCATATAATATTCAAACGCCATAGCCATATCCGCTTCGGCAAGCGAGGTGATGGCGCTGTATGCGATGCAGCCCCAAGCGCCGTCGGAAATTTCAGAGTCCGCGCCGTCAATCGTCACTGTCGTGGTGTAGCTTCCGTCCTCAAGCTGATAAACGCCTACGGCTCCCGCTTCGACTTCATACGCGTAAAAATCCGGATTGTTGGAGGTAGCGGCAAACATGGTTGCGTGCGCTCCGCCTCCGGAACCGCCGGTGGAAACAAAATATTCCGTATTTCCGGGAAGATTTCCGAGTAAAATGTTATATTTTACGAAACGCGCCGCATTTTTCTGGTCTGTAAGGCAGGAGGGCGCATCGCCCGTATAGTAAGTGTTTCCGCTTTCATCTGTTGCGGTATCCTGCTTGCCGCGGTTGCCGCAGGCAATATTGATATAGCCTTCATTTGCGTAGGTCGTGGCGGCCAGGGTGTTTGTGCTCGAAGAATAACCGGCGGCGCCCGTATTCAGTATGACGGGTGCGGTGGCGGCTGTGTACGTTTGACCGTTTGTGCTGATTATCTTGGCATCGTAGTCGATTACCAAAGAACCCTTCACAGCCTCCGTGTATGTGTCCGCGGTCACGTCCGCTGCCGCGTCGCCGTCAGTGTCAATTCCGATGACATAGGCGCCGGGTACGCATACGGAAACACCCTGCTGATCCTCGATTTCCGGATAGACTACGGCAGATACAATGGAAAGCACCCATGCGTCTGCGGAATCCGAGTAAGACCATTCCTGATTTTCATTGTTGGCGAGATTTAATGTGCTTTCAATGTACTCCTTGTCCGATACTACGGCAGCCTCCGTCTGCGCGGAAGCTTCCTCCTCGCCCGCCGTTTCGCCGGAAGTGGCTTCGTCGGTTTCGGCCTGTGAGCCGGCTTCGGCATTTTCGCTGCCCGTGCAGCCGGATAAGCTTGCAGTCACAGCCATAATGAGAGCAATTGCAGTAAGCTTTCTCATGATAAAATTCCTCCTGTTTTATATTTTGTTTTATTAAAGAATGCAGCGTTTTGCGGCATCCTGAAAGTATCTTACCAAATTAAGATTGAAATTAGATTGAAAAATCTCTTCTGTTTGTGAAACATTTATGAACTTGCCGGAATGGAAACCGTAAAGGTAATCTGACCCGCTTGGCAGGAAACTTCGATTTTCCCCTGATGTGAGGTCACAATTGCCTTTGCGATGGCAAGCCCCAGACCGTAGTGGGAGGAATTGCCGCCGCGTGCGCTGTCTGCCCGATAGAAGCGCTCAAAAAGGCTTTTTTGCTGCTCCTTTGAAATTTCAGGACCTTCGTTGGTGACGGAAAAATATGCCCTGCCGCGTTCCGACCATAATGCCGCCGTGACGACGCTGTGCTTTGGCGCATAGCTTAACGCGTTGTCCGTCAGAATGGATACAAGATTTCCGAGCTGCCCCGCATCGCCTGAAACATAAATTTCATCACGGATTTCCGATACAAGCTGCAGCTCCTTTTCATACGCTGTGCTTTCAAATGCAAGGATTCCGCCCGTAGCGATGCGGCTGAAATTGACTCGGAGCATTTGAGGGCGCGCGTTTTCAGCCCGCGTAAGCTCTAAAAGCCGGCGCACCAGCTCCGTCATCCGGCTGTTTTCGTACCGGATATTGTCAAGCCATTTATTCTGACCGAATTTACGCTCCAGCATTTCCGCATTGGTGCTTATGACCGCAAGAGGGGTTTTAAGCTCATGGCCTGCGTCAGAGATAAACTGCTTTTGTTTCTGATATCCCTCCTCTAAGGGCTGCACGATGCGCCGCGCTAAATACAGAGATATGAAAAACAGCAGGAAAATTACGATGCCGCCGAAAAAAACAGTGTATCTGAGCAGAGTTCCCATGCTTCCGCTCAAAATCATGTTGTCCATAAGCACGACAAGGGTAATCTCCCTGCCGCCCTCGATAAGATATACCCAACTGCCATATACGCCGCTTTGGCTTTCGCCGGCAATCAGCTGCCCGGCAAGCGCAATGAGGGCTTCGTCGGAAAGCCCCATGTCGGGGTCGTTGTCGATGCTGATTATTGCTCCGCTTTCGGAAAAGGCTGCGGAATGAAAGGATAAAAGCCTGTATGCGTGCTCCGCTTGAAAATCCTGCATGTCGGAGTCGGGCGGCAGCTCGCCGGTTCCTGCCGGGTTTCCGTTTTGCCAATATGCCTGAGCGTACCGCAGAAGCATTTCGCGGTTTTGGCGGTATACCTCCTGATAACTGCAATAATAAATGATGCACAGAGTTCCGGCAAACAGAGCTATGAAAATACTCATTATGACGGCTATGATTTTTCTTCTGGATTTTTTAAACATGGCTTTCCCTCAATTCATATCCGCGCCCGCGCAGCGCCTTGATTTCCACATGGGAGCCGATAAATGCGAGCTTTTTGCGCGTAAACGACAGATATACCTCGACGTTGTTATATTCGGCTTCGTTTTCGTAGCCCCATATTTGGAGGGCGAGCTGCTCCCGCGTCAGGATTTGGTTTTGGTTTGCCATAAAAATTTCTAAAATCCGGAACTCCCGTTTACTGAGGTGGACGGATTGACCGCTTGAGGTGCAGTGCAGCTCAAACGTACCGGGGATAAGAGAAATGTCCCCAAAGACAAAAGCGCTGCCCGGCGCGTTTACATTCCTGCGTGTCAGTGCGCGCAGACGCGCCAGCAGCTCCTTCACCTCGAAGGGCTTTGTCAGATAGTCGTCCGCGCCGCTGTCAAGCCCTTTTACCTTGTCGTCCACATCACTTTTTGCCGTAAGCATTAAAACAGGCGTTTTGATGCCGAGCCGGCGAATACTTCCGGCAATTTCAAAGCCGGACAGCCCGGGCAGCATAACGTCCAAAATCAGAACGTCGTAATCGCCGCACTGCGCCGCCTCCAATCCGGAGATTCCGTCATTACGCACATCTACATCATATTGCTCCATGCCGAGCAGCTCCGAAAGAGCCTCCGCCATACGCGTTTCGTCCTCAACCAACAGCAGCCGCATCGCAATCCCCCCATTCCTGTGTTCACAATACCATACTCTAAGGTGAAAGACAAGAGAACGGTCGATTATAAATTAATATGGAAAATGCGTTGAAAAATTTCGGTTTTTATGTATAATGAAAAAGGTATCACAAATAATACAAGCAGGAATTAAGAGGGTTTTGAGAATGATAAGTGCAAACAACGTAACCTATCGGGTAGGCAAAAAGGCGTTATTTGAGGACGTAAACATTAAATTTACGGAGGGCAACTGCTACGGTCTGATTGGGGCAAACGGAGCGGGAAAATCCACATTTTTAAAGATTTTATCGGGCAGCCTTGAAACGACGAAGGGAGATGTTTCCATTACTTCCGGGCAGAGGCTTTCAGTATTGGAGCAGGATCATTTTAAGTATGACGAATATCCCGTAATGGACGTGGTCATCATGGGCAATGAGCGTCTGTATGAAATAATGAAGGAAAAGGACGCGATTTACGCTAAGGAGGATTTTACGGACGAGGACGGCATCCGCGCCAGCGAGCTGGAGGGCGAGTTTGCCGAGATGGACGGCTGGGAGGCGGAGTCAAATGCGGCTCAGATGTTAAACGGTCTGGGCATCGACACGTCGATGCATTACGCATTGATGAAGGATTTGAACGGCAGTGAGAAGGTGAAGGTGCTTCTTGCAAAGGCGCTCTTTGGCAATCCTGATATCCTTCTGCTCGACGAGCCGACCAACCACCTCGACCTGGATGCGATTGCATGGCTTGAGGAGTTTTTGATTAATTTTGAGAATACCGTTATCGTGGTGTCGCATGACCGTTATTTCCTAAACAAGGTATGCACACAGATAGCGGATATTGACTACGGGAAAATTCAACTGTATGCGGGAAATTACGACTTTTGGTATGAATCAAGTCAGCTTTTGGTAAAGCAGATGAAGGAAGCGAACAAGAAAAAGGAAGAGAAGATCAAGGAGCTGCAGGAATTTATCTCGCGTTTCTCGGCAAACGCGTCAAAGTCAAAGCAGGCAACCTCGAGAAAGCGCGCTTTGGAAAAGATTGAGCTTGACGACATTAAACCGTCGAGCCGCAAATATCCATACATTGATTTCAGACCTGACCGCGAGATAGGCAACGAGGTACTGACGGTGGAGAAGCTCTCCAAAACCATAAACGGCGTGAAGGTGCTTGACAATATATCCTTTATCCTCGGGCGTGAGGACAAGGTGGCGTTTGTGGGAGGAAACGAGCTTGCAAAGACCACGATTTTCCAAATACTTATGGGTGAGCTTGAGCCGGACGAAGGCTCGTATAAATGGGGCGTCACCACGTCGCAGGCATATTTCCCGAAGGATTCGACAAAGGAGTTCGACAACGACTACACGATTGCGGACTGGCTCATGGGCTATTCAAAGGTGGACGATATCACCTACGTGCGCGGCTTTTTGGGAAGGATGCTTTTTGCGGGCGAGGACGGCGTGAAAAAGGTGAGGGTGCTTTCCGGAGGCGAAAAGGTGCGCTGCCTTTTGAGTAAGATGATGATAAGCGGCGCAAACTGTCTTATCCTTGACGAGCCGACCAACCACCTTGACATGGAGTCAATCACGGCTCTGAATAACGGGCTGATTAAATTCCCGGGAGTGGCTGTGTTTGCCTGCCATGACCACCAGTTTGTGGAAACGACGGCAAACCGTATCATGGAAATCCTGCCGAACGGTACGCTGATTGACAAGATTACGACCTACGACGAATACCTTGCAAGCGATGAGATGGCAAGAAAGAGAACTGCCGTATACACTGCGGAGGCAGAGGACGAGAGCGGCGAGGAATAGATTTTTACAGGCAGATGCAGTGATTACATCTGTCTGTTTTTATAAAGGAAGGGTTTGCGAAATGGGAGCAATTGATTTGCATGTTCATTCTGTCCGTTCGGACGGAACCTATACGCCCCGGGAGCTGGTTGATTATGCCGTTCAAAAGGGGCTAAAGGCGATGGCGCTTACGGATCACGACACGGTGGACGGCTTGGAGGAGATAATCGAATACGCAAAGGACAAGCCAATAGAAATCATTCCGGGGATTGAGTATTCCACGGAATATAATGGGCGAGATGTGCATATTGTGGGGCTTTTTATCGACTATAAGGCGCCGGTGTTTTCGGATTATCTTGCGCGTTTTTTGCAGTCGCGTACAGACAGGAACCTCAAGCTCTGTGCTAATTTGAGGAATGTGGGCATAGATATTGCCTATGAGGATTTGCTTGCGGCATATCCGGGCGCGGTGATCACAAGGGCGCATTACGCCGGCTGGCTTTTGGATAATGGCTATGTGAAAAGCAGAAACGAAGCGTTTGACCGTTATTTGGGCGACCACACGCCGTATTTTGTGCATCGGGAAAAAATCACGCCCGAGGAAGTGATTGACGTGACGAGGAGAGCGGGGGGAATACCGATATTGGCGCACCCGACGCTTTACGGGCTTGGGAGTGAGCAGCTTGACCTGCTGGTGAAGCGGTTAAAGGCGGCGGGGCTTATGGGAATCGAAACCGGTTACAGCTCATACTCGCCCGCGGATGAGCGGATGATTAAGGCGCTTGCCAAAAAGTACAGGCTGCTTCAAAGCGGAGGCTCTGATTTTCACGGAGAAAATAAGCCGGGGCTCGACCTTGCCAACGGATACGGAAGGCTGTATGTGCCGGAAAAATTTCTCGACGCGCTTAAAGGGGCGCTGAAAACGAAAATACTTTTCACGGATTTGGACGGTACGCTTTTGACGTCGGACAAAACAATTTCCGAGCGCACGCGCGCAAGGCTTTTGGATATGATACGGGAGGGCAATTCCCTTGCGCTTGCAAGCGGCAGACCGCTGGAGAGCATTTTAGAGGTGCTTGACCGGCTTGACATCAAAGAGGAGGTCGGGAAAATGCAGGCGGACGGTGCGGGCGGAATTTATATTACGGCATACAACGGCGCAATGCTTTACGACTGCATGAAGGATGAGCTGATATCCGAATCCTGTGTGTCCGCGGAAGCCGTGCAGAGAATTTTCGACATGGCGCGCGAACGGGGTATGCATGTCCATACCTATGCGGACGGCGCGCGGATTGTGAGCATTGCGGAGGATAAGGAGCTTGCATATTACAGGCAGTACATTCATTTGCCATATGCGGTTACGGAGCGTCCGAAGGAATTCCTTTCGCATGAGGCGTATAAGCTGGTCGCAATAGACCTGGAAAACAGGGAGCGGCTTGAGGATTTCCGCAGGGCTGTTGAAGCCTCGGAGCTTGGAGAAGGGCTTACATGCGCGTTCTCAAACAATTCTTATCTTGAGATATATAATAAGGACGCAGGCAAAGGGAACGCGCTGATAAAGCTGTGCAGGGAACTGAACATACTGATACGGAACGCGGCGGCAGCAGGCGACGAGGAAAATGATATTTCCATGATTGAGGCTGCGGGAACAGGCGCGGCGATGGCAAATGCAGGTCCTAAGCTCAAGGCATGCGCGGATTATGTCACGAAAAGGGATAATGATAACGACGGCATTGCGGAGCTTATTGACTTATTTGTTTTAGGAATGGAGGAAAGAGGATTATGAACATAAAAAAGACGGCGTTTGCGCAGAGAGTGAGTCAGAACAGCAAAAATTATTTTCCGCGGGATTTATTTGACTTGGAGGCTGCGGGCGCGTTCCTTGAGAGTATGCATGCAATGTTTGGTCTGGATACGCTTATGACGGACCGCCACGGGGCAATTTTGATGGTGCATGGAGCCTTTGACGGCTTTGTGCCGGACGTTAAGAATAAGCCCGGCAATAAAATCAGGGTCAGGGAGAGGACTGTCTGCCATATTTATGCGCGCTATGACAATGTGGCGCAGGAGAAACATGATGAAGTAAAAACGCTGCTGGACGCATATATTAAAACATTGGAGGGCTTTAGCGAAAAATCATATCTGGCAAGCGAGCAGGCGGTGTACATAGATGAGCTGGAGCAGCAGGTGGAAAAGGACGCTTATCAGGTAAAGTATTCAGAGCAGAACGACCCGCTTACCGGCGTGCTCAACAGGAACTACTTTATGAGCCGTATGCGGCAGCTTGAGGAGCGGGAGGGGGTTCCGACAGCGGTAATCTGTGTAAATATCAACGACTGGAAATTTTTTGACGACCGGTTCGGGGAGGAGGAGAGCGACAGGCTTGTCATAACGGTGGCGGATATTTTGAGGACAGAGGCACGGGAGGCAGGCTTTGACAAGGCGGTTATCGGCAGGATTGAGGGCGATGTGTTTAATGTGCTTTTGCCGGATGCCTCGGAAAGCGCGGCGGCAGCCTATTGTGAAAGCATACAGAGGGCTTGCGACTGCTTTGAGGATGAGCGGCTTGTGCCGAGCATCGCGGTGGGCTGCGTGATGCGCACGAACGTGGAGGAGAGCTATAAGGATGTCCTTTCCGACGCGGAATACGCCATGCTTGAAAACAAGTTTGAAATCAAGAATACGCCCGGATACAGGCAAAAAATTGAGAAAGCCATAAACAAATCATAAAAGTCTAAAATAATTATTAAGTACTTTGATTTATAAAAACGAGAGAAAAAAAGAGAAAAACAGAGTTAAAATCAGAAAATGGAATAAAATAACATTTAAATCCGTTTGCACAACTTTCGCCAAATAACTATGATATGTTTTGTTAGCACTCAATTAAACAGAGTGCTAATCAAAAAAAACGGAAACAAATTATTATAATAAATTATTAAGGAGGCATTTAACATGAAATTAGTACCATTGGGCGACAGAGTCGTATTAAAGCAGTTGATTGCTGAGGAAACAACAAAGTCAGGTATTGTATTACCGGGACAGAGCAAGGAAAAGCCGCAGCAGGCGGAGGTTATTGCAGTAGGTCCGGGCGGTGTTGTTGACGGCAAGGAAGTGAAGATGGAGGTTAAGGCAGGCGATAACGTAATCTACTCAAAATATTCCGGCACGGAGGTCAAGATTGACGATGAGGAGTACATTATCGTAAAGCAGAACGATATCTTAGCAGTCATTCAGTAGTGTGTGTAAGAAACCGGATAAAAAATTTTAATTGGATAAAGAGTGAAAAATTATTTTTTACTCGGCAGGTTTGTGGCTGCGCGCTGCTCGCACAAACATTGCTTTATGCGTAAAGAGCAGTGCAGAAAAGAGGAGAATCATGGCAAAGGAAATTAAGTATGGAGCAGAGGCCCGTAAGGCATTGGAGGCAGGCGTAAATAAGCTTGCGGACACGGTAAGCGTTACACTTGGACCGAAAGGAAGAAACGTTGTTTTGGATAAGTCCTTCGGCGCGCCGCTGATTACAAACGACGGCGTTACCATCGCAAAGGAAATTGAGCTTGAGGACGCGTTTGAGAATATGGGCGCGCAGCTCGTAAAGGAGGTTGCCACAAAGACAAACGACGTGGCAGGTGATGGTACGACAACCGCAACCGTGCTTGCGCAGGCAATGATCAACGAGGGAATGAAGAACCTTGCGGCGGGCGCAAACCCGATTATTTTGAGAAAGGGTATGAAAAAGGCTACTGACTGTGCAGTAGACGCAATCGCGGCAATGAGCTCAAAGGTAAACGGAAAGCAGCATATCGCAAGAGTGGCGGCTATCTCCGCAGGCGACGATGAGGTCGGAAGCATGGTGGCTGACGCCATGGAGAAGGTTTCAGGCGACGGCGTTATCACAATCGAAGAGTCAAAGACCATGCAGACAGAGCTGGATTTAGTGGAAGGTATGCAGTTTGACCGCGGTTATATTTCAGCTTACATGGCTACGGATATGGATAAGATGGAGGCAACCATGGAGGAGCCTTATATCTTAATCACGGATAAGAAGATTTCAAACATTCAGGAGATTTTACCTCTTTTGGAGCAGGTAGTCCAGTCAGGCGCAAAGCTTCTCATTATCGCTGAGGATGTTGAGGGCGAGGCTCTTACGACGTTGATCGTAAATAAGCTGCGCGGCACCTTCAACGTAGTTGCGGTAAAGGCTCCGGGCTACGGCGACAGGAGAAAGGCAATGCTTGAGGATATCGCAATTCTGACAGGCGGTCAGGTAATCAGCGATGAGCTTGGTCTTGACCTTAAGGAAGCTACCTTGGAGCAGTGCGGACGCGCTAAATCCGTTAAGGTTCAGAAGGAGAACACGATTATTGTTGACGGCGAGGGCGAAAGAGCTGCGATTGACGCGAGAATTTCTCAGATTAAAAAGCAGATTGAGGAAACAACCTCAGACTTCGACAAGGAGAAGCTTCAGGAAAGACTTGCAAAGCTTGCGGGCGGCGTGGCAGTTATCCGCGTAGGCGCGGCGACGGAAACGGAAATGAAGGAAGCAAAGCTCCGCATGGAAGACGCTTTGAATGCGACAAGGGCAGCCGTGGAGGAAGGTATTATTTCCGGAGGCGGTTCCGCATATATCCATGCTTCAAAGAAGGTGTCAGAGCTTGTTGATTCTTTGGACGGGGATGAAAAGACGGGCGCGAAGATTGTGCTTAAGGCGCTTGAGGCTCCTTTGTATATTATTTCAGTAAACGCAGGTCTTGAGGGCAGCGTGATTGTAAATAAGGTAAGAGAGTCTGAAATCGGAGTAGGCTTTGACGCTTACAAGGAGGAGTATGTGAACATGGTAGAGGCCGGTATCCTTGACCCTGCCAAGGTGACAAGAAGCGCATTGCAGAACGCATGCTCTGTTGCAAGCTCATTCCTTACCACGGAATCCGTTGTGGCAAACATCAAGGAAGAAAATCCCGCGATGCCTGCCGGCAATGCCGGAATGGGCGGAATGATGTAACCATGTAACCGCATGGAATATGATCAGATGTATATAAAGGGTGCCGGTAACTGAACGGCGCCCTTTATTATCGTTAATTTATTTGTTTTTATTTTATTTGTGTAAAAAACATTGTATTGGACGAAAATATGAAGTAAGATGTATCTGAGGCTGCCGAATATTTCAGATAGGAGGGTATATTGATGAATACAATGGTGTGGCTTGCGGCTATGATAATACTGATTGTCATAGAAATTGTGACTGTCGGCATTGGGGCAATTTGGTTTGCCATCGGCTCGCTTGCGGCAGTAATGGTGTCGCTGCTCGGAGGAGGAACAACGCTTCAGATAACAGCATTTTTGGCGGTGTCGTTTGCGACGCTGATTTTCACAAGACCGTATGCGGTGAAGTACATAAATTCAACGCGTACAAAGACAAATTATGAGGGCATCATCGGCAAGGTGGTGCGCGTCACGCAGGATGTTGACAATGTTTTGGAAACCGGATGCGCCGTGGTAAACGGTTCGGACTGGACTGTCAGGGCGGCGGACAACAACTGTAAGATAGCGGCGGGAAGCCTTGCAAAGGTGGTTGACATCAAGGGCGTAAAACTGATTGTTGAGAGGTATGAGGAGGGAACGGACAAATGTTGATTGTTTTATTTATTTTATTTATCATCGTTTTGCTGCTTGCGGCAAATGTACGCATCGTGCCGCAGGCGTCGGCGTATGTCATCGAGCGTCTTGGCGGTTATGACGCTACATGGGGAGTGGGACTGCATTTTAAAATTCCATTTCTTGATAAGGTCGCAAAAAGAGTGAACTTAAAGGAGCAGGTGGTGGATTTTCCGCCTCAGCCGGTGATTACAAAGGATAACGTTACCATGCAGATTGATACGGTGGTATTTTTCCAAATTACGGATCCGAAGATGTATGCATACGGCGTTGACAATCCGATCATGGCAATTGAGAAGCTGACGGCGACGACGCTCAGAAACATTATCGGTGAGATGGAGCTTGACCAGACATTGACGTCAAGGGAGGTAATTAACACCAACATGCGCGCTGCGCTTGACGTTGCAACGGACCCTTGGGGCATCAAGGTAAACCGCGTAGAGCTTAAGAACATCATTCCGCCCGAGGCTATCAGGAACGCGATGGAGAAGCAGATGAAAGCGGAGCGTGAGCGCCGCGAGGCAATTCTGCGCGCGGAAGGTGAAAAGAAGTCCACAATCCTTGTGGCGGAGGGACAAAAGGAGTCGGCAATTTTGGAGGCTGAGGCTGAAAAGCAGGCTGCAATCCTGCGCGCGGAGGCGGAGAAGGAAAGAAGAATACGTGAGGCAGAGGGTCAGGCTGAGGCAATCAGAGTCGTACAGATGGCGAACGCGGAGGGTATTAAGTTCCTTAAAGACGCCGGCGCGGACGAGGCGGTGCTGACCATTAAGAAGCTTGAGGCCTTTGAGAGGGCTGCAAACGGCAATGCCACAAAGATTATTGTGCCGTCGGAAATTCAAGGCGTGGCAGGGCTTGCAAAGTCGGTCGGAGAAATCCTCAAATAATAAATCCGTAATATCAGACAGTCCGAAGGAGACTGCACCCGGCGGGGCGCGGCAGCTTCTTCGGGCTGTTTCGGTTGGTTGCATTTTTGGAGAATTTTGGGTATACTTGAATAATGGAACCGATACATCATGGAAGGGAGGCAAAATACGTGCTGGAGCTAAAAAACATTTCCTATCATGTTGAAACCGGAAATGGAAGGGACATTCTGAATCACGTTAATTTAAAGATAGATGACAGATTTACGGCGATTACCGGTCCAAACGGAGGCGGAAAATCCACGCTTGCGAAAATGATAGCGGGGATTATACAGCCGACGGAGGGGCAGATTTTCTTTGACGGACAGGATATTACCGGCGTTTCGATTACCGAAAGGGCAAGGCTGGGAATAAGCTATGCCTTTCAGCAGCCGGTCCGCTTTAAGGGCATTACGGTTCTTGACCTTATCCGCCTTGCGTCCGGAGAGAAGCTGAGCGTTGAGGGCGCGTGCAGGTATCTGTCCGAGGTAGGGCTTTGCGCGAGGGATTATATTAACCGCGAGGTGGATGCAAGTCTGTCGGGCGGCGAGCTTAAAAGGATAGAGATTGCGACGGTGATAGCGCGCGGCAGCAGACTTTCGGTGTTTGACGAGCCTGAGGCGGGAATCGATTTGTGGAGCTTTCAAAATCTGATTGCGGTGTTTGAGAGTATGCATGAGCAGACGCAGGGAAATATCGTGATTATTTCGCATCAGGAGAGGATATTGAATATTGCGGATAAAATCGTAGTGATAGCCGACGGGGAAATCAAAAAGGAAGGTGCAAAGGATGAAATCCTGCCGCAGCTTTTAAACGGAAGTCCCGAGACCGGACAACAGCTCCGCGGGGCGTGCCATCGTTTTGCGTGAGCGGCATAGCAGGAGGCTGAGATTTATACGCAAAAAAGCATCAGTGAACTAAGGTTCGCAGAAATGAGGGAAGCTATGGATGAAATTCAGAAAACATTGCTGATGCAGGTGGCTGATTTGCATGAGGTGCCTGCGGGCGCATACAATATCCGCTCCAATGGGCAGTCGGTGGACAGACGCTCGACAGAGCATATTGAGATTGTCACAAAGGAGGATAAGCCGGGAATTGATATCTTCATTAAACCGGGCACAAAAAAGGAGAGCGTTCACATACCGGTGCTTATGACGCAGACGGGCTTAAAGGAGCTGGTGTATAACGACTTTCACATCGGTGATGATTGTGACATCACCATTGTCGCGGGCTGCGGGATTCATAACGGCGGCGATAAGACGAGCGAGCACAGCGGTATTCACACCTTTTATGTGGGTAAAAATTCAAAGCTTAAATATGTGGAAAAGCACTATGGCTCGGGCGAGGGAACGGGCGAGAGTATCATGAACCCTGAAACGGTAGTCGAGCTTGATGAGAACAGCTATATGGAGATGGACACCGTGCAGATAAGGGGCGTGGATTCCACGGAGCGCGTCACAAGGGCAAAGCTTGGCAGAGGCGCGCAGCTTGTCGTAAAGGAAAAGCTGATGACGCACGGCAGGCAGAAGGCGGTCACAAGCTTTTACGTGGATTTGGACGGAGAAGGCTCGAGCGCCAATGTTATTTCGCGCTCGGTGGCAAGGGACGAGTCGGAGCAGACATTTTATTCCCATATTAACGGAAACAATCAGTGCGCCGGACATTCCGAGTGCGATGCGATTATCATGGACAGGGCGGTGGTGCGGGCAATCCCTGAAATTACGGCAAATCACATTGACGCAAGTCTGATACATGAGGCGGCAATCGGAAAGATTGCGGGCGAGCAGCTTATAAAGCTTATGACCTTAGGGCTGACGGAAACCGAGGCCGAGGAACAGATTGTAAACGGATTTTTAAAATAATAAATGGAGGGATTTTTTATGGAAGCATTAAAATGTATTGAAACAAGAAGGAGCATCAGGAAATTCAAGGAGCAGCAGGTGCCGCACGAAACGATGCGTGAAATCGTGGCGGAGGCCGCGTTTGCGCCCTCATGGAAGAACACGCAGGTGACAAGGTACATAGTCGTCGAGGACAAGGCGGTTTTGGCAAGGATTGCGGACGAGGCGGTTTTGGGCTTTGCGCACAATACGGACATCATTAAGGGCGCGCCCGCGCTTGTCGTTGTGACCATGGTACATGGCAGAAGCGGATTTGAGAGGGACGGTTCGTTTTCTACCTCAAAGGAGGACCGCTGGGAGGTATTTGACGCCGGACTTGCGACGCAGACCTTCTGTCTTGCCGCGCACGACAAGGGCGTAGGCTCCGTGATACTTGGCATTTTTGACGAGGCGAAGGTAGCTGAAATCATTGGGCTTGACGAGGGGCAGAGAGTTGCCGCGCTTGTGGCGGCAGGTTATGCGGACGAAGCGCCCGAAGCGCCGAAGCGCAAGGAGGCAGGGGAGCTTGTGAGGTTTTTGGATTGAAAACGGGACTGGTACTGGAGGGCGGCGCAATGCGCGGCATGTACACGGCAGGCGTTTTGGACGTGTTTATGGAAAAAAACTTCAGCTTTGACGGAGTAATCGGCGTTTCGGCAGGGGCGCTTTTCGGCATAAATCTTCTGTCGGGGCAGAAGGGGCGCGTGATACGCTACAGCAAAAGGTATAACAGCGACAGGAACTATATGGGTGTCAGACCGCTGCTGAGGACAGGCAACATAATTGACACGCAGTATGCGTATGACACCGTGCCAAAAAAGCTTGATGTTTTTGATAACGCGGCGTTTATGGAGTCGGGGATTCCGTTTTATGCGGTAGTGACAAATGTCGATACGGGTGAGGCGGAGTATGTGCAGATTACGGATGTTTTTAAACAGATGGATATACTCCGGGCGTTGGGTTCCATGCCCTTTGTGTCAAGACCTGTGGAAATAAACGGAAAGCGGTATTTGGACGGCGCGGTGGCAGACAGTATTCCCTTCGAGAAATTCTCTAAGATGGGCTACGACAGACAGGTGGTAGTGCTGACAAAGCCTGCAGACTATGTAAAGAGTCCGGTTTCACCGGCTCTGACAAGGGCAGCTTACGGGAAAAAGTACGCTGATTTTGAGTGCAGGCTGCGAAACAGGCACAGCAATTAAAACAGCTGTATGGAGCGTCTTAGGGAAAAGGAAAAGGCGGGGGAGGTTTTTGTCATTCGCCCGTCCCAAAAGCTTAATATAAAGCGGATGGAAAAAAATCCCGAAAAAATGCAGGCTGCGTATGAGCTTGGCATGAGGGACGCCGGCAGCGCGCTGGACGGACTCAGGGAATATCTTTGCGGAAGCCCGGCGGCTGAAAAAATAAAAACAGATTATTGACATCTGAACAAAAAGTGTATATGATAAAGTATATGGTTATATTTGATTTTAAACTGATGACCGAGAGGAGTACATACTTTAGCAGACTTTCAGAGAGCCGCAGGCGGTGGGATTGCGGCAGTTGAGTAAGTGTGGAATGGACTTGGGAAGGTGGGAGCAACGAGCCGGACATAAAATGGCTTTAGTAATGCCCAACGGGATTTCCGCCCGTTATCAAGGGAAAGCGTATGACAGTACGTGTGGTGAGTGGATGCAAATGCATCAAATTAGGTGGTATCGCAGAAGTTTTAAGCTTTTGTCCTAATAGTCATATTAGGGCAGAAGCTTTTTTTCATCGTATAGGAAGGTTCGTTATATAAATATATTCTTTTTAATAATCAATAAGGAGGTTCGGATTTATGATTAAGCCGACGTATGAACAGGTAAGGCAGTATGAGAGCGATTATACATATGTGCCTGTCTGTAAGGAAATTTTAGCAGATGACATCACTCCGATACTGATGCTTCGCAAGCTTGCGGCGTTAGACGGGCAATATTTCCTGCTTGAGAGCGTGGAGGGAGGAAGCCTTGGCAGATATTCTTTTTTAGGCTATCATCCAAAGCTTTCCGTTTCCTGCAAGGACGGCGTGACAAAGGTAAAAGAGGACGGAATGGTGCGAATCGTGCCGGGGAAGCCAAAGGAAGCGCTGCAGAGTATTTTGAATCAATACAGGTCGCCTCAGATTGAAGGGCTTCCGACATTTACGGGAGGGCTGGTTGGTTATTTTGCGTATGAAATGATACAGTATGCGGAGCCAAAGCTGAAAATAAAGCAGAGCGATGTGAATGACTGCGAACTGATGATGTTTGATAAGCTGATTGCCTTTGACCAGCTTCATCATAAGCTCTGCTTTATCACAAACGCAAAGACCTCTGAAAAAGAGGCGGGCTACAACAGGGCAGTGGAGGAGCTGGAGGCGTTTGTGGAAACGATACGGCTCACAGATCCCGTTCCATATGAAAAGCCTGTCCCTGCTCCGAAATTTACCTGCAATCTCACGAAGGAGGAGTATTGCGCGATGGTGGAAAAAACGAAGCATTATATCCGGGAGGGCGATATTTTTCAGGGCGTTATTTCCAGACGCTTTGAGGCGGACTATGACGGAAGCCTCCTCAATGCCTATCGTGTGCTGAGCACGACGAACCCTTCTCCGTACATGTATTACATGCAGATTAAGGATATGCAGATAGCGGGAACCTCTCCGGAAACAATGGTGAAGCTTACGAAGGGAAAGCTGATGACCTTCCCGGTTGCGGGCACGCGTAGGCGAGGCGGCGACAGAGCGGAGGATTTGGTGCTTGAAAAGGAGCTTTTGGCGGATAAAAAGGAGTGCGCCGAGCACAATATGCTGGTCGATCTGGCAAGAAATGACATCGGAAGGATTGCGGAGTACGGCAGCGTGAAGGTCGATGATTATATGGCAATACACAGGTTCTCAAAGGTTATGCATATCGCAAGCACGGTAACGGGAAGGCTTGCGGAGGGAAAGACGGCGGCGGACACGGTAGAGGCGCTTCTTCCTGCGGGAACGCTTTCCGGAGCGCCCAAATTCAGGGCGTGCGAGATTATCGACGAGCTTGAGCCTTGCGCAAGGGGTGTGTATGGCGGGGCGATAGGTTATCTTGACTTCAGCGGCAATCTGGACGTCTGCATCGCAATCAGGACCGCGGTAAAACGGGGCAAAAAGGTTTATGTGCAGGCAGGTGCGGGGATTGTGGCGGATTCGGTGCCTGAAAGCGAATATCAGGAATGTGCAAACAAGGCGGGCGCGGTCATAGAGGCAATCAACATGGTTGAGAGCATTATCGAATAACGGGAGGCGAAATAATGATTTTGATTATTGACAATTACGACAGCTTTTCCTTTAATCTGGTGCAGGAAATCGGCGAGCTTATTGAGGGAAAAGAGGAGCTTAGAGTGATAAGAAACGACGAGCTGAGCGTGGAGGAGATTATGGCGCTTGAGCCGTCGCATATCGTACTTTCGCCGGGACCGGGAAAGCCGTCGGACGCGGGAGTCTGCGAGGACGTTATCAGGGCGGAGGCAGGGAAGCTTCCGATTTTGGGAGTGTGCTTAGGGCACCAGGCAATCTGTGAAACGTTTGGCGGAAAAATTACATACGCGCCCGAGCTTATGCACGGAAAGCAGAGCGTTGTCACGGTTAAGAATGACACGCTTATGTTTAAGGGGCTTCCAAAAAAAATTACGGTCGCAAGGTATCATTCGCTTGTCGCGGCAAAGGATGAAATACCCGATTGTCTTGAGGTCACGGCGGTTGACGAAAAGGGCGAGGTGATGGCGGTGCAGCATAGGACAATGCAGATTTACGGGCTGCAGTTCCATCCGGAGTCGATTATGACGCCCGACGGAAAGGCGATGGCGCGCAATTTCCTGATGTGCGATAAATAATAAAAAAGTCAAATATTAAATTTTTTATCAAGGAGGAAGATTAAAATGATTGTTGAGGCAACAAAAAAGGTATTGGAAAGAAAGGACCTTACGGCGGCAGAGGCAGAGCAGGTGATGGACGAAATCATGAGCGGAGAAGCGCAGCAGATAAACATGGCGGCGTTTTTGACCGCGCTTGTCATGAAGGGTGAAACCATTGAGGAAATCACTGCGTTTGCAAAGGGCATGAGAAAGCACGGCGTGAAGCTGCCGGTGGAGGGAGATGTGCTGGAGATTGTCGGAACGGGCGGCGATGAAGCCAACTCCATAAACATCAGCACGACGGCGAGCGTGATCGTGGCGGCAGCAGGGCATCAGGTCGCAAAGCACGGCAACAGAAGCGTGTCGAGCCGGAGCGGCGCTGCGGACTGTCTGGAGGCGCTCGGCGTAAAGCTTGACCTTGAGCCGGAAAAGAACGCGCAGGTGCTCAAAAAGTGCAATCTGTGCTTTATGTTCGCACAGAAATATCATGCGGCAATGCGCTTTGTGGGACCTGTCAGAAAGGCTCTCGGGTTCAGGACGGTGTTTAATATACTGGGACCTCTTGCAAATCCCGCAAGCGCGAATGTTGAGCTTATGGGCGTATACAGCGAGGAGCTGGTGGAGCCGCTTGCTCATGTTTTGAGCAATCTTGGCGTAAAGCGGGGGCTTGTGGTGTACGGTCAGGACAGACTGGACGAAATTTCCACCGGCGCGCCTACGACCTGTGTGGAAATTAAGGACGATACGTTTTCGCGCTATGAAATCACGCCGGAGCAGTTTGGCATAAAGCGCAGCCAAAAGAGTGATTTGGTGGGCGGCGACGGAGCAGAGAACGCGAAAATCATGGAGAGCATTTTAAAGGGCGAATGTACGGATGCAAAGGCGGACGCCGTACTTTTAAACGCGGGAGCCGGCATTTGGCTGATGGGCGGCGCAAAGGACATTCAGGAGGGCGTCGACATTGCGCGCAGGACAGTTGAGAGCGGAAAGGCTTATGAAACATTACGTAGCTTTGTGGAGCTTACGAACGAATAGGCTTGGAGGAAAAGTGCATGATACTGGATGATTTGGCAGCGGCAACAAGGGCAAGGGTGGAACGGAAGAAGAAAGAAGCGCCGCCCGATGAGGTCAGGAGCAGGGCATTGCAGCTTTCAGAGGCGGAGGGCGGCTTTTCCTTCCCGTTTGAGAGGGCAGTCGCAAAGGAGGGAATAAGCTTTATCTGTGAGGTAAAGAAGGCATCGCCCTCAAAGGGAATAATTGCGGAGGACTTTCCCTATCTTGACATTGCGCGCGATTATGAGAGAGCAGGCGCGGACTGTATTTCAGTGCTCACGGAAACGGATTATTTTAAGGGCGACGACAGATTTTTGAGAGAAATTAACGATTTCGTTTCCATACCGACAATACGAAAGGACTTTATCATAGACCCTTATATGATTTATGAGGCAAAATGCCTTGGCGCATCCTGCGTGCTTTTGATTGCGGCGCTGCTTGATACTGATACGATAAGGGAATACAAGGGAATCTGCGACGGGCTGGGGCTTTCGGCATTGGTGGAAGCGCACGACGAGCGGGAGCTTGACAGCGCCATGCGGGCGGGTGCGCGCATGATTGGCGTAAACAACCGCGATTTAAAAACCTTTACGGTGGATATCGGCAACAGCATCAGGCTGCGCAGTCTGATACCGAAGGAAATTCTCTTTGTGGCGGAGAGCGGCATTAAGACGCCGGAGGATATCGGCAATCTGCGTAAGGCGGGAGTAAACGGCGTGCTGATTGGTGAAACGCTGATGCGCAGCAGCGACAAAAAGGCAATGCTGGATACGCTTCGCGGACAGGGGTAAATGGAGGCTTGTCATGACAAGAGTTAAGATATGCGGATTAAAGACGCTTGAGGATGTGGATAAGGTAAACAGGTACCTGCCTGATTACATAGGGTTTGTGTTTGCCCGCACAAAGCGTTTCGTGACGGATGAACAGGCGCTTGCGATGAAGCGGGCGCTTGACGATAGGATTCAGGCGGTGGGTGTTTTCGTGGATGAGCCGCTTGAGCATGTGGCTGACCTCTGCGCCAAAGGCATTATAGACATGGTGCAGTTGCACGGCGCGGAGAGCGAGTCATATATTCGTGAACTGAAGCGAAAAACTGACGCGCGTGTCATAAAAGCCATAAGGGTGCAGACGCCGGAGCAGGTGGCGGCGCTGATGTCCGACGAGGCGGACTATATGCTCTTTGACACATATAAAAAGGGCGAGCTTGGGGGGACGGGAGTCAGGCTTCAGCCGGAAATCCTTGAGCAAAGCTTAGCGGATATTGACAAACCGTTTTTCCTTGCGGGCGGGCTTGACCCTGAAAATGTGCGCGAGGCGTCAGGCAGATTCAACTGCTTTGCCGTGGACGTGAGCACGGGAGTGGAAACGGACGGCGTAAAGGATGAAGAAAAAATAAGGCGGTTTATCGCGAATGTGAGAGGCGCGTAAACCTCTCGGAATGGAGGATTAAGATGGAAGAAAAGAAGGGAAGATACGGATTATACGGAGGTCAGTATATTCCGGAAACATTGATTCCAGCGGTGCAGGAGGTTGAACGGGAATATGAGAAATATAAAAATGACCCGGAGTTCCGGCAGGAGCTTAAGTATCTGCTTGAACAGTATGCCGGCAGACCGTCGCTTTTGTATTACGCCGAGAAGATGACTAAGGATTTGGGCGGCGCAAAGATTTATCTTAAGAGGGAGGATTTGAACCATACAGGCTCGCATAAAATCAACAACGTGCTGGGTCAGGTGCTTTTGGCAAAAAAGATGGGCAAGAAGCGCGTGATTGCGGAAACGGGCGCGGGACAGCATGGCGTGGCGACTGCGACCGCGGCGGCTCTGATGGGGCTTGAATGTGAGATTTTCATGGGTAAGGAGGACACGGACAGACAGGTGCTCAACTGCTACCGAATGGAGCTTTTGGGCGCGAAGGTACACCCCGTAACGTCGGGCACAATGACCTTGAAGGATGCGGTTAATGAAACCATGCGAGAGTGGGCGACGAGAATGGACGACACGCTCTATGTGCTCGGCTCCGTGATGGGACCGCATCCGTTTCCCATGATTGTCAGGGATTTTCAGAAGATTATCGGAGAAGAAATCAGGCAGCAGCTCATGGAGGCTGAGGGAAAGCTTCCGGACGCCGTGATTGCGTGCGTGGGCGGCGGCAGCAATGCGATGGGCGCGTTTTATGAGTTTATACCTGAAACGAGTGTCAGATTAATCGGCTGCGAGGCAGCGGGGCTTGGCGTTGACAACCCTAAGAATGCCGCGACCATTGCAAACGGAACCGTCGGCATTTTCCATGGGATGAAGTCGCTGTTCTGTCAGGATGAATACGGTCAGATTGCGCCGGTTTACTCGATATCCGCGGGTCTTGACTATCCGGGTATCGGTCCTGAGCATGCCAACCTGTATGAAACGGGGCGCGCGCAGTATGTGCCGGTGACGGACGATGAGGCAGTGGAGGCGTTTGAGTATCTGTCAAGGACGGAGGGTATTATCCCCGCGATTGAGAGCGCGCATGCGGTTGCATATGCAAAAAAGATTGCGCCGGAATTTGATAAGAATCAAATTATCGTCGTCAATATTTCGGGGCGCGGCGACAAGGATGTGGCGGCAATTGCAAGATACAGAGGCGTTGAGATTTTTGATTAAAACGGGCTTCAAAACGGAGGTAAGGTATGAGCAGAATAGGACATGCATTTGAAAATAAAAAGGCGTTTATCGCGTTTGTGACAGGGGGCGACCCCGACCTTGAAACGACGGAGGCGCTTATTCCAAAGATGGCAGAGGCGGGCGCGGATCTGATTGAAATCGGAATCCCCTTTTCGGACCCTATTGCGGAGGGCGTTGTCATACAGGAGGCGGATGTGCGTGCGCTGAGCGCGGGAACGACCACGGATAAGCTTTTCAACATGGTAAAGCGGGTGCGCGAAAAGGTGGAAATTCCGCTGGTGTTCATGACCTATATGAACCCGGTTTATACCTATGGAACGGAAAAATTCGCGGGAAAATGCGCCGAGTGCGGCATTGACGGGGTGATTATCCCGGATGTGCCCTTTGAGGAAAAGGACGAGGTCAGGGACGCATGCAAGACGGCGGGAATCGAACTGATATCGATGATTGCGCCGACCTCAAAGGAGCGGATAAGCATGATTGCGCGCGAGGCGGAGGGATTTTTGTACTGCGTGTCCTCGCTTGGCGTAACGGGTGTGAGAAGCAGGATTACCACCAACATCAGTGAAATGGTAAATCAGGTAAGGGAAGTGTCGGACATTCCGTGCGCGATTGGCTTTGGCATTGCGACGCCTGAGCAGGCAAGTGAGATGGCGGCAGTGTCGGACGGAGCGATTGTCGGAAGCGCAATCGTGAAAATCATTGCAAAGCACGGAAGGGACTGCATCGAACCTGTCTGCGAATATGTAAAGGAAATGAAGGCGGCAGTGGCATCCGTATAAAATCCGTATTGCATAAAATATAAAACCTGATATAATGTACACGAAAGTAATGAGCCGTGCAGATGGCGGCAGAGGCAAATTGGCTGCTTGCAGCCGAATTTGACTATGACGTCAGATATAGGGCGAAAGCCCGTGAATGAGAGAGCCGTATGGCTCTCGAATGATGCACGGCGGAGTATAAGATATAATGAACGCAAAAGAAAAACAAGCGGCGCGAATAGAATGACGCACGGCGGAGCAATTATGCGGAAAGGCGGATTAATACGGATGAAAATTATCATAGCAGGAGATGGGAAGGTCGGTTCGACACTGGCAAAGCAGCTTTCTGCCGAGGGCTACGATTTGACGCTGATAGATGAGAAGTCGAAGGTGCTTGAGATGAGCGAGGAGCGCTATGACATAATGGCGGTTCAGGGGAACTGCGCTTCCATGGATGTGCTTGAGAACGCCAAGGTCAGGGAAACGGATTTGCTGATCGCGGTTACGAACGCCGACGAGGTCAATCTCCTCTGCTGCATGACGGCGCACGGTATGAACCCGAAAATACATACCATTGCGCGCGTGAGAAATCCCGAGTACACAAAGCAGGTGTATGAGATGCGGGAGCTTTTCGGGCTTTCCATGATGATAAATCCGGAAAAAAGCACGGCGGCGGAGATAGAGCGGCTTATTAAATATCCGGGCTTTCTCAAGCGCGATACCTTTGCGCGCGGCAGAGTGGAGATAGTAGAGCTGCGCGTCGAGGGCAGCTCAAAGCTGTGCAATCTTGCCCTGAACGATTTGGGCAGCGTCATTAAGTGCAGCATACTTATATGTACCGTTTTGCGCGACGGAAAGGCGATTGCGCCGAACGGGCATTTTGTGTTGAAGGAAAATGACAGGCTTTTCGTGACGGCATCTCCGGATAACCTTGCAATCCTCTTAAAGAATCTTGGAATTGTCACGCACAGGGCAAAGCGCGTAATGATATGCGGCGGCGGAAGGCTTAGCTTTTATCTTGCGCAGGCACTGCTGGCAGGAGGAATTGCGGTGCAGATTATTGAGATTGACCATGAGCGGTGCGTGCAGCTTGCGACGCTTCTGCCGGATGCGGATGTCATACACGGCGATGCAAGCAATGAATTTTTACTCGGCGGCGAGGGCGTTTCAAGCTGCGACGCGCTTGTGACGCTTACGGGCGTGGACGAGATGAACACGATGATTTCACTTTATGCAAACACATGCGGCGTACCGCAGATTATCACAAAGGTAGGGCGCATAGAAAACAACACGCTTTTAAATTCACTTCCAATCGGAAGCGTGGTGAGTCCGAAGGCATTGTGCAGCAATGCAATCGTGCAGTATGTCAGGGCGCTTAAAAACCAGACAGGAGCCGCGCGCGCCATGCATTCGATTGCGGACGGGCAGGCAGAGGCAATCGAATTTTTGGTGGATGAAAGCACTATGCACTGCGGAGAACCCTTAAAGCAGCTCCACATCAAGCGGAATGTGCTTGTGGTATCAATTTCAAGCGGATACAGGCAGACCATTCCAAACGGTGATTCCGCGTTTTATGTGGGAAATATTGTCGTCATTGTTTCCAGCGCAAAGCAGGTCATTTACAGCTTAAATGATATTTTTGAGGACTAATGCATATGAACTACAAAATGATGGGGAAATTTATAAGCAGGATTTTGCTGGTGGAAGCAGTCTTTATGACGCCTGCATTATTTATAAGCATAGTTAGGGACGAAACGGCGGCAGTGGCGGGCTTCCTTTTGAGCATGATGATTATTCTGCTGCTTGCGCTCGTGCTGATGCTGCTATGCAGCAGGGCGTCAAAGGGCTTTTATGCAAGGGAGGGGCTTGTGTGCGTGGGCGCAAGCTGGATTGTGATGAGCCTTTTGGGCTGCCTGCCGTTTTTTGTGTCCGGTGAAATACCTGATTTTATGGACGCGCTGTTTGAAACGGTTTCAGGCTTTACCACGACGGGAGCCACTGTGCTTGGCGACATAGAGAGCATGTCGCACGGGCTTCTTTACTGGCGCAGCTTCACTCATTGGCTTGGAGGAATGGGCGTTTTGGTGTTCGTGCTTGCGATCAGCTCGGGGGGCGACAGCAAAAGCGGATTTACCATGCACCTTTTGCGTGCGGAAAGTCCGGGTCCGAAGGTCGGCAAGCTTGTGCCGAAGATGAAAACCACGGCGGAGATTTTATATGCAATTTATATCCTGCTTACGATTTTAAACATTATCTTTCTGTTAATCGGTAAAATGCCGCTCTTTGACGCAGTCTGCACGGCGCTTGGCACGGCCGGGACGGGCGGCTTTGGCGTCAAAAATGACAGCATTGCGGGGTACAGCCCTTATCTGCAGAATGTCTGCACGGTGTTCATGCTTTTGTTCGGGGTGAACTTCACATGCTATTATATGCTTTTGATAAGGCAGCTTCGGTGCGTGTGGAGGGACGAGGAGCTTCGGCTTTACTTTGCCACGGTGCTTGCAAGCGTCGCCGTTATAGCGTGGAACATCAGGGGGCTTTATGCTACGGCGGAGGAAACGATAAGACATGCGGCTTTTCAGGTGGCAAGCATTGTGACTACGACAGGCTTTGCCACGACGGATTTTGATTTGTGGCCGTCGCTTTCAAAGCTGATTCTTTTGACGCTGATGCTTGTGGGCGCGTGCGCGGGCAGCACGGGCGGCGGCTTTAAATTCGCAAGACTGCTTCTGATATTAAAGAGTATTAAGCGCAGCGTGCGTCAGGTGCTTCAGCCGAATAAGGTACAGGTGGTGCGGATCAATAATCAGCCCATAAGCGAGAGGGTGATAGAAAATACCCATGCATATCTTTCGATTTATGTGCTTATAATTGTGGTAAGCTGCATTTTGGTTTCCGTGGACGGCTTTTCAGTAACAACAAATATTTCCGCGGTAATTGCCTGCTTTAATAACATAGGCCCCGGCTTTGAGGCAGTGGGGCCGCTCTGCAATTTTGCGGGCTTTGGGTATCTGTCAAAGCTGGTGCTGATTATCGATATGCTGGCGGGCAGATTGGAGATTTTCCCGATTTTTATTCTGTTTTCCGGTGCGGCATGGCGGCGCAGGTAATAGGATTGACTTAGCCGCAAAATAAGGTTATAATGAACGCAAAAGAAAAACAAGCGACGCGAAGCGGCATTTGTTTTTCTTGCGTCATTAACGAGAAAGCGTTCTGCGAAGCAGAAAGATTCTGCTTTGCAGAACAAAGAGCGCGAAAGCGCGGGCTTTCGAGTGTATGATACAATGAACGCAAAGAACGGCGTAAAATGAGATATATAATATAAATATGAAATGGAGCGGTACGGAATGAAAAAGCTTGAGGAATACGTAAGAACGATACCTGATTTCCCGGAGCCGGGAGTCATGTTCAGAGATGTGACAAGTGTTTTGCAGGATGCGGACGGACTTCAGCTTGCAATAAATGAAATGCAGGATTTGGTGAAAGACCTGGAGTATGATGTGGTGGCAGGGGCAGAGTCGAGAGGCTTTATTTTCGGGACGCCCATAGCCTACAATAATCATAAGCCCTTTGTGCTGATAAGGAAAAAGGGAAAGCTCCCGGCGGAAACGGTGTCGATTGATTATGAGCTGGAATATGGAAAGACGACGATTGAAATGCATAAGGATTCCATCAAAGCGGGTCAGCGCGTGCTTGTGGTTGACGATCTGATTGCGACCGGAGGGACGACGGAGGCGATGATCAAGCTGATTGAGTCGCTTGGCGGCGTGGTAGTCGGCGTGGTGGTGATGATGGAGCTTGCAGGTCTTAAGGGTCGCGAGAGAATTGCGGATTACAGGATGGATGCGGCGATAACGTATGCCGGTAAATAGCATGAAGAGATTTTCTAAGGCTTCAAAGGACGCAGCCTAAGAAAATCTAAAACTTCATGCAGAAGAATGCCAAGGACGGGCATTCTTCACGATATAGAAAAAATGGAATCTAGTGCGGTGATGTGAAATGGCGGATGAAAAACAGCTAAAAGCGGGGACTTACGAGGATTCACTCATCATAAACGGAAGTAAGGCAAAGCCTCGCAGGACAGACGAACGCAGAATTGAATACATTAAGGAATTTCAAAGCCCCGATGAGCTGTATCAGGGGCTTGTTCGGCGTGTTCGGAAATATCACCCTTCGGATGACATTTCCATGATTGATAAGGCATATGCTACGGCATGTGAGGCGCATAAGGATCAGGTGCGCAAATCAGGGGAGCCTTATATCATACATCCGCTCTGTGTGGCGATTATCCTTGCGGATTTGGAGCTTGATAAGGAAACCATTATCGCGGGGCTTTTGCATGATGTGGTGGAGGACACCATCATGACAAATGAGGAGCTGCGCGAGCAGTTCGGCACTGACGTGGAGCTTTTGGTGGACGGAGTGACAAAGCTCGAGCAGTTACAGTATACGGGTGATGCGGCGCCCGACCGTCTTACGAGCCGCGAGGAGCTTCAGGCTGAAAATCTGCGGAAGATGTTTCTTGCGATGGCAAAGGATATCCGCGTCATTCTGATAAAGCTTGCCGACAGGCTGCATAATATGCGCACGCTGAAATATAAGTCGCCTGAAAGCCAAAAAAGGATTGCAAGGGAAACACTGGACATTTATTCGCCGCTTGCCGAGCGGCTTGGTATTTCCAAAATCAAGATAGAGCTTGACGACCTTTCGCTTAAATATCTTGAGCCGGATGCGTATTATGATTTGGTTGAGAAAATTGCCCTGCGCAAGGACGCGCGCGAAAAATACGTGCAGGACATTGTCGACGAGGTTACGGAGCACATTACCGGGGCGGGAATTGAAGCGCAGATTGACGGGCGCGTAAAGCATTTTTTCAGCATTTATAAGAAAATGAAGAACCAAAATAAGACCATCGACCAGATTTATGATTT
Source organism: Lachnospiraceae bacterium (assembly GCA_021202335.1). GTDB lineage: Bacteria > Bacillota > Clostridia > Lachnospirales > Lachnospiraceae > COE1. The sequence goes on from JAJQDE010000037.1 coordinate 75,249, forward strand.
GTTTGCGGTGCGTATTATTGTAGATTCAGTGAAGGACTGCTATGCGGCGCTTGGAGTCATACATGAAATGTATACGCCCATGCCGGGGCGGTTTAAGGATTTTATTGCGATGCCGAAAGCAAACATGTACCAGTCGATTCACACCACGCTGATAGGCTCTACGGGAACACCCTTTGAAATACAGATAAGGACCTATGAAATGCACAGGGTAGCGGAATATGGTATCGCGGCGCATTGGAAATACAAGGAGGAGAGCGACGGAAAGGTTTCAAAGGGCGGCGAGGAGGAAAAGCTTGCGTGGCTGAGCCAAATATTGGAGTGGCAGCGCGACACCTCCGACAACAAGGAATTTGTAAAGCTGTTAAAGAGCGATTTGGATTTGTTTTCAGACCATGTCTATTGCTTTACGCCATCGGGAGATGTAAAAAACCTTCCGGCAGGCTCCACGCCGATAGATTTTGCATACAGCATACACAGCGCGGTTGGCAATAAAATGATTGGCGCGCGGGTAAATGGAAAGCTCGTGACCATCGATTACACGATTAACAACGGCGACTGTATCGAAATCATTACCTCGCAGAACTCAAAGGGACCAAGCCGCGACTGGCTTAATATCGTAAAGTCCTCTCAGGCACGGAATAAAATTTCCCAGTGGTTTAAAAACGAGTTTAAGGAGGATAACGTCATCAAGGGACGTGAGCTTTTGACAGACTACTGTAAGGTGAAGGGAATCAATACGCAGGAGCTTTTCGTGCAGGAGTATCAGGCGGAGGTGATGCGCAAGTACGGCTTTAACGATTGGGATGCGGTGCTTGCGGCAATCGGACACGGAGCTCTCAAGGAGGGACAGGTCATAAACCGCATGCAGGAAATGTATGCCAAAAATCACAAAAAGCAGGTGACGGACAGTGAGCTTTTGGCGACAATTCAGGAAAATGCGGCAAATAAGCAGATACAGCCAAAGAGCAAGGGCGGTATTACCGTAAAAGGTATTCATGACGTGGCGGTGCGTTTTTCCCGTTGCTGCGCGCCGGTACCGGGCGATGAGATTGTCGGCTTTGTGACAAGAGGGCGCGGCGTTTCAATCCACAGGACGGACTGCGTAAATATCATGAGCCTGTCCGCGATAGAGCGTGACAGACTTATAAGCGCGGAATGGGAGCCGGAGAGCAGCGCGCAGAATGAAAAGTATTTTACGGAAATTGTGGTTTACGCGCATAACAGGAGCGGTCTGATTGCGGATATCTCAAAAATACTGAGGGAGAAAAACATTGACGTGCTTTCCATGAATACGAGGACGAGCAAGCAGGGAGTTGCGACGATGGCAATTACCTTTGAAACAGGCGGGCGCGAAGAACTCAAAACGATTATAGAGAAGCTGCGGATGATTGACAATGTGATTGATATTGAAAGGACGACAGGCTGATATGGCGGATTTAAAGGTAAAAAGAAGAGTGCTCGGACTCTGTCAGACCAACTGCTATTATGTATACAGAGAAGGCGCGGACGAAATTGTCATTATCGACCCGGGCGACAGCGGAGCGCAGGTTTATGAGGATGTAAAGAGCCTGGGCTTTGAAAAGGTGGCAGGGATTTTGCTCACGCATGGTCACGGCGACCACACGGGCGGAGTGCAGGAGCTTAAGAGCTTAAGCGGAGCGAAGGTTTTTGCGTATGAGGATGAAGCCGGGCTTTTAAAGGATCCGGAAAATAATGTGTCAGGCTGGTTTGGGAAAGCATATGGCTTTGAGGCGGATGAGTATTTTTCCGACAGGCAGACCTTTACGATGGCGGGGGTGGAGCTTGAAACGCTTCACACTCCCGGACATACAAAGGGGGGCTGCTGTTTTTATGCGAAGGCGGACGGCATCCTGTTCTGCGGAGATACGATTTTTAACGGCTCTGTGGGAAGGACGGATTTGTATTCGGGGTCGGCAGGGGCGCTCATTGACTCAATAAGGGAGCGTATTATGACGCTGCCCGACGAGGTAAAGCTTTATCCGGGACACGGCGACGCGTCGACGGTCGGGTATGAGAGAACTCACAATCCGTTTATATAGTGGGAGTTACTGATGATTACGATTTATACGAATCTGGAGAGCTATCAGTACGATTTGTACGCGCTGACGGGGGCGTTTTACCCTGAGCATGAGCTGAGGGTATGCAGCTTCCCGCAGGATGCGGGCAATGAAGCTGATACGCAGTCATATATAATAGAGGTACGCTTTCTGCCGCAGGAAACAGATGCGGTTTTTTGCATTGGGGAGAAAAGGCATTTCAATATAAAAACTGACACGGATGTCACAAAAACACGGCAGAAGCTTTTATATTATCAAATGCTGTGTGAGTACACGGGCAGGACACTGCCGTGGGGCGGGCTTACGGGAGTAAGACCTGCAAAGCTTGCGATGGCGATGCTGCAGCAGGGCATGAGCGATGGCGAAACAGCGGCGGCTATGAAGGAACGCTACGGTGTGAGCGATGAGAAAGCAAGGCTTGCCGCGGATATCGCAGGGCGCGAGCGGCGTATATTGGGAAAAATAAATAAAGACGACAGTTACAGCCTTTATATCGGAATACCGTTTTGTCCGACCAAATGTCTGTATTGCTCGTTTACGTCTTATCCTGCCGCGCTTTGGAAAAACAGGATGGACGAATATCTGCAGGCGCTTTTTTGTGAGATTGATTATGTTGCAGAAGCCTTTAAGGGTAAGTCGCCCGATACGGTTTATATAGGCGGCGGTACGCCTACGACCTTAGAGGCACGGCAGCTTGACAGGCTGCTTTCTTATTTGCATGAAAAGCTTGATTTGTCAGGTACTTTGGAGCTTACCGTTGAGGCGGGGCGTGCGGACAGCATTACAAGGGACAAGCTGCGCGCATTAAAGAGAAACGGAGTTACCCGGATTTCCGTTAATCCGCAGACCATGAATGAGGAAACGCTCAAAGTTATCGGCAGGCAGCACACTCCCGGGCAGGTGCGCGAGGCATATTTCCTTGCAAGGGAAGCAGGCTTTGACAATATCAATATGGATATTATCCTAGGGCTTCCAAACGAGAGGGAGCAGGAGGTTCAGAGGACGATAAACGAGATTGAGGAGCTGAATCCCGACAGCCTTACCGTCCATTCCTTAGCCATAAAACGCGCGTCAAGACTTAGCAGCATGATAAAGGAGAACGGCATCGCAATGCTTAAAAACACGGATTCCACGATGGCGATAGCGCGGCAGGGCGCAGAGCGTCTTGGCATGAAGCCATACTATCTTTACCGCCAAAAAAACATGTCGGGGAATTTTGAAAATGTAGGCTATGCGAGGGAAGGAAAATACGGTATCTATAACATTCTTATCATGGAGGAGGTGCAGACCATCGTGGCGCTCGGCGCGGGAAGCATATCAAAAAGAGTTTACCCAGACCGTGACAGCAGGCATTGCATTGAGCGGTGCGAGAACGTGAAGGATGTGGCTCTCTATATAGAAAAAATCGACGAAATGGTTGAGCGCAAGAGGGGGCTATTCGGAGAAGTATAGAAATTCCGGTTGCAAAAATCCGTACAGGATAATAGAATATAGTTAGAACAGTATGTATTTTTGAAAGCAAGCCATACTAAAAAGGGAGGTGTTTTAATGGCAACTTCAAGCATCACGAAAAATTTTGTTATCACCAGCGAACAGGCAGAAACATTTGTCAATGCGATTGAAGAATCTGCCAAAAACCGTCCTGTCCGCATTCCGGTCAATGTGAAATTTATTGAAACTGAGGATGAGCTGAGAGAGTTTATGAAGTTTAGGGACAAGAAAGCAAAGGAGAAATTAAATGTCAACAACGGATAAATTTTTTGCAATCAATATCCGCAAGTATTTGGCATTGGGAAATGACCATGAAGCCGGAGAGCCAGCGCTTATTGAGCTGCTTTCCGGGTTTTCTTGTCCAAAGAACCCGGACGTGGAACGTTTTTTGAAAAAGAGTGCAGTAGAATTCACAAAAAAGAATTAGTCAGTTACATATCTTGTTTTTTCCAAGGATAATGGAGAAATGTTAGGTTATTTTACCCTTGCATTAAAGCCTTTAACAGTCAGGGGTGAAACGGTAAGCAATACAGTAAAAAAGAAGTTGCTGCGCATCAGTTAGCCAGATGAGAAGTCAGATACTTATTTCATAATTCGACGCTTTTGCAATACCATTGTATTATAGGAGGTGTGGAATATGGCTTTTCAATTAAAAGAGAACCGCAAGGAAACTGAAAACAAGACAATTCGCTTTCCGGTCAATTTGATAGAAAGAATTGAAAAAGCACTTGAAAATAAAAATGTAACTTTTTCAAGCTTTGTTATTCAAGCGTGTGAATATGCTTTGGAAAATATGTATTCTCCTCAAGACGAACAGTAATAATTCAATAAGGGGAATGTTTGCTTAAAAGTGAACATTCCCTATTGCTGTTATTGCCGCGTTATTCTATTTCCCATACAAACCGTTCTATTTTGTTAGCCCTGCATATGCAAAGGAAATTTATGAAAAATTTATAATCAAAAAAC
>JAJQDE010000024.1 GCA_021202335.1 Lachnospiraceae bacterium
GGATATTTTATTGCCATTTAAAATTGATGATGATGAAATTTTTGATTTGTATGAATTGGTAAAAACACAAGAGATAGCAAGATTAATTTTTAATGAAATTGAATGTGAGGTATCTTCAAAAGATAGATACACAATAATAGAATCAGATAATTTTGATAGACCTAAGTTACTTGTGAATGTAAAGAATGGGGAAGAGTTTGAAACATTTATAAGTCATAGTTTTGATAATGAATTGTCAATTATTTCTGTTGATTTTGGTGAGTTGACGAAAGATGAAAAATTATTTGGATATGATGATTTATATGTTCGTTTCAGAGTAAATAGTGAGAGCATTAAAGAATCATTATTTTGTCCAGTTCATAAAAAGAACTGGTTCCTAGAGAGTGGTTTTATGGAAACACAAATTGTTGATATAAAAATTAATCAAGAAAGAAATTTACCACATACCGTATGCAAAAATTATAGATTAAAAAAATATAAATTTGCGGTGTTTAAGAAGATACATTTGTTGGTTATGAGTAATAGTAGCGATGAAGTAGATTCTTTTGGAAACAGTATATATGAATGTCGTAAATTGGAAGAACATGACTGGGATAATTATTTAGGAAACAATTATGATGTTACAAATATTTTTGCATATCATTGGAAGGAAAAAAGTACGTGTGAAATGGGACTTTTAAATTTCAATAAACTAATAAGAATATCAACAGCCTCAACAATTTTGAAGATTATTGTTACATATGTGTTGGTAGTTATTGTGTTAGGAGCTTGTGGTAGTGGTTTACTGGAATTGATAAAACTTTTTTTTAAAATTGGTTAATTCTAAGATAAGAGGGGCTTTAGTGACAACAAAATGACAATATAATATCTAAAAAATTTAAATAATATGGAGGAGTCAAAAATTTCATCCACTTCATAACAATTTTTAAATGACGAATTCGAGTAATGGCTTATTCAGTTATAGAAGAATTGATTATTTATTTATGTAATCAGGAAGCATTGGGATTTATGGAAGTTTGTGATGATTCAGATATAATGATCGGAGAGGATTCTGAAGAATGGGTATTTGATTTGTTTGGTGACAAGGATATTATTACTTTTTTGTATTCGGATTATATTTTGGAACCGGAACATCCATATCACGTTACGCATTGGAATGAGCAGCAGTTTTATACGGAATGATTTATGGATTAAATTTAATAGAATAATAGAAAGGGGGATACAAAATGATTGAACAGATGAAATGGGAGAATGTTTATCAACTTTGGGAAAGAGGGCAGTATTGCTTTCCAGAAGCCTTAGATGGTCCGCTCTTTACTGAATCGGTTTTTGTGAAATATGAGAGGAGCGATAGTTTTATCTATGGGTATGATTGGCTTGAAGCAGAAGCAGCACGGGAAAGGAAGAAATTGATTGAAGAAAATCCGACGGAGTTTTTGTATTTCACGAAACCTACAAATAAAGGTACGATTCAGACTGCAGAAATGCTGATAGAAGCACAAAGCGAAGAAGAATGCGCCGCTATATGGATAGCTGCTACAGCTAAAGAATTATCTCAATACGAGCTAGGGAGAGATTTCTATCGTTATACAGAAGGGCTTTACCTAGCGGCACGTAATTTCCTACAGCCTCGATGCTTCTTATGGCATCATGCAATGAAAAGGTTGGTGCCGGGAATTATGCTTCCAATGTCTGTGCTGGAGAATATCGTTTGTAAGGAGCCTGAACCAGTTATGGGGCTTATTCAAATGAATACCATGTTGCTGAAAAGCTCTTATAGTATTTTGAAATATTTCTCGCGAAAGGACGCAGAAGCTTTGGTGGGGAAGTAAGTCATTTGACAAAATATTTATAAGTGCACATAGGTGTGCACCCAAAAACCCTTTGACTTAAATTTCCACTTATGCTACAATACCCATTGGTAAAAATTGAACAACACATAAACGACACAAGTGGTGCTTGGCACGTAAATCTGATCACGGTAGCTATGTTTTTGAAAGGATTTTCGCTAAAGCGGCTTGTGTTTTTTTGTGCCAAAAAATGAAGAAGAGGAGTGTTTTTTATGCCAAGAAATCAATTTCAAAGGATGATATTTGCTTTAATTACGGTAATTATCACGGTAAATGCGTATGTGTTCTATAGCCTGTACGTCGTAAATGGAAGTACCCTGATGAGCGTTACGGGAGCGGACAGTGTGCTTCATGCAATTAAAGCGCAGGGCGGTGTGTATATGTTCGGCAGGATGCTGCCGATATGGGCGCTTATTTTAATTGAGTTTTGCTTTGCGTACCTTTTGGAGTGCGCGATGGGAAGCCCGTGCTCGTTCAAGCTTGCCAGCAAGAACTTTGATCCGAGGTCGACACATCCTGTGATTTTCGAGAGTGCGATTATCTGCGCAACAGTAGGAATCATGGTGCCGTCAATGAGTTTTTTGGCGACGTTATTTTATTATCCGTATTATAACGGGTTCAATATTTTGACGATGCTTGCGAATTGGCTGAAATTAATGTGCTATAATTTCCCGTTTGCGTTTTTCACGCAGTTGTTCTTCATTCAGCCATTGGTGCGTACAATCTTCAAGCTGCTGTTTAGAAAGGACATCGCGGCAAGACAGGATGGCGGTGCGCAAGAATTCAATCATCACAGAAACGAGGGCTTCTTAGGAAGCCCTTTTTTAGTGGAATGGAATAATAAATGATTGTCATTATTTGGGTAAAATAATATAATTATACATAGGACAAAAGAATACAAAACGTTAGTTTTGGACGGAGAAATCCGTAGTATCATCAAGGGGCGAGGAGGCATAACTGTTATGGGGAATTTTACATTTTTGGAATCACATTGGACGGATTTGGCAAGGCTCGGTGATTTATCGGAAAAGTATGTCTATTCTGATCCGAATACGTCCATCATGAAACAGGGGATGTTAGCGGAAATCATGGTAAAGTATATGCTTGCTTACGATGGAATTGCAGAGCCGAAGTATGACAATACGCACGCAACCAGGATTCGGCTGCTGAAGCAGAATGACCTATTGCCATACGAAGTGAATAATACCTTGTATGTGCTTCGGAAAGCACGGAATGATGCCGCGCATAATGGAGCAGAGGAAGGGGATAAGGCGTTAAGCAACCTGAACCTTTTATATGCCCTCTGCGTTTGGTATATGCAGACTTATGGGGATTATCAGTTTGTCCCAAAACCATATCAAGAACCTGTAGATTACGCTGTAAATTTGGATGAGTTAGAGAAGGAAAATAAAGAGTTGGAGGAGCGCAACAAGGCTCTTTTGATTGAGCTGCAGAATATTCAGCAGCAGGGAAAAGCGGACAGTAACCGCAGAGCTGTGGCATATACCAAAGCGATGGCGCTTAAGCTTACCGAGGCTCAGACAAGAGAGCTGATTGATGAGCAGCTGCGCAGGTGCGGTTGGGAAGTGGACACAGCGCAGATTCGTTATGCAAAAGGAAGCAGACCGACGAAGGGCAGAAATCTTGCGATTGCGGAATGGCCTACGGATTCTAAGGTGGGCAATCATGGATTTGCGGACTATGCGTTATTTATTGGAGAAAAATTAGTAGGCATTGTGGAGGCAAAGAAAAAGCATACAAATATTTCTTCTGTCTTGGATGGACAATGCAAGGATTATGCAAAGGGGATTAAAGCCGAACACCAAAAATATGTGATTGGCAGGTTTGGCGCGTACATGGCTCCGTTCTTATATGCAACGAACGGCCGTCCGTATATCAGGCAGTATGAACAGATGTCAGGCATTTGGTTCCTTGATGTCAGAGAGTTCTATAACGCGCCGAAGCCCTTGTCCGGCTGGCCGACACCGGAAGGGATAGAACAGGCATTGGAAAAGGACATTGCGGCAGCGGATAAGAAGCTTGCCGCTACCGGATATGAGGTGCTGCAGGATCCGGGTGGGCTGAATTTGCGTTATTATCAGATAGAAGCCATCAAGGCTGCCGAGAAAGAAATTGCGGAGCATAAAAATACGGTACTTCTTGCCATGGCGACCGGCACCGGCAAAACAAGAACGGTACTTGGAATGATTTACAGATTTCTTGATGCCGGAAGATTTAAGCGAGTTTTGTATTTGGTAGACAGGAAAGCTCTTGGCGACCAGACTATGGATACCTTCAAGGAGGTTCGGCTGAAAGAGCTTTTGACCTTAGACCGGATGTATGATGTGAAGTCCTTGGAGGATAAGGATTTTGAGAAGGACACCAGAGTACATATCGCCACGGTGCAGAGCCTTGTCAAGCGAATTCTTTACAACGAATCGGATAAAGCGCTTGGCGTATCTGACTATGACCTGATTATTGTGGATGAAGCGCACAGAGGATATATTTTGGATAAGGAAATGGGGAACGACGAAGCCCTATACCGCAATCAGGACGATTTTCGCAGTAAATACAGAGCAGTCATCGACTATTTTGACGCGGTAAAGATTGCGCTCACCGCGACACCGGCGCTTCATACAACGGAAATTTTCGGGAAACCGGTGTACTCCTATGACTATCGTACTGCTGTTATTGATGGGTATTTGGTGGATCACGATGCGCCGCATATCATTAAAACAAAGCTCTCCGAGGAGGGGATTAGGTTTGAGAAGGGCGCAACGGTTCCGATTTATGATCCGGTAACGAACACGATTATAAATAGTGATGAGTTGGAGGATGATTTAAAATTTGAGGTGGAGGATTTTAACAGGAAAGTAGTCAACAAGAGCTTTAATGAGGAGGTCTTGAAGGAGATTGCGAAGGACATTGATCCCAATGAGAAGGGGAAGACGCTGATTTTTGCTGTTGACGATGCCCATGCGGACATGATTACCCAGATCCTCAAGGATTATTATACCGAGCAGGGGATTGCGGAGGAAGCCGTAATGAAGATAACGGGTTCTATTGAAAATGGTAATCCGGTAAAAATCAAAGAAGCAATCCGCAGATTTAAAAATGAGACGTACCCGAATATTGTTGTTACGGTGGATTTGCTTACTACCGGTATTGATGTGGAGGAAATTGAAAATCTGGTTTTCATGCGAAGAATCCGCTCCCGCATTTTATTTGAGCAGATGCTTGGGCGCGCGACCAGATTATGTCCGAGAATCGGGAAAACGCATTTTGAAATTTATGATGCGGTGGGCGTTTACAATGCGCTGCTTCCTGTTTCAAATATGAAGCCGGTTGTGGCAAATCCTGCGACAAGCTTTGACGATTTAATTGACGGCATGGACGATCTGGATTCCGACAGAGCCAGAGAAAATCAGATTGATTTAATTATTGCCAAAATCCGCAGGAATAAGGCGGGAATGAGTGATGAGCTCCGCGCGCAGTTTGAGCAATTGTCCGGCGGCTTATCTCTGGAAGCGTTTATTGATTCCCTGAAATCCATGCCGGTTGACAAGGCTGTGGAAACAGTCAAAAAAAGCAGACAAGCCTTGGATTATGTGCGCAGGATGCCGCATGAGCACGAGAAATTTCTTAGCGATGAGGAAGATATGGTTACAGCACATACCAGAGGCTACGGTGATGCGGTGAAGCCGGAGGATTATCTGAAGGAGTTTCGGGATTTCATTGACAATAATTTAAATGAAATCGCTGCGCTTAATATTGTAGCAACCAGACCGAAGGAGCTTACCAGAAAATCCTTGAAAGAATTAAAGCTCATTCTTGATCGGGAAAGCTTTAGTGAGACTATGCTGCAGACGGCTTGGAAGGAAATGACCAACGAGGATATTGCGGCGGATATTATCAGCTTTATCCGGCAGCGCAGTATCGGAGACGCGCTGATTAGCAAGGATGACCGTATTCACAATGCGATAGCAGGGACAAAGGCAGCCCATCCGGAGTTTAGCAAAATTCAGCTTGGTTGGCTTGACCGCATGGAGCAGCAGCTTCTTAGGGAATCGGTGATTAACAGGGAAACCTTTGAATCGGAGGCTTTTAAGAACAAAGGCGGATATAATGCTGTAAATAAAGCATTTGGGCAGAAGCTGGATGAGCTGATTGATGAAATTAATGACAGGATGTATTCGGCGTAAAAACCAACAAGTTGGTTTGCGAATTTGTGTATACAAATTCGCGGGTTTGAGAAAGAATAGGGATTATAAAAATGACAAATCAGGAGATTGTAGCTAAATTATGGAATTTGTGTAACGTGCTTCGGGACGACGGTATTACATATCACCAGTACGTTACGGAATTGACTTATATTTTATTTTTAAAGATGGCTAAGGAAACTGATACGGAGGGCGCGATTCCGGAGAAGTACCGTTGGGATGAGCTCAACAGTAAAGACGGGCTGGAATTGAAAAAGTTTTATGAGGAGCTGCTTAAGGAGCTTGGAGAGAATTGCAGCGGGCGTATTCAGGAAATTTATTCCGGCGCAAGGACAAATATTGAAGAACCGGAGAACCTGAAAAAGATTATTACAAATATCAATGATTTAGACTGGTATTCCGCGAAGGAGGAAGGGCTTGGCAATTTATACGAGGGGCTTTTGGAAAAGAACGCGAACGAGAAGAAATCCGGCGCAGGGCAGTATTTTACACCGCGCGTGCTGATTGATGTCATGACGGAGCTTGTCGCGCCGCAGCCGGGCGAGCGATGCAACGATCCTGCCTGCGGCACATTTGGGTTTATGATTGCAGCGGATGCGTATGTAAAGGCACACACGGATGATTTATTTTCGTTGGAGCCGGAACAGCAGGCATTTCAGAAAAAGGAAGCGTTTACCGGCGCAGAGATTGTGCATGAAACGCACAGGCTGGCTCTTATGAATGCGATGCTTCATGATATTGAAGGGAAAATTTATCTATGCGATACCCTATCCAATCAGGGGAAGGTTATGAAGGATTTTGACGTGGTACTGACAAATCCGCCATTTGGAACAAAGAAGGGCGGAGAGCGCGCAAATAGAGATGATTTTACCTATCAGACAAGCAATAAGCAGTTAAATTTTTTGCAGCATATTTACCGCTCGTTAAAGGCGGATGGCAAGGCGAGGGCGGCGGTTGTCCTGCCGGACAATGTATTGTTTCAGGATGGCGACGGTGAGCGTATTCGTGTTGACCTTATGAATAAGTGTAATCTTCATACTATTTTAAGGCTTCCTACGGGTATTTTTTACGCGCAGGGCGTTAAGACAAATGTGCTTTTCTTTACGAGAGAAAGGACGGAATTGAACAGTACAAAGGAAGTTTGGTTTTACGACTTAAGAACCAATATGCCGTCCTTTGGCAAGACCAATCCGCTCAGGAAGTCAGACTTCGATGGGTTTGTAAAGGCGTATACGGCAAAGGACAGACACGCGGTAGAGGATGAGAGATGGAGCGTATTCAGCAGGGAGCAGATTGGAGCAGAGGGCAAGAATAACAGTCTTGACCTTGGGCTGATTCGCGACGATTCGATTGTGGATTATGAAGATCTTCCAGACCCGCTTGAGAGTGCCGAGGAAGCAGTTTCGCAGCTGGAGGAAGCCGCAGATTTATTGAAGGGTGTGATTGGGGAATTAAAGGCGCTGAGTTAGTGGTGACCAGATGATGGAGGAGTTGCTTTCAGATGTATGATATTAGACCGACTACAAAGTTTCAAAAGGATCTGATTTTGTATTTGACTAGAACTGGTTCGCATAGTGATTTGTTTTAAATGTATTCTGTTACGTATAGCGGTAGACGCGTTGGATAAAAGTCGCTGCAGGGAGCAATAAGAGGTGAATTATGGCGAAAAAGGGGCAAGAGCTTACATTGGAAGAAAAGCTGGAGCAGGCGTTGGTTCCGGCAGAGGAACAGCCGTATGAAGTGCCGGAGAATTGGTGCTGGGTAAGATTGGGTGATTTATATAATATAAATCCTAAAACTGAAGCCGATGATGAAATGCCTGCTGCATTTATACCAATGGAAAAAATTGAAGCGGGATTAATAAATTCGTATACTTACGATATACAAGAATGGGCTAAAGCAAAAAAAGGTCATACACGTTTTCAAGATGGAGATGTGGCATTTGCAAAAATATCACCATGCTTTGAAAATCGAAAATCAATGATATTAAATAGTCTTCCAAGTGGGGTGGGTGGGGGAACTACGGAACTCATAGTATTGAGGAGTAAGGTAGTTCTTCCTCGCTTTACATTTTGGTTGGTTTCGACGGAAGATTTTATTATTGGTGGAAAACAAACTTATAGTGGAACTGTTGGTCAACAGAGAATAAGTATGGATTATGTAAAAAAATATCACGTTCCCTTACCTCCACTAGCCGAGCAACAGCGAATTGTGGATAGAATTGAAAGCCTTTTTGCCAAATTGGATGAGGCTAAGGAAAAAATTCAGAATGTTTTGGATGAGTCGGAAAACAGAAAAAATGCAATACTGCATAAGGCTTTTACGGGGGAATTAACTCAAAAATGGAGAATGAAACATGGTGTTGAATTAGCTTCATGGGAATTAAAAAGGATAAGCGATGTTACAAGACCAAGAGCGGGTTATGCTTTCGATAGCAAGAAATTTACGAATCAAGGCTATCAGGTTATTCGGATGGGTAATTTGTATGGTGAAAATCTTGATTTATCGCGTTCACCAGTATTTATCGCTCAAGAAGATGTTAATGAAGATGTTTTAGAAAGAGCATTGATACATTCAGGTGATATTTTGATTACGCTGACTGGAACAAAATACAAAAGGGATTATGGATATGCGGTTCAAATAATTGGCGAATCAAAATTATTGGTAAATCAGCGTATTTTATGCCTTTCTCCGTTGGAAAATATTGAATCAGAATATCTTCTATATTATCTTCATTCGGATGTATTTAGAGATATTTTCTTCAGTAATGAAACAGGAGGAGTAAATCAAGGGAACGTAAGTTCTAAATTTGTGGAGGGAATAGAGATTAATCTGCCATGCAAAGATGAACAGCGAGTTATTGCGTCTATGCTTAATATGCTTATGGATAAAGAAAAAAATATAATAGAGTTAGCGACTGACGTGATTAAAAATGTTGATATAATAAAGAAATCCATCCTCGCCAAAGCCTTCCGCGGCGAACTCGGAACAAATGATTCGTCGGATGAATCTGCAATTGAATTGTTGAAAAACGTGTTGGAGGCATAAAGGAATAAGCTGGAGGTGAGCCTGCATGACGGGTGATAAAAAGGAACTGCAAACCAAAAACAAGACACACTGTGTCCCGAATTGAGTTGGTCACATTATCGTTTGCTCATGAGGATAGAAGATGTTAAGGCACGGGAATTTTATACAAGAGTTATGTGCAGAAAAGAGCGATACATTGGTTAAATATACTTTGCCGGAAGATAATAATCAGATATTTGCAGTGAAATATATGCCGTATCTGCCGACAGAAGAAGAATTAAAGAGGGAGTTAAATTTGAACGATTTTAAAAAATTGATGAAGAATGAAATTGGGAGGTGCCGACCGATGAAAGATGATATACAGTTATTTGAAAATCAGAAAATTCGCACAGCATGGAATGAGGAAGAAGAAGAATGGTATTTTTCTATTGTTGACGTAGTTGCGGCGTTGACAGATAGTGCAGACCCGAAGCAATACATAAAGAAGATGCGTTCCAGAGACACTGAGCTTGACGCAAGGTGGGGTACAATTTGTACCCCTACTGTGATGATAGCCGCTGACGGGAAAAAATATCGGACAAATGCAGCTAATATTGAAGGAATTTTGCGCCTTATCCAATCTATTCCTTCGCCCAAGGCTGAGCCTTTTAAAATATGGTTGGCGGAAGTAGGCAGGGAGAGAATTGAAGAAACAATAGATCCGGAGCTAACGATTGACAGAGCATTAGAAACATATTTGAAAAAGGGGTATAGCAGAGAATGGATTAATCAACGATTACAAGCGATACAGGTTCGTAAGGAATTGACAGATGAATGGCAAAACAGAGGTGTGCAGCAGGGAAAAGAATACGCCATTTTGACAAATGAAATTACACAAGCATGGTCGGGTATGACGACAAAGCAATATAAGCAGTATAAGGGACTGAAAAAAGAAAATCTCCGTGATAATATGACAACAACAGAGCTTGTTTTAAATATGCTTGCGGAAACTGCGACGACTGACATATCGAAAAATGAAAAGCCGGAAGGATTTTCACAAAATAAAGCTGTTGCCCGTCGGGGCGGCGGGGTTGCGAAAACTGCAAGACAAGCGCTTGAAGCAGAGACTGGTAAAAGTGTAATTTCATCCAAAGCCGCAGTTGAAATTAATCAGGCTGTAATAGAAATGATAGTTGAATCCGCTGAGATTGTGGAGCAACAAGATAAAGTCGATGAATAACGCAAATGCTTTTATGCGTTAGGTGTTATTTATAATGCAAAAAATCAAAAGTTGGCTATTGGAGAAGAAAAGCCGGGTTTTGAAAGGAAAAATCCGGCTATTGGAGAAGAAAAGCCAACTTTTGAAAAAATAAGTTCAATGTTGACCGCACAGAACTATAGCAGAAAAACTAATGACTATATTTTAAAGGTTTATGAAGCAATTGACCAAAATCAGATTTTTGGCGCACCGGAAGTGAAAAATATACTGGGATGCTCCACATCTTCGTCTAAAGAGATTATGAAAAAGATAAGAAATTTAGAAATAGTAGAACCGGTAAAAGGGAAGGGAAAGTATATTTTCAGGAGATATTTGAAGGACGTGATTAAAATCGAAAATGAGGTGCCAACCGATGAAAGATGATATACAGTTATTTGAGAATCAGAAAATTCGCACAGCATGGAATGAGGAAGAAGGACGTAGTTGCTCCGAAGAACACGACTAAACAGCAAAAAACCATTTATGATATTATCTTGGAGTTGGCGAAATTAATTCAAAAGAAGCTGCCGGAATACTCAATGTTAGTGATAGAAGAGCAAGAACTATTTTGCTGTTATGTATCAAAAAGGGGTAAAAGGCAGATATTTTAGGATTTATCCTTTTGGGGTTTTTTTTTGCGGGGAAATGGTTTATAATCAATATATCCATAAATTTTGCAGCAGACAAGGAGAACAGATATGGCATTAACGGAAATCAATACATATACAATAAACGATGTTTACAATCTTCCCGATGGGCAGAGAGCAGAGCTGATTGACGGAAAGGTTTTTTATATGGCACCGTCCACCAGGAGCCATCAAAGGATTGTGGGAGAGCTTTTTGCGACAATCCGCGAACATATCCGTAAAAACAACGGAAAGGGAGAGGTTGACATTGCGCCTTTCGGTGTGTTTATCGATGCGGATGATAAAAGCTATGTGGAGCCGGATATCAGCGTTATTTTGGATGAAAATAAGCTTGACGACAAGGGCTGCAACGGGGCGCCGGACTGGATTATAGAGGTGGTGTCTCCCTCAAGCAGGAGAGTCGACTATACCACAAAGCTGTTCAAATACCGCTCCGCGGGTGTGCGCGAGTATTGGCTTGTGGATTCGGATAAAAGCCGGGTCATGGTTTATAATTTCACGCAGGACGATATGAAGGAGTACAGCTTTACGGAGGACATTCCTGCGGGGATTTATACGGACTTTACAATACGCATGTCTAACCTTGAATTATAGGAAGTAAAGTATTGCTTGCAATATTTTGCTTGCATTTATGAAATATTTCACGTATAATGTATTTCAGAATATTTAAGGCGATTGGAGCCTTATTGATTGGATGATAAATCCGTATTTTATAAGTTGGATAACTGCTTACGAAGTTGGTGACTATAAACCAAATCATGTGCGTTTTCGTACAACCCACTTGTGAAAATCAATAAGAGTAGTAAAAGTAAAATGTTTTGCTATATAGACTCTAATCACCCTGTTATATGTGCGCATGAATTGTATTCATGTGTTGCGGTAGTGTGAATGAATTTGCAGGTGGAAATCGGAAACGGTTTCCACCGTTTTTATCGTATAGGAAAACGCTGCCTGATTGGTAAGCCTTATGGGGGAATGGCAGATGGATTGGGATAAGGAGCTGCACAGCGGGGAAATATATAATCCGAATGACAAAAAGATTATGGAAGAGAATATTTAAGGCGATTGGAGCCTTATTGATTGGATGATAAATCCGTATTTTATAAGTTGGATAACTGCTTACGAAGTTGGTGACTATAAACCAAATCATGTGCGTTTTCGTACAACCCACTTGTGAAAATCAATAAGAGTAGTAAAAGTAAAATGTTTTGCTATATAGACTCTAATCACCCTGTTATATGTGCGCATGAATTGTATTCATGTGTTGCGGTAGTGTGAATGAATTTGCAGGTGGAAATCGGAAACGGTTTCCACCGTTTTTATCGTATAGGAAAACGCTGCCTGATTGGTAAGCCTTATGGGGGAATGGCAGATGGATTGGGATAAGGAGCTGCACAGCGGGGAAATATATAATCCGAATGACAAAAAGATTATGGAAGAGCAGACAAAATGCATGGAGATGCTTTACGACTTCAACCAAACCCGTCCGGGAGAGCAGGAAAAGCGCGCTGCAATGCTTAAGGAGATGTTTGCGGAAATCGGCGAGGGCTGTTATATCGAGCCGCCCTTCCATTCCAATTGGGGCGGGCGGCATGTGCATTTTGGGAAGGGCGTGTACGCCAATTTCGGGCTGACCTGTGTGGATGATACGCATATTTACGTGGGCGATTACACGCTGTTCGGACCCAATGTGGTGCTTGCGACCGCAAACCATCCGCTCTGCGCCGGGCTTCGCGTCAAGGCATATCAGTATAACGTGCCCGTGCGCATCGGAAAAAACTGCTGGCTTGGTGCGGGCGTGATAGTTGTGCCGGGGGTTACGATAGGCGACAATACGGTAATAGGCGCGGGAAGCGTCGTGACAAAGGACATTCCGTCGGGCGTGCTTGCCGTGGGAAATCCGTGCAGAGCAATTCGCCGAATCGGTGAGCACGACAGGGAATACTACTATAAAAACAGGAAAATTGACTGGGATAAACTGAATTAATTGGGGATTATACGGATATGGAAACAAAATTAAAATTATACGGTTTTAACAATCTCACGAAATCGCTGAGCTTTAATAGATATGACGTCTGCTACGCAAAAAGTGCAAGAGAGCAGCAGGACTATATAGCTTATATTGACGAGCAGTACAATTCCGAGCGTCTTACCAAAATCCTTTTTCATGTCACGGAAATGATAGGCGCGCATGTGCTGAACGTGTCGAAGCAGGATTATGAGCCGCAGGGGGCGAGCGTGACCTTTCTGATTGCGGAGTCAAATATGATACCGGCAGGACAGGAGAGCGCGGCGAGCGCGGCGCTTGCATATGAGGATACGCTGGCGCTGTCGGGCTATAACGATGAGGTGGTGGCGCACCTTGATAAAAGCCATATCACGGTGCATACCTATCCGGAGTACCATCCGGAAACGAATATCGCGACGTTTAGGGTCGATATAGACGTGGCGACCTGTGGAGAAATCACGCCGCTCAGCACGCTGGATTTTCTGATCGGCAGCTTTGATTCGGATATTATTACGATGGACTATCGGGTGCGCGGGTTTACGAGGAATGTGGAGGGCAGAAAGCTTTTCATGGATCACAAAATCACCTCGATACAGGATTATATAGACAAGTCCATTTTGGCAAAGTATGACGCGATGGACATTAATATCTATCAGGCAAACATTTTTCACACGAAGATGCTGATTAAGGAAATGGATTTGCAGAATTATCTGTTTAATTCGGATATTTATGAGATAACGCCAAAGACCAGGCTTCAGATAAGCAACAATCTCAGGCAGGAAATGATAGAGATTTTCAGCGGCACGAATATTTATTAGTATATGTATCAGGAGTGGAGCGAGCATGTTAGAGCAGTCGCGCGCCCCCATTTTGGAGGCGCTTGAGAAAATGAAGAGGGACAGGCTTGTGCCCTTTGACGTCCCCGGGCATAAGCATGGGAAGGGAAATCCGGATTTGACGGAATTTTTGGGTGAAAAATGTCTTTCAGTGGACGTAAATTCCATGAAAATGCTGGATAACCTCTGCCATCCCGTATCGGTCATAAAGGAGGCGGAGGAGCTTGCGGCGGAGGCGTTTGGCGCGGCGCACGCGTTCTTTATGGTAGGCGGAACCACATCGGCGGTGCAGAGCATGGTGCTGTCCGTCTGTAAGCGCGGCGATAAGATTATCCTTCCCAGGAATGTACACCGAAGCGTCATTAACATTATGATTTTGTGCGGCGCAATACCGGTGTACGTTAATCCCGACATGGATCACAGGCTCGGGATTGCGCTTGGCATGAAGCTTGGCGATGTGGAAAAGGCTATTGCGCAAAATCCCGACGCGAAGGCAATCCTTGTGAATAATCCGACGTATTACGGCATCTGCTCCAATCTGAAAGCGATTACGGATTTGGCGCATGCCCACGGAATGAAAATGCTGGTGGACGAGGCGCACGGCACGCAGTTTTATTTTGATAAGGATTTGCCGATGACGGCGATGGAGGCGGGAGCGGATATGGCGGCGGTGAGTATGCACAAATCGGGCGGCTCGCTGACGCAGTCGTCACTCCTGCTGACAGGTCCTGACATGAGTGAGGGATATGTCAGGCAGATTATCAATATCACGCAGACCACGAGCGGCTCGTATCTGCTTATGTCCAGCCTTGACATTTCAAGAAGAAATCTCGCGCTTCGCGGTCAGGAGATTTTTGACAGGGTGAAGGAGATGGTGGAGTACGCAAGAAAAGAAATCAATCAGATTGGCGATTATTACGCGTATTCAAGCGAGCTGGTAAACGGCGATTCCATCTATGCCTTTGACATAACGAAGCTTTCGGTAAATACGCTTTCGGTGGGACTTGCGGGAATTGAGGTTTACGATCTGCTGCGCGATGAGTATGATATTCAGACGGAGTTTGGAGACCTGGGGAATATCCTTGCGTATGTTTCCGTGGGGGACAGACCGCGCGACATTGAGAGGCTTGTGAGCGCACTTGCGGAAATCAGACGTCTTTACAAGCGCGACGGCAGCGCTCTTATGACTTCGGAGTACATAAACCCGAGAGTGATTTTCTCCCCGCAGGATGCGTTTTACGGTGAGAAGCAGTCGCTTCCGCTTGCGGCGTGCGAAAATATGGTTTGCGCGGAGTTCGTGATGTGTTATCCTCCGGGAATACCGATATTGGCGCCGGGCGAGCTGATTACGCGCGAAATTATTGACTATATTGTGTATGCAAAGGAAAAGGGCTGCTCTATGACCGGACCGGAGGATATGCGACTGGAGCGGCTCAACGTGATGAGGGGAATCCGTTCGAAATAGAGGGAAAGCGGATGTACCTTAATGTGCAGGAATGGAGGATTTTCATGGAGCTTTGGTTTACGGAAAAGCATACGGAGAGTGTGAAGTTTTCCATACAGGTGGATAAGCAGTTGTATTCGTCGCAGTCGGAATTTCAGCGGATTGACATTTTTGACTCAAAGGAATTTGGAATATTTCTGACGCTCGACGGTTACATGATGCTGACGCAAAAGGATGAATTTATTTATCATGAAATGATGGTGCATGTGCCGATGTCTGTTCATCCGAACGTAAAAAAAGCGCTTGTGATTGGCGGCGGCGACGGCGGGACGGTGCGTGAGCTTGTACGCTACCCGGAGATAGAGCATATAGACCTGGTGGAAATAGATGCGGAGGTCGTGAGCGCGTGCCGCAAATATCTTCGACAGACTGCGTGCGGCTTTGACGACGCTCGGGTTCATATTTACTATGAGGACGGTCTGAAATTTGTCCGCAAATTTTCAGATGAATACGATTTGATTTTAGTGGATTCAACAGACCCGTTCGGACCGGGCGAGGGTCTTTTCACAAAGGAGTTTTATGGCAATTGCTATAAGGCGCTCAAGGCGGACGGGATTATGGTAAACCAGCATGAGAGTCCCTTTTACCCGAATGATGCGACCGCCATGCAGAGGGCGCATAAGCGGATTGTGGAGTCCTTCCCTATCAGCAGGGTGTATCAGGCGCATATACCGACCTATCCGTCCGGGCACTGGCTTTTTGGGTTTGCCTCCAAGAAGTACCATCCGCTCGACGACTGCGATGCGGAGGGGTGGAAGAAGCGGGGGCTTCGGACGGGATATTATAACGTGCAGCTCCATAAGGGCGCGTTCGCGCTGCCTAATTACGTGGAGGAAATGCTTGAGCAGGTTGAGAAGAAACCGTAAAAATTCCGGCGAATGGAGAAATACAGACATGGAAAAAAACATTGAAACCTTTTTGGGCTGTGACAAGGAATTTGACGAGGCGAGAATAGTCATTTTCGGCGCGCCGTTTGACTCGACAACCTCATATCGCCCCGGGGCGCGCTTTGCTGGCAGGACGATGCGCGCGGAGTCTTACGGTCTGGAAACCTACAGCCCGTATCAGGATTTGGATTTGGAGGACGCGGCGGTTTTTGACGGCGGAGAGCTGGAGCTGTGCTTTGGCGATGCGGCTAAGGCTTTGGACGACATTACGGCGTTTACGCGGAGAATATTGGACAGCGGAAAGCTTCCGGTTATGATTGGCGGTGAGCATCTTGTAACGCTTGGGGCTGTCCGCGCCGTGGCGCAGCGCTACCCTGATCTGCACGTTATTCATTTTGACGCGCATGCCGATCTGCGCGACGATTACCTTGGCGCAAGGCTTTCCCATGCCACGGTTCTGCGCAGAGTGTGGGAGCTTGTCGGCGACGCGAGGATTTATCAGTTCGGTATTCGCAGTGGAGAGCGCGCGGAATTTGAATGGGGAAGTACGCATGTGTCCACGCATAAATTTGACTTTGCGGGCTTGGAGGAGCTTGTGGAGCGGTTACGGGGAAAGCCCGTGTATTTTACGCTGGATTTGGATGTGCTCGACCCGTCGTGCTTTCAGGGAACGGGAACGCCGGAGGCGGGCGGTGTGAGCTTTACGCAGCTGCTTGACGCGATTTTGAAGGTGGGAGAGCTGCGGATTGTGGGGTGCGACGTAAACGAGCTTTCGCCGATGCTTGACACAAGCGGGGCGTCTACGGAGGTGGCGCTGAAGGTGCTTAGAGAGCTTTTGCTCAAGCTTGAGGAGCGGTATATCAGATAAGAAAGGAGTCAGGAAAATGGGAAGAGTTTTAATCATCGGCTGCGGCGGCGTGGCAAGCGTGGCAATCCACAAATGCTGCCAAAACAGTGAGGTATTTGAGGAGATTATAATTGCGAGCCGCACAAAGGCGAAATGCGACGCGCTTAAGGAAAAGCTGGGAGACGGAAGGACAAAAATCGAGACGGTGCAGGTGGACGCTGACCAAAAGGAGCAGGTTGTGGCGCTGATTAAAAGCTGCAGACCCGACCTTGTGATGAATATTGCACTGCCTTATCAGGATTTGGCGATTATGGAGGCATGCCTTGAGTGCAGGGTTAATTATATGGACACGGCAAATTATGAGCCTGAAAACACTGACGATCCTGAGTGGCGGGCTGTCTATGAAAAGCGCTGCCGGGACGAGGGCTTTTCCGCGTATTTTGATTATTCATGGCAGTGGGCTTATCGGAAAAAATTTGAGGAGGCAGGCATTACCGCGCTTTTAGGCTCCGGCTTTGACCCGGGAGTGACGCAGGCATATTGCGCCTATGCGTTAAAGCATGAGTTTGACGAGATTGACACGATTGACATTCTTGACTGCAACGGCGGCGACCACGGCTATGCGTTTGCCACTAATTTTAATCCGGAGATTAATCTTCGTGAGGTATCGGCTCCCGGAAGCTATTGGGAAAACGGCCGCTGGGTGGAGGTGCCGCCCATGAGCATCAAAAGGGAGTACGAGTTTGCGCAGGTGGGCAAAAAGGACATGTATCTGCTCCACCACGAGGAGATAGAGTCGCTTGCAAAAAACATTCCGGGAGTGAAGAGAATCCGCTTTTTTATGACCTTTGGACAGAGCTACCTCGACCATATGCGCTGCCTGGAGGACGTGGGGATGCTGTCAACCACGCCGGTTTCCTTTGAGGGAAGGGATATTGTGCCTATTCAGTTTTTAAAGGCGCTGCTGCCTGACCCGGCAAGCTTAGGACCGCGCACTAAGGGAAAGACCAACATCGGCTGTATTTTCACGGGAAGGAAGGACGGCAGGGAGAAGAAATATTATCTCTATAATGTGTGCGACCATCAGGAATGTTACAGGGAGGTAGGCTCACAGGCAATTTCCTATACTACGGGTGTGCCGGCGATGGTGGGGGCGATGATGCTGCTTACGGGCAAGTGGAATAAGCCGGGCGTGTATACGGTGGAAGAGTTTGACCCCGACCCGTATATGGAGGCGCTGAACAAATGGGGGCTTCCGTGGCAGGAAAGCCGGGAGCCTGTGCTTGTAGAATAAGAGGGAGAGAGCATTGCAGCATAATTTTGATACAATCGTCCGCGACGGGCTTCAAAATCAAACGGCAACACCGTGTTATATAGTGAGCGAGTCGCTTTTGAAAAAAAATTTAGAGCTGCTGCGCCGAGTCAGCGATGCGTCGGGGTGTAAAATTCTTTTGGCGCAGAAGGCATTTTCAATGTATTCCTTTTATCCGCTGATTGGAGCATATCTCGATGGAGTGACGGCGAGCGGGCTTTACGAGGCAAGGCTTGGATATGAGGAGCTTTGCGCGGGCGCGGTTACGGATATCACGGGAGTGCAAAAAAGGTGTGAGAACCATGTCTTTTCGCCCGCATATCCGGAGGCGCATATGGAGGAGCTTTTGCAAATCTGCGACCACATTGTTTTTAATTCCTTTGCACAGTGGCGAAAATACCGGGACAGGGCTTTGGCGGCGGGAAAGGAATGTGGTATACGGATTAACCCGGAATGTTCGACGCAGGAGCACGCAATTTATGACCCGTGCGCGCCCGGCTCGCGGCTGGGCGTTACTGCGGCAGATTTTGAGGAGGATGCGCTTGAGGGAATTTCAGGGCTTCATTTTCATTGTCTGTGCGAGCAGGACGCGGACGCGCTGGAGCAGACTGTGGAGGCGGTGGAGCGGAGGTTCGGCAAATATTTATATAAGATGAAATGGCTGAACTTCGGGGGCGGACACCATATTACAAGAGAGGGCTATGACGTTGACAGGCTGATAAGGCTTATCAGGCGAATCCGGGAGAAATATGATTTGACGGTCTATTTGGAGCCGGGGGAAGCAGTTGCGCTGAATGCGGGCTTTTTGGTGACAGAGGTGCTTGAGCTTGTGCAAAACGGCACTGTAACGAATGTAATCCTGGACACATCCGCGGCATGTCATATGCCGGATGTCCTTGAAATGCCCTACCGCCCGCCTCTTTACGGGAGCGGTGAAGCCGGGGAAAAGCCGTACACGTACAGGCTTGGAGGCCCTACCTGCCTTGCGGGCGACATTATCGGGGATTATTCCTTTGACCATGAGCTTAAGCCGGGAGAGAGGCTTGTTTTTGGTGATATGGCGATTTATTCAATGGTAAAAAACAATACCTTTAACGGGATGCCTCTGCCGGATATTGCCGCGCTTGACGAGAGCGGGGCGCTTAAGACGGTAAAGCACTTTGGGTATGAGGATTTTAAGGGCAGGCTATAGAAAAATGTTTTCAGAAAAATGTTTTCAGAAATTTTTTTCTTGCTAAACACGTTGGGAATATTGTATTATGTAATTAGAAAAGTGTCAATTTCAGATTTGCAGAAGGGAGTGATTGCATGAGCACGATTACCAAAATTAATTCCGTGACAGGCTATGGACAGATAGCGAGCGGAAAGAAAGTGAACAAGGCTTCGGATAACGCGGCGTCTATGGCGATTGCCAACAAGCTGAAGGCAAATGCAAACGCCACGAAGGTGGCGGCGAAAAATACCCGTGAGGGAATTAATGCCACGAAGATATCCGATGGCGCGTATGACAGCATTTTGGACAGACTGCAAAGCATCAAGTCGCTTGCGGTTAAGGCGGCAAACGGCACAAACAGCTCATCGGATAAGCAGGCTTTGCAGGATCAGATTAATCAGCAGCTTGCGGGGATTGATGAGTCCGCGAAGAATACGATTTACAATCAGACAAAGCTTATGGACGGAAGCTATGCGACGATGGAAATTGCAAGCAATCCTACGGGGCAGGGAAGCGAAATCAAGCTTGAGAGCGCAAGGCTTGACGCGCTTGGCTTATCAGGCTTCAGCGTGACCGGCGACAGTATTGATATGGATGCGATTGACAGGGCGATTGAGCAGGTGAGCGCTGACAGAAGCGTGGTGGGCGCAAACGCAAACGGGCTTGCCGCAAGAGAGCGTGCAAATCAGGTCGCTTATGAGAACATGACGGCAGCGCAAAGCCGCATAGAGGATTTGGATGTGGGCGAGGCAGTCACGGATCTGCGCCGCGACGAAGCAGTTCAGAGCGCTCAGATTGCAATGTTTAAGAAGGAGCGCGAGCAGGAGGCAATGATAACAAAGCTTCTGTGATGGCTTGCAGACCTGCGTTATAATGCTTATATAGTATATAATAATAGCGCCTGCCGGGGAAATGAAGCTTCGGCAGGCGTTATTTTCGGACGGCTAAGGGCTTCCGTGCGGTTCCTGCGATATTAGAGTAAATTTAATGCTGATTAACCGGAGGTAACGAACATAATGATAAGAAACAAAGCTTTTGGGCGGAGATTTGTTATATATATTCTCGGCTTTTTTATAATGACTATGGGTATATCGCTTTCAGTAAAATCCAATCTGGGAGTATCTCCCGTAAGCTCAATTCCGTATACGATTACCTGTGTATTCGGGATTGAAATGGGAAATGCCACTATTTTATTTCATGTTTTTCTTGTGCTTCGGCAGATAATACTGTTACGAAAGGATTTTAAACCGGTAAATTTATTGCAGATTGTTGTGGGTATCGTGTTTGGCAAATTTACAACCTTATGCAATTATTTGGCAAATATGCTGCCGCCTGTTGACAATATGGGGCTTCGGATAATATTGATGCTTATCAGCACAATTCTGATAGCCGTGGGAATTTTCTTTTATCTGCCCGCCGATATTATGCCGCTTGCCGGAGAGGGAGCTATGCAGGCGGTTTCACGGATAACGAAAATAGAGTTCCCGAAAGTAAAAATAGGGTTTGATGTGAGTATGGTACTGATTTCTCTGATAGTGTGCCTGATTGCCCTTCACGGATTGGGAAGCGTTGGTATAGGAACGGTTATAGCATCGTTTTTGGTAGGATTTAATTTGGGAAAGCTGACAAAAAAATTCGGAGCGTGGAGAGATAAATTGTTGCGTGTAAGCTGATATGTATTATAGTGAAAATTTTATAAAATTGAATGAAATTCATTGAATTATATTCAACATTGTGGTATAATGAAAGCAGCTTAAGAGAAATGAGGGAAAGCATGACAAACCGACAAATCCGTGCTGTGGAAACAAAGAAGAAAA
Organism: Lachnospiraceae bacterium; assembly: GCA_021202335.1. Classification (GTDB taxonomy): domain Bacteria; phylum Bacillota; class Clostridia; order Lachnospirales; family Lachnospiraceae; genus COE1. The sequence goes on from JAJQDE010000024.1 coordinate 21,406, forward strand.
TCATGGAGGCGGCGAAGGCACTGATTTCCGCAAATGGCTTTGAAAACATATCCATAGACGATATTGCCAAGGAAGCAGGCGTTTCCACGGGTTCCTTCTACACATACTTCAAAAGGAAGGAAGATGTGGTGGAGGAATTAAACCGTACAGATTTCTGCCGTTTGGCGGAAATTGTGAATGAGATGGAGGATAAAGACATTTTGGAACGGCTGCGCTGCTATTGCAGAGGTTTTCTTGGAGGCATTGAGGAAACGGGAATTGAAATATGCAGGCAGTGGACGAAAAACAACCTTTCTCCCACCAGTATGCTGCTGAACGGAGAGGAAACGACCAAGTACAGCTACGACTACCGTGCCATGCAGTCGGTTTTGAGCGAGGGCGTAAGGCGCGGGGAATTAAAGGGCGATTTGCCGATTGATGACCTTGCGCTGTTTTTTAACGCTGAGCTTTACGGGCTGATGATTGCGTGGTGCATGACGGATGGTGGCGTAAAGGGAACGGACAAGACAGATGCCTTTTGCGACACGGTAATCAAGGCGGCTTTAGAGCCGTACAGAAAATGAAAAATTGGAATGGAGGATTAAAATGGAATATGTAACAATGAATAATGGCGGTAAATGCCCGATAATCGGCATCGGGACTTATACTATTGCTCCGGCTGACGCCCAAAACAGCGTAAGGGAGGCACTCAAAATGGGCTATGAGTGTATTGATACGGCAAATGCCTACGTCAATGAGAGAGCGGTCGGGCGCGGGATAAAGGAGAGCGGAGTTCCACGGGAAAGGATTTTTCTTTCCACCAAGCTTTGGGCGAGCGAATATGAAAACGAAAATGCAGTCGATGAAACATTAGAGCGGCTTGGCGTGGATTATGTGGATTTGCTGTACATCCATCAGCCTGCCGGGAACTGGCTTGCAGGGTACAGACAGCTTGAAAAAGCATATCGCGACGGCAAGGCAAAGGCGATTGGCATTTCCAATTTTGAGGGAAAATATCTTGCGGAGCTTGAAACGAAATGGGAGATTGTCCCTCAGTTTATACAGGTGGAGGCGCATCCGTATTTTACACAGGAGGAGCTTCGAAAGGAACTGGAACAATATAATATCAAACTGATGTCGTGGTATCCTTTGGGACACGGTGACAAGCTGCTGGTTGCCGAGCCGGTATTTGCAAAGCTTGGGAAGAAATACGGAAAATCTCCGGCGCAGGTTATTCTCCGCTGGCACACGCAGATGGGCTTTGTGGTGATTCCGGGCAGTAAAAATGCAGAGCATATTCGGGATAATCTTGATATCCTTGATTTTAAGCTGACGGATGAGGATATGGCGGAAATCGAAAAGCTGAATTATGGCACTCGCTATTACAACCGTACAGACGAGGCGCTTGCGGGATTTGCGGCATGGCAGCCGGAGTATGAGAAGGAGTAGGAGGAAGCATTTTGGATAATTAAGAACTTTACTATTATATATAGAATTGACGAACAGAGCAGAAGTGTAATTGTTGTTACGGTAAGGTATACGCCGAGTAGCTTTTAGCGTAAATTACAGTTGATTTCAGCGAGAAACTTGCATATAATAAAAGTAGGGAAATCCTACTTTCCTACTTAAGGAGGCGCGGACTATGGATGCAATTTTAGTAAACGATGCAAGAGTGATGTCTAAAGGACAGGTTACGATACCAAAGAATATCCGTGCTGTTTTGGGAGTTTCAGCAGGAGACAGGGTGAGGCTGAAAAAATAGGGATAATGTCTGAAGAAGATGTTGCAGAGTGGATTACGCAATCACGCCGAGAGGAAAATGAAAATTGTTAAAAGCCTTTATGATAAAGATAGCGACTCATCATAAAGGCTTTACTTTTTTGCAGTCTCACACGCAATGGACAAATTGCGCGCTTTGTAGTAGTATAGGAATTATATTCTATATTATGAGAACCTGCTGGCGCAGAACCTCATAATCGTATACTATAAAACAGACGCGCAGCTTGTTCTTTTTTTGCGCTGATTTATACATTTGTGGAGGAAAATAAAACCAACAAGTTGGTTTGCAAATATTGTGCTTACGCAAAATGAGCGTAGCTCATTATGAATTTGCAGGCTTGAGTAAGAATGGAGGCTTCATAAAATGAACTTCAAGCTTCACGCTCCATATCAGCCCACGGGTGACCAGCCGCAGGCAATCGAGGCGCTCGTGAAGGGCTTCAAGGAAGGCAATCAATTCCAGACTTTACTGGGGGTTACGGGTTCGGGAAAGACCTTCACGATGGCGAATGTGATTGCGGCGCTAAATAAGCCCACGCTTATCATCAGCCACAACAAAACCCTTGCGGGACAATTGTACTCCGAAATGAAGGAATTTTTCCCTGAAAACGCGGTGGAGTATTTTGTGTCCTACTATGACTATTATCAGCCGGAGGCTTATATCCCATCGTCTGACACCTATATTGCAAAGGATTCCGCGGTGAATGACGAGATAGACAAGCTGCGGCTGTCGGCTACGGCGTCGCTTACTGAGCGCAGGGATGTGGTCGTTGTCGCGTCCGTGTCCTGCATATACGGTTTGGGAAGCCCCGACGAGTATCAGGGCATGATGCTTTCTCTGCGCCCCGGCATGGAAAAGGATAGGGACAGTGTCATACGCGCACTGATAGAGATGCAGTATGACAGGAATGACATTGACCTTGAGCGCGGGCGTTTCCGCGTGCATGGGGATGTTGTGGACATAAATCCCGCGCAGGGCGGCGACAGCCTTATCCGCATAGAATATTTTGGCGACGAGATAGACCGTATATGTGAAATAGATCCCGAGACAAGCAAGGTCACGGCGACGCTTGAGCATGTCACGATTTTCCCCGCGTCGCATTACGTGGTTGCGCCCGAGAGGATAAAGACGGCGTGTGAAAATATTGAGGCGGAGATGAAGGAGCGCGTGCGGTACTTTAAGAGCGAGGACAAGCTCCTTGAGGCGCAGCGCATATCCGAGCGCACGAATTTTGACGTGGAGATGCTTCGGGAAACGGGCTTCTGTTCGGGAATTGAAAATTATTCAAGGCATTTGAACGGCACGCGTGAGGGCGACCCGCCGTACTGTCTTTTGGACTTCTTTACGGACGATTTTCTTATCATAGTGGACGAGTCGCATATGACGATACCGCAGATACGCGGAATGTACGCGGGCGACCGTTCGCGCAAGAATACACTCGTGGAGTATGGCTTCAGGCTTCCCTCCGCTTTGGATAACAGACCGCTTAAATTCGAGGAGTTTGAGCAGAAGATAGACCAAATGCTTTTTGTGTCGGCAACTCCCGGCGTTTACGAGGGCGAGCATGAGCTTTTGCGCACAGAGCAGGTTATCAGACCGACGGGGCTTTTGGATCCTGAGATTATCGTTTGTCCTGTCGAGGGGCAGATTGACGACCTTATATCGCGCATAAACGAGCAGACGAAAAACCACAACAAGGTTTTAGTGACGACGCTCACAAAGCATATGGCGGAGGATTTGACGAAGTATTTAAGCGAGGTCGGCATACGCGTAAAATATCTGCACTCCGACATTGATACGCTGGAGAGGTCGGAGATTATAAGAGATATGCGCCTTGACGTGTTTGACGTTTTAGTGGGTATCAACCTTTTACGAGAGGGGCTGGATATCCCCGAGATTTCGCTTGTCGCAATCCTTGACGCGGACAAGGAGGGCTTTCTGCGTTCCGCCACATCGCTGATACAGACCGTTGGGCGCGCGGCGAGGAACGCGCAGGGGCACGTGGTAATGTACGCGGACGTGATAACGGATTCCGTGCGTGAAACGCTTGACGAAACGGAGCGCAGGCGCAAAATACAGCAAAAATACAATGAGGAGCATAATATCACGCCGCAGACCATCAAAAAGGCGGTGCGCGATCTGATAAGCATTTCAAAGGCTGTCGCGAAGGAGGAGCAGGTGTTTGAGAAGGATCCTGAATCCATGGATGAGAAGGAGCTGAAAAAGCTTATAGCGACGGTGGAGAAGAATATGCGCAGGGCGGCGGCTGATTTGAACTTTGAGGCGGCGGTAGAGCTTCGCGATAAAATGCTTGAGCTTAAAACGATGCTTGGAAAAATGGAATAGTTGGCGAAGCTCAGAAATGAGGGATTAATATGAACGAACAGGAATTAAAAATGCTTCCGAAGGGGGAAGTAATAAGGATAAGGGGCGCAAATGAGCATAACCTTAAAAATATCAATCTGGATATACCGCGAAACAAATTCGTGGTGCTGACGGGGCTTTCCGGCTCAGGAAAATCCTCGCTTGCCTTTGATACCATATATGCGGAGGGACAGCGCAGATATATGGAGTCGCTTTCCTCGTATGCGAGAATGTTTTTGGGGCAGATGGAAAAGCCGAATGTGGACAGCATCGAGGGGCTTTCTCCCGCCATTTCCATAGACCAAAAATCCACGAACCGAAACCCGCGCTCAACCGTGGGAACCGTGACGGAGGTCTATGATTATTTCAGGCTTTTGTATGCGCGGATTGGTATTCCGCACTGTCCGAAATGCGGGAGAGAGATTAAGCGCCAGACCATAGACCAAATGACGGATCAACTGATGAGCCTTGAACAGGGTACGAAAATCCAGCTTATGGCGCCTGTTGTGCGGGGAAGAAAGGGCGAGCACGCAAAGGTGATTGACCGCGCTAAGAAAAGCGGATATGTAAGAGTGCGCGTTGACGGAAGCATGTACGACTTGTCGGAGGAGATAAAGCTTGACAAAAACATCAAGCACAATATAGAGATAGTAGTTGACAGGCTTGTGGTCAGGGAGGGCATTGAGCGCAGACTCACGGACTCTATCGAGAACGTTATGGCACTCTCCGACGGACTGCTGCTTGTTGATGTGGCAGGCGGCGGAACTCTGAACTTTTCGGACAGCTTTTCGTGCCCTGACTGCGGCGTCAGCATTGACGAGGTGGAGCCCAGAAGCTTTTCCTTCAATAATCCCTTCGGTGCGTGTCCTGAGTGCGTGGGGCTTGGCTATAAAATGGAGTTTGACGAGGATCTTATGATACCCGACAAAACCCTTAGCATAAATGAGGGCGCTATTACGGTTATGGGCTGGCAGTCCTGTGCGGATAAAGGGAGCTTTACGAATGCGATTTTGCAGGCGCTCTGCAAGGAGTACGGCTTTTCGCTTGACACGCCCTTTTGCGAGCTTTCGGACGAGGTGCGTGATATGCTGATTAACGGAACGGGTGGCAGGACCGTCACTGTTTACTATAAGGGGCAGCGCGGTGAGGGCAGATATCCGATTGCCTTTGAGGGGCTGATTAAAAACGTGGAGCGCAAATATCGTGAAACCGCCTCCGAAATCACAAAGAGCGAATACGAAACCTTTATGCGCATCACGCCGTGCCGGGAATGTGGGGGAAGGCGTTTGAAGAAAAGCTCGCTCGCAGTTACCGTGTGCGGCAAAAACATCCACGAGATAACCTCGATGTCCATCGGAAGCCTTTATGATTTTCTCGACACGATGGAGCTTACAAGTCAGCAGCAGCTTATAGGGAAAAGGATATTAAAGGAAATCAAGGCAAGAGTAGGCTTCCTGGCGAGCGTGGGTCTGGAATATTTAAGCCTTGCAAGAGGCACGGCTACGCTTTCGGGCGGCGAGGCGCAGCGCATCAGGCTTGCTACACAGATTGGTTCGGGGCTTGTGGGAGTCTGTTATATTTTGGACGAGCCGAGCATCGGGCTTCACCAGCGCGATAACGACAAGCTTATTTCAGCGCTCAAAAATCTGCAGGAGCTTGGGAATACTCTGATAGTCGTAGAGCATGACGAGGACACCATGCTTGCGGCGGATCATGTGGTGGATATCGGACCGGGAGCGGGCGAGCACGGCGGCGAGGTCGTGGCGCAGGGAACGGCGCAGGAGATTATGCAGGTGGAGCGGTCGATTACAGGTCAATACTTAAGCGGCAGACTGCAGATTCCCGTGCCTGCCGTCAGAAGAAAGCCCGCCGGCTGGCTTACCGTCAGGGGTGCGGCGGAAAATAATCTTAAAAACATAACCGTAAAATTCCCGCTTGGCGTATTTACGTGCGTGACAGGCGTGTCAGGCTCGGGCAAAAGCTCGCTTGTAAATGAAATTTTATATAAATACCTTGCAAAAAAGCTGAACCGCGCACGCACGATTCCCGGAAAATTCAAAAAAATAGAGGGGACAGAGCAGCTTGACAAGGTTATCAATATCGACCAGTCGCCCATAGGCAGGACGCCGCGCTCGAACCCCGCGACCTACACGGGCGTGTTTGATCAGATACGCGATTTGTTTGCGTCGACGCAGGATGCGAAGGCGCGCGGCTACACAAAGGGGCGCTTCAGCTTTAACGTCAAGGGCGGGCGCTGCGAGGCATGCGGCGGCGACGGTATCATCAAAATCGAGATGCATTTTCTGCCGGACGTGTATGTGCCCTGCGAGGTGTGCCAGGGGAAACGCTATAACCGTGAGACCCTTGAGGTCAAATATAAGGGGAAGAGCATTTATGATGTGCTCGACATGACGGTTGAGGAGGCGCTTAAATTTTTTGAGCCTGTTCCTTCCATTAGAAAGAAGATTGAAACCCTGTATGATGTGGGGCTTTCCTATATTAAGCTTGGACAGCCGTCCACCACGCTTTCCGGAGGCGAGGCGCAGCGGATTAAGCTTGCGACGGAGCTTAGCCGCAGGAGCACGGGGAAAACCATCTACATTCTTGACGAGCCTACGACAGGGCTTCACTTTGCGGACGTCCATAAGCTTGTGGAGATACTGCAAAGGCTTGCGGAGGGCGGCAATACGGTGGTTGTAATTGAGCATAACCTTGACGTGATAAAAACTGCGGACTACATTATCGATATCGGTCCGGAGGGCGGCGACGGCGGCGGCACCGTGATTGCGGAGGGGACGCCGGAGAAGCTTGCGGAGGACGAACGCTCCTATACGGGAATTTATGTGAAAAAAATGCTGGAGCGCGCAAAAAATACGCCGTAAAAATCCGGGCTAAAGTATTTAGGAATATGTCCGATATATAAAATAAGGCGTGAAATGCGGTAGTGTGAATAAAAAAATAAAAAAAGCGTGAAAACCCTTTGAAAATTGGCTGAATTAGGTTATAATGTACGCGGACATAGTGCGTCGCATTGGAATAGGCTAAGACGAAACTGTTATAATAATTCATTAAGACCATGAATCGCAGTGAACGGCATAAAGTCGTTTATTATTGTGAAACGGATATGGAAAGCGACGTTATCAATCGGAATGAAAGGGGCAGCAGCCATGCAATATACAGATATTGGAATAGATTTGGGAACCGCCAGCATACTGGTTTACATCAGGGGCAAGGGCGTTGTTTTGAAGGAGCCGTCAGTGGTGGCGTTTGACCGGGACACGGATAAAATAAAGGCAATCGGGGAGGACGCGCGTCTGATGCTGGGAAGAACTCCCGGAAACATCATTGCCGTCAGACCGCTTCGTCAGGGAGTTATTTCCGATTATAAGGTGACGGAGCAGATGATGAAGCACTTTATTCAAAAGGCGCTTGGGAGGAAAACCTTCCGAAAGCCGATTATCGCGGTGTGTGTGCCCAGCGGAGTTACGGAGGTTGAGAAAAAGGCGGTTGAGGATGCCACCTATCAGGCAGGGGCAAGAGATGTAAAGATTATTGAGGAGCCTATAGCTGCGGCAATTGGCGCGGGTATTGATATTTCAAAGCCCTGTGGCAATATGATTGTCGATATCGGCGGAGGCACATCGGACATCGCGGTTATCTCATTGGGCGGCACGGTAGTCAGCGCGTCCATCAAGATAGCGGGCGACGACTTTGACGAGGCAATCGTGCGCTACATGAGGAAGAAGCACAATCTTCTCATCGGCGAGAGGACTGCGGAGGATATTAAAATTAAAATCGGTTCAGCCTTTAAGCGTCCGGAGGTGGACTACATGGACGTCAGGGGTCGTAATTTAGTCACGGGGCTTCCAAAGACAATCCGGGTATCGTCGGAGGAAACGGAGGAGGCGCTGCGCGAAACAACGGCGCAGATTATCGACACAATCCACAGTGTGCTTGAGAAAACCCCGCCGGAGCTTGCGGCGGACATTGCCGACCGGGGCATTGTGCTTACGGGAGGAGGAAGCCTTCTTCGCGGGCTGGAGGATTTGATAGAGTCAAGAACAGGTATAAACACGATGACGGCGGAGGATCCAATGACCGCAGTCGCAATCGGAACGGGCAAGTATGTTGAATTTTTGGCGGGCGCCCGGGACGAGCTTTGATTTTGATAAGGAGGATTAACGGATGCTTAGAGGTTTATACACGGCATATACCGGCATGCTGAACGAGCAGTACAGGATGGACATTATGTCCAACAATCTTGCGAACGCGGACACTACGGGCTACAAAAAGGAAGGCTCCACGAGTCAGGCTTACGATGAGGTTATGGCGGTGAAAATCAAGGATTTGTCGGAAAATCCGAATGTGCCAAAGGAGCTGGGGAATATGAGCCTCGGAGTGAAGATAGGCGAAACATATACTGATTTTTCACAAGGCTCGCTCAGGATAACGGATAACACATATGATTTGGCGCTGGGCGGCGACGGCTTCTTTAATATTGAATTTACCAACAAGGCGGGTGAAACCTCCACGAAATACACGCGTGCAGGCGATTTTACGGTGACGAAGGACGGCTGGCTTGTGACGAAGGACGGAGATTATGTTCTCGGCGAGAACGGCAGGATACAGCTTTCGACCACCGCAGAAAGCACGGTCATTGACGGCGAGGGCAATATATATCAGAACGGGAGTCTTGTTGCGAGCTTGAAAATTACAAGCTTTGAGGACACTAATTACCTGACTCATTACGGGGAAACGATGTGGGACGCTAAGGATGGCGCGGTGTCATACGACACTGAGGATCCGAATGTTTATCAGGGCTATTTGGAAATGTCCAATGCCAACGTGGTAAAGGAAATGGTAAACATGATTACGATTTCCCGACAGTATGAAACAAATCAAAAAATGATTACGACCTTTGATGATTCGCTGGAAAAATCGATGGAGTTAATCAGATTATAAGGAGGAATAAAGCATGGTCAGATCATTGTGGACAGGCGCGACCGGCATGATCGCGCAGCAGCTTAACGTGGATAATATTGCGAATAACCTTTCAAATGTGAACACAACCGGCTATAAGACGGAGGTTATGGAATTTAAGTCGCTTTTGTATCAGACAATCCAGACAAAGAGCACCACGGCGAATATGGAGCAGAAGCCCATCGGCGCGGAGGTCGGGCTGGGCGTGAGAAATTCATCGATTACATCGGTTTTCACACAGGGAAGCCTTTACGAAACGGACGGCGATACTGATTTTGCCATTGACGGCGACGGCTTTTTCGGTATTTTGGGAACGGACGGCGAAACATATTATACAAGGAACGGTAATTTTGTGTTTGCGGTAGGCACGGACGGGCTGATTCTTACCACTACCGACGGAATTCCGGTGCTTGATTCGGAGGGCAATACGATTGTACTTGACGGTGATGAGTATGTGTACAGTCAGATTACGGTTTCAAAGGACGGAACGCTCATGTACCCGGATGACGACGGCGTGGCGCAGAGCCTTGATATCACGCTCGGCTTATGGCAGTTTAATAATCCTGCGGGTCTGAGCAAGGAGGGCGACAGCCTTTATGCGGTGACGGATGCGAGCGGCGAGGCGATGAACGAGGCGGAAAACGAGAGTCTGCCGCAGAGCACTATTATACAGGGATATCTTGAAGGCTCTAATGTGCAGGTGGCCGATGAGATGGTAAATCTGATTGTGGCGCAGAGAGCATACGAAATGAATTCAAAGGTTATCACGACCTCTGATGAGATGCTGCAGCAGGCGAACCAGTTGAAGAAATAGCATAAAACTTAGAATGGAGAATAGTATGGATATTAGCGGAGTAGGTTCGGCGTATGCCGATTATCTGACAAGTCAGGCGTCGTCGCAGAATGCAAGCGCGCTTAAGACGACGCTCGAAAGCGCGGCTTCGTCCACGGACGAGGATGAGCTGATGGATGCCTGCAAGGAGTTTGAGTCATACTTTTTGGAGCAGGTATTTGACGCCATGCTGGAAACCACAAAGGTGTTTTCGGATGAGGACGAGGAGGACGGATACGCTTCAAAAATGGTGGATTATTTTAAGGACTTTGCGGTTCAGGAGCTGTGCGATGAGGCGACATCCGGAGACGGCTTGGGGCTTGCAAATATTCTTTATGAACAGATGAAGCGCAATTATGGTATAGGAGCAGATATCGTTTCTGCGGAGGAAGTATAACAGACAGCCGGACCGAAAGCTTTGCGGTTCGGCTTTTTTCCTGTTTGAGGCAACGGATTCAAAGGAGGGACGTGCTTGGAAACGCTTAAGGGCTTTGTTGAGCACATTATATATAAAAATCCGCAAAACGGTTACAGTGTTCTCAATCTTGCGGCGGGCGGGCTGCAGATTACCTGCACGGGGATTTTCACAAATATTGACGAGGGCGAGTGCATCGAGGCCGAGGGAGAATATGTGGAGCATGCGGTATACGGCAGGCAGTTTAAGACAGAGCGTTTTTGTGTGGTGGAGCCGGAGGATGCGGCTGCGGTAGAGCGTTACCTTGGCTCGGGTGCGATCAAGGGTGTGGGAGCCGCGCTTGCGGCAAGGATTGTCCGGCGCTTTGGCGACGATACCTTCCGCATTATTGAGGAGGAGCCTCACCGCCTTGCGGAGATAAAGGGCATCAGCGAAAAAAAGGCAAGGGAAATAGTGGAACAGGTCGAGGAGAAAAGAGATGTGCGCGAGGCGATGATTTTTCTCCAAAAATATGGCATCACAAACGCGCTTTCCCTCAAAATATACAAGCAGTACGGTATGGGGCTTTATAAGGTGATGCAGGAAAATCCCTATCGGCTTGCCGAGGATATCTCAGGGATAGGATTTCGCATCGCCGATGAGATTGCAGCAAAAATCGGCATACACACGGACTCCGATTACCGTATACGCAGCGGTATGCTGTATACGCTTGTTCAGGCGGGGGCTGAAGGGCATGTGTATCTTCCCGCACAAGCGCTGCTGGAACGGGCGGCGGCAATGCTGGAGCTTACGCGGGAGCAGATTGAGCCGCAGCTTGAAAATCTTGCGATTGACAGGAAAATCGTCATAAAGGAGAAGGACGGGGAGCGGTGCGTATACTCCAAGGCCGCTTACTATGCGGAGCTGAACTGTGCGAGGATGCTTTTTGAGCTGCAGCGGGCGTTTGGCGATGCGGACATGCTTACCGATATGGAGAAGGAGCGGCTGGAGGATAAGCTTAAGAGGCTTGAGGAAGCAAACCGCATGGAGCTTGATGAGCTGCAGAGGCGCTCCGTAATCAGTGCGGTGGAAAACGGTATTTTTATATTGTCCGGAGGGCCCGGAACGGGAAAAACCACTACAATAAACATGATTATCCGTTACTTCGAGGACGAGGGGCTTGACATTTTCCTTGCGGCGCCTACCGGGCGCGCTGCAAAGCGCATGACAGAGGCGACGGGCTTTGAGGCAAAGACTATACACAGGCTTTTGGAGCTTAACGGCACGGTGCCGGAGGAGGACAGGGCAAATACGGCGGCGCATTTTGAAAAAAACGAGCTTAATCCTTTGGAGGCGGATGTCATTATAATTGACGAGATGTCGATGGTGGATATCTACCTGTTTCAATCCCTGCTGAAGGCAATTGCGCCGGGGACAAGGCTTATCATGGTGGGCGACCGCAATCAGCTCCCCTCCGTCGGAGCGGGGCAGGTGCTTAAGGATTTGATGGAGAGCGGCAAAATCAGGTCGGTTGTATTGTCGAGGATTTTCCGTCAGGCGGGCGAGAGCGATATCGTCGTGAATGCGCACAGGATAAACGAGGGGAAGGAAATAACGCTCGATAACAAGAGCAGGGATTTTTTCTTTTTGGAGCGCGATAATGTAAATGTGATTTACAAGCATATGATTTTGCTGATAACGGAAAAGCTTCAACGGTATGTTCAGGCGGGAATGTATGATATTCAGGTGCTGACTCCGATGCGCAAGGGCGCGCTCGGCGTGGAAGCGCTCAATAAAATCCTTCAGCAGTATCTGAACCCGCCGGCAGCAGGCAAGCCTGAGCTTGCGCATGGAGATACCATGCTGCGGCTTGGAGATAAGGTGATGCAGATAAAAAATAATTATCAGCTTGAATGGGAGATTGTAAGCAAATACGGCATTGCGGTGGACAGCGGGCAGGGAATTTTTAACGGGGATATCGGTATTATAAAGGAAATCAACGAAACCGCAAGGACAGTGCTGGTGGAGTTTGACGATTTGAGGCGCGTGACCTATTCCATCAATGCTTTGGACGAAATCGAGCTTGCCTATGCGATTACAATTCATAAATCGCAGGGAAGCGAGTACCCTGCCGTAATAATGCCCCTGCTTGCGGGACCTAAAATGCTTTTCAACAGGAATCTGCTGTATACGGGCGTCACAAGAGCCAAAAGCTGTGTGACAATCCTCGGAAGCCGTGAAACGGTCCGGCAGATGATAGCAAACGAAAACGAACAGAAACGATATACGGGATTAAAGGACAGAATATGCGAGATATTTTAATAAATCTGCTTTTTCCGCTGCGCTGCCCTGTCTGCGACGGGATAGTGCCTGCGGGCACCGGAAGGATATGCAGGGCATGTGCGGGGAAAATCCGTTATATTTCAGAGCCGGCATGCAGAAGGTGCGGCAGACAGCTTAAGGAGGACACGGAGGTTTTCTGTACTGCATGCATGAGCGAGGGGCATATATTTGACAGGGGCGTTGCGCTCTATGATTATCAGAGCATGAAAAACAGCATATACCGCTTTAAATACAAGGGACGCTGCGAATATGCGGATTTTTATGCGGAGGATATATACAGGCGCCTGAAAAACAAAATTCTTGCCATGGAGGCGGATGCCATCATACCGGTGCCGCTGCACAGATCGAGGCTCAGGAGCCGGGGCTACAATCAGGCGGAGCTGATTGCAAAGCGTCTGTCCGAGCTTACGGGTATTCCGATGCGGAAAAATTTAGTGAAAAGGGTCCGGAAAACGGTTCCCCAAAAGAAATTAGATGCGCGCGGCAGGCAAAATAATTTGAAAAAGGCTTTTAATATTAAGTCAGATGTTGTAAAATTAAATAAAGCTATCCTTGTTGACGATATTTTTACAACGGGCAGCACAATGGACGCCGTGGCAGGAGAGCTTAAGCGCCGCGGAGTTGAGCGTGTTTACTTTGTAGCCTTATGCATAGGGGAAGGCTTTTAAATTATGATATAAACGGAGGGATTTATATGAATGTAAGGAATTGCAGAAAATGCGGAAAGCTTTTTAATCATATTGCAGGCGCGCCTATATGCCCTTCATGTAAAGAAGCGCTTGAGAAAACCTTTCAGGACGTGAAAAAGTATATCAGGGAGCACCGCACCGCCGATATTCAGGAGGTTTCCGAGGCGTGCAGCGTGGAGGCAAGCCAGATACAGCAGTGGATAAGGGAGGATCGCCTTGAGTTTACGGAGGATTCGCCCGTTAAGCTTCCCTGCGAAAACTGCGGCGAAATGATTCGCTCCGGGAAATACTGCGAGAAGTGCAAAAGGGAAATGGCAAAGAACCTCTCTAACGCCGTTAAAAAGCCGCAGCTTCAGGCTGAGGAGCCGAAAAAGACACAGCCGTCGGGGAATAAAATGCGTTTCCTCGACAGGATATAGGTACGGCGTATGTTGAACGAAGAAAGAATTAAGCTGATGACAAAAATGGCATGCTATGAGGCGTGCGAGGGCAAAAAAAATGTTGCCGTCGGAAGCTATTTCAGGAGTGACTATATCGGGCTTCAGGTGATTAAATCCGTTATAAGCGCCACGATTGCCTTTGTCATACTGTTTGGAATGTTCATTCTGTATGATTTTGAGGAATTTATGGCGGATCTTTATAAAATAGATTTACTTGCCTATGGAAGGTCGGTGATTGTCTGTTATCTGATTTTTGTGGCAGCCTACGGCGTTATTTCTTATGGCGTGTATACCTACCGCTATACAAGGGCGAGAAGAAGCCTGAAAAGATATTACAACAATCTGAAAAGGCTTGCCTATCTCTATGACAGGGAGGGCAAGCATTAGATTGCTGATTGGATATGGGAGAGAATGGGGGTTTTCTATGACCGGACTGTTGGTTTTTCGTGAACAGTTAAAGAAATTTTACGGCAGATATGAAGTGTATATTACGCCCTTGAGCAAGTTCGCGCTGGCTTTGGTGACGCTGCTGGTGATTAACGGCTCCATAGGCTACATGAGCGAGCTGAAAAGCTTTGCGGTGGTTTTGGTATTGGCGCTGATGTGCTCGTTTTTGCCGATGAACTTTATAGTATTGATTGCGGCTTTGGTGACGCTCGGGCACTTGTACAGCTTTTCCATGGAGTGCGCAATCGTGGCGCTTGCGTTATTTTTGCTTTTGTTTATCCTGTATCTGCGGTTTTCTCCCCGGGATACGCTGATAATCCTTCTGACGCCCATTTGCTTTGTGCTGAAAATACCGTATGTCATTCCTATTGCGGCAGGTCTTGTGTGCACGCCATTTTCGGTGGTGTCGGTGGCGGGAGGAGTGATTGTTTACTATACTCTGAACTATATGGACGTCAGCGCGTCCGTGCTGAGCGCCTTTGACGAGGACGGGTCGCTTGAAAAGTTCAGATATGTGATTGACGGTCTGCTGGGGAACAAGGCGATGCTTGTGACGCTTGTCGCCTTTACGGCGACGCTGCTTGCCGTGTACGTCATCAGAAGGCTGAGTGTGGATTATGCGTGGACGATAGCGATGATTACGGGCGCGCTTTTGGATATTCTGATATTATTGTTCGGAGATTTGATGTATAATACCAATCTTTCGATTTTGGGGCTGATATTTGGAAGCCTTGTCGCGGTGGCAATCGCGAAGATACTTGAATTTTTCGTGTTTAACGTGGATTACTCAAGGACGGAGCATGTGCAGTTTGAGGACGACGAGTATTATTATTATGTGAAAGCCGTTCCCAAAAACACGGTGGCTGCGCCTCAAAAGCGCGTTAAGACAATCAGGGTACCTGAAAAGGCAGTCAGACAGCAAAAGAGGGATTAAGAAGAATGACCACGTTTATGGATAGCTTAAGTTCATATTTTTCATCGTTATCTTTACACAGTCTGAGTATAAGATGGCAGGATATAGTGGAAATTATCATTATATCCTTTTTGTTGTATTATATTATGGTGTGGGTGAAGCACACAAAGGTCTGGGTGCTCATGAAGGGTATTATCGTGATACTGGTCTTTGTGCTTTTGGCAATTTTGTTTCAGATGAATACCATAATATGGATTGTCGAAAATGTCCTTAGCATTGCCGTGATTGCGGTGATTGTCATTTTGCAGCCGGAGCTGCGGCGCGCGCTTGAGGAGCTTGGAAGAAAAACCTTTATTTCAGGCTTTATGCCCTTTGAGAAAGCGCCGGAGGAGCGTTTTTCGGATAAGACGGTGAACGATCTGGTAAAGGCGAGCTTTGAGATGGGCAAGGTAAAGACCGGCGCGCTGATTGTCATTGAGCAGTACGTGCTGCTTACGGAATATGAAAGAACGGGTATTGAGATTGACGCGCTGATATCAAGCCAGCTTCTGATTAACATTTTTGAGCACAATACGCCGCTTCACGACGGTGCGGTAATCATACGCGGAAACCGGGTGGTTTCGGCGACCTGCTATCTGCCGCTCTCGGACAATATGGGAATCAGCAAAGAGCTTGGCACAAGGCACCGCGCGGCGCTTGGCATCTCCGAGGCAACGGATTCGCTTACCATTGTCGTGTCGGAGGAAACGGGCAACGTCAGCGTGACCTACGAGGGAGAGCTGTACAGAAACCTGGATGCAAACGGCTTGAGGGAAAAGCTCCATATGATACAGAATAAGGAAACGGAGGAAAAGAAACGCAGGCTGTGGAAAGGCAGGGCTAAGGATGAAAAGTAAAATTCGCAGACTGACTGCTCTGATTACAAACAATATCGGAATTAAGCTTTTGGCGCTAATCGTATCATTGGGTCTGTGGTTTGTGGTAAACAACATTACCGACCCTGTTGATAAGGTGAAGTTTAACAACATTGCCGTGGAAATAATTAACGACGAGGCGATAACCGACAGCGGAAAGGTTTATGAGATTATTGACAATACCGGAACCGTGAACGTTGAGGTCAGCGGCAAGCGTTCCGTGCTAAGCTACATTACGAAGGACAATATAAAGGCAGTGGCGGACATGGAGGAGCTTACCTTCATGAACACAATCGGCATTGAGGTTTCGAGCACGAGGAACAATTCGGATCTTGAGTTTAAGACCAATATTGACAGTGTGAAGCTTTCGATAGAGGATATGAAACGCGTTCAAATGATTATCAGCACTTCGACGAGCGGGGAGCCTGCGGACGGCTATATCGTGGGAAGCGTAAGCTCAAGCCAAAACATCGTGCAGCTTTCGGGTCCCGAATCGGTAATTGACCAGATTGACCATGTGGCGGCTGTGGCAAATATTGACGGATATTCTTCCGACATCAGCACGAGCGTCGAGCTGAAGCTTTACGATGCGGATGAAAACGAGATTACGAGCAGCTCCGTTAAGATGAATATAGCCACCGTGAACGTGTCCGTGACAATCCTTGCCACAAAGGAGGTTCCGCTGAGCTTTACGCCTGCGGATGAGCCTGCGGACGGCTACATTGCAAACGGTGAGATTGTGAGCGTGCCTGAAACCGTCATGCTTGCGGGAAAGAAGTCCGTGCTTGACACGGTGTCGAAGCTGACGATTTCCGATTCGGCGCTGAGTTTGGCGGATGAAACGGAGGATGTGACCGCAATCATCAACATTAAGAAGTATCTGCCCACGGGAACGCAGCTTGCCGACAGCAGCTTTAACGGAAACGTGAGCGTTACGGTAGGGATTGAACCGCTGGTGACAAGGGAGCTCTCGATACCGGCAAAGAACTTTGCGGCAGGCTTTAACAGCAACGGGCTGCCTGAAAATCTCGAGGCGGCGCTGAGCGCATTTGAGGACGATGAGGATGCCGTGCTTACGGTAACGATATCGGGAACTGAGGCGGCGGTTGAGGCTGTTGATGAGGACAGCGTGATTGGCGTTATTGACATGGATAAGGTATTTGAGAGCCTTGAGCTGGATGAGTGGTCGGAAGGAAGCTATACGGGTGAGGTTGTGTTCAATTTCAAGCTTCCGGAGGATGTGACGGTTGAAACGGACACGGCGTACACGCTGACAGTGGAGCTGCGGGAAATTCAGGACGATGAAGGCGACGATGGCTCGGACGATGAATAATGGGGGTATAATGGTAATGGCAAGACTTTTTGGAACGGATGGAGTAAGGGGCGTGGCAAACGATGAGCTTACGCCCGAGCTTGCGATGAAGCTTGGCCAGGCGGGGGCATATGTGCTTTCAAAGGAGAAGGAGCACAAGCCTACGATAATGGTGGGCTGTGATACGCGCATATCGGGCGACATGCTTGCAAACGCTCTGATGGCGGGCGCGTGCTCCGTGGGTGCGAATGTGGTGTACGTGGGCGTGCTTCCCACGCCTGCCATAGCGTATCTTACAAAAAAATACAGAGTGGATGCGGGCGTGGTGATTTCCGCCTCGCACAATCCCGTTGAATTTAATGGAATTAAATTTTTTGACGGAAACGGCTTTAAGCTTCCCGATGCGATGGAGGATGAAATAGACGAGCTGATCAAGAGCGGAATGAAGGATATCAGCTTTCCGACAGGCGCAAGCGTCGGCAGGGAAAAGTACCGCGCGGACGCAAGGGAAGAGTATATCAACCATTCCGTGAGGGCCGTGCCCGTAAAGCTGACGGGAAAGAAGATTGTGGTCGACTGCGCGGAGGGGGCATCATACTATACCTCCGTGGAAACGCTAAAGGAGCTGGGCGCGGAGGTGGTCGCAATCCACAATAATCCCGACGGCACGAATATTAACGCAAACTGCGGCTCGACGCATATGGAGGAGCTTCAGGCGCGCGTGGTGTATGAGAAAGCGGACGTCGGGCTGGCGTTTGACGGTGATGCGGACCGGCTGCTTGCAGTGGACGAAAACGGCAATCAGATTGACGGTGATGTGATTATGGCAATTGTCGGCAATCACATGAAGTCAAAGGGGCAGCTCAAGGATAATACCATTGTGGCGACGGTAATGAGCAACCTCGGATTTTTCATTATGGGCAGGGAAAACGGTATTAATATAGAGCAGACAAAGGTGGGCGACCGATATGTGCTTGAGAGGATGCTTGAAATAGGGGCAAATCTCGGAGGCGAGCAGTCGGGGCATATCATTTTCCTTGATGAGAACACCACGGGGGACGGTCTGCTGAGCGCGCTCCATCTTCTTCAGGTGATGGTGGAAAGCGGCAAGCCGCTTTCGGAGCTGGCGTCGGTAATGACGGTGCTGCCGCAGGCGCTTGTGGGAGCAAAGGTGCCGAACCATAAAAAGGAAAGCTACATGGAATATGCGGAAATCGCGGAGGCGATAGCGCGCGTGAATGAAAAATTCGAGGGGGAGGGCAGAGTCCTTATCAGACCCTCGGGCACGGAGCCGCTTGTCCGCGTGATGATAGAAGGCAAAGACAGGCAGCTCATTGAAAAGGAGGCAAAGGCTCTCGCGGAGCTTATTCAGAACGTTATGCTTTGACAAAAGCAGTGAGCGAACCAAGGTTAGCAGAAATGAGGAAAGCTATGGTAAGTCAAAAGGTAAAAATTAAAAATCCGACAGGTCTGCATCTGCGTCCCGCAGGCACCCTGTGCAAGGAAGCGCTGCAATATAAATCACTGATAACCTTTACCTTTAATGGCAATACCGCAAATGCAAAGAGCGTGCTCAGTGTGCTCGGCGCATGTGTAAAAAACGGTGATGAGATTGAGATTATCTGCGAGGGCGAGGACGAGCAGAATGCTTTAGCGGCGTTGGTTAAAGCGATTGAGGGCGGACTTGGCGAATAAAATGGGGAAAAATAGCCCGAATTGATGAGGTTCGGGCTGTTTGCGTATGAAAACCGGAATAAATCTCCGGCGTCAGGTAAAGCATAAATTTAAACACAAATGGAGGATTAATGTGAAAAAAATAATAGTGACGGGCTGTAACGGGCAGCTTGGAAGGGCAATTAACCGGATTTATGCCGGCAGCAGGGAATATGAGTGCGTAAACACGGATGTGAAGGATTTGGATATCACAAATATCGACGCGGTTTTAAAGCTGCTCGATGAGGTCAGACCCTATGCCATCGTGAACTGTGCGGCGCATACTAATGTAAATGCATGTGAAACGGATGTGGACAATGCTTACCGCATCAATGCAATCGGACCGAGAAACCTGAGCATTGCCGCGACGCGCGCGGGGGCAAAGCTTATACATGTTTCGACGGATTATGTGTTTGACGGACAGGCAGTTGTCCCGTACACGGAATTTGACCGCCCCGACCCTAAGGCGGTTTACGGAAAGACAAAGCTTGCGGGTGAGCGCTTTGTGCAGGAGTTTGCAAGGGAATACTTTATCATCCGCACGGCCTGGCTTTACGGGGACGGAAAGAACTTTGTGCGCACCATGCTCGGGCGTTCACAAACGCATGAGCAGGTGAAGGTGGTAGGGGATCAGTTAGGCTCGCCCACAAGCGCGGACGAGCTTGCAAGAGCGATAGAATACCTTTTGCCTACCGACAATTTCGGGCTTTTCCACGGCACCTGCGAGGGTATCACAAGCTGGGCTGATTTTACGCGCGAGATATACAGGCTTGCGGGCAGGAGCACGGAGGTCGTCACCGTCACGAGCGAGGAATATGAGAAAAACACCACGGGCATTGTAGCGCCGCGCCCCGCTTACTCGGTGCTTGAGAATTATATGCTCAAGCTTACGACAGACTTTATGTTTGCCGATTGGGAAAAGGCGATTGCACAGTATTTAAAATGAAAAGAGGAAGAACCAACATAGTTGGAAGAACCAACTTTGTTGGAAGAACCAACATAGATGGTTCTGCAGGTTTGTGACTGAGCGTTGCTTGCACAAACATTGCATTATGCGTAAAAAGCAGCGCAGAAATGAGGGAAATTATGAATAATATTGCACTTATTACGGGAATTACGGGGCAGGACGGTTCATACCTTGCGGAATTTCTGCTGGGAAAGGGCTATGAGGTTCATGGGCTGATACGCCGTCACAGCATCTCAAACACGATGCGCATTGACCACCTGATCCAATCCGATTATTATAAGGTTAAATTTTTCCTGCATTATGCAGAAACCACGGATTCGTCAAACCTGATGCGCATTATCGGAGAAATCCGCCCTACGGAGGTGTATAACCTTGCGGCGCAGTCGCATGTGGGAGTGTCCTTTGAGGTTCCCGAATACACTGCGGACGCGACGGGCGTGAGCACCTTAAAGCTGCTCGAGGCAATCCGCGTAAACGGCGGAAACTGCCGTTATTATCAGGCGTCCACCTCGGAGCTTTTCGGAGGGCTTCCGGAAACCGCTCCGCAGAGTGAGAAAACGCCCTTCTACCCTAAGAGTCCGTACGGCGTGGCGAAGCTTTACTCCTATTGGATAACGGTAAATTACAGGGAGTCCTACAATATGTTTGCCTGCAACGGCATCCTGTTCAATCATGAATCTCCCAGACGCGGCGAGAATTTCGTGACAAGGAAAATCACGCTTGCCATCGCAAACATCATAGCGGGAAATCAGCAGAAGCTTTCGCTTGGAAACATGAATGCAAAGAGAGATTGGGGCTTTGCGGGCGATTACGTTGAAGGAATGTGGCTGATGCTCCAACAGAGCACACCGGGCGATTACGTGCTTGCCACAAACGAAACGCATACGGTCCGTGAGTTTGTCGAGGCGGCATTCGGAGAGCTTGGGATTGAGCTTCGCTGGGAAGGCGAGGGCGTAGGTGAGAAGGGCTACGATGCCAAAACCGACAGGCTTTTGGTGGATGTGAACCCTGAGTTTTACCGCCCTGCCGAGGTTGAGTTTTTGTGGGGAAATCCCGCAAAGGCCGAAAAAGAGCTTGGCTGGAAACGAAAGATTGGCTTCAGGGAGCTTGTTGAGCTGATGATGGATGCGGATTTAAAGGCGGTGGCAGGAATGTCCTGCGAGGAATATAAGGAAAGGCAAATGGAAGAATGAATAAGTCGGATAAAATATATGTAGCGGGTCACAGAGGGCTTGTCGGCGCCGCCATTGTAAGGAGCCTTAAGGCTAAGGGCTATACAAATATTATCGGAAGAACCCATGCGGAGCTTGATTTGACGAACCAGCAGCAGGTGAGGGATTTTTTTGAAAAGGAAAAGCCGGACGTGGTGGTGTTGGCGGCGGCAAAGGTCGGCGGCATCAATGCGAATAACACCACGCCTGCGGAATTTGCATATGAGAATATGCAGATACAGTGCAATGTGATTAAATGCTGCCACGATTATAAGGTGAAAAAGCTTTTGTTTTTGGGAAGCACCTGCATTTACCCTAAAATGGCGCCGCAGCCCATTCCGGAGGACGCGCTTTTGACCGGTCCGCTTGAGCCTACGAATGAGGCTTACGCCATCGCAAAGATTTCGGGGCTTGAGATGTGCAGGTTTTACAAGAGGCAGTACGGCGACGACTTTATAAGCTGTATGCCCACGAACCTGTACGGACCGCATGACAATTATGATTTGGAAGGCTCACACGTAATGCCCGCCATGATCCGCAAGTTCCATGACGCAAAGGTGAGCGGCGCTGCGAGTGTTGAGCTTTGGGGGACAGGCACGCCGCTGCGCGAATTTCTGTATGTCGACGACATGGCTGACGCGTGCGTGTTCCTGCTTGAGAATTATGACGGAGAGCAGCATGTCAATATCGGTACGGGAAAGGAAGTGACGATAAAGGAGCTTGCCCAAACCGTAAAGCAGGTTGTAGGCTATGAGGGTGAAATCGTTTGGAACAGCGATATGCCGGACGGCACGCCCAGAAAGCTGACGGATGTCACAAAGCTGCATAATCTGGGCTGGACACATAAGGTTGAACTGGACGAGGGCGTCCGGCTTGCATATAATTGGTTTAAGGAGAATGTCAGGACTGCCAGACTTTAGCATTTCACGCTTGTCCGGCAGGTAAAGTTTGAAAATTTTCAAACGTAAGGTTGAGAGGAATGGATGAAAGTCCAAGGCTGAGGGTGCTGGAAAGTACTACATATCTGTTGCTTCACACCGGCTTTCAACCGAGGCAGAGAGGCTGCCGGTATTTGCGGGAAGCAGTGTGGATTGCATGGAAGGAGCCCGGGATGCTTACCTCAGTGACAAAGCTCCTCTATCCCGAGGTCGCAAAACGCTTTGGAACTACGGATAAACATGTGGAACGCGCAATTAGAACGGCTATCGAAACAGCATGGATAAAAGGAAATGCCGATATGCTTACGGAAGTATTCGGAGATTTGTTTACGGACAGAAATCTAAGACCTACCAACTCTGAGGTGATTGCGGCATTAGTGGCTTGCATTGTTTAAGATGCGGTCAGGAATGGAGGATTTAAGTGGAATATTCAAAACTGTTGAGTATCATTGTACCGTGCTATAATGAGGAGGAGAGTGTGCCGCTGTTTTACGCGGAAGCGGTAAAGCAGGAGGCTTTTTTCCATGAGAAGGATGTGGAGCTGGAATTTATCTTTGTAAACGACGGCTCAAGGGACGGTACGGTAAAAGCAGTAAAGGCACTGCATGAAAAGGATGAGAGAGTGCATTTGGTGTCGTTTTCAAGGAATTTTGGAAAGGAATCGGCGATTATCGCAGGGCTTGAAAAGGCAGAGGGCGATTTTACGGTGCTCATGGATGCGGATTTGCAGGATCCGCCCGCGATTTTGCCGGAAATGTACGGCTATATTGAGCAAGGCTATGATTCGGTTGCGACAAGGCGGGTGGACAGAAAAGGCGAGCCGCCGATCCGCTCCTTTTTTGCAAGACGCTTTTACGGGCTTATGCGGAAAATATCAAAGACGGAGATTGTGGACGGCGCGAGGGATTACAGGCTGATGACGCGTCAGGTAACGGATGCTATTTTATCCATGAAGGAATACAACCGCTTTTCCAAGGGTATTTTCGGCTGGGTCGGCTACAATACGAAGTGGATTGAATATGAGAATGTGCAGAGAGCCGCGGGAGAAACGAAATGGTCGTTTTGGAAGCTGTTTCTGTACTCGCTGGACGGAATTATGGCATTTTCGACGGCGCCTCTTTCCATCGCGTCATTTTTTGGAATTTTGTTTTGCGTGATAGCGTTTGTATTTATGATATTTATTTTTGTTAAGGCGATGATTTACGGCGACCCTGTGGCAGGCTGGCCGTCGATGATGTGTATTATCTCGCTCATAGGCGGTGTACAGCTCCTTTGCATAGGCATTATGGGACAGTATATGAGCAAGATGTATATGGAGGTCAAGAACCGGCCAAAATATCTTGTTAAGGATGAATTTTGATGGAGAACGGTTTGGTGAGCATTATCGTCCCGGTATACAACGCGGAGAGCTTTATCCGGGAAACAATACAGTATGTGCAGGCGCAGACCTATGAGAACTGGGAGCTGATTTTGGTGGACGACTGCTCTTCGGATAAAAGCCGTGACGCGATAGAGGAAATCGCCCGCGCGGACAGCAGACTCAGGTTGATCCGCAGACAGGAGAATGGCGGCGCGGCAAGCTGCAGGAATCTGGGAACGGCGAACGCGCGCGGGCGCTACCTGTGCTTTTTGGACGCGGATGATATTTGGGAGAGCGTGAAGCTTGAGCTTGAGCTTGAGTTTATGGACGAAGGCAAGTGCTTTGCATTTACGGGGTATGAGTTTGCGGACGGGAACGGCAGAGGGCTTGGGAAAGTCGTGCATGTACCGGAAACAATCACATACGCAGAGGCGCTTAAGAACACCACGATTTTTACCTCTACCGTGATGATTGACCGGAGCGTTGTCGCGGATGAGGATATCATGATGCCGTGCATTGCAAGCGAGGACACGGCGACATGGTGGAATATACTTAAAAAATATGGTCCGGGCTACGGCTTGGACGAATGTCTTGTGCGGTACAGAAGGAGCGCGGGGACGCTTTCCTCAAACAAGCTTGAGGCAGTAAAAAGAATTTGGAATTTATATCGCAGGCACGAGAGGCTTTCGATTGCGCAAAGCATTTACTGTATGGTGTTTTGGGCATTTAGGGCAGTATTTAGGAGAATGTGAGGATTATAAAAAGCGGAGGAAGGCAAGTGGGACGGTTAGAGGCGTTAAAGCGGACTGTGATTTTACAAATGTCCCTGATAGGGCTTGTATTTCAGACTGCCCTGTACATTTATGTGTGGCAGCAGGTCTATAATGATATCATGCAGAGCGGTATGTGGCGAAGCTTTTACAGAAAGGGCTTCTGGCTTTTGGCAGCAGTCTATTTTGTGCTGCTTTTGTTTTTTACGGCTACATACGGAGGGCTTAGGATTGGCTACCTCAAGCCTATGGATGTGTTCTTTTCGCAGGTTATTTCGATTATCTGCACCAATGTTGTGTCGTATTTTCAGATATCGCTGCTTTCGCTGCAGCTCGTGACGCCTTATCCGCTTCTTTTGATGATGCTTGGCCAGTTTGTCATTTCCGCCATGTGGACGCTTATAAGCCACAGGCTTTACAAGCGTTTTTTCCCGCCGAGGAAGCTGCTGTTTATCAGCGGGGAGCGCCCTGTTGAGGATATTCTGAAAAAGTTTGAAACGCGCAGGGACAAGTACCGGATTGTGAAATGCATCTATGAGAGCGAGGGACAGCGGACAATTGAGCAGGAAATATTGGACGGCTGCGACGGCGTGGTGCTTTGGGACATGAATACGGGGCTTCGCAACAAGCTTTTGAAGTTCTGCTACAGTAAAGGCGTGCGGGTCTATCTGATGCCCAAAATCCCTGACATAATGGTGCAGGGCTCAGAGCAGCTTCATTTGTTTGACACGCCGATTTTGCTCATGCGGGAGTATGCGATGACCATTGAGCAGCGTTTTATCAAGCGAACGATTGATTTGGTATGCGCGCTGCTGCTGCTTGTTATCTCATCGCCATTTATGCTTTTTACGGCGATTGCCATAAAGCTTTATGACGGAGGTCCGGTGCTGTACAGTCAGGTGCGCTGCACGCGGGACATGAGAGAATTTAAGATATTGAAATTCCGCAGCATGAGAACAGATGCGGAGAAGGACGGCGTGGCAAGGCTCGCCTCGAAGCACGACAGCCGGATTACGCCGATAGGGCGGTTTATCAGAAAGGTGCGTATTGACGAGCTTCCGCAGCTTTTTAACATTTTGAAGGGCGATATGTCGTTTATCGGTCCGCGCCCGGAGCGTCCTGAGATTATCAGGCAGTATCAGGAGGAGATGCCGGAATTTACCTTCCGCACAAAGGTCAAGGCGGGGCTTGCAGGCTACGCGCAGGTGTATGGAAAGTACAATACGACACCCTATGACAAGCTTAAGCTTGACCTGTTTTATATTGAAAATTACAGCGTGTGGCTTGATTTGAAGCTCATGCTTTTGACAGTAAAGATTTTGTTTCAGCCCGACAGCACGGAGGGCATAGGCGAGAACCAGACAACCGCGATGCGTAAAATAGCAAATCAGATTAGGGACGAGGAAAAAATGTGAACGGTGAAATGATTATACGGCAGGGAATTGACAGCAAGGCTCTTCTTGTGACGCTGATATGCGGGCTGCCGCGGCTGCTGCTTTTGGCGGCGGCGGGGGCAGTCCTTGGCAGCGGCTTTTATCTGGCGGCTGCCTTGTATGCGTCAGGGAACGCAATGCTTGTGTCGGAAACGGAATACTATATTGACTTTGCGCAGGGCAGGCTTGAGGCAAAGGATTACTATAACGACTATACCTGGAACGACGTGATTGCCACGGATTTAATTCTCGGGCGCATGATGGAGGAGCTTGGAGAGGATTACGATAGGGAAGAGGTTAAGCAGATGCTGTTTGCCGATATCTTATCGGATGTGAGATATCTGACCATCACCGTAACGGGAAGCGACGAGGCTTCGGTGAGTGCCGTGAGCGCCGCTTTTGAAAATGCAATTGCCATATTCGGCGGGAGCATGGACGAATTTGACTCAATATATAAGATAGAGGATAACGGAATACGAAAGGAGCATGTTGAGCTTTTCTCGTGGAGAGCGGCAGTCTTGGGAGCAGCGGTATTTGCGGGAATTGGAATATTTTTCATTGCGCTTGCCTTTATGGTGGGGGATCGTTTTTATACAAAAACAGATGTTGCTAAATTTTTGGAGCTGCCTGTGTGCGGGCTTTCCTATAAGGACGGCGTAAGGGCGGATTTCCGGGAGCGGCGGTTATTGGAGAGCTTAAAAGAGCTGCAAGGGCAGAGCGGGGCTGAAAAAATATATCTTTTGGATGCGGCGGGCGGACAGGATGCGGACGCGTTTGCCAAAAGACTTGGAGCGCTTGACGCGGATATTGCCCGGAATGTGGTTTCCGTGTGCGGGAGCGCGGTTTTTGAAGAGAACGCGCTTATTTTGGCAGTCGTGCCCTTCGGAAGGGTATACAGAGAAAAAATAACAGACGAAATTAATAACGCGGCGGCACGCGGGCGCAAGGTGTCGGGCGCGGCGCTTGTGCAATGCGACAGGCGTTGGATGAGGCTTTATTACGGAAAGGACGTGGAAAAGTGAAGCTGCAGGTATTGGTGTCGGCGGTCAATGAGGACGCGGCTTCGCTTGCGGAGCGCATGAACCTTGAGAGCGACGCCGTAATCATTAATCAGACTGACTGTTTTGACTATCAGGAATATCGGCATAAGAATAAAAGAATACAGTGCTTCTGCTTTGCGGAGCGCGGAGTGGGCTTGAGCCGCAATAACGCGCTGATGCGGGCGGAGGGCGATATTGTGCTTTTTTCCGACGAGGATATTGTGTATGACGAGGGCTACGAGCGGAAGGTTTTGGATGCGTTTGAGGCAAATCCGGAGGCGGATTTTCTGCTTTTTAACATGCGCGTGGGGCAGGCGAGGGCAACGTATTACACCCAAAAGCGCCACCGCGTACACATTTGGAATTCGGGGCGCTATCCGACGTACTCCTTTGCGGTGAGGCGCGAAAGGCTTCATGCTTCAAACATTACATTCTCGCTTTTGTTCGGCGGCGGCGCAAGGTACAGCAACGGCGAGGACAGCCTGTTTTTGAAGGAATGTATTAAATACGGCATGAGAGTGTACGCGGTGCCCATAGAGCTTGGCGCTGAGCGCGAGCGGGAATCCACATGGTTTAATGGCTATACGGACAAATTTTTTATAGACAGAGGCGTGCTTTACCACTTCCTGTATGGCGCGCTGGCGTACCCGATGGCGGTGCGGTTCATTGCCGCGCATGGTGATAAGATGTGTGCGGAAATCCCGCGCAGGAATGCGCTTGCGCTGATGAAAAAGGGGATAAGGTCGGTAGGAGGTTACTGATATGGGACAGGCAGGCTCAGTGCTCTTCTATGCCGCGCTAGCTTTAATAACGTGCGTTATGGCATGGCATGTAAAAAGCACTGCCGGAGCTGAAACAACGGACGGCGATCTTCGGCAGAGGGGGATAAATAAGCTGTATCTTGGAGGCATCTTTGCCGTGCTTTTTGCCGTTTCCGCGCTGCGCTACGGCATTGGAAACGACTATGAGCAGTATACGGTTACGGCGCATGAGGCGTATGTCGGCGGCTATGTGGTCACGGAGGCGGGCTTTAACCTTTTGGTGAAGGCGGTTTATACGCTGTTTGGCAGGGAGTGCTATGAGGCGATTTTTGCCATATTTGCCTTTGTCACGCTGCTTGTGTTTCTGCATACGCTGTATAGGGACAGTGCGGATTTTGCGCAGAGCTTTTTCCTGTTTATGACGCTTGGGATTTATTTCCAGACCTTCAATACCGTCCGGTATTATTTTGCCTTGTCCGCAGCGCTGTGCTGCATGAGGTATGTGCTTGAAAAGGATTATATCCGCTTTGTCTTTTTCATACTGATTGCCGCGCTGTTTCATAAATCGGTGCTTTTGGTCATTCCCGCATATCTGCTTGCCTCAATTGAATGGAAGCGTTGGATGCTCGTGTCCGGAGCGGTGTTAAGCGCCCTGTGCTTTGCGGGGCGTGGAGTTATCCTAAAGCTTGCGCTTGCGCTTTATCCGTCCTACAAAAATACGATTTACCTTGAGGGGGGGATGAGCGTCACAAGCGTGGTGCGGATTGCTGCCGTGCTTGCGCTGTATCTGTGGACTGCGCATTATATTGGAGGCAGGTGGAAGGATTATCGGAAAATCAGGTTTTACGGGCAATTGAATTTTCTTGCGCTTCTTGCGGCGACCTTCTTTTCGTTCCTGCCGGTGGTGACAAGGATTGTGTATTATTTCAGCATATCACAGCTTTTTCTGCTCCCGCTTTTGCTGAAGCAGATTGAAGACGAGCGGGTGAGAAAAAGGGTTAAGCTGATTGCGGGGCTTGTGTGCATAGCTTACTTTGTACTGTTTCTCAGGGAAGCAGCTCAGGCGGGCGTGGGTCTTTTGCCATACCGCACATGGCTCTTCAATGAGGAGGGATAGAGAGGGATTTTCCATGAACGATATAAAATTCAGTGTGATTATCGTATGTCTGAATGCGGGAGAGCGTCTTGGGGCGACTGTGGAAAGCGTGCTTTGCCAAAGCTACGGCAACCTTGAGATTATATTGAAGGACGGCGGCTCCACGGACGGCTCCGTCGAGAGGCTGTCGGGGACGGTGAACGACGACCGGCTTCACATATATGAACAAAAGGACAGCGGCATTTACGACGCCATGAATCAGGCGGTCGCGCTTGCCGAGGGGGAGTATTTTATATTTCTGAATGCGGGCGACAGCTTTTACGACGAGGATGTGCTTGATAAAATCTGCGATGTTATTTTAAGCAAAAAAGGTGAAATGCCCGATATTATATATGGAAATATGTATCACAAGGCGCTTGGAACAATGATTCAAGCCGCGCCGGAGATAAACGGGTTTGCCTGCTACCGCAATGTGCCATGCCACCAGACCTGCTTTTACAGTTACAAAATGTTTGAAGAGCGCGCATATAAGCCGGAATACAATGTGCGGGCGGATTACGAGCACTTTTTATGGTGCTTTTACGAAAAAAAGGCGAAAATCAGGTATGCGCCCGTGACGGTTGCAGTATATGAGGGCGGCGGCTACTCGGAAACGCCGGAAAATAAAAGGCTTTCCCAAAAGCAGCATCGGGAAATCGCACTGCATTATATGGGAAGAAGGAAGGTCAGGAAATACAGCCTGCTCATGGCGCTGAGCCTTGCGCCGCTTCGCAGCGCGATTGCGGAGAATAAATATCTGGCGGTATTTTATAATAAATTCAAGAGTCTGATATATAAAGTCAAAAAAGCTAAAGGAGGGCGTTGATATTGAGAATACTGTGGTTGTGCAACATCATGCTTCCGTTTATCGCAAAAAGCCTTGGACAGAAGATTATAGTGAAGGAGGGCTGGCTGTCGGGACTGGCGGGAAAGCTTGTCCTGAACCAAAATCAGAATAACATAACATTTGCTATTTGCTTCCCGGCATCCGACAGCCTGAACATGGTCAACACCGATACGTTGCTGTTTGTAAAGTCGGTGGCGGACGGGATTGACTATTATATTTTCAGGGAGGACACGCAGCATCCGGAAAATTACGACGAGGGGCTTGAGGAGAGCCTGGGCGCGATCATAGAGGATTTTAAGCCCGATGTGCTGCATATCTTCGGAACTGAATATCCTCACACGCTTGCCGCCGTTAAGGCTTTTGGCAAGCCGCAGCGCACGCTGATAGGAATACAGGGGCTTTGCAGCGCGATTGCGGAGGCGTATATGGCGGATTTGCCGATTGACGTGCAGCAGAAGCGGACGCTAAGGGACAGGATTAAGAAGGACGGACTTGCCGAGCAGCAGGAAAAGTTCAGGCTTCGCGGCGAGCATGAGGAACAGGCGCTGTCATTGGTCGGACACGTCACCGGAAGGACGGATTTTGACAGGGAAATGACGGATAAGCTTGCGCCGCAGGCGCAGTACCATTTTATGAATGAAACGCTGCGGGGCGAGTTTTACACGGACACGTGGAATATTGACACCATCGAGCGGTATTCGCTCTTTGTAAGTCAGGGAAATTACCCGATTAAGGGACTGCATTATGTATTGGAGCTGCTGCCGGAAATATTGGAAAAGTATGAGAACACGATGGTATATGTGGCGGGAGATGTGATAACGGGACACGGCAGTATTCAGGATAAAATTAAGCTTTCGGGCTATGGAAAGTATTTGCTGAGCCTGATTAAGAAGAACAGGCTGGGGAAGCATGTAAAATTTGTGGGGCGCCTGAACTCTGACAAAATGTGCGCAAGATTTTTAAAAACACACGTTTTCTTATGTCCGTCCGCCATCGAAAATTCACCTAATTCGGTAGGTGAGGCGATGCTTTTGGGCGTTCCCGTCGTGTCCGCCGATGTGGGCGGCGTGCATAATCTGCTGACGGATCAAAAGGATGGAATACTTTATGGCAGGGATAATCCGGACGGATTAAAGGACGCAATCCTGCAGATTTTTGACGACGACAAGCTTGCGATGTACTTTTCGGCGAATGCGCGCCTGCACGCGCTTGCGACCCACGACCCCGGAACGAATTATAACAGGCTTTTGGAGATTTACCATGAAATTAACGATAGTGTCTAACTATATAAACCATCACCAGATTCCGATGTCAAATGAGCTGTACGGGCTGCTTGGAGAGGACTTTGCCTTTGTGCAGACACAGCCCATGGAGGAGGACAGAATCCGGATGGGCTGGCAGGAGGAGGTCAGCAGTATTCCGTATCTGCGCCTGTATTATGAGGAGCGCAAAATCTGCGCCGACCTGATTTTGGAAAGCGACGTCGTTGTCTTTGGCGGCGTGGAGGATGAGAGCTATATTAAGCCCAGGCTGAATGAGGGGAAAATCGTAATCCGCGCAAGCGAGCGGCTTTATCGGGAGGGACAGTGGAAATCCATTTCCCCGCGGGGCAGGAAAAAGAAATATGAGGATCACACGCAGTATGCGGACAAGCCTGTATATCTCTTGTGCCATGGCGCATATGTGGCGTCGGACTTTAACATTGTACATGCCTATCCCGGCAAGAAATTCGTGTGGGGATATTTTCCCGCCGTAAATACCTACAAGCTCGACAGTCTGTTTTTCAGGAAAATGCATGTGGACAGCCTTGGCAAAAGGCAGGTGCGCCTTTTGTGGGCAGGGCGATTTCTGAAGCTCAAGCATCCGGAATACGCAATCAGGGCGGCATATTATTTAAAGCGGCGGAGAATCTCCTTTCACCTTGACATGGTGGGCGGAGGGGAGCTTGAAGGGAAGCTCAGGCGTATGGTAAGACGCTGCGGGCTTGATACGTATGTGACCTTCCACGGCTTTCTTCCACCGCAGAACGTGAGGCGCTGCATGGAGGAGGCGGACATTTTCCTGTTTACCAGCAATTATCTTGAGGGCTGGGGAGCAGTTCTGAACGAGTCCATGAACAGCGCATGCGCGGTCGTTGCGGGACACGGCATCGGGGCGGTCCCGTTTCTGATAAAGCATAAGGAGAACGGGCTGGTGTACAGGACGGGGAGCTTTAAGGAATTTTTGGAGTATGTATTGCTGCTTTGCAGCGACGACGGACTGCGTGAGCGGCTTGGAAGAAATGCCTACGATACGATTATCAGAGAGTGGAACCCTAAAGAGGCGGCGCACAGGCTGTATGGCTTCAGCAAGGGGCTTATGGCGGGCGAGGTGAAGCCGTGCGAGGACGGTCCGCTCAGCATAGCGCCTGTTATTTCACCTAAGAAGGGCTATGCCTATACCCGTGAGAGGTGCGTATTATGAACCGGACAAAAAGCAGAATTTATGTCTGCCATACCTTTTATCATGTATATGTGGCGATTTTGAAGGAAATGAAGGTCAAGCGGGAGGAAAGCCCGCAGGAGTACCAAAGGGCGGATATTGCGCTAAGCTCTCTTTCCACTGATTTCGAGGGCTTGGGCGGGCGGCTTTTGCGCACCGGAATTTTCGGCGAGGTGTTTTCGTTGGATGAAAAGCGTGAGGAATTTTTTCCGGAGCTTGCAAAATACCGCAAAAATTACGGCAATCTGCTGCGGCATATGCTAAACCGCATAATTTTCACGAAAAAGCTTGCAAAGTGCGAGGCGCCGTATCTGGAAACGATTGATTTTAAGGCGTATAGGGATATTTATGTGTTCTGCGACAGCGATCCTGTCGGCTACTATCTGAATTACAGGCATATTTACTATCATGCGGTGGAGGACGGGCTTGACTGCCTGAAAAACCTTGATGACGCGTATGTGGCAAACAGCTCGCATTTTAAGCTTAAGGCATGGCTTTCGCGCAGGAACGTTATTTTTATCATGAACGGCTGGGGAAAATACTGCATTGACATGGAGATTAACGACCGGAGCGTTGTGCCGACGGACTGCCCGCGTTTTGTGGAGGAGCCGAGGAAGCCGCTTGAGAGGGCGCTGACGGCGCAGCAGAAAAAGCTGATGATACAGGCGTTCATCGAGGACGCGGATGCGCTTACAAGGCAACTGACGCCCAAGTATGAGGGGGAGGAGTTTGCCTGCTTTCTGACAGAGCCGCACCCCGCAGACGAGGAGGCGCGCAAAAGGGTCTGTCTTGACGTGCTTGAGCGTTACTGCAAGGGCTATCGGGTTCTGATTAAACCGCATCCCAGGGATATGACGGACTACGGGGCGCTTTGCCCGGACGCGGTGGTGCTGCGGGGGCGGTTTCCCGTGGAGGTTTTGAATTTTTTTGACGGGCTTAAAATCAGGCGGGCGGTATCAATCCTTACCACGGCGATGAACAGCATGGATTTCGTGGAGGAAAAGATTAATCTCGGCGCGTCCTTTTGGGACGCCTATGAGGAACCGGAGAAGCATGCGTTCAACAAAAAGGCAGGGCTTACGCTTGCAGATAATTGAAAGGTGTGAAAATAAATTTTCACACGGCAAATTCGGGCGTAAACCCAAATTTGCGGGCATGGGAAAGAGTGAGGGACTGAGATGCTGAAAATATTAAGAAAAATCAATATTCTCATGGATAGGAAGCAAAAGGGCGAGATGGCGCGGCTGCTTGTGATGATGATTATATCCGCAGGGCTGGAAACAGGGGCGGTCATGATGGTCATGACCGTGGTGCAGCTTATCATAAATCCTGATGTCCTGGTGCAGGGCGACACCTACCGAAAAATCTGCGATATGCTGCATTTGGAGAGCGCCGTGCAGTTCTCGGTGCTTGCGATACTGTTTCTCATCGGGCTTTATGCCGCAAAAAATATATTTGCGTTTTTCATGCAAAGAAGCCTTTACCGTTTTGTGTATGGCAATCAGTTTAAGACGGCAGCCAGTCTGATGAAGAATTTCGTGAGGCGTGAGTATGAGTATTATCTGAATGCGGAAACGGCTGTTATTCAAAGGAGCATTACATCGGACGTAAACAATATGTATGCGCTTATCATGTCGGTGCTGCAGATTGCGTCGGAGCTGATAGTGGCAGTTTTCCTTGTGGCAGCGCTTGCGATTGAGGATCCTGTTATGACGCTGGTGATTGCGGTCATTCTGATGGTGACGCTGGTGGTCATCAAAAACATCATTAAACCCATAATGAACCGCACGGGAAGAGAAAATCAGGACTACGGCGCGTCGATGTACGCGTGGATTTCACAGACGGTTCAGGGAATAAAGGAGATAAAGGTCGCGGGGCGCGAGCAGTATTTCATCGGGGAATACTGCAAGGTCGGCGAGGGATATGTCAAGGCAATGGAGCGTTTTTCGCTGTTCAACAACACGCCGAAGCTTCTGATAGAAACAGTTTGTATCGCGGGGCTTTTGTGCTATATCATGGTGCTGATCGTGTCGGGCGTGGACGTGGCGGGGATGGTGTCACTGTTTGCAGCCTTTGGCATTGCGGCAATGCGGCTTCTTCCGGCGGCGAGCCGCATCAACAATCAAATGACGAGTATGGCGTTTAACGAGCCGTTTTTCTTTAACGTGAGCGACAACCTGATTGAAGAAACGGACGAGGCGCATACGGATATTTCCTATGCGGTGGCGGCAAAGGAAAAGCTTCCCGTTAAAAGGGAAATCCGCCTTGAGGGGATTACCTACCACTATCCCGGATCAGACAAGCTGATTTTCGATAACGCCACGGTGAGCTTCCCGATTGGGAAGTCCATTGGCATAAAGGGCGCAAGCGGCGCCGGAAAGACCACGATCATCGACATACTTTTGGGGCTTTTGAAGCTGCAGGGCGGCAGAGTGCTTGCGGACGACACGGATATTCAGCTTCATTACAGGGAGTGGCTTGCAAACGTGGGTTACATTCCGCAGATGATTTTTCTTTTGGATGCGGATATAAGAAAGAACGTTGCCTTTGGCGTACCCGAGGAGGAGATTGACGACGATAAGCTTTGGTATGCCCTGCGCGAGGCACAGCTTGACGGGTTTGTGAAAACCCTTCCGGAGGGGGCGCTCACAGGCATCGGCGAGCGCGGCATACGCCTTTCGGGCGGACAGCGGCAGCGAATCGGGATTGCGAGGGCGCTGTACCATGACCCCGAGGTGCTGATTTTGGACGAGGCGACCTCCGCGCTTGACAATGAAACGGAGGCGGCAATCATGGACTCAATCAACAGGCTGCACGGCAAAAAGACGCTTATTATCATTGCGCACAGGCTGCAGACGATAGAGAAATGCGACATGGTGTTTACTGTCGAGGATGGCGGGATAGTAAGGGAGAGGTAACAGCGGATGAAAGGGGCGGATTAGTATGAAGCTTAGTATTATTGTACCGGTTTACAATATGGCGGCGGGCGGCAGACTCAGGTTCTGCCTTGATTCGCTTGTAAAACAGACTATATCAGACTATGAGATTATCGCGGTGGACGATGCGTCAACGGACGACTCTCTTAAAATCCTTCAGGAATATGAGTCCGACTATCCATGGAAATTTAAGGTGATACAATCCTATGAGAACGTAAAACAGGGCGGCGCCAGGAATAAGGGCATCGAGGCGGCGCGCGGCAGGTGGATCGGCTTTGTGGATTCGGACGACTGGGTTGCGCCGGACATGTATGAAAAGCTTATAGCCAGGGCGGAGCAGACCGGCGCGGATGTGGCGGGCTGCGATTACTGCATGACGGATGAACAGAGCATGAAAATCGGGAAAATCGTAACGAACAACACGCCTGAGCAGACGGGCGTGATCGACCACCGGAAATATAAGCTGCTTGTGATGAACCCGGGAAGCATGGTAATCAAGGTATACTTAAAAGAGGTAATTGACGCTCATCGTCTCCGTTTCCCCGAAAGGACCTTCTATGAGGACAATTGCGCTTCGCCGATATGGATGCTGCATTTTACGCATTTTGAGAAGGTGGAGGAGCCGCTGTATTATTATTATCAGCATGACGACTCAACCGTACACGGGATTAGCGCACAAAAGTGCGAGGCAAGGCTTCTTATGGGGAAGCGCCTGATTGAGGAGGCAAGGCGCTGCGGCTTTTACAAGCCGTACCGTCAGGAATTTGAATTTGCCTTTTCAAAGCTCTACTACATGAACACGCTGTTTACCTACATGCTCGGCATGAAAAGACCGCGGCTTTCCTTCCTCAGACAGATTGCGGACGGCATAAGGCAGGAGTTCCCCGATTTTCAGGACAACATTTACTATCAGAAGGAATTTGACGGGGAGCAGAAGCGTCTCGCCGCAATGCATATGAAATCGCCGCTTCAATTTATGGTTTATTTTAAACTCCTGCAGACATACAGAAAGCTGCGGAAGCGGGTTTAAAGCCCCGTTTTCCATGTTGTGCTGGACAAACCTTGTAAAATCGTGCATACTAAAGACAGTGCGGTTAAAAGCTGCTGCTGTCACGGAAATGTTATCGCATGGCAGCGGTATTGTTCCGCAACGGTCATATAAAAAACATCAGCGAACCGGAGTTCGCAGAAGCAAGGAA
This sequence comes from Lachnospiraceae bacterium, assembly GCA_021202335.1. Lineage (GTDB taxonomy): Bacteria > Bacillota > Clostridia > Lachnospirales > Lachnospiraceae > COE1. The sequence goes on from JAJQDE010000024.1 coordinate 57,584, forward strand.
AATCATGAGAAAATTCTTTGATAAAAATAAATTTCAGGCAATATTTGCCATCCTGCTTTTCGTGCAGGTTTTATACATGATATATTGGGGAAACGTAAAAAGCGGATTTTACGTGGATGAATTTTTTACTTTTGATAATGCCCATTATATGTCAGCCTCCACCCCGCAAAGGGTTAAGCTGTATGACGCTGACTATATGGAATATGATAAATGGTTTGATTTGTCGGAGCTTAAGGCGACGCTGACGGTGGAAAAAAGCAATTCTCTTTTTAACGACGGATTGGCGTATAATATTAAAGCCTTTATGAAAAAGCCATACATGGCGCTTTTAAACTATGTGGAAACTGTTTTTTTTGAAGGACAGCTTAATAAGTGGAGCGGTATCAGCATGAATATATTGTTCTTTGCGATAGGACAGATATTTTTGTATCTGCTGGCAAAGAAAATCACAGGCAGTGAAACGGCATCGCTGCTGACGACCGCGATGTTTGGATTTTCAGGCATCGCAGTCAGCATGGTTGCTTTTGTCAGGTTTTATATGCTTGTAAATATGTGGATGATCATTTTTATCTATCTGCATGCTTTAATGTGGACGGAAAATAATTTGAGAAAAAATATTGTGTATGAAATTTTGGCGATGGCAGTGTTGTATCTTGCTTTTAAAAACTCGCCCTTGGCAATGATAGAGGGAGCGGCAATGATAGCGCTGTTCTCAATAGCCGTATTTTTCAGAAAAAGGAAAAGACAGTTTTTATTTTATGCGCTGCCGATATTGACGGGAGGTATTCTGTATGTTGCGTTGTGTACGGAATACATGCAGATTTTATTTCACTTAAATGATGTTGCTGCCGGCGGTACGGGAGTAGGAGTGGCGGCAGTAAGTCTGGTTAAAAATCTGCTCAGCCTGACACCCGGGAATTTTGTGGAACGAAGCGTCAGACTTGTAAATTTTATTAATGACTATCTGTTTGGACATGTGTTTGTCATGGCGTTATTTGTCCTTTGCGCGCTGGCGGCAGCGGCAGGAAAAATATTTTGCAGGGAGCTGCCGGATGAAAGCAGGAGCTTTGCTTACATTATGGTGGTTCCTGCAATTATAATATATTTTATTGCTTCCGTATGCCTGGGACTTGGAGAAATCAGGTATAATTCGTTTTTGTACCCTATGATATCCGTTGCGGTAATCGCAATTGCGGCGGACATAGGGAATACCGGAAGGAGGAAGCTGACGGTAACGGTTATTTTGGCTTTGACCGTATGCTTGGAGATTTACTTTACGGTGTCAATTCCACGCGTGCAGAATTCATATCCTGAAGATAAGCAGGGAGTGGAGTCTGTAAGAAAAAATCAGGGAATTGATAACATTGTGGTTGATTATGAAGCGGATGACAGAGTGATGTATGAATGTCTGGCGTATGGTGATGATACGACAAGGGTAATGTTTACACGTTTTGAGACGTGTGATTTTAGCGAAGCTCCGGATACGGCGCTCGTATGGCAGTCGGTAAATTGGAGCACGGATGCTGTGGATAAGCTCAAGGCGGCAGGTTATACGGTGGTTGAGCAGATTGCGCAGACACATGAAAGCCTTGTGTTTTTGTGTCAGCGATAAGGGGGAAGGATAAATGTACAAAATATCAGTGGTAGTGCCGGTGTATAATGAGGAAGGCAATGTGGCAAAGCTTCATGGAGAAATAAAGGCGGTCTGTGAGGCGAATAGTTATATCTATGAGATTATATTTATTGACGACGGCTCGAGCGATGGCACGGTTGAAATATGTAAGGGCTTAAAGCCGCTGAAGCTTATCAGATTCCGCAAAAATTTCGGTCAGACTGCGGCTATGGACGCGGGAATCAAGGCGGCGCAGTATGATTATATCGTGACTATGGACGGCGACGGGCAGAACGACCCGGCGGATATTCCGCATATGCTTGATTATATGCAGGAGCAGGATTTGGATGTGGTATCGGGATGGCGCAAGAACAGAAAAGACTCTTTCATGAAGAAATTTGTTTCAAGAGGAGCAAATTTTCTAAGAGGTATCCTTGTAAAGGATAATATCCATGACAGCGGCTGTTCCTTAAAGGTTTATAAAAGAGAATGCTTTGCGGGGATGAACCTGTACGGCGAGCAGCATCGCTTCATTCCGGCTTTGCTTAAGATAAAGGGATTTACGGTCGGTGAAGTCGTGGTAAATCACAGGGCGAGAACCTCCGGAAAGACAAAGTATAATTGGAAGCGCACATTTAAGGGGTTTGTGGATATGATTTCCGTGTGGTTTTGGAATAAATACTCAACAAGGCCACTGCATATATTGGGGACGATGGGAATTGTGTGCCTTGCGATTGGCGGCTGTTGCGGAATTTGGTCGGTGGCTCTGTTTTTAATGGGCAGGAAGATGAGTAATAATATCATGCCGCCTATATTGACCGTGTTTTTTGTCATTATGGGTATGTTGATGTTTGTGTTTGGGCTTATGAGCGAGATTTTGATTAAGACATATTATGGCGTGCATGTGGATATGCCGTACAGTATCAGGGATGTTATTGAAGTTAAGGAGGAGGGAGAAAAAGAACACGCTGATTAATAAATTTGCGGTAACATTGTTATGGAGGATTTGATGTTGAAGAAAAAGAGGCTGCCGATTGGCATAGATGATTTTGAGGAAATTGTTACCAGGGATTATTATTATATAGATAAAACAGGTATGATAAAAGAGCTTTTGGAGAACGGCGGGAAAGTGAATCTTTTCACCCGCCCGCGGCGTTTCGGGAAAAGCCTTAACATGAGTATGCTCAAATATTTTTTAGAGATTGGCGCGGATAAGGCTTTGTTTGACGGGCTTGCGATTTCACAGGAAACGAAGCTGTGCGATGAGCATATGGGGAAATATCCCGTGATATTTGTCAGCTTAAAGACGGCTCACGGCAGGGATTTTGAGCAGGCGAGAAATGAGATGTGTTCGATTATCGGAGCAGAAGCGGCGAGATTTCAATTCCTGCTCGAAAGCGATAGGCTTAGTGAAGATGACAGGCAGCGTTACAAAAAATTGATTCAAGTTGATGATACGGGGAGAGGCGAATTTGCACTTTCTGATGCTACGCTGACACGCAGCTTGAATACGCTTTCCGTACTTCTGCACAAGCATTACGGCCGCAAGGTAATTATCCTTATAGACGAGTATGACGTGCCTTTGGCAAAAGCTGACACGCAGGGGTATTACGGTGAGATGATTGGGCTTATCCGAAATATGTTCGACGTTGCGCTGAAGTCAAACGCAAGCCTTGAGTTTGCTGTTATGACGGGATGCCTGCGAGTATCTAAAGAGAGTATTTTCACAGGCCTTAATAATTTAAAAATGTACACGCTTCTTGACGCGGAGTGCGATGAACAATTCGGTTTCAAAGACGCGGAAGTGCGGCGGATGCTGGAATATTACGGACTGTCGGAGTATTATGAGCTGACAAAGGAGTGGTATGATGGCTATATAGTTGGTGACACGAATGTTTATAATCCGTGGGATGTGATAAACTGGTGTAACCAGCTCCTGACTAACCCTAACAAAACGCCCAAGAGCTACTGGACTAATACAAGCAGCAACACGGAGCTTCGCAATTCATCCATAAGATGGGCGACGGCGTGGCAAAGGCGCAGATAGAGCGCCTTATCTCGGGAGAGAGCGTGCAGAAGGAGATACAGGAGCAGCTCACCTACAACACGATGTACGACAGCATTGAAAATATGTGGAGCCTGCTTTTTGCCACGGGCTATCTCACGCAGAGCGAGGTGCCGATAGGCAATCTTGTGCGGCTTGTGATACCAAACGAGGAAATAAGGGGGATTTTCAAAGACTCTATTTTAGAGATGTTTAACGAGAGCATAGCGGACGACGGAGCGGACGCACTGGCTTTCTGCGACGCGTTAAAAAACGGGGACGCAGCGGAAACGGAGAGGCTTTTTAATGAGCTTATAAAGCGGACGGCGAGCGTGCGCGACACGGCGGTGAGGAAGGAATTTAAAGAGAATTTTTATCACGGCCTGCTGCTTGGGATATTGAGCGTAAAGGGAAGCTGGGACATCGAGTCGAACAGGGAAGCGGGCGCCAGGTATCCTGACATTGCGATAGGAATAGATGAGGGCGACGGGACAGGCATTATCATTGAAGTGAAGTATGCCCAGGACGGGCGCTTTGATGCGGCAATCGAAGAGGCAATGCGCCAGATTGACGAAAAGGGCTATACGGAAAGGTTTAAGGACGACGACATGGGCAAAATCCTGAAGGTCGCTTTTGCATGCCATAAGAGGCAATGCAGGGTGGCTGTTGAGGGTGAGAAGAATTAGAGGCGAAGTATGAAAATATTAATTATATCGCATGAATATCCTCCTATCGGCGGGGGAGGCGCTAACGCGTGTTTTTTCCTTGCGAGGGAATTTATGAGGATAGGGCATAGTGTGACGGTGCTTACCGCAGGGCTTGGCGGGCGGCAGGATGAGGAAACTACCGCCAGTGGCGCTGTGATAAAAAAAGTGAAGTGCAAACGGAAAAGCGAGGCGAGCAGCAGTTTTGCAGAGATGCTTTCATTTCTCGTGTCTGCATGGAAGCAAGCAGGAAAGCTCGTCAGAAAAAATAATTATGATTTTTGCATTGCTTTTTTTGGTATACCTAGCGGACCGCTTGCTCTTTATTTAAAAAAGAGATATAAGCTGCCTTACCTTATAAGGTCGGGCGGCGGAGATATTCCGGGGGCACAAAAGAGGTTTGCCGCAGTTTATAAGGTTATTGCACCGATATTGCGGAAAGTATGGAAGGAATCGGAAGGCATAGTAGCAAACAGCGAAGGTCTTAAGAAGCGCGCTGCGCAGTTTGAAGACAGGTATCCTATATATGTGGTGGAAAATGGTGTCGATTCGGAATTTTTTCATCCGGATGTTTCAAAACGGTATGCAAATTGCATTAATATATTGTTTGTGTCAAGGCTTATAGAGGGTAAGGGATTGCAATTTGTCATACCCAAGATTATGGACATTCAAAGGGCTGTATTTGAAAGAACAGGTAGAAGCATATGCCTTACAGTAGTTGGAGATGGTCCATACAAAGAAGATTTAGAAAGGCTTGTAAGCGAATTTAAGTGCAGTGAATTGGTGAAATTTGTGGGAAAGAAAGATAAGGAACACACGGCTGACATTTATCAAGCGGCAGATTTGTTTATTCTGCCTTCTCTTTCTGAAGGAATGCCAAATGTGGTCTTGGAGGCAATGTCGAGCGGACTTCCGATAATCATGACGCCGTGCGAGGGCAGCGGTGAACTGGTTACGGATAACGGATATATATCAGATATTGACGGGTTTGCTGATAAGATTATAGATTTGTGCGTGAACAATGAGTTAAGGTATAAAATGGGCGAAAACAGTGTAAATGCGGTGAAGGAGCGGTTTAATTGGCATAGAACGGCGGAGGCTTATATTAGGCTTATTCAAAAAGCCTGACGGTGTGTGAGCTTGGAGTTGAGGAGAATGAAAAGAGAAAAAGCGCTTGCGGTTAATACAATTATGCTTGGAATCGGCTATGTGGTGCCATTCGTGGTGAATATGCTGTTTTTGCCGGTGTATACGTCAAAGCTTAGTCAGGAAGAATATGGAATATATGATTTTATCAGTGTGATTTCTTCATTGCTGATTACAATTACCACGCTCCAGATAAAGCAAGCGGGTATGCGTTATCTGATGAAGTACAGAAACACAAATGAAGAAAAAGAAACGCAAAAGGTAATTACCAATGTATTATCGTTTGTGTTTGTTTCTTCTTTGCTCTTGTTCATTATAGTGCTGTTTGTACTCAGAGGATCGGATGGAGCCACAAGAGTGCTTATAGCTGTGTACTTTGCGGTACAGGTGCATGTTGATACGTTGAAACAGCTTATAAGAGGATTGGGGAAAAATAAAGAGTATGTGATAGGAGTAGTGGTACAAACACTCAGCAGCTTTCTTCTTGTAGTGGCTTTCCTTACATCTGATGGCGCAGGCTTGAATGGATTACTGTTTGCAAATGTTATTGCCTTTATTATGGCGGGTGTTTATTTAGGATATCAGGTGCCTGTCCATGTGAATTACAGTGTTAAGCTTGTTTCGGTTTCCTATATGTGCGGAATGCTTAAATTTTCTACACCTATTGTATTTAGCTCCATATCTATATGGATTGTGAAGCTATCAGACAGGCTTGTGGTAACATTCTTTTTGGGAGCGGCTTCAAACGGCATTTATTCTGTGGCTAATAAAATTCCAAACCTATTGTCGCAGGTGTTTGAGGTATTTAACCTTGCATGGCAGGAGAATGCTTCAATTACAATAGATGATAAGGATTCAGATGCTTATTATAGCAGGGTATTCAAGGCTATGTTTGCTATGCTGCTTGGCATGGCGTGTGTGTTGGCAGGTATTATGCCGTTCATGTTTCAGTTGTTGGTTGATGATTCTTTTGATAGTGCTTATTATCAGGTGCCTATCTTAATTGCTGCTTTCTTTTTTGCAAGTCTTAATGGGTATTTTGGGAATATATACTTTGCACTGGAAAGACCGATAATAAATGCGTACTCGACTATTATCGGGGCGGTTATCAATCTTGCGATATGTTTGGCGCTTATTAATAAAATTGGGATTTATGCGGCATCAATATCAACGCTTGTAAGTTATATGCTGATTACAGGGGTGAGATTTTTCACGGTGCTGAAATGGAAAAAAATGGATTATGATTATTTAAGCATAGTCGGAGGACTTGTAGTATTTTTTTTATTCTGCAGTGTGTGTTATGTTAGAAATGCAGCGGTGTTAATTGTAAATGCGGCGATTGCGATTGCTTTTGCGGTTTTTATAAACAGGGAGTTTTTGCAGGAGTCAGTTAAACTGATTACAGCAAGGATAGGGAGAAGAAAGTAAGCCATGAAAAAAATATTATTTTTGATTTCCTCATTGCGTGGCGGCGGAGCGGAAAGGGCATTGTCTAATATTACTTTGGCTATGCCTGATGATGTGGAGTTTGACATATTGGTAAATTTTACGACGGACAAGGATTATCCGCATAAAGGAAATGTTATTTCGCTCGATTTGCCTAAGAAAGATAATTTCTCATTGCTATATCAAATAAGGGCATTTTTAAAAAGAATAGCAGTGCTTAGAAAAATGAAACGCAACAATAACTATGACGCGTGCATAAGTTTTATGGACAGTGCCAATTTTGCCAATATTTTATCCGGGAAGAGGTGTTGTAAAGTAATTGTTTCAGTCAGAAACACGCTTTCGCAAAGTACGTCAGGAAAGTACAAATATATTGTTAATCCCTTTGTACGAATACTATATCCGCATGCAGATAAGATAATAGCTTTGTCGAAAGGAACAGAATGGGATTTGGAAAAAAACTTTAAGCTGCGAAAACAAAAGCTGGGAACCATATATAACGGTTATAGCATTGCGGCAATTAAAAAAAGTACAGAGATGGAGAGCAGTGTATGGCTTGATGAAGATTGCTTTTATTTTATTACGGTGGGAAGGCTGTGCAGGCAAAAAGGTCAATGGCATTTGATCAGAGCCTTCAGCAAGGTTGCTTCCGAGTTTCCGGAGTGCAGGCTTATCATTTGCGGACAGGGCGCTTATGAAGAAATGCTAAGAGAAACCGCAGTCAAATTTAATGTGAGTGATAAAGTGATTTTTACGGGATTTATACGTAACACTTTTGCCGTTGCAAAAAAATGCAATGTATTTGTATTCCCATCTCTGTATGAAGGATTTGGAAATGTTATGATTGAAAACATGGCTTGCGGTTTACCGGTGATTGCTTCAGATTTCCGTTCGGGTGCAAGGGAAATTTTGGCTCCCGATACGGATTTCAGGTTTGAACAGACAGAGAGAATAGAAAAAGCTAAATATGGAGTTATCGTGCCGGTCTGCTCCGGAAAAAAGCTTATTGATGAGCCTTTGGAAAAGGAAGAAAAGCTTTTGACCGAGGCGATGCTGGAGATGTATGAAAATGAGGAACTGCGTAGTTATTACAGTAAAGCTTCCGTAGAGAGAGCTGAAGATTTTGATGTTTCGAAAGTTGTTTCACAATGGCTGGCGTTGTGTGAATAAAATAGGTGTGTTGAAAAATGGATGTGTGCGGGACGATAAGGAGGAGAGGGCTAAGTTACGATGGGTAGTATCATAGAAGTACGGAGAAATTGTGGGGATAAGGGGATTGTTTTATTCATTCCATCTGTTATGGACACCCAACATGGAATATGCGATATGAAATGCCCTTAATGCCGGGAATGCCGCTATTGATTGGGGCAATGTGGTACTTATTGAAGAAAGACAATGAAGGTTAGGGAAAACGCCGCAACGATAATTTAAAGTTAAAATATCAAACAGGGAGGCGTATTAAGTTGAAGCGATTAAGACTTCCTATTGGGGTGGAGAATTTTGAGGAAATAAGGAAAGAGGAGTTGTATTATGTCGACAAAACAGGGTTGATTAAAGAGCTGTTTGAGAACTTCAGCAAGGCAACTCTTTTTACCCGTCCGAGACGTTTTGGGAAAAGCCTGAATATGAGTATGCTGAGGTGTTTTTTTGAAATCGGTACGGATAAGGGCATTTTTGACGGTTTGGCAATCTCAAGTGAGGAAAAGCTGTGTGCAAAGCATATGGGAAAGTATCCCGTAATATCCGTCAGCTTCAAGGATGTGGAAGGGGAAGATTTTGCGTCAGCCAAAGAGCAGCTGTGGATGGTCATATGGTATGAGGCGTGCAGGTTCACATGCCTTGAAACCAGTGAGAAGTTGAGCGATGCGGAAAAAAAGGCTTATGACGGTCTGCTTTGCAAAACGGGAAATGTGGTTGAAGGACTGCGTTTGCTTTCAATGCTTCTCTGCAAGCATTACGGCAGTAAAACAGTTTTATTGATAGACGAGTATGATGTTCCGCTTGATAAGGCATACAAGAAAGGCTATTATGATGAGATGACCGGTCTGCTCCGACAGATGCTTCATGCGGTCTTAAAAACAAACGATACGCTGCAGCTTGCCGTACTGACCGGGTGTCTGCGTATTTCAAGAGAAAGCATTTTTACCGGATTGAATAATTTAAATGTGAATACCATTATTGACCCTCAATTCGACGAATGGTTTGGATTTACGGATGCGGAAGTCCGTTCCATGTTTGATTATTATGGATTAAATGACCACTATGCCAGAACAAAAGAGTGGTATGACGGATATCGTTTTGGGCAGGAAAATTTGTATTGCCCATGGGATGTGATTAATTGGGGCTATCATCTTTTAAGCGACTCTCAGGCGACACCTGGAAATTTTTGGGCAAATACAAGCAGCAACGATTTGATTATACGCCTGACAAAAGAAGCGGATGCGGATGCGAAGTCGGATATTGAGGCGCTTATTGCGGGAAAGACGGTATATAAATCTTTAATGCTTGACCTGACTTATCCTGAAATTGACGAGGAACCGGAATATTTGTGGAGCGTACTGTTTACTACGGGATATCTGACTCAGCGCGGAATGAATGAGGATGGAGAATATGAGCTTGCTATTCCAAACAGGGAAATCTGCTCGATTTTTAAGGAAAAAATCGACAAATGGTTTTCGGACAGGATAAAAAACGATACGGATGGACTTAAGGTATTTGCGGAAGCAATCATGAATGGTGATACGGCGGGAATTCAAGCATATCTGAATGACTGCATGGAAGACTCTATCAGCTTTCAGGACGGTGGAATGCTAAAGCTTCGCGAGAACTTTTATCACGGTATGCTTTTGGGGATGCTTAAAACCAATAAATGCTGGCGTGTGCGTTCCAACCGCGAGGCGGGAGAGGGAAGATCCGATATTATTATAGAGCCTGTCCAAAAACGAAAAAACGACTATGCGGTTATTATTGAGCTTAAGTATGCCAAAGAGGAAAAACAATTGGAGATAAAGGCTGTGGAAGCATTGGAACAGATAAAAAAGAGGCATTACGATGATTATTTTGGAGTAAATAGACCGTCAGACATCAAGCATTACGGTATCGCATTCTTCAAGAAGAAATGCAGGGTGATGCAGGGCAAATGAGCAGATCGGTATAGCGTCAGAGCCGTAAGCGCCGGCGCTAACATATAATCCCGAAAACGCGTTGATGTACGCGCCGATGCTTGCATTTTATGCCGCAAGGGTTTATTATACCGAGGTAAGGAAAATGCCGGGCGGAGAGGGCTTTGCGTTCTTGCCGTTAATCAATGGCGGTACTTTTGGGAAGAATGAAATGGGGCGATTTATATGCAGGCTGTAATCCTGGCAGCGGGAATGGGAAAGCGGTTAAAGGAGCTGACCAGCGAGGCTGTAAAGTGTATGGTGAAGGTAAACGGCTCGGGCATGATAGACAGAATGCTGGGGTATTTGGACAGGCTCGGGCTTTCGAGGATTGTTGTTGTGACAGGCTATGAGAGTAAAAAGCTTATGGCACATATTGACGCTCTTTCCGTATCGACTCCGATAGAATATGTTGATAATGACATATATGACAGGACGAACAATATTTGGTCGCTGTGTCTTGCAAAGGATTATCTTCTGAAAGAGGACACGCTGCTTCTTGAGTCGGATCTTGTGTTTGAAGAGGCGGTTTTGAAAAAAATCATGGATAACCCTTATCCGAGTCTTGCGCTTGTCGACAAGTTTGAAAGCTGGATGGACGGTACGGTGGTGACGCTTGACGAGCATGATGGCATAAAGGAATTTGTGTCAAAGCGGGAGTTTGATTTTGATAAGATTGACGAGTATTATAAGACGGTCAATATCTATAAATTCAGCAGAGAGTTTTCAGAGCTTTATTATGTCCCGTTTTTGGAGGCGTATTGTAAGGCGATGGGGACAAACGAGTATTATGAGCAGGTTTTAAAGCTTATTGTATGCATGGACAATCCGCCGATAAAAGCAGTAAGGCTGGACGGCGAAAAATGGTATGAGATAGACGACGCACAGGATTTGGATATTGCGGAAACCGTTTTTTTGGAGGGCAGGTCAAAGCTTGAACGTTTACGGAAACGGCGCGGAGGCTATTGGCGTTATCCGAAGCTTTTGGATTATTGCAATCCCACGAATCCCTTTTTCCCAAACAAAAGGCTTATGCATGAGCTGAAGTCGGGCTTTGAAACACTTGTTTGCCGACAGCCTTCGGGGATACAGGTTAATTCGCTTGTGGCGGCGAAAAGCTTTGGACTTAAAGAGGAGCAGACTGTCACGGGCAATGGCATTGATGAGCTTGTGAAAATTTTTATGCATATGTTTCCCGGAAAGCAGGGCGTGATTCATTCCTTCTTTGCCGGACATGACGACGCAGATACCGGGGGAGGGTGTTTGGAGTATATACCGGACAGTCCGGACTTTACATATACTGCGGATGAGATAATGAATTATTTTGAGGACAGGGAGATACAATCCCTGCTTCTTGCAAATCCTGATAAGCTTTCGGGAAATTACATTGGCAAGCCCGATTTGCTCCGCCTTGTAAAATGGGCGGCGGGGAAAGGAATAAGGCTTGTGATAGACGAGTCCTTTGCGGATTTTGCGGACGCGGCGGAGGATAAAACCCTTTTGGAGCAGGAGATTTTGAATCTCAATCCGCAGCTGCTGGTGGTAAAGAGCATATCGGATTCGTGCGGCGTGCCGGGGCTAAGGCTCGGAATTGCCGCGTCAGGGGACAGAAAGCTGATTGCGGAAATGAAAAAGGATGCGTCTATGTGGAACATAAATTCCCTTGCGGAGTTTTACATGCAGATTTTTGAGAAATATAAGGATGCGTACCGCCGGGCGCTTTTGGAGTTTCAGGAAGTAAAGCGCAGCTTTATCGGAGAGCTTCAAAAAATTGAGTTTTTGCGCGTGCTTCCTTCACAGACGAACTTTGTGCTGTGTAAGGTGCTTAAGCCGTACTCAAGCGGGGAGCTCGCGGTCAGACTGCTTGAGAGAAACATTTTGATAAAGGAGCTTTCGGACGATATGGCTGTGAGCGATAAGCAGTATGTGAGGATTGCCGTCAGAAACGGGGACGATAACGAAAGGCTGCTTGACGCGCTGAAAAATCTGTAAGGGACGATAGCAAATGGGGGTTGGCAATGGATATTATATACAGCTTTTTTGAACTGGTTATGACAGGCTGTTGGATGCTTTGCAAAAATTATGGCTTGGCAATCATATTATTTACGTTTATCAGTAAGCTTGTGCTTTTGCCGGTATCCGTGTGGGTGCAAAAAAATTCAATTAAAATGGTCAGGATGCAGCCGGAACTGAATTTTATTACGGCAAAGTATTTTGGCGATAAGGATACGATTGCCGAAAAGCAGGCGGATGTTTATAAGAGAGATAAGTACCACCCGATGGCATCCATTTTCCCGCTTGTGATACAGCTTATTCTGCTTATGTGTGTGATAGAGGTTATCAAAAGAGGGATGAGCAATCCTGCAATCGACATGGACTTTTTCGGGATTGATTTAAGCCTTGTGCCGAACGAGCAGGGGATAGGGCTGATAGGTTCTCCGATAATAGCGGGATTTTCGGCATGGCTTTTGTGCATGGCGCAAAATTCGCGCAATGTGCTGCAGTCAGAGCAGTCAAAGCTTAATCAGTATGGGCTTATGATATTTTCGGTAAGCTTATCGTTGTATTTGGGCTGGTTTGTATCCGTAGGAGTTGCGATTTACTGGACGGCAAGCAATACATTTGCAATCATACAGCTTTATATCATGAATTGGGTGATCAATCCTAAAAAATATGTGGATTATGAGGCGCTTGAGAAGAGCAAAAGGGAGCTTGAGGCTTTGGGGAACGTAGGCTCTCAAACGCGCAGGCGCTTTCACAATCCGGAGGCAAAAAGAGAGAGGCAGGACTACAAGAAATTCTTTTCGGTGGTGAACAAGCACCTTGTGTTCTATTCGGAAAGCAGCGGGTTTTATAAATATTATAAAGGGATTATAGAGTACCTTTTGGACAATACCAATCTGGTGATACATTACATAACAAGCGACCCGGATGACGCTGTTTTTGAGCTTGCAAAAGAGAAGCCCCGGATAAGACCATACTATATTGGAGAGAAAAGGCTTATAACGCTCATGATGAAGCTGGAAGCGGATATGATGGTAATGACCATGCCGGATTTGGAGAACTTCCATATAAAGCGAAGCTATATTGATAAGGATATTGAGTACGTATATGTACCTCACGGAATGGACAGCCACAATCTCGCGATGAGAACAGGCTCGATTGACCATTATGACACGGTGTTCTGTGTTGGAAAGCATCAGAAGGAGGAAATTGAAAAGACGGAGGCGGTATATGGTCTTCCCAAAAAGAATCTGATTGAGTGGGGCTATTCTCTGCTGGATGAAATGTGTGCGGATTATGAGAAGTCGGATAAGACAGAGCATGATAAGAAACGTATTTTAATTGCGCCTTCCTGGCAGGAGGATAATATCGTGGATAGCTGCCTGGAGGAGATGCTTGACAATTTAAAGGGGCAGGGGTATTATGTAACCGTGCGCCCGCACCCCCAGCATGTGCGCCACAGAGCTGAATTTATGGATGGCTTGAAGAAGCGATATGAACAGGATGCGGATATTGAGATACAGACGGACTTTTCTTCCAACAGCACTGTGTTTGAGGCTGACCTTATGATTACTGACTGGTCAGGTATCGCGTATGAATATGCGTATACGACGAAAAAGCCGGTACTGTTTATCAATACGCCGATGAAGGTGATGAATCCGGAGTATAAAAAGATTGATACGGTTCCGATTAATATTTTCCTGAGGGAAAAAATAGGATGCTCGCTCAATCCGGATGAGCTTAACAGGCTTTCGGAATGTGTGGAAATGCTCTTGAACAACCGTGATAAATATTACAGGATAATAGAAGGCTTTGTGGACGAATATGTTTATAATCATGGAACAAGTGCGGAGGTAGGGGGAAAGTACATTGTTTCACGGATACAGGAAAAGATAGAGAAGAAAAAAAGAAAAGAGGACTGACGATGAAAAAAAGAATTTTAAGAGTATTTGGAGTTGTGTATCTGTGCCTGTGCGGAATGTTTTTATTCGGCGCAAATTCGCAGGCGTATATCGATCCTTCGGCGGTGACGTATGCGATTCAGGCAATCGCGGGTATTGTGATAGCAATCGGCGCGGCTGTGGGAATTTATTTCAGAAGAGCTAAGAAGAAGCTGAATGATAAGCTCGGCATTGACGAGAACAAAAATAAGGAAGTGGAATCGGACGATATTATAATAAAGTGAGCGGTAAAAAGAATGTAGAATGTGCCTTCGGCAGAATGTGCCAAAGGCACATTTTTTAATTGCCGGTGTTGTCGACGGGGAGGCGGTTCGGAATCACGCGGCCGATAATGTTTTCGCGGCTGACGCAGCCTATCTCTTCGTATCTGCTGTCCCGGCTCCGGGCAGAGTTGTCCCCCATCACAAAGAATTGGCTGTCGCCGACTAAAAGCTCATTGGAGGCAGTGCCGCCAAAATCCGTGTATTGGCACACATACGGACTCTGAACGCCGTCTACAAGCACGTTTCCGTCTGAAATAAGAACAGTCTGCCCTGGAGCTGCGATGATGCGCTTTACCATAGTGCAGTCCAAAGAGGGACAGTAAAAGACAACGACATCTCCGCATTGAAAGTCCGTACTGCGCTTGTCGATGAGAGTGAGCTGCATATTTTTGTAGGTTGGATACATGGATTCCCCCTGAATGAGATTCAACTGATACAGATTTTGAGAAACATACATGGTAAGAAAAAGTATAAATAGTAAAAAAATCAAATTTTTTTTCATTGGGAGCCTTTGTTCTTTTTTTTATATTTAATAATTACATAATAGCATAAAATTGGTAAATGTAGTATAATATATGCGGACATTATAAGTCAAGCGCCTTTAGGCAGGGCGCGCGGCGTAATTTTACTTTTTTCGAGGCGTTTTGAATGGGCATAAAAGGGTTTGGCATAAAAAATCAGGACAATATTTTGACAGCTTTGGTATATCTGCTGTGTATCGTGACGGCTGTTTGGGTAGTTGAAACAAAGGACGATTACGAAACAGATGAGATTTTTACGTACGGACTTTCCAACCATCAGTATGCAGACACTACTGAGATGCGGGTTGTGGAAGGGCAAAAATACGAGCCTGCCGGGACGGCATGGTATGATTATATGGTTGTGCAGCCCGGGGAAGGCTTTGACTATGCGAATGTATGGAAAAAACAGGCGGAGGATGTGCATCCGGTTTTGTATTACGCGATTGTCCATACGATATCGTCATTTTTCCCGGGGCAGTTCAGCAGATGGTTTGCGGGAATTGTGAACCTGATATTTTTTGTCATGACATTATATGTGGTAAGAAAAATAGTATATGAGCTTACGAGGGACAATCGGGCGGTTTTGGCGGCAAGCGTTTGCTTTTCGCTGTGCGGCGGAAATGTTGTGGCCTTGGGACTGTTTAGGATGTATATAATGGCAATGTTTTTTGTGACGCTTCTGACGTGGCTGCTGATGCGTTTTTATAAAGAAGGGGCGGATAAAAGGCTGTGCCTGCAGCTTGGAATTGCTTCCGTGCTCGGAGCGCTGACGCACTATTATGTAACAGTATATCTTGTGCTTGCCTGTGTGGTCTGCGGTTTTTTGCTGCCGGCAAAAAAGAAGCGGAGGGCTTTTGCAAGGCTTGCGGGCTGTATGGCTGCTGCGGCGGCGGGGGCGGTTCTTATTTTCCCTGCGATGTTAAGGCATTTTTTTGTGTCAGACAGGGGAAAGCAGTCGGTAGAGGGGCTTGTTGAAAACTCAATACAGACCTATGTCGACGACTTGCACGATTATGGGGAATTTATTAATGATTACATATTCGGCGGCATTCTTTGGCTGATATTGCTTGCGCTTGCGGCGCTGCTTATGATGAAAAGAATACGCCTTCCGGAACAAAGGCTTCCCGTGGAGGAGGGGCTGATACTTATAGTGCCTTCAATTCTTTATTTTTTGCTGATTGCAAGGATTGCGGTGTATAATACGGACAGATACATACAACCTATATATGGAGTTGTGGCGGCTGCGGGGATATGCGGGTTATATTTGATTATACATTCCCTGACGCAAGGGAGAATGGCAAACCTGCTTATGCTTGCGGCAGTTGTGGGAATGGTTGTCAGCAGTTGGTTTAACGCAAAGCTGATAAGCTTGGGAGATGATGCAGCAGACGGTGAAGAACCCATAGATTACGCGGAATATGACGCGTTGTATGTGTATCATGATGAGGAGCTGTGGAGAATACAGGCGAGCTTTTGGAAGCTTAAGGACTGCAAGAGCATTACCTTTATTTCCGACGACGGTTTTGACCTGCTGTATGAGAGCGGCATTTTGGAGAATGAGGAGCTGCTGGTGATCATACAGGACAGAATAGACGATCAGGATTTTTACCTTGCGAGCGTGACAGGATTGGGACCAAAGCTGGAAACCTATGAGGAAGCAGACCACGATGGGTATGCAACTGTCTATTATTTGAATTAAAGCGAGGGCTTCTATGAAAAAGTGCTTAAATGAGCTTATTGCAAATGCGGCACCAACTGCTGTTGCATTTGTTGCCGCAATGATTACAACGGTGGCGCTGTTTGCGGATGTGGCGTCCACGGGGAATATTTCGATGGCGTTAAACGGCGACGGAATACCGCAGCTTGCTGCCCTTGCGGCGTTTTTTGGCGTGTACCGCAGCAGGACTGTCAAAGAAAAGCTTTTGGCTGAAACGGGCAGGAGGGAAAAGCTTTGCGGCGCGATTACCGCGTTTTGCTTCACCGGCTTTATGATTATCGGAAAGGCGCAGATTGCTGAGCCGGACTTGAAATACGGGTTGTTTGCCGTGCTGCTGTTTTTGGGATATATGCCGTTTTTTTATGTGGCAGTATTGTTTTTGATGTATCAGATTGAGGCTTTTTCAAAAAAGCATACCGGATGCAGGGCGGGCGCTCTGACGCAGTGGCTTTTTGAAAAGCATGTGACGGCAGGTGCGATGCTTGCGGTCATTATCTGCCGCCTGCCGTATTTGGCAGCGTTTTATCCGTGCTCCATGTCGTGGGACGGAGGCGCGCAGATAGCCTGTTTTTGGGGAACAGAGGCATTTACCGACCACCACCCTCCGCTGATAAGCTTTCTGTACGGGGCGATAGCCCGGTATTCACAGGAATGGGGAGTTCCAAACATTGGAATGTTTATGATTCCCGTTATCCAAACCCTGCTTTCGGCATTTGCCGTGGCAATGGTGTGCGGCTTTTATAAGCATTTCGGATTGCCCTACTGGATAAGATGGGCGAGCCTTGTCTACTATGCGGCGTTTACCGTGTGGTGTATCTTTGACTGTACGGTAATAAAGGACACGCTGTATTATCCGCTTACGCTTTTGTTTGCGCTGCAGCTGCTGTACTGCGTGATGGACGGAGATTATTTTTGGGGCAGGAAAAGCAATCCTGCGATGCTGCTGATATCCGGAATATTGATGATGCAGACGAGAAATAATGGCGTGTTTGTACTGCTGTTTTCCATTCCGTTTGCGTTATGCTTTGTGAAGGGAAAAAGAATCCGTCTGTTTGCGATAGCGGCGGCTATGCTGCTTGCCAATGCGGCGCTGAACAACGGTCTGTATCCCGCGCTTGGCGTAACGCTTCTTGAAGCAAAGGAGGACACCTACTGCATTATGTTTCAGCAGACCGCGAAGTATGGTCAGGATTACCCTGAGGATGTGACCGAAGAGGAAAGAGAGCTGTTAGATACCGTTTTTGATTATGATGAGATGGTGGAGGTTTACAATCCGCAGCTTGCAGATTGGGTGAAGAATTGCCTTCGGCTGTCAGAGGCAAGCTCCGCAGACCATACAAACAGCGAGTTTGCCGCACTTAAGAGCGAGTATTTCAAGGTATGGCTTGCACAGCTTATGCGCCACCCTATGTCTTATGTGAAAACCTTCCTTGAATGTTCATACGGTTATTATTACCCGGAGGCAAGGCCTTATAAGGAGGGAACCGGCTTTTATGAGGCGGAGCGGAACATGCTGACAAGCAGTATGCATGCGTACAGGCAGATAAAGCAGCTTGCGCCCGCAAGGTTTGTGCTGCAGCAGCTTAGCAAGATAGAGTATCTGCCGGGGGTCGGGCTCTTGTACCGGTGCGGTTTTTATACATGGTGCGTGCTGTTTGCGGCGATGTATCTGATTGCAAAAAGGCGTTACTGCCTTTTGACGGCGGCCGTGCCGCCTGCGGTCAATATTTTGGTGTGCCTGATTTCGCCCGTTAATACTTGTATTCGCTATGCGATGCCGACAATGTGCATGGTTCCCGTGCTGCTTGGACTTTTGTGGTATCGGGAGGCTTGGAGAAAGGAATGACAAAAAAACAAGGTGCAGGGATAAATTTCAGAGCTTTTAACAGTGATGTAGCTGTCGGCGTCGCGGCAATGCTTTTGGGAGCCGTATGCTTTATTGCGGTCTATGGAGTCTGCGTGCTTGATCCGACATACGACGACTGGCTTTTGGGGCGCGGCGACCTGACGCAGCATTATTTGGGCTGGCGCTTTTTCTGCGAGAGCGAATGGACTTTTCCGATAGGGCTGACAAACCGGCTGGCTTATCCCGACGACAGCTCGGTCATCTTTACGGATTCCATTCCGCTGTTTGCGGTGTTTTTTAAGCTTTTATCGCCCATTCTGCCTGATACCTTCCAGTATTTTGGATGGTGGGGGCTTGTGTGCTTTATGCTGCAGGGGCTGTTTGCCGCAAAAATATTAACTGCGCTGGACGTAAAAGGAAGCCGCGCGCTTGCGGGCAGTATTTTGTTTATACTTTCGCCCGTTGTTATTGAGAAGATGTTCCGGCACACGGCGTTAGGGGGGCATTGGATTATCCTTGCGGCAATTTATCTTTTTGTGCGGCACAGGGAGCTTTACGGGAATGTCAGAAAGACATCGCTGTATTTTGGGCTTATCGGGGCGTATGTCGGCTCGGTGCATCTGTATCTGCTTCCGATGTGCGGCGCGTTTGTGTGCGGCTTTGTGCTGAGCAGCCTGCTCTGCAGCCTGTTCTGCAGTATGCTCTGTGCCCGGCGGGGCGAAAAGCCGGGCAGGGCGCCGGTCTTTGGAATAAGGGGAAAGCTTTGCATGCTGAAATATGTGCTTCCCGGGATATCGTATGCGGTGTGCCTGCTTGCGTGTACCTGGCTGCTCGGCGGTTTTTCGACGAGGGCGGAAGCAGGGAGCAGCGATTTGGGGCAGTTCAGCTTTAACCTGAACGGATTTTTCAATGCCAAAGGTTACTCCCGCTTTCTTTCACCGCTTAATACCTATTATGACGGGCAGTATGAGGGGTTTGCTTATTTGGGGCTTGGTGTGCTTTGCCTTTTTGTGCCGTCGCTGGTTTATATGATAAGGAGTCTTTACGGGAAACATGCCGGAAAGTGCAAAAAATCGGACGGGACGGGCGTGATTTACGGGGTGGTATATGCGCTTATGTGCGCAGGTCTGATTGTCCTTGCCGCGTCGCCGGAGGTGACGTTTGGCGACCGGCTGCTTTTTGTGCTGACGGACAGCAGCACGCTCACGCATTATTGGAGCATCTTCCGCTCTACCGGGAGAATGGTCTGGCCTGTGTGCTATTTAATTTATATTGGCGTGATTGTGTGCAGCGACAGGCTTTTTAGGGGAAGGCGCGCGGCGACGGCTCTGCTTGTGCTGTGCGCGGCTGTCCAAATCTTCGACATAAGCGGCAAGCTTAAATCGCAGAGGAATACCTTTGCGGAGAAAAAGACCTACGAGTCGCCGCTGCAGAGCGAGGTTTGGCAGCAGGCAGCGGAAAACGATGCCTTGGAGCATGTCGTGTGGGTATCGCACAATATTGACAACAACGGGATTTTGCATATTGCCAAATTTGCCCTTGACAATGGGCTTACGATGAATAATTATTACTTTGCAAGGGGCATAAATGTGAATGAGAATACGAAAAAGAGCCTTGAGCACCCGTCAGAGGATTGTCTGTACATTTTCAGAAGCGACGAAACGGAGGGTATTGACGGGTACGGCCTGAATCTGTATGAGGCGGACGGATATATTTTGGGAACAGTTGAGGCGCTTGGGAATTAGCCACTCCCGGCGGTCGTGACATGGAGGGGACAAATGAAGCTTGTGATAGACTGCTTTAAGCTGGTAAAGGGTGCGGGGAAGAGCATCGGCATCTATAATCTTGCGCTCCGCGTGGTGCGGGAGCTTGCGGGAGAAAACGGCGCGCGGGGCGGCGCCGGCAAAAATGAGATTATTGTGCTTGGGAACGCCAAAAACAGAAAGGATTTTGACGTCGAGGGCGTAACGTTTATGGAAATCGGCAAAAATCCTTTAAATAAGCTTACCTGTATAAGATGGGAGCTGTTTGACGTGTCCGTGCTGGCAAAAAAGCTTGGAGCGGACAAGGCGCTTTTTCCGCGAGGCTATATGTCGCTTCTGCATCTTACCCGGGAGTACGTGATTATCCACGATATGATTCCGTTTTTTTACCACGAGCATTACAGGGGATATTTTAACCGGCTTGAAAACTTTTATATTATGTGGCGCTTAAAGGCTTCCGCAAGGCATGCGGACAGGGTGATTACCATATCGGAGGCGTCAAAGCGGGATATCATGAAGTATTCCCATACGGATGAGGGGCGGATTGAGGTAATCCGGAACGGATATAATCCGATTGA
Source organism: Lachnospiraceae bacterium (assembly GCA_021202335.1). Taxonomy (GTDB): domain Bacteria; phylum Bacillota; class Clostridia; order Lachnospirales; family Lachnospiraceae; genus COE1. The sequence goes on from JAJQDE010000024.1 coordinate 78,350, forward strand.
CAGGGATGCGTTTATTGCGGACGATGCTTCGGGCACGGCAGGGACGGATTATATCGCGGCGATGACATCGCCTTTGCCGCACAAAAATGCGGAGGGCATCATTAAGGCGTATGCGGCTTACCGCAGGCTTGCAAAAAATCCTCTTCCGATGACAGTCGTGGGCATTGACAAAGAACACGTGAAGGATTGCGAAACGCAGGGCGTCACATTTATCAGATATATAGAAAATGAAAACGAATTATACAGGCTGCTGCATAATGCAAAGGCGTTTTTGTTCCTTTCGCTTGTCGAAGGCTTCGGCTTTCCTCCGATAGAGGCAATGCAGACGGAAACTCCGGTCATATGCTCTGATTTAAGCTCGCTTCCCGAGGTGGCGGGAGATGCGGCAATCCGGGTAAATCCGAATGACGCGGAGGCTGTGGCCAAGGCGCTTCTTAAGGTGACGACGGACAGCGCGCTTGCAAGTGAGCTTGTAAAGAAGGGGCTTAAGAACGCGGAGCGCTTTAACAGGAAAAATATGGGTGACAGATACAGAGAGGTGCTGTTTGATGAGGTTTGATTTATTTGCGGCTTTAAATAAAAAAATTCCCGGGTATACAAGGATATGTTTTATCACAGGGCTTATCGCAGGCTGGATTACGCATTTCTACATGCTGTCGCACAAGCTCGTAAACTGGGACGACGCGAACAATATGAGCGCTTATGGCAGCGGAGATTATCTTGGAAGGTGGTTTTTAAAATACATCCATCCTCTCGGAGGCGTGCACAGCATACCCGCGGTACACGGCATGCTTTTCATACTTCTGCTTGCGGTGTCGGCGTGCCTTATTCTTGAGATTACGGGCATAAGAAGCGTTACGGGCGCAATCCTTGTGCCGACCGTGCTTTTGACCTTCCCGAGCGTGGCAAGCACCATGACCTTTATGTTTATGGCGCATACCTCGGGTATCGGCATATTTATGGTATGCCTGGGAGTATACCTCATGCGCAGGTACAGATACGGTAGTATTTTGTGCGGCGTGCTCCTTCTTTTGACGCTCGGCACATATCAAAGCTACATAAGCTTTGCGATCACGCTTATGCTGATGGGAATGATCAATGACCTTATCAATCACGAGAAGGGCTTTAAGGAGGTCTTGCGGGAAGGCATTATATGTGTGATTGTGCTCGGCGTGAGCGTGGCGCTCTACATGTGGCTTTCGCATGTGATTTATCCCAACCTTGACAACGAAACCTACGGGGGAGTGGGAAATATGGGGCAGATTGCCCCGGCGCAGATGCCTGTGCTGATTGCGCGCTGTTATAAGCGTTTCCTTGAATTTTTCATTTGGAAGCCGTTTGCGTTTATGACAGGTACAAAACAGGCGGCAAATATCTGCGTGTGCGTGCTGGCGGTTATCTTATTTGCGGCGCTTGTGATTAAAAAGAAAATATACAGGGACGCTTGGCGGTTTGTCCTTTTGCTTGCGGTGTGCGGTTTTGTGCCGCTTGCGGCGGCGTTTATCTATTTTATGGCTCCGGAGGCTGACTACTCCATGCTGATGCTCTATTCGTATGCGCTTATTTACGTGCTTGTGCTTGCGCTTTTGGAATACTGCCTAAAGGAGTGGGGAAGCGCGCTTTTGATGAGCGTTGCGGGAAAACGGGCATGCTGCGCGCTGACGATTGCGGTAACAGCGTCGGTGTCGGTAAGCTGCTATGCGGATTATCTTGTGACCAACAAGGCGTATTTAAGGACAGAGCTTGCGACGGAGAGGGTGTCGTCATATTTTAACCGCATCATCGCCTTTGCCGAGTCAGCCGAGGGCTTTGATGAGAGCGACGGGCTTGTGATATTGGGAGAGTTCTACTATAAGGATAATCCGAGCAGCGTGGAGCTTGACGTGCTCGACTCGGAGGGGCTTCGCTCGCTTGACGGCGTGGCGCTTGAAAACGGACTGATAACATCGGGAGTGCGCGACAATTTCATCAGGCTGTTTGTGGGCTATGAAACAGCGCATTTGAGCGACGCCGAGAAGGAGGAAATAATGAACACTGAGGAATATAAGGCTATGAGCGTTTATCCGTCGCAGGGCAGTGTGTGTAAAATAAACGGCGTGTGGGTGGTAAAGCTCACGGATTAGCGCGCCGGCACTTGTTTTTTGGGGGCGCGGGTAGTATGATGTAAGGAGGAAAGGGAACGGCAATGGAAGAAAACAGGAAGAAAGGTACGCTCTGCATCGTAGTGCCCTGCTACAATGAGGAGGAGGCGCTTTTGACCTCCGCAAGGCTCCTGCTGGAAAAGCTTGGCGGGCTGAAGGATCGTGGGATTGTGTCGGAGAAAAGCCGCATTATTTTTGTGGACGACGGCTCTAAGGATAAAACATGGGAGCTGATTGAGCAGCTATATGGAGAAAACAGGGAGATAACAGGGCTTCGCCTGGCGCATAACAGAGGACATCAGAATGCAATCCTTGCGGGGATGATGTATGCGAAGGATTACTGCGACTACACCATCACCATAGACGCAGACCTTCAGCAGGACGTCAACGCCATGGAGCTTTTTATCAGAGAGTACGAGGAGGGCAGCGAGGTGGTTTTCGGAGTGCGCAACTCCAGAAAGACCGACGGCTTTTTAAAAAAGCTTTCCGCGACGTTCTTTTACAAGACCATGCGCTTTATGGGAGCGAATATTTACGAAAATTCCGCCGATTACCGCCTTATGAGTGCAAAGGCGCTGGATGCCCTTTCGGAGTATGGAGAGGTCAATCTGTTCTTAAGGGGAATAATACCTGACATCGGGTTAAGGTCGTCGGTGGTACATTTTGACGTGTTCCCGCGGATGCAGGGGGAGTCAAAATATTCGCTTTCGAAGATGCTCACGCTTGCGGCGGACGGCATTACATCCTTTAGCATTAAGCCCATACGGCTGGTGTTCTGCATGGGGATTTTGGCGCTGCTTGTGGGCTTTGGCATGATTATCCATATTGTATATGAGCATTATTTCGGCTACACGTCGGATGGCTGGTCGTCCATTCTTATGTCGATATGGGTGCTGGGCGGAGCAATTCTTTTGTCGCTTGGAATTATCGGAGAATACGTAGGAAGAAATTATATGGAAACAAAGCGCAGACCACGATATTATTTTTGGCAGACGCTTTCTCATGATGACAATTGCAAAGCTTGCAGCTGCAAGCCTTGCAGTGACGAAAAAAATACTTAAGGAGGGGCAGCAATGATAGCATTGGCAGGATATTCGGGATTCATAGGCAGCAATATCTATGCGAGGGCAAGAAACCGCATAGAGGGCGTCTTTAATACGCAGAATATAGAAAAAGCATACGGACTTGAGCCGGACGTGCTGATATATGCGGGTATGCGCCACGACAGGCAGCTTGCTCAAAAAGCGCCGTATGAGGACTACGAGCTGGTGCTTGACGCGCAGAAAACCATTCAAAGGATTCATCCCAACAGGCTGGTGCTGATTTCGACTACGGAGGTGTACGAAAATCCCGTGGGAGTGGACGAGGAAAACTCCGTGTTTGCGGTCGGAAGCGGAAGGTCGGGAAAGAACGGTCTTATGCCCTACGGTCTGAACAGGTATTATTTTGAGGAATGGGTGCGCAAAAATTATCCCGGATCGCTGATTGTCCGGCTTGCAGTTCCCTATGGTTTAAATCCGCGGCGCAATTATATTCAGGATATCGTGAACCTTAAAATAGGGCATACGGACCCTAAAAGCACATATCAGTTTTACCCGCTAAGCCGTCTTTGGGAGGATATTCAGACTGCGCTGATAGAAAAGCTCACGCTGGTCAATATGACCTCGGAGCCGATTTGCGTGTCGGAGCTGTACCAATGCATAACGGGAAATAAGCTTCCGTCGGCGCAGCATCAGCCGCTGTCAAAATCGGAAAGGTCAAAAAACGTGTTTGACCCGGGGCTGCAGAACCGCAATGTAATGACGATACACGCGCAGACCTTTGGCGGCACGGGGAATTACGTATGCAGCAAGCGCGAGATTTTGGGCAATATCAGGCAATATATTGATAAAGGTTTGGTGTGAAAAATATTTTAAGGCAAATAAACAATGTGGTATTATAAATGGAAAATGTCAGAAGAAAAAATAAAATGATTGAAGCGTACAGCATATTGCTGATTGATTTGCTGTGCGTTCTCATTTCATACGGTTTTTCCGTATATATCAGGTTCCATGTAATCCGACAGGAGCAGTACCCGAGGGATTTTCATATCACGGTGGGCGCATATATCGTTGCGCTCTGCCTTTTGTACAGTCTTTTGTTTGACGCAAACAGCAACTTTTTTTACCGGGGCTGGCTCAGGGAGCTGTACTATACTGTCCGCTATACGCTGATTATCGTAGTGGGGCTTGTGGTGGTTCTGTATCTGACACAGCAGTCCTACGAATTTTCACGTCTGATATACAGCGTTTTTTTGGCGCTGAACATTGTCATTACCTATTCCGCGCATATGGCGTTCAAGAAGGTGATGTGGAAATATTACCGCGGGAGCGCGGGCAGCACGAAGATGCTGGTGGTAACTCTTGATATTACCGCAGACGAGGTAATCGGGAGCCTGCTTCAGGGAAAGGAATGGTATTACGACATAACAGCAGCCGCCGTGTATGACGCGGACAGGGCGGGGGGCAGCATAAGGAGCGTGCCGGTGGTGGCGTCAAAAAAGAACCTTTACGATGTTGTGGTGCAGATGCTTGTGGACGAGGTTTTTATCTGCCTGCCGGGCGTGCCGGCTCTTGAGATACGCGATATGATTCGACGCTTCGAGGAGATGGGGCTGGTGTGCCACTATAATGTGGATATTTTCAGCCGCTCCAATCCAAACACCTATGTGCAGAAGATGGCGGGCTACAGCGTGATATCCTTTGCGCTGAAAACGATGGATTCAAGGCGGCTTTTGATTAAGCGTATGATGGATATTTTCGGCGGCGCGCTGGGGCTTGCGGTAACGGGCGTGCTCACGCCGTTTGTGGCGCTTGCGATAAAGCTCGATTCTCCGGGACCGGTGTTTTTCTCGCAGATACGTATCGGGAAAAACGGCAGACGCTTTAGGATATGGAAATTCCGCTCCATGTATGTCGACGCCGAGGAGCGGAAAAAGGACCTTGAGTCCCAAAATGAGGTGAAGGGGCTGATGTTTAAGATGGAGGACGACCCGCGCATCACGCGTGTAGGTAAGTTCATCCGCAGGACAAGCATTGACGAAACGCCGCAGTTTTTGAATATTCTTTTGGGCAACATGAGCCTTGTGGGGACGCGGCCGCCCACTGAGGACGAGTTTGAGCAGTATACAGGCTATTACCGGAGGCGCATGAGCATTACCCCCGGGCTGACCGGCATGTGGCAGGTGAGCGGCAGAAGCGATATCCGGGATTTTGAGCAGATTGTGAAGCTTGATCTGGAATATATTGACAACTGGTCGCTCGGGCTTGACATAAAGATACTTTTTAAGACCGTGTTTGCGGTTCTTGGAAGAAAAGGTTCTAAATAGGGTTAAAATTATGGGAGAATTGCAATACTGCGAGATTTTAAAGACTAAAATCAACGTTACGGATATGGAGCGGACGCTTGAATATCTTAAGGAGCGCTTAGACGAGCTTCGGGGGAGCTATATCTGCGTGTCAAATGTCCATACCACGGTGACGGCGTATGAAAACAGGGATTACAGGGAGATACAGAACAGCGCGGCGATGGCGCTTCCGGACGGAGCGCCGCTTTCGGTGTATCAAAAAAAACAGGGCTTTGCGGACGCGCGGCGCGTGACGGGGCCTGATTTGATGCTTGAGCTGCTTAATATATCCGGGTACCGGCATTTTTTTTACGGCGCGACGGACGAAACGCTTGAGGCGATGAAAGCCGCGATTGCGGAACGCTTTCCCGGCGCGTGCGTTGCGGGAATGTATGCGCCGCCGTTTCGGAATCTGACGCCTGAGGAGGATGCGGCGGTCGTGGAGCTGATAAACGGGGCGGAGCCTGACTTCATATGGGTAGGGCTCGGCGCACCGAAGCAGGAGCAGTGGATGTATGCGCACAGGGGAATGCTTTGCGGCGTATCAATCGGCGTGGGCGCAGGCTTCGATTACCTTGCGGGCGATATCAAAAGGGCGCCCGTTCTTATGCAGAAGCTTTGCCTGGAATGGCTGTACCGGCTTTTGCAGGATCCAAAAAGGCTTTGGAAGCGGTATGTAACGACCAATTTTAAATTCCTGAAATATATTTGGAAAGAAGAGTGAAAAATAAATTTTTCACAAGAACCAACTTTGTTGGTTCTGCAGGTTTGTGTCTGCGCGCTGCTTGCACAAACATTGCTTTAGGCGCAAAGAGCAGCGCAGAAATGAGGAGAAAGACGTCATAAAAATGGTGAATGAGAAAAATACGCAGGTTTGGTATCATGCGGATGATTTTGGAGTCAGTCCTGCCCAATCCGAAAAAATTCTTGCGTGCTTTCGCGAAGGGGCGCTCAACAGCATAAGCATTTTGCCGAACGTACCTGATTTGAGCGGCGCGCATGCGCTTTTGGAGAGGACGGATCCCGAGCGCCGGATAAGGCGCGTGCTGCACTTGAATTTTGTGGAGGGAAGGCCGCTTGCGGGCGCGGAGCGTACCTCTCTTTTGACGGATGATAAGGGATATTTCGATAAGTCGTTTGTGAAGCTTTTTATATGGAGCCGCACATTGAACGGCAAGCGCAGGCAGGCGCTTAAAATACAGCTTTGCGCGGAGATACGCGCGCAGCTTCGCGCCGTGACCTCAGAGCATGATTTTGGGATTACGGCGGTGGACTCCCATCAGCACTATCACATGATACCGATTGTTTTCGACTGCCTTATGCAGGTGCTTGCCGAGGAGGAGTTTAAGCCGCTTACAATACGGCAGGTGCGAATTCCCGTTGACCCGCTCAAGCCTGTTTTTTCGGTGCGCGGGGGAAAAATCCGCGCCGTCAATCTTGTAAAATGGATGATTTTAAAGAGCACGGCGAAAAGGAATTGCAAAATATTGAGTAAAAAGGGGATTGAAGTTCCCGTATTTTTTGGTATATTTTATACCTGTGAAATGAAATATGAGGTTGTGAAGCGTCTGCTGCCTGCATACATAAGGTATGCGGATAAGAGTGGGGCGTCGCTGGAGCTTATGTTCCACCCGGGGAGCCTGTCGGCTGAATATGAGCTTTTGGATGGCAGACGGGGGGAGCTTTGGGAGTTTTATGCGTCAGATAACCGTTTTTTTGAGGCGGAATGTTTAAGAATGTTAAAAACAGATTGAAATGGGGTATTATTATGAAAAAGAACCGGGTAATTGCGTGCTTTACGGCGCTGGCAATGGCGCTGCCCATGATGTCCTGCGGCAGCGCCGCACAGGATGTGGACGAGGAGATTATTGTGAGGGAGAGTGAACCATCAGTGCAGACAGGCTGCGTGGAGGGCTGTACATGCAGCGGCTGTATCTGCTGCGGGACGGGAAGCGCGGCTGCTGATGCATCGGCGCAGCTTCCTTCCGAATCGGAAACGCAGTCGGAGCAGGAGAGCAGCGAAACGGCTGTTACGGAAACTGAGGCTTCCGGCGAACCTGAGATTGATGACGGCGGAATGGTCGTGGAGCTTTCCGAGGGAGAGCTGGAGGCAAGGCGCGAGCAGCAGGCAAATTTTGCCGAGGCAAGGGAAGCGCTTTATGACATGAATAATTCGCTTGACAAGACGACAAAGATAAATCAGATGGACAAACAGATTCTTGCCAACAATGCATATGATTTTGGCGATAAGACGGTCGTATTTATCGGAGACAGCATCACGGAGGGCATCACAAGCTCGGTTGACCAAAACGGAAAGTATATCAGCTATGTAACCTATGTCAACTCATATCTTCACTTTGGAAATGTGTTAAATCATGGCGTGGGCGGAAGAATGTTTTCGGCTTACGGCGGCGATGAGCTTTCGCTTGCCATGAACTTTGAGAATGTCACAAATATCAATTCGGACATTATAGTGGTGTTTGCGGGAGTAAACGATTACCTGTGTGTGCCGGCGGACGGCAATAAGCGCTTTGGCAGTGTGGACGATACGCTCACCACGGGAAATTACTGCGGCGCGGTGAGGTATTTCATGAGCCAGCTGCAGCAGTATTACGGCGATAGGGAAATCTTTTTCGTGACGATGTACAATATCAATAAGACCGCGAACTGCACCTATGCCGACTATGACGGGCAGCCAACGCTTGGCGACTTTATGGATGTGGAGAAGGAGCTTGCACAAGAGTTCGGCTTCCATGTAATAGACCTGTACGGTACGGGCTTTATGGACTGCTCGACACAGGAAGCCTCTGACTATTATCTGAGCGACGGGCTGCATCCGAAGGATAACGGAAGCATCGTTTTGGGAGAGCATATTGCGGCGGAGCTGTCGCTGTATTTCGGACAGAAGGACTGACAGGGAGGTGCAGCCGTGGGGTGGTGCGTTTTGCTTATGATTGTATTCCCGGTACCGTTTATGCTGGGCATGATACCCGTAAAATATATGAACGGCTCACAAAGGACACCCGCAATGATTTACGCTTGCGGGTGGTTTGTGAGCTTTTTTGTGTTTGAGCTGACCGCAGTGCCGTTTATTCTGCTTGAGCAGAGCTTTACCGCGCTGGTAACAGTCTACACGGTGCTTATGGCAGTGCTTTTGCTCTGCTCGGTGTGGGCTTCGCGGGCGGTATGGAAGGATATGAAAAGAAATATGCGGGCTGCGCGGGAGCAAAGGCTTTCCGTAAAGCTTTGTTGGACGGCTGCCCTTGTTCTTATCGGAATCCAGCTTTATATGGCGGTGTTTTACGAATACTACGACGGCGACGACGCTTACTATATTGCCACATCAGTGCTCACCGATACCTTTGACACCATGTATCTGAGGGACGCGTATACGGGATATATATATTCGCTTGACGCAAGGCACGCACTTTCGCCTACGCCGATTTATCAGGCGTGGCTTTCGAGGCTGAGCGGCGTTCATCCCGCGGTAATCGCGCACAGCGTGCTTTCCGCAGTGTGGCTTGTGCTTATGTACTGCATTTACGGGCAGATAGGCAGCAGGCTTTTGCCGGCGTCCGGAGATGACGGCATGAAAAAGAGTGATTTCCGACCTGTGTTCATGATACTGATTGCCGTATGGTATGTCTTTGGGAATGTTTCGCTTTATACCTCGGAAACCTTTGCCATGACGAGGACGTGGCAGGGCAAGGGCATCATGGCGGGGATAGTGCTTCCCGCGCTTTTCCTGTGTCTGCTTTATCTGTCGGAGGAACGGGTGAGCCTCGGGATTTGGATGCTTTATGAGTGCGTGCTTGTGTCGGCGGTGTTTGCAACGAGCATATCGTTCATGCTGGTGCCTACGATTACGGGAGCGGCCGCGGTGCTGACAGGCATCAGGAAGAAAAGTCTGCGCGAGGGCGCAAAAATTTTTGTCTGCTGCGTGCCGTGCCTGCTTTTGGCAGTGTGCTATCTGGTTGTGAAATAGGGAGGTTTGTTTATGCTTTCTGCGCTTACGGAAACCGCAGCCGCAGTGTTTGAGGACATTGCTTTATATAACGGCGACAGCTTTTTGGCGCCGCTTTTTCTGATTGCGCTATTGTTTTTGTGGGTGACGGAGCGCGACAGGCGTTTCCGGGTGGCGCTTGTCTATCTTGTAACGGCGCTCGGCGCGGTTTTCGTATGCCCGATGTATGCGTGGGTCGGCATGAAAATTGACAGCGATATATATTACCGTGTGTTCTGGGCGCTGCCTGTGGGAGCGCTGGTCTGTTACAGTGCGGTAAAGCTGATGCTGCGCTTTAAGAGCGCCATAAGCAGAGCGCTTGTGTTTGCGCTTGCGCTGCTTGTCATTTGTCTTAACGGTGATTTGGTCTATACAAAGACGCTGCATTTTAAGTCGGTAAATCCCTATCACATGCCGCAGCAGGTCATCGACGTGGCGGAGGCGCTGCGGCTTGAAAACTATAAGCCGATAGCGGCGCTTCCGGCGGAGCTTCTGCCGTTTTTCAGGCAGTACACGGCGGATGTGTTCACGCCCTACGGCAGAAATATTCTTGAGCCGTCGTGGAGCTTCACAAATGAGCTTTATGACGCCATGGAGGGGGACAGCGGGTATTATGACGCGGCAGAGGTCGCGCGCTGCGCACGGGACGAGCACTGCGTGTATGTGGTGCTTTCGTGTGCAAAGCAGATTCGCGGCAGCATGGAGGAGCAGAATTATTTTCTGCTGGATTTTGTGCAGGGCTACTATATTTATATGGATTACAACTATTATGACGTGCTTAAGGAGCAGGGGCTTTTGGATGCCGATGTGCTGGAAGCGGGGGAGAACAGAGAGTGATGCAAAAAAAAATCAAAAATATTTTACTGCTGCAGGGCGCGGTGGTGATTTATACGTTTTCGGGAATTATGTCGAAGAATGTGTCGGCAAACGGGGATAATCCTCTTAAAATGCTGTTTTTTCTCGGAATGGAGTTTGTCTTTCTCGGCGTTTACGCGATTTTGTGGCAGCAGCTTATAAAACGCTTTGAGCTTTCGGTGGCGTATGCAAACCGCTCGATGGCGGTTTTGTGGTCGATGCTTTGGGCGGTTTGTTTTTTCGGTGACAGGATTACCGTAAAAAACATGGCGGGAGTGCTGCTTGTGGCGTTTGGAACACTTATGATAAATACGGATATGGACGAAAAGGAGATAGCGGATGATTGACAGGTATATTCCGGTGATGCTGTTGTCGGTGAGCATAGCCTCAGTTTCACAGCTTTTGCTGAAAAAGAGCGCGATGAAGCCCCATTCGTCGCTGATAGGGGAATACGTTAATCCTTATGTTGCAGGCGGCTATGTGCTTATGGTTCTGTCGGTGCTGCTTACGACATATGCTTATAGCGGTATGGATTACAAAAACGGTCCCGTAATCGAGTCGCTTGGAAATGTGCTTGTGCTTGTGCTCGGACATTTCTTCTTCCGCGAGCGGATTACGCCCAAAAGACTTTTGGGAATAGGCTGCATCATAGGGGGAATGGCAGTATTTTACATGTAATAAGAGGGGGCCGGGAGGTTGCCTAAGGGGGTAATGTCCGGTATAATTATTGCGTAATGATTAAATATGTTACAGAAATGTTAAAGGAAAAATCAGCAGAGAGAAGGAGGAAGTCGGAAAGACAACAAAAGCATGAAGAGGAAAAAAACATTTGGACTGTACGGCACGAATAAGAGAAAAACAGCCGGCAAAAGGGAAAGACGGCAGGCTGAACAATATACGGACGATATGTATGAGGACGATACGTATGATGAGTCGGGTCAGGAGTACGCGGAAGAGGAGTACACTGATGAAGAAGAGTATACTGAGGAAGAGTACGCAGAAGAAGAGTACACTGAGGAAGAGTACGCAGAAGAAGAGTACGATGCGGAAGAATACGACGATGATGAGTACATAGTCGAGTACCAAAGCGGGGAAGAAGCCGGTCAGGAGTATGCAGAAGAAGAGTATGAATCGGAAGAGTACGCAGAGGAAGAGTACGCAGATGAAGAAGAGTATACTGAGGAAGAGTACGCTGATGAAGAAGAGTACGATGAGGACAGCTTCGACACTGCCTACCATGCTGAAAACAGGGAGGCTGACAGCGATGCTTTTGCCGGCGGCTGCGAGGACGATGATTATGAGGACGATGAGGTCGTTTTTGGCACTGATTTTGCCGGCAGGGCGAAGGAGCTGCTTTGCCGCATAAAGGAGCGCGCGGCGGACATGACCGCCTTTGACGCCGTTATTGCGGCGACGGGCGTGGTGCTGGTCGTGGCGGTAATCGTCATTTTGAGCATGTTTATAGGAAACAGGCGCGTAAGCGGTCAGATAGAGGCAATAGCGCCTATCGGGACGGAGCTTGCGGGGATAGGAATAGCGGGCGGCGACGGTCTTACCGCACTGACGGACGCGGCTCTGCTTGGCAGCCTTGCCGGCGAGGCGGAGAGCGAAACTCAGACCTCGGTCGAGGGCGGCAAGGTCAGCGTAAGCTTTGTGTCGGTGGAAAAGGATTTAAAGATACGCTTTACCAACGCGGAAAGCGGCGAGCTTATTACCGGCACGGAATTTGAGGTAACGCTTGAAAATACCTCGACCGGAAACGAGCTGGTTCTGACAGACGACGATACGGACGGGATTATTTATGCCGACAATATGAAGGCGGGCGTGTATGACGCGGTGATAACGTCGACTGAGCAATACACCTTTCCGACGACGGCTCAGCAGGTCACGGTAAAGGATAAGGTTGAGTATGTGGTGATCAATGTTGAGGATGAGGTTGTGAGCGAGAAGCAGATTGACGTTTCGGCAGAGGATACGCAGCAGAATAACGCGGCAGCCGAGGAGGTTGCCCTTACCGATACAGTGGAGTGGGTGGAGTCGACCAAGACTGCCGTCAGCGGCACGGAGAGCTACCTGCTTGTGGATAAAAGCACAATCCCTGACCCCTCTGCCACTTCAAGGGCGGCGGCGAGGATGCTCTTTGACACAATCAATGTGACGCTTGATAAGTCAAGCCTTTCCCTGAAGGTGGGGGCGACGGCAAGCCTTACGGGCACATCATTTAGCAACAGCACGGACGGAAACGTGGAATATCAGTATACTGCGGAGTGGAAGTCCTCGGACGATTCCGTTGCAACAGTCAGCGGCGGCACCGTGACCGCAAAGGCGGCAGGCACTGCGACTGTGACGTATACGGTTACGCGGACGACAATCACTACCACTTATGAGCCGGAGGAGGCGCCAGTAGAGGTTGTGGAGATAGACCTTGACACGTACAGCAGTCTGTCGTCAACAGAGAAAGCAAAATGTACGCCGATTACGGACGATGCGGATCAGATTATCGCATATGAATACACAAAAACAATCGAGCCGGAGAAAAAGACGAGCAAAACGACTGATACTGCAAGCGCGTCATGCGCGGTTACGGTTGAGGCGGCAAAGCTTTCCTCGGCAAGCCTTACGCTGACTGCAAGCGCGGCAAGCTGTCAGGTTGGCTCGACAATCACGGTCGCGCCGTCAAAGCTGGTCTACACAAAGGACGACAACAGCACGGAAACGATTACGGACAGCTTTCCCACGGTTACATGGTCAAGCAGCGCAAAGTCGGTGGCGACCGTAAGCTCCGATGGTATAGTGACGGGCGTTAAGGCGGGAACCGCCGTGATTACGGGACAGATAAAGGGCATCAAGGGGGCCGACGGCAAGGAGCTTGACATCAGCGCGCAGGTCAGCATTACCGTCACTGCGGCAAGCAGCGTGACAGTAGCCCTTGACCGGACGCAGAATGTCTATCTTTCCGTGGGCGGAACCACGACGCTTACCGCCACGGTAAGCAATTATGCAAGCGATTCGGGAGTTACATGGTCAAGCAGCGATACATCGGTGGCGACCGTAAGCTCATCGGGCGTTGTGACAGGTCAGGCGGCGGGAAGCGCTACGATTACCGCTTCGTCAAACGAAACGGACTCCGACGGCAATGCGGCAACTGCCTCATGCGTGGTGACGGTAAATTCAAGCGCGACGAGCGATACCACCACGAAGCTTAAGGACAGCAACGGAAATCAGGTTTACGTCAAGGACAGCGACGGGAATTATGTTGAGGCTGTTTATGCCGATTATTACACGGAATCGGAATTTTATATTAAATCTGCGGCACAATATAAATATACGGGCTGGCAGACCATAGACGGAAAGACGTATTACTACGATAAAAACGGAATCGCAGTGACCGGCACGCAGGTAATTCAGGGCGTGACCTACAACTTCGGCTCGGACGGGGCGATTGCGACGACGGTAAACGGCTCTACCTTCGGCATCGATGTGTCAAGGCATAACGGCACAATTAACTGGACGGCGGTAAAAGCTTCGGGCGTTGATTATGTGATTATCCGCTGCGGATACAGAGGCTCCTCAACGGGCGCGCTCATTCAGGACCAGAATTTCACTACGAATATCAAGGGCGCGACGGCGGCAGGGCTTAAGGTCGGCATTTACGTGTTCTCGCAGGCGATTAACGAGGTTGAAGCGGTCAAGGAGGCGTCGCTTGCAGTGTCATGTGCGCAGGGCTACAATCTGACCTATCCGATTTTCATTGACACGGAGTCGAGCGGCGGAAGGGCTGACAGCATAGACAAGGCTACGCGCACGGCAGTGGTGAACGCGTTCTGTCAGACCGTTCAGAGCGCAGGCTACACGGCGGGAATTTACGCGTCAAAGACATGGTTTGAGGATAAGCTCAACATGAGCTCTGTCGGCAACTACCGCATATGGCTTGCACAGTACGCGGCAGCGCCCACCTACAAGGGCAAATACGACATGTGGCAGTATTCAAGCAAGGGTACGATCAGCGGAATCAGCGGAAATGTTGATTTGAACCTCAGTTACATGGGATATTAACAGTTTCGGTATAAAGGCTTGCAATCTTTGCGCATTTACGATAAAATTAGTCAGGAACTCTGTGCAGGCACTGCCCTGCTGCAGGCGTTGCCCTGTTGCAGGCGTGGCCCTGCGCAGAGATTAAAATTCGGAGGTATATATTTAATGAGAACTTATTTGGTGACAGGCGGAGCAGGCTTTATCGGCTCAAACTACATTCACTACATGCTTCGGAAATATGACAATGAAATCAGAATTATCAATGCAGATGCGCTGACCTATGCAGGCAATCTGGAGAACCTGAAGGATATCGAATCAAGAGATAACTACACCTTTGTTAAGGCTGATATTACGGATAGAGCCGCGATTGAGAAGATTTTTGCGGAAAACGATATTGACAGAGTAGTTCATTTTGCCGCAGAGAGCCATGTTGACAGAAGTATCAGAAATCCCGAGGTGTTTGTCAGGACAAACGTGCTGGGAACGGCAGTGATGTTAAACTGCGCAAAGGCTGCGTGGGAGAATGAGGACGGCACCTTTAAGGAAGGGAAGAAATTCCTGCATGTGTCGACGGACGAGGTTTACGGCTCGCTGGAAAACGACGGAGAGTATTTTTATGAAACAACGCCCTATGCGCCTCACAGCCCGTATTCGGCAAGCAAAGCGTCGTCGGACATGCTGGTGAAGGCATACATGGACACTTATCATTTCCCTGCAAACATTACAAACTGCTCCAATAATTACGGACCGTATCAGTTCCCGGAGAAGCTCATTCCGCTGATTATCAATAACGCGCTTCAGGGAAAGAAGCTTCCCGTGTACGGCGATGGCAAAAATGTCCGCGACTGGCTCTATGTTGAGGATCATGCAAAGGCAATCGACATGGTGCAGGAGCAGGGCAGGCTTTTTGAAACCTACAATATAGGAGGGCACAACGAAAAGCAGAATATCGAGATTATAAATATCATCATTGAAACGCTTCAGGAGCAGCTTTCGGAGGATGACCCGAGAAAGGCGCTTGTGTCGAAGGAGCTGATAACGTATGTTGAGGACCGGAAGGGGCATGACAGGCGATATGCGATTGCGCCGGATAAGATTAAGGCGGAAATAGGCTGGGAGCCTGAAACCATGTTTAAGGATGGCATCAGGCAGACAATCAAATGGTATTTTGAGCATGAGGATTGGATGAAGAATGTCACAAGCGGCGACTATCAGAAGTATTACGAGGAAATGTATCAAAATAAATAATGTCAAAAGCAGGGAACGCCATCGCGCAAGCGCGGGCGTTCCCGGTTTGGCGTAAAACGAAAATGGAGGACACGGCATGAAAGGAATTATTTTGGCAGGCGGCTCGGGCACAAGACTTTATCCGCTCACAAAGGCAATCTCAAAGCAGATTATGCCGGTATATGATAAACCGATGATTTATTATCCGCTCTCGACGCTCATGCTTGCGGGAATCAGGGATATTCTGATTATTTCCACACCGAGGGATTTACCCGTGTTTAAGGAGATTTTCGGAACGGGTGAGCAGCTTGGGCTGAATATGCAGTACGCGGTGCAGGAAAGTCCGAGAGGGCTTGCGGACGCCTTTATCATCGGTGCGGATTTTATCGGCAGCGACTGCGTGGCGCTGGTGCTCGGCGATAATATCTTTTACGGACAAAGCTTTTCAAAGCTGCTGCAGAAAGTGGCTGCAAGGGAAAGCGGGGCGACGATTTTCGGCTACTACGTAAGAGATCCGAAGGAATACGGCGTGGTGGAGTTTGATGAAAGCGGCAAGGCAATCTCGATTGAGGAAAAGCCCGCCAACCCGAAGAGCAATTATGCGGTTCCGGGGCTTTATTTCTACGACAATGACGTGGTGGAAATTGCAAGGAATGTCAAGCCCTCGGCAAGAGGCGAGATAGAGATAACCAGCATCAATAACGAATACTTAAGGCGCGGCACGCTTTCGGTGGAAACCATGGGGCGCGGCTTTGCATGGCTTGACACGGGCAATCACGATTCGCTGCTTGACGCGTCCGATTTCGTGTGCGCTTTCCAGAAAAGGCAGGGCTTATACATTTCATGCATAGAGGAGATTGCCTATAAGAGAGGCTTTATCACAAAGGAGCAGCTTTTGGAGCTTGCCGGACCTCTTATGAAAACGGAATACGGAAAATATCTGGTAGAGGTTGCCAATGGACTCTAGGGCGAAGAAAACGGCTCTGCTTATCGTGATCTGCTCCGCAATCGTCATTATGGCGGCGGTTGCGGCGGTAAATATTAACGAGCTGCCTGACAGAAGCGCAAAAAACAGCGATGCTCAGCAGACAGCTTCCGTCAGTCAGGTGATTGAGGAGGACGGAAGAGTGAGCGGAGCCGATCTGTCTGCGTTTCTGCGCGACAGTGACTTTTTTGACAGCGATGCCGAAACTGACGGGCAGACGGAGGAAACACAGACTGACGCGGAGGAAAGCTCCGGTACGCAGCGGAAGGGTACGCTGCTTACACTGCTTGCAAGCTCCGTTGAGCGTGATATCCGTGTGAAGATTACGGATGCGGACGGCGAGCCGGTGGCAGGAGAGGAGTTCATGGTAGTGGTGGAGGACACCGGAGCGTATGTCGACGAGGACAGGGACGGTATTATTCTGATTTCCGACGTCAAGCCGGGAGAGTACAAGGTTTCCCTGAGCGAAGCGGACGGCTACGAGGTGCCGGCAGATCCCGTGAATGTGCGCGTAAAGTCAATCGTGTCCTATACGGTGATTGATGATATCGAATTTTTCGTACATTCGGAGGACGAGGTCGATACGGCGGCGGACGACACCGAAACAGGGCTTCTTGACATTACGGACGAGGACGATACGCAGTACACGTCGCTGCTTGACCTTGAGGGAGAGCGTGAAAACGCCGTTTCGCTTGGCATAGACGTGTCGAAGTGGAATAATGAAATAGATTGGGAGCTTGTGAAGGCGGAGGGCGTTGACTTTGCCATTATACGCTGCGGTTACAGAGGCTCGTCAACCGGATGGCTCATTGAGGACCCGTATTTTTATAAAAACCTTGAGGGCGCAAAAAAGGCGGGCATCAGGGTCGGAGTGTACTTTTTTTCGCAGGCGGTCGACCTGGTCGAGGCAGTGGAGGAGGCGAGTATGGTGGTAACGCTTTTGGGAGATACCGAGCTTGACTATCCTGTGTTTATAGACACGGAGAGCGCCGGCGGGAACGGCAGGGCGGACAATCTGGACATAAACACGCGCACGGCGGTGATTAATGCTTTTTGCAGGACGATTGAAAATGCGGGGTATACGGCGGGCGTGTACGCGAGCAGGAATTGGTACTTGGGAAATATTAACATGGACGAGCTGGGAAGCTGGAAAATATGGCTTGCCGAATACCGTCAAACGCCGGAGTACGAGGGACGCTATGATTTGTGGCAGTATACCTCAAGCGGAGCGATTGCGGGTATTGAGGGGCGCGTGGATTTGAATGTGAGTTATATTGGAATGGAGGATTAACATGGGGAAAATTACTGTAGAGGAATGTAGGGCAGACGGAATGGTTATTGAGGGCTTAAAGGTTGTCATGCCGCAGGTGTTTGAGGATAACAGAGGCTATTTTATGGAAACCTACAATTATAATGATTTCAAGGCGGCAGGTATCGACAACGTGTTTGTGCAGGACAACCAGTCGGCGTCTAAAAAGGGCGTGTTGCGCGGGCTTCATTTTCAGAAGGAATTTCCGCAGGACAAGCTTGTGCGCGTGGTGCGCGGCGAAGTCTTTGACGTGGCTGTCGATTTAAGGGAAGGTTCAAAAACGTACGGAAAATGGTACGGCGTGCTTTTGACGGAGGAAAATAAAAAGCAGTTTTTTATCCCGAAAAATTTTGCGCACGGCTTTCTCGTGCTGTCGGACTATGCGGAGTTTTGCTATAAATGCACGGACTTTTACCATCCAAACGATGAGGGCGGTCTTTTGTGGAACGACCCTGAGATTGGAGTGGAGTGGCCTGTTCCGGAGGGAATGGAGCTTACGCTGTCCGAGAAGGACAAAAAATGGGGAACCTTAAAGGAATATAAAAGATGAGCTTAGGGCAGTCAGGACGGCTTATTTGGAAGCTTGCAAAAAATGATTTCAAAAACCGCTATGCAGGCTCGTATTTTGGAAGAATTTGGGCATTTGTGCAGCCTGTCGTCACGGTTTTGCTGTATTGGTTTGTGTTCGGGCATGTCATGATGCAGGACAAGAAGGAAATTCTGACTGCGGGAGTGGAAGCGCCTTATGTGCTTTGGCTTACCGCAGGGCTGGTGCCGTGGTTTTATTTCAGCGAGGCGCTCAACAACGGCACTACGTCATTGATGGAATACAGCTACCTTGTGAAAAAGGTGGTGTTCAGGATAAGCATTATACCTGTTGTAAAGCTTATCGCGGCATTGTTCACCCATCTCTTTTTTGTGTGTTTTTTGCTGGCAGTGTATTTCTGCTATGGCTATAAGCCGGAGATTTACCTGCTGCAGCTTCCCTACTATACACTTTGCATCTTTATGCTTGTGCTGGCGCTCAGCTACAGCACGTGCGCAATCGTGATATTTTTCAGGGACTTGCTGCAGATTATCAATATCTGCCTTCAGGCGGGCATGTGGGCGACCCCGATTTTGTGGAACATATCGCTTTTGGGCGACGGGACGCTTCTGCAGCGCATCTTAAAATGCAATCCGCTGTTTTATATTGTGGACGGCTATCGCAACGCCATGTTTGGCAGGAAATGGTTTTGGGAGGACATGGGTGCGACCGTGTATTTTTGGGTGGTGACGGCAGCGCTGTTTGTAATCGGCGCACATATTTTTAACAGATTAAAGGTACACTTCGCGGATGTGTTGTGAGACCGGTATTAAGAGGTTACGGGCATGGAAGAGAACAGGGAGCATACCTTGGCTGCGGCTTCTGCGGCGATTGAGGTCAAAAATGTATCGAAGGCGTATAAGCTGTACAACAGGCAGAGGGACAGGCTGCTTGAGGCGCTCGGGCTGACAAAAAAGAAGCGCTATGCGGAGCATTTTGCGCTTTCTGATGTGAGCTTTGACGTGAAGCAGGGCGAGTGCCTGGGGATTATCGGCACAAACGGTTCCGGAAAATCCACGATTTTAAAGATTATCACAGGCGTCTTGAATCCCACGAGCGGAACCGTGAACGTAAACGGCAGGATTTCCGCCCTGCTTGAGCTTGGCGCGGGCTTTAATCAGGAATACTCCGGAATGGAAAACGTTTATCTGAACGGCACCATGAACGGCTTTACGGAGCAGGAGATTAAGGCAAGGATTCCGGATATTTTGGATTTTGCGGATATCGGCGATTATGTGTATCAGCCCGTAAAGACATATTCGAGCGGAATGTTTGTGCGTCTTGCCTTTTCCGTCGCAATCAATATCGATCCGGAGATTTTGATTGTCGATGAGGCTCTTTCCGTGGGTGATGTGTTTTTTCAGGCAAAGTGCTACCATAAATTTGAGGAGTTTAAAAAGCAGGGAAAAACCATTCTCATTGTAAGCCACGATTTGAGCAGCATTGCAAAATACTGCGACAGGGTGCTTCTGCTGAATCAGGGGATTAAGCTTGGCGAGGGTATGCCAAAGGAAATGATTGACGATTACAAGCGCGTGCTGGTAGGGCAGTATGAGCTTCCGCCGTCCAAATCCGACCAAAGCCTTTTAAACGACAGTGAGCTTCGGGAGGCGGCAGGCAAAAAAAGCAGGGCGTCAGGAGCGGAAGGGCAAAAAACACTGGAGTATGGCACAAAGGAAGCGGAGATTGAGGAATTTTATGTGCTCGACGGGCAGGGAATACGCACGAACACGATTCTTAAGGGCGCGGAATTCGGCATACACATGAGAGTGCGCTTCCACAGCGACATCTCTGCGCCGATTTTTGCGTTTTCGATTAAGACGGCGAGAGGAACGGAAATCACGGGCACGAATACCATGTTTGAGAAGGCGTTTTTGGAGCCGGTAAGTGCGGGGACAGTGAAAGCGGTGAGCTTTACGCAGAAAATGTCGCTGCAGGGCGGCACATACCTCATATCCTTTGGCGTTACGGGCTACAACGGAAATGATTTTGAGGTGTATCACAGGCTTTACGACGCGCTTGACGTGACGGTGATTTCCGACAAGGACACAGTGGGCTACTACGATATGGATTCCACGGTGTCGGTGACGGACGCCACATAAAACGCTCAGGAATGGAGAATTGTATGCAGAACATGGAAAAGGTGGGAAAGGTCACGCTTGACCTGACTGATTACCCGGGGCAGGACTTTTATACGGACGGTGCGGTTGAGGATGAGCTGCTCGATATTGTCAAAAATCATCAGGAATCCGAGTTTATGCGTATTATTGCGGAGAAGAAAAGCTGGCCGGTTTTCTATCATCTTTCGCCCTTCCGCACGAATATCATAGACTGGCTTCCGTTCAAAAAGACGGATAAGGTGATTGAAATAGGCTCGGGCTGCGGCGCGATTACGGGTGCGCTTGCAAGACGCGCGGGAAGCGTTACGTGTATCGACTTATCGAAAAAGCGGAGCCTTGTGAATGCATACAGGAACCGGGAGCAGGGCAACATTACGATAAAGGTAGGAAATTTCAGGGATATCGAGCCGCACCTTGATGATGATTTTGACTATGTGCTGCTCATCGGCGTTTTTGAGTATGGACAGGCTTATATCGGCGGCAGCGCTCCCTATGAGGATTTCATGCGTATCTGCAGCCGCCACAGGAAGCCGGACGGCAGGCTTATCATTGCAATCGAGAATAAATTCGGCTTAAAATACTGGGCGGGCTGCCGAGAGGATCATTTGGGAACCTATTTTTCCGGGCTTGAGGGCTACCGGGAGGGAGGGTCCGCAAGAACCTTTACAAGGCACGGGCTTGAGGCTGTTATGGAGCGCGTGGGAATACATGAATATTCCTTTTATTATCCGTATCCTGATTATAAATTCATGACGACAATCTATTCGGACGGATATCTTCCCAAAAAGGGCGAGCTGTCCAATAATCTTAGGAATTTTGACAGAGAGAGGCTGCTTTTGTTTGACGAAAGGCAGGTGTTTGACCAAATCGTGGAGGAAGGGGAATTCCCGCTTTTTTCAAATTCCTATCTTTTGGTTATCGGGGAAGCGCCGGATGTGCTCTACACCAAATTTTCAAATGACAGAGCGCCCGAGCGCGCGATTTTGACAAGGATGGTGAGAACCGCACAAAACGGTATTGAGGTGAGAAAGCTCCCATGTACGGAAGCAGCGTGCGGCCATGTAAAAAATATGCAGAGAGCCTGCGGACTTTTGACAAAGCGCTATGAGGGTACTAAAATAGATATTAACAGGTGCAGCGCAAGCGGGGAAGATATTGAAAAGGGGCTTAGCTTTGAATATTGCGGCGGCGTGACGCTGGAGTCGATGCTTGACGGCTGTCTGGAAAGAGGGGATATGCAGGGCTTCAGGTCGCTTGTCAGCGAATATATGGAGTGGCTTTCATACGGCGAAGCGGCGGGGGATGAGAACGCTGTTTCAAATATTGACTTTATTTTTCCGAATATCCTTGTGGACGGTGAAAAGTGGCATGTGATTGACTATGAGTGGACATTTGAAGAAAAAATCCCGGCAAAGGATATAGCGTTCCGGGCATTTTATAATTATACGCTGGGCGGCGAAGCGCGGGAGGGCTGTAAGGAGCTTTTGTTTAGAGAGATTTTGGGGCTTTCCGATGAGGAGCTTGCAAGAGCGGAGCGCGCGGAGCGAGAGCTGCAAGACCGCGTAAACGCGGGGAGCGTGTCCGTAAACGGCATGCGTGAGCTGATCGGCAACCGCGCATACGAGCTTTCGGGGATGCTGAGCCTTTGCCACTATGCGGACGCCAAATTCGTGGCGCAGCTTTACTTTGACTATGGCGGGGGATTTTGCGAGGAAAGCTCAGTCAAGCTTAGGGACTGCTATTTTGCGCAAAAGGATTTGCGCTTCTCGTATGATGTTCCGGCGGACGCGGTGCGCGTGCGCATCGATCCCTGCTCGTACATGTGTACCGTAAGCATACGCAGCATCATGCTGGGGGATAAGCTGTATGTGGGGGAGGACATGGAAACAAACGGCTTTTGGCACTCGTGCGGAAGCCTTATCTTTGACAATGAGGATCCGAATATAACGATAGATACGCCGGGCGGGGGAAGGCTCTGCGTTGATATGGAGGTTATGGAGCTGCCCGAAATTCTTGCAAAAGGGGTTGTGCAGGCAGGAAGAAGGCAGAGCGTCCCGGAAAGGGCGAAAAAATATATCAAACAAAAGCTGAAGGCTTGATACCGGATATGGGGATGGGGATAGGCATGTTAGACAAAGTGAAGGGTATTTTACAGAGGAAATTGTATAAGAGATGCAGGGAAGAATATGACAGCGAGCTGCGCAGCCAGACGGATCCGTATCTTTTGTGGATTAAGGAGAATGAGAATACGGCGGGCGGGAGCGCGGAGGAGTCTTATCCGTCGCTCGGCGTGGTTTATATGGAAAATTGCGGGAGCGCTTTTTCCATTGCGGATTATAATAAGGAATTTCTCCTCTTTGTGTCGGGGGACGGAAGGATTGCGGTAAACGCCTTTCGGGAGGTTATGCGGTATTTTGACACCCATAAGGCTGTAAACATCGTGTATGCGGACGAGGATGTCTGGCGAATCTGCAGCGATGATAAGGAACAGGATGCGGACGATGAGAACGCTCACCGCATCTTTCCGTGGACAAAACCGATGTGGTCGCCTGATACGCTGTTTTCCTTTTTTTATTTTGGAAATATTTTTGCCATAAGGAGAGAAGCCCTGACAGGCATTGAATGGCTTGGAGATGCGGATTACAGGAAAAATATCTATGATTTTATTTTAAAGGCGACGGAGAACTCCGGCAGACCCGGGCATATAGAGAAGGTGCTTTTCCATGCATACAGGCGGGGCGAAAACCGCAGGGCTGTTGAGGAGGAGCTTATGCACTCCACGGACTTTATCGGAGCGGGACCGGGCTATGATGCAATCAGGGAGGCGGCTATGGCGCGGCGCGGGATTAAAGGGCACATGGCGGCGGATGCGCGGACGGGTATTTCATATCCGCTTTATCAGCCTGACAATGAGCCGCTTGTAAGCATCGTCATTCCCTCCAAGGACAATCAGGACGTATTGAAGCAGTGCATACGCTCCATTTATGCGCATACCGATTACAAAAGCTTTGAGATTATTGTGGTGGATAACGGCAGCACGGCGAGGGTGCGCATCGGATTGGAAAATTTTAAGCAGGAGTGCCCGTTTACGTACCTGTATGTGCCGATGGACTTTAATTTTTCGCGCATGTGCAATATCGGCGTGAGGGAGGCAAAGGGGGAGTATGTTCTTTTGCTGAACGATGATATGGAGGCGATAGATGGCAGCTGGCTTTCAAGAATGGTGGGGCAGGCGTCGCTTGCGCATGTCGGCGCGGTGGGCGCGAAGCTTTTATATCCCGGCTCCGCCAAAATACAGCATGCGGGGATTACCAACACCGTTTCGGGTCCGGGGCACAAGCTTAAGGGGCTTGATGACGGCGTTTCGTATTATTACGGCAGAAACCGCTTTGTTTATGACATGATAGGCGTGACGGCGGCGTGCCTTTTGATGCGCAGAGATTGTTATGTGGCGCTGGGAGGTCTTTTTGAGGGGCTTGCGGTGGCATATAATGATGTGGATTTGTGTTTTCGGCTCTGCGGCAGGGGGCTTTACAATGTGCAGCGAAATGACGCGGTGCTCTATCATCATGAGTCGCTGAGCCGCGGCGACGATATGCAGGATGAAGGTAAGCTTAAGCGTCTGATGGAGGAGAAAAATCTCCTGTATAAGCGGCATAAGAAATTTTTCAGGCAGGATCCTTTTATCGGCACGCTTATGAACAGCGGCGACCCTGAGTACGCCTGCCGGTGGCTTGAGGGCTATGAGCTGGTGAACCTTTCGGACTGTGACGACAGGCTGACTGAGGGTAAGAGGCTTCCCGACGTTGGTTCCATGAACAACGCAATCATGATTGTGGTGGAGGACTGTGGAAGGGAAAGCTTTGGAGAGGGCAGGAGAACCTACTATCTCATAAAGGGCTGGGCTTATGTGCCGGGGGCTGACAATGCGCGCTATAAATTCAAAATGCTTTTGGTAAACAGCGCGGGAAAGGTGTGGGAGCTGCCCGTGCAGAAGCGTTACCGGAAGGATGTTGCGGCAATCCTGCCGGATGAAACAAATGTGGAGCTTACGGGCTTTTGCAGTTGGATTTTTGAGGGGACGCTTGCGCCTGACACTTACGAGCTTTGGATGACAGCGAAGGACTGCTGTTCAAGGCAGCGTCTGTATAGGAATATGGAAAAGAAGCTGGTTATTGAGAAATAATGCAAAACCGTTATGAGCAAAGGTGATAAAAGCTATGACAGACTACCAAAAAGAACTGTTTGCCCAAAAGACGCCGTATCTGCAATGGCTTCGGGGCAGGAATACCGCAGGAACCTATGCCGCTTCAGATATAGGGGAACAGCTATGCGTGTTTTCCTTTTCTTCGTGTGAGGACAGCGTGGAGGCTGTGATTGGCGCAAAGGCGGACAGGGAAAAGGATTATTTGTTCATAAACCGGGACGGCAGACTGTGCGAGGGAGCGCGCGGGCTGATAGCCGAAAGCCTTTTAAATAACCCGCAGGCGCTTGCGGTGTATGCCGACGAGGATTACTTCGGGACGCTGCAGGAGCTTTATCATATTGATGGGGACGGGTTTGGGTCGGAGGTGACTTCGGAATATGAAAAGAGTGAGGACGGCCTTTACAGAGGAGAGCCGTGGTTCAAGCCGGATTTTTCGCCCGACACGTTGGAATCGTTTTTTTATATCGGTAATGTTTTTGCCGTAAGGGGCAGTGTAATCGCGGATGCTTCCCCCCAAATTTCTTTTTGCGACCTTATGCGGGGCATTTCGCGCAGGATAACGGCAGAAAGCGCAGGCTCTTTTGAACACGGCAGGGAGCGGCTTTTGCATATTCCGGAGGTGCTCTACACCAACAACCGCCTTGCCAAAAAGGATGTGCTTGAGGGCTTTTGTGAAAGCGCGCCGCCATGCACTTATGCGGATATTGGAAGGTTTTCCGTGATCATTCCGTCGAAGGATAACCCAAAGGCGCTGAAGGAATGTATCGGCAGCCTTGAACGATGCTTTGCGCGGGATAAGGATGACGCTCCGGATTATGAGCTGATAGTGGTTGATAACGGCAGCATGGATGAAAACCGCGCAGAAATTGAGCGCTTTTTGAATGACAGGGGCTACGGGTACATTTTCCGCAGAATGGAGTTTAACTTTTCTGCGATGTGCAATTTAGGCGCGGTCGGGGCAACAGGGGAGCTTCTGCTGTTTTTGAATGACGATGTTACGTGTCCGGAGGGGCAAAACGGCGCATGGCTAAAAAAAATGCTGTGTTATGCGTCGAAAGCGCATGTCGGCGCGGTCGGGATAAAGCTTCGCTATCCGGGAGGCGATTTGCTGCAGCACACCGGTATAACGAATATGGGCGTCGGCCCCGCGCATAAGCTTGGCGGCGTTTCCGATGCCGGAAATCTGTATCACGGTCATAATCTTGCGGACGGCGATATGCTTGCGGTGACAGCGGCGTGCATGGCGATATCGCGTGAAAAATGGGAGCGCGCGGGAGGTTTTGACGAGGAGCTTGGCGTGGCGTATAACGATGTGGAGCTGTGCTTTCGCCTGTATCGCTCAGGTCTGTACAACGTGCAGGTAAACAGTGAATTTCTAATCCATCATGAGTCGTTAAGCCGGGGCGGCGACACCTCTGAGGAAAAAAGAAAGCGGCTTTTTTCGGAAATGCGGAAGTTGTATGAAAAGCATCCTTGGGCAAAGGCCTTTGACCCGTTTTACAGTCCGAATTTGGTGCAGTGGGAGAAGGATGCTTTGTATAACGTGTGCTGCCAATACCCCTTCGACAAAATCGTGAAGCCTGAGGCGCTCACGAGTAAAGAATTACACTTGTTACTTAAACAAAAAAGGCGCGAAAGCGCCGCTAAAAAAAGAGGGAAAGCGTTTGAAAGGCTTTATGATAAGCTGACGGGCGCGGGACGCCATATGCTTACCATAGACAGCGTTGAGGTCAGCGGGAATGTGATGACGGTGACAGGCTGGCATGTGATGCGGGGAAGCGACAACGCGCGGCTTGTAAAAAGGCTTTGGCTGTACAATGCCGACAGGCTCTATGAGGCGAGGCTGCATCCTAAGCTGCGTGAGGACGCGGAGGCGCTTTTTGCGGCAGAGAGGGACACCGTAAACACTGCGCTTTCGGGAATATGCGCAAGGCTTGATATATCAGAGCTTGCCGGTGATGAATATAAAATAGCAATCGTTGTGGAATGTGGCGGCAGGAGGAGCGTAAGCTTTGCCGATTGACTGCGCCCCGCGGCGTCATGCCCGGAAGCGGAAAATATAAGGAAAGGCCGGTAGGAAAATGTCAAATGAAAATGAATTAGAGTATTATAAGCGGGCGTATGAGCAGGAAAAGGTGCGTGCGGCTTCCCTTGCGGGCAGACTTGCGGACGCTAAAAACGAGGCGGACAGCCTGCGGTTTCAGCTTGACCGCATTAAAAATAATCCCATGTGGAAAGCATCAAAGCCGCTAAGGCAGGCAATGCATTGGGGGCTTCGCAATTACAGGCGGCTCCGCAATCTTGGAGGTCCGCGGGGAATCGCGGTGAAGCTTAGGCAGAAGAAAATTGAGGCGCAGGCAAAGAGGCTGCATGGAACGGCAAGCTTTCCGACGCCGGAGGAGGCAAAACGGCAGAGGGGGGCTGTGTTTGAGCGCATGGTAAAGTTCAGCATCCTTGTGCCGGTATACAATACGCCGCTTAAATTTTTGGATGAGATGATTGAGTCGGTGCTGGCGCAGACCTATCAAAATTGGGAGATTTGCCTTGCGGACGGCTCTGACGCGGAGCATGGCGAGGTTGGCGCGCGCTGCCTTGAGTACGCGGAAAAGGACAGCCGCGTTAAATACAGGAAGCTTGAAAAAAACGAGGGTATTTCGGGAAATACGAACAGGTGTTACGAAATGGCGGCGGGTGATTATATAGGGCTTTTTGACCATGACGATGTGCTTCACCCGGCGGCGCTGTATGAGTACGTGAAGGTGATAAACGGGCAGGGGGCGGATTATATCTACTGTGATGAAACTACCTTTAAGGGAGAGAGCATCGACAATATGATTACACTGCATTTTAAGCCTGATTACGCGCCCGACAATCTGCGTGCAAACAATTACATCTGTCATTTCAGCGTGTTTGCACGCTCGCTTTTGGAGGGCACCGAGCTGTTCCGCAGCGGCTTTGACGGGAGCCAGGACCATGATATGATACTCAGGCTTACCTCAAAGGCGAAAAATGTGGTGCATGTGCCGAAGCTTTTGTATTACTGGCGTTCGCACAAGGCAAGCACGGCAAGCGACATCAGCGCGAAGCCATACGCGATTGCGGCGGCAAAGGGCGCGGTGGCAGCGCACCTGCAAAGCTGCGGCTTTAAGAACTTCGAAATAAAGAGCACGCGGGCGTTTGAAACGATTTTTGAAATTAAGTATGAGATTGAGCGCGAGGATAAAATCTCAATTTTAATTCCGAATAAGGATCATGTTTCGGATTTGCGCCGCTGCGTGGAGTCGATTTTGGAGCGCAGCACCTATGAGAATTATGAGATTATCATTATAGAGAACAACAGCGTGCAGAGGGAAACCTTTGATTACTACAAAACGCTGGAGGGACGGGATAAGATAACAACAGTTACCTACAAGGGCGAATTTAATTATTCCAAAATCAACAACTTCGGCGCGGGTTTTGCAAGAGGGAAATATCTGCTGTTATTGAATAACGACACTCAGGTTATCAGCATGAACTGGCTGGAGTCCATGCTGATGTACGCGCAGCGTCCGGATGTTGGAGCGGTGGGCGCAAAGCTCTATTATGGCGACAGGACGATACAGCACGCGGGTGTGGTAATAGGTTTGGGTGCGCACAGAACGGCAGGGCACACGCATTACAAAATCAATTACGATAATCTGGGCTATATGGGGCGGCTGTGCTATGCGCAGAATGTGTCCGCCGTGACGGGCGCGTGCCTGATGGTGAAGAAAAGTCTGTATGACGGGCTTGGCGGGCTGGACGAGAGCTTTCGCGTGGCGCTGAACGATGTGGATTTCTGCCTGCGTCTTAGGGAGAAGGGATATCTTAATGTGTTTACGCCGTTTGCGGAGCTTTATCATTTTGAGTCGGCGTCGCGCGGCAGCGATACGGCGGACGCTTCGCGGGCTGAGCGCTATGAGAGGGAGTCGGAGCATTTTAGGGAGAAATGGAAGGCTGTGCTGGAAAAGGGCGACCCCTATTACAACCCGAATTTCTCGCTTGATTACAGCGATTATACGCTTCGCGCGGATTAGCGGGTGTAAGATATCGGCATTTCTTAAAAAAAAGAGCCGACCGGTTGGAAATTTGGGATAACAGCTTGACATTTATGGTGGTTTTTGCCAGACTTTAAGAAACGGATGTGTTCTTAAGTAATTGAATGGGAGGCAGACTATGGGATATTATTTGAATCCGGAGGATGTACTTGAATTATACGAGAGTGAAGTGGAAAAACCATATTTTGTGGATAAAACAGAGATGTTAGAGGAAATGATAAAGCTCATTGAGCATGGACGAAACTATATTTCTGTCACAAGAGCGCGCAGATTTGGGAAAACCATGGTTGCCGCAATGATTGGCGCTTTTTTCGGCAAGGGAGCGGATGCATCAGAGCTGTTTTCTTCTTTAAAGATTGCAAAAAATAAGGATTATGAGAAGCATTTAAATCAGCACAATTTAATTTATATTGATTTTAGCAGAGATGTAGAGGAGTGCAGGTCATACGATGAGTATATCAGCACGATAAAAATGCGCTTGTTTGACGATCTGCAGGCAGCATACCCGAACGCGAAAATCCGCAAAGAGGATGCGCTTGGGGCTACACTTCGGATTGTGTCGCTTGCCAATAAAGTAGAAAAATTTATCTTTATATTTGATGAGTGGGACTATGTTTTCCACAAGGACTATTTCACAGAGGCGGACAGGGGGAGATTTACAGCGTTTCTTGGCGGAATGACAAAGGGCAGGGCATATGTCGAGCTTGCCTACATGACGGGTGTGCTCCCGATCAAGAAATATTCAGCGAGCGATACGATGAACCATTTCGCCGAGTTCAACATGGCAAAAAGCGATATGTACAGTGAATATTTCGGGTTTACCGACGGGGAGGTTGACGAGCTTTATCAGCGCTACCTGAATAACTGTGCCAGTCCCGCTTTTTCGCGTCAGGATCTCGCCGACTGGTATGACGGATATGCTATGGAAAAGGGCGGCAGTATGTATAACCCCAATTCCGTCGTGTTTGCCCTGACGCAGAATGAGCTTAAGGATTACTGGGCAAAGGCGGGGGAATATGAGGAGCTGAAAAATTATGTAACAAACGATATTGATGGCGTGAGGGAGGCTGTGATGCTGCTTGCGGCGGGCGAGCCTGTGGAGGCGGACATTACTGAATACGCGTCCACGGCGACAGTCCTGCGGCACAGGGACGAAATACTGTCCGTCATGACGGTGTACGGATATTTGAATTATTATAAAGGACGTGTGCATATTCCAAACAAGGAGCTGCAGATGGAGTTTGACAGGATTATAAGGGAAGAACCAAGATTTAATTATATGCGCGAGCTGGAGAAGGAGTCCGAGCGGATACTTCAGGCGACCTGTGACGGGGACGAGGAAACGGTCGGAAGGATGCTGGCAGTTGTGCATACCACGGAGTCGCCGCTAAAGGCATATAACAATGAGGCGGAGCTGTCAGGCAGCGTGAAGCTTGCCTATATCGCCGCAAGGAATAAGTATGATATGCAGCGCGAGGATCAGGCGGGAACCGGGTATGTGGATTATATATTTTATCCGCGCAATCGGGCGGACGACGGCATTATTATAGAGCTTAAGGTGGACGACAGTCCCGAAGCGGCGCTGCAGCAGATAAAGGATAAAAATTACGCCCTGAAATTTCAGGGGAAAATCGGTGAGCCGCCGCTTACCACGGGACGGATTATTTTGGTCGGCATTGCATATAGTCGAAAGGATAAGGTGCATAGGTGCAGGATTGATGTTGTGAAGTCATAGAAGAATAAATCCCAAACGTATCTCTATACTTTTTTGAAGCCTTGAATAAATTGTACACACAGCCGTGCTGTTATCCCGGACAGCGCGGCTTATTTTCTGCGGTAAATTTACGCTATCATTTTCACACAATTCCTTGAAAAAGTTCCGCTTTTTTGATTTAATAGAAATATGGAACCAAATAAAATCATTATGTGGAGGTAGCAGTATGAGTTTTATGGACGAATTTAATTTCTGGCTGAGTGACGATTACTTTGATGAGGCGACTAAGGCTGAGCTCTTAGGGATTAAGGACAACGAGAGCGAGATTGAGGAGCGCTTCTACAAGGAGCTTGAGTTTGGTACCGGCGGTCTGAGAGGCATTATCGGCGCGGGAACAAACAGAATGAACATTTATACGGTCCGCAAGGCGACGCAGGGACTTGCAAACTACATTATGAAGCAGGGCAGCGCCGGCACATTACAGAGCGTTGCGATTGCATACGACTCAAGACGCATGAGTCCGGAGTTTGCGGATGAAACAGCGCGCTGTCTTGCAGCCAACGGAATAAAGGCGTATGTATTTGACTCATTAAGACCCACACCCGAGCTTTCATTTGCGCTGCGCAAGCTGGGCTGCATCGCAGGCGTAGTTGTTACGGCAAGCCACAATCCTCCCGAGTATAACGGCTACAAGGCATATTGGGCAGACGGCGCGCAGGTAACGCCTCCGAATGATATCGGCATCATCGGCGAGGTAAGAGCCATCACGGATTACCATGCCGTAAAGACAATGCCGAAGGAAGAGGCAATGTCAAAGGGACTGTATGAAATCATCGGCAGTGAAATCGACGATGCTTATATGGAGGAGCTTAAAAAGCAGATTATCCATCCTGAAATCATCAGGGAGGTATCTAAGGACATTAAGATTGTATACACGCCGTTCCACGGAACAGGAAACATTCCCGTAAGGCGCGTTTTAAAGGAGCTTGGCTTTGAGAATGTTTATGTCGTTCCCGAGCAGGAGCTGCCCGACCCCGACTTTACGACATTGGATTACCCCAATCCGGAGGATCCAAAGGCGTTTACGCTTGCCTTGAAGCTTGCAAAGGAAAAGGGTGCGGATATTGTTATGGCCACCGACCCCGACGCGGATCGTCTGGGCGTATATGCGCTTGACACAAAGAGCGGCGAATATGTGCCGTTTACCGGAAATATGTCGGGAATGTTGATTGCGGAGTATGTTCTGCGCGAGAGAAGGGCTACAAACACCATGCCGGCAAATCCGGCGCTCGTGACAACCATTGTTACGACAAACATGACAAAGCCGATTACGGAGGCTTACAATGTCAAGCTGATAGAGGTGCTTACGGGCTTTAAGTACATAGGCGAGCAGATTAAGCTTTTCGAGCAGACAGGCTCTTATTCCTACGCCTTTGGGCTTGAGGAGAGCTATGGCTGCCTGGTCGGCACGCACGCAAGGGATAAGGATGCGATTGTCGCGGTGATGATGCTTGCGGAGGTTGCGTCGTGGTGCAAGAAAAATAACATGACACTTTGGGATATGATGATTAATCTCTACGAAAAATACGGATACTATAAGGAAACACAGTATTCCATCACAATGAAGGGGATTGACGGAGCAAAGGAGATTGCGGCTCTGATGGATAAGTTCAGGGCAAATCCTCCGAAGGAGTTCGGCGAGCTTAAGGTGAAGGAGTTCAGGGATTACGCAAACGATGTGGTCATCGACATGGAAACAGGGGAAAAGACAACGACAGGGCTTCCCAACTCAAACGTGCTCTACTTTGACCTCACAAACGATTCATGGTGCTGCGCAAGACCCTCCGGCACGGAGCCGAAGATTAAGTTCTACATGGGCGTGAAGGGCACAAGCCTTGAGGACGCGCAGAAAAAGGTCGAGGCTTTGACGGATGCGGTTAAGGCTGTTATTGAAAGCTGACATAATGAACGCAAGGACAGCGTTCATTATATGCGCAAAGACCGCGTATTGATAAAATAATTTTAGGAATAAAGGGAAAAGCAATTCGCCGCGTCAGACGGTGAATTGCTTTTCGAGCGATAGAACAAACAAAGTTTGCGGACCTGGGCAGGAATGGAGATTAGTATGAAAAATAAGCTCGATAGCTTATTTTTCATACGGCTATTTGTGCCGGAGCGTCACAAATAGCTCTGATGGCAGATGAGAAATCACATTCGTGACTTTCTCATCGCCCCGTCGCTTACGCTCCGGAATGGAGATTAGTATGAAAAAGTTATTGGAACAGATTATTAAATTCGGATTTGTCGGCATTATTTGCTTTTTGATAGATTTTGCCATATCCACGGCGCTTTTTTACCTGCTGTTTAATGCGTGGGGCGTAATGTCGAGGGGAGCTGCCACGGCGATGGGCGGCTTTTGGGGATTTACCATATCGGTAGCGCTCAACTATATTCTCAGCATGAAATTTGTGTTTGAGCGCAAAGAGAATATGAGCAGAAAAAAGGAATTTGCGGTTTTTGTGATATTGAGTATAATAGGCTTGGGAGTAAACGAGCTGATTTTGCTCGGCTGCAACGCTGTCTACGAGAACAGCGCCTTCCTCCTTGCAACCTTTCATGATACGCTTTGGTTTGCGGCTTCAAAAATCATCGCGACGGCGATTGTGATGGTTTACAACTTCATCAGCAGGAAGATATTTTTGGAGAAAAAGGCATGAAAATAAAACGGACGCGGAATATCGGGGTATTGAAAGCATGAGTTTGGCACAGAATATAAAAAAGACCATTAATTACAGCAGAAAGAACGGCTACTGCGAAACCTTTTTGGCGGCGTGGGAGCGCGTGACCGCAAAATACTATAAGGATTACGCTTACCGGCAGCCAAAGGAGGCTCAGCTTGCGGGGCAAAGGAACGATAAGAGCATAACTGACATCAGGTTTTCGATTCTCGTGCCTGCCTTTGAAACGCAGACAGTATATCTGACGGCGCTGATAAGCAGCTGCCTTGTGCAGACATATGAAAACTGGGAGCTTATCATCGTTGATGGGAGCAGGAGCGATATCGTAAAGCAGACCGTCGACGGCTTCTGCGATTCGCGTATAAAATACGAAAGGCTTGCGCAAAACGGCGGCATTGCGGAGAATACCGGCAGGGCGATTGAGCTTGCGCAGGGTGATTACTGCGGCTTTTTGGACCATGACGATATGCTTACGCCCGACGCGCTGTATGAGATGGCGAATGCCATAAAGGACAAAAATGCTGAAGGCAGACCCATACTTGTGTATTCGGATGAGGATAAATGCGATTCGGCGGGGACAAGCTTTTACGACCCTCATTTTAAGCTTGATTTTAATTTGGATTTGATTTTGACAAACAATTATATCTGCCACTTTACGGTGGTGGAAACACAGATACTCAAAAAGCTCGGTATCAGGAAGGAGTATGACGGTTCTCAGGATTATGATTTAATCCTGCGGATTGTGAGCACACTGCTTTTGAGGGAGCGTGAGAATGCGGGCGCCGTGCGCGTGGAGGAAAAAATCGCGCATGTGCCCAAGGTGCTGTATCACTGGCGCTGTCATGAAAACTCGACGGCGGACAACCCGCAGAGCAAGATGTATGCTTACGAGGCGGGCAAGAAGGCGCTGACTGATTTTGCGGACCGCATGGGCTGGAAGGGAGAGGTGCGCCACAATAAGCACCTCGGCTTTTACAGGATAGAGTACAGAAACGACGTGCTCACGCACAGACCCGATTTGGCTGCGGTCGGCGGTTATGTGGTCAGACACGGAAAGATTGTGAGCGGAATTTACCGCGGTCAGCCGCTTGTCTATGCAGGCTATATGAACCGCATGGATCTGTATCAGAATATCGAAACCTTGGATATCAGGAACCTTGCCGTGAACAGGGAGTATCAGCCGGTTTACGAGAGCGTGACGGGACATGCCTACGAAACGACGCTTGCCACCGATGCTAAGAGTGAGCTGCCGCCGTGGATAAAGGAGCTTGAAAAGTCACAGGACAGGCATGCCGTTGAAAAGCTGAACAAACGGCTTAGCGCCGCTTTGCGCGGGGCGGGCGGCAGACTGCTTTTGGACCCTGAATATATCAGAAAAGTGTAAAGATTAAGTATGAGTGCAAAATCGACGATTGTGATACCCAATTATAACGGAATAAAATATATTGAGCAGTGTCTTGAAAGCGTATACGGGGGCACGGTGACGGATTTTGATGTGATCGTGGTGGACAACGCCTCGACGGACGGCAGCCTTGCCCTGATAGAGGAGAAATTTCCCAAGGTGCGTCTTATCAAAAACAGTAAGAACACCGGCTTTAGCGTGGCAGTCAATCAGGGAATTGAGGCAAGCACCACACCCTATGTCATTTTGCTCAATAACGATACAAGGGTGGAGAAAACCTTCGTGCGCGAGCTTGAGCGCGTGCTTGACGAGGATAAGGATAAAAAAATATTTTCCGCTTCGGCAAAGCTTATTTCTCTTTACGACAGGGAAAAGACGGACGATGCGGGCGACTATTACTGCGCGCTCGGCTGGGCGTTTGCAAGGGGGAAGGGTAAAAATCCCGACCTGTATACAAAGGACTGCGCGATATTTGCCGCCTGCGCCGGCGGCGCAATATACCGGCGTGAGCTTTTGGCGCCCGACAAGGTCGGAAGTTTTGACAGAGAGCATTTTGCTTATTTGGAGGATATGGATTTGGGCTGGCGTGCCCGGATTTTCGGATACCAAAACAGCTTTGCTGCCAATGCGGTTGTGTACCATGCGGGGAGCGCCACAAGCGGTTCAAGGTATAATGCCTTTAAGGTGCGGCTTGCGGCGGGAAACAGCGTTTATATTATTTATAAGAACATGCCCCTTTTCCAGCTGCTTGTGAACCTTCCTTTTTTGGCGGCGGGCTTTTGCGTAAAGACTCTTTTTTTTGCAAGGAAGGGGCTTGGAAAGGAATATGCGGAAGGGCTTTTGAAGGGAGTGAGGCTTTCGCTGAGCGCTGAGGGAAAACGGCATAAGCAGAAATTCAGTATCGGCAGGCTTGGAAATTATATAAAAATCCAACTGGAGCTTTGGATGAACCTTGTCAGGCTTCTCATGGGGTAAGGCAGAAATGCAGTAAAGCATGTTTTTGCATAAAAATATTGTACTTTTTGCCCGAATAATGTAGAATAAATAGAGCGCAGTAGAATAAGGTGAGATGATTGATAAGGAATAATCAGAAATATTTCAACAGACTGCTGGTACTGCTCGACGCACTTGTTATAACAGCCTCATACTGGCTGTCATGGTTTTTGTGGATTCAGATTTATGTCGGGGAAAATAATCCCGAAACGGGTATTCTTCCCATAGAAACCTACTTTACCGCATTTATAGCGATTGTGCCGGGCTGGCTGATTTTATATAATATGTTTGACATGTATTCGTCCAAGCGCACGTCAGGGTCGATGCATGAGGTGTTGAACATTATAAAGGCAAGCACGTCGGGGCTTTTAGCCATCATGGTAGTGCTTTTTGCAATCAACATACCTGACTTTTCACGCGGTATGGTGGGTGTGTTTTATGCAATAAATATTGTGGCGGAGTCGATGATGCGCAAGGGTGTGCGTCTGTCGCTGCGGTATATGCGCAGAAAGGGCTACAACATCAAGCACATGCTTTTGATCGGATATTCAAGAGCGGCTGAGGAATACATCAATAAGATAAGGTCAAACCCTGAATGGGGCTATGATATATGCGGAATTCTTGACGACCGCGTGCCTGAGGGAGCAGTTTATAAGGGAGTCCGCGTAATCGGCGAAATAGACGCGCTTACGGCGATGCTTTCGGAAAATGAGCTTGACGAGATAGGGATTACGCTTTCGCTTTCGGACTATGACAGGCTTGAAGCAATCGTGAATACGTGCGAGAAGTCGGGCGTTCACACTAAGTTTATCCCGGACTACAACAGCGTTATTCCGAGCAGACCGTATCTTGAGGATTTAGACGGGCTTTCGGTTGTGAATATCAGGCATGTACCGCTTACGAACCTGACAAACCGCGCAATCAAGCGCGCGACGGATATTTTCGGAGCGTCCGTGGCAATCGTCCTGTTTTCGCCGATAATGCTTTTGGCTGCTGTCGGAGTGAAGGCGACGAGTAAAGGACCTCTTATTTTTAAGCAGGAGCGGGTGGGGCTTCATAACAGACCCTTTAAGATGTATAAATTCAGGAGTATGGAGGTGCAGCCCGTTGAAGATGAGAAAAAGGGCTGGACAAAGAAAAATGACCCCCGTGTAACAAAGATAGGGAGATTTTTAAGAAAGACGAGCATAGACGAGCTTCCGCAATTTTTTAATGTATTGAAGGGTGATATGAGCCTTGTGGGGCCGCGCCCCGAAAGACCTCTTTTTGTTGAAAAATTTAAGGAGGAAATACCGAGATATATGATAAAGCATCAGGTGCGCCCGGGGATAACGGGCTGGGCGCAGGTAAACGGTTACAGAGGCGACACTTCCATCAGGAAGCGTATTGAGTACGATCTGTATTACATAGAAAACTGGTCGATGGCATTTGATTTTAAAATCCTATTCCTCACCTTTTTCAAGGGCTTTATCAATAAAAACGCATACTGAGCCTGACAAGGGAACCGGCGTGCGATAACAGAAAGAATGGGGAAAACGATGCAGGATAATAATGATAATAAGCAAAACGATAACAGACAGGGAGTGCGCCGTCCTACAAGCGCAAACAAAGCGCGGCAGGGGCAGCAGACAGGCGGCCGGAAACGCGAAGCAGCCTCTTATGCGGGTCAGACCTCACGCAAGGGGCAGAGCGCGGCGGGGACGGGCAGACGGCCTGCAAAAAGGAAAAAGGCAAAGCGGAAGAAGTGGAAGATAGCGCTTTTTGCGGTAGAGATATTGATAATCTGTATTCTTGTCGGCGCGTGCTGGGCCATGTCTAAGGCAAATAAAATCCAGCATGTGGAAATAACGGATGATGAGAAAAAAGAGGAGCTTGCAATCGACGAGGGAATTGCGGAGAGCGAGGTGCTGAAGGGTTATCGCAACATTGCCCTGTTTGGCGTGGATTCCCGCGATGGGCAGCTGAGCAGCAGCACCCGCACGGACACGATCATGATTGCCTCGATTAATCTTGACACCAAAGAGGTACAACTGGTATCCGTGTACCGCGACACATGGCTGAATCTGAGCACCGACAGCTACAATAAGGCAAACGCGGCATATGCCCAGGGCGGCTATAAGCAGGCAATGGCGATGCTCAACATGAATATGGACCTTGACATTGAAGATTTTGTTACCATCGGCTTCCAAGGGCTGATTGATGTGATTGACGCGGTCGGCGGAATCGAGATTGACGTCAAGGAGGCGGAAATCCCTCATATCAACAGCTATCAGATAAGTATGGCGGGAGAGCCGGACGGTACGTTGAACGCTAATAATGAGCCTAATTATGTGGCGACGGAGGGCGTTGACTATACCGCAGTCACACACTCGGGGCTTCAGACGCTCAACGGGCTTCAGGCGACGGCATATGCGCGTGTGCGCTACGTCGGAAGCGATATTGAGC
Organism: Lachnospiraceae bacterium; assembly: GCA_021202335.1. Classification (GTDB taxonomy): domain Bacteria; phylum Bacillota; class Clostridia; order Lachnospirales; family Lachnospiraceae; genus COE1. Next base: position 116,571 of record JAJQDE010000024.1, read on the forward strand.
GTGCCTCAAGGCAGAGGACGGTGCTCACGAAGGTTGAGCAGAAGGCGATGACCCTTAACATTTCCACGCTGAAAAAAATTGCGGAAGCGGTATTCCCTGAGGTTATGACCTCGTTGTCGCTCTCGGAGATTTTGGAGCTGCTCACGGACATAGCAAGCTATGAGGTAGGCGAGCAGACAGGCTTCCCGTTCGAGGGATATATCGAGGCGGCGGGACGGGTAGGAAAGGCAAGTGTGGTCGTTCCTGTCGATTTGGAGAAAAATGTGTCGCTGCTGCATGAGTTTTTGTTTGACGAAGCCGGTTATGACCCGTCAGATACCGTTAAAAAGTGCAGTGAGAAGATTGCGTCAGACACCGGAGAATATTATAATGGAGATTAGGAGCCGACGAAGGGGACCAAAGCAGGGTCCCTTTTAGGCGTTATTAAGGGTCGGAATGGGGATTATCATATGCAGTACAGTGTGGACGTGATATTGCTGACCTACAAGCCGTCGCAGGAAACGCTTGAGCTTATCAGGCGGCTTGAGTCGCAGACATATTCTGTCAATAAGATTATTATAATGAATACAGAGGAGCGGTATTTTGAGAAGCTTTTTTACGGAAAGGGTTTTCTCGAGCATTATCCGAATATTGAGGTACATCATATTTCCGCAAGGGAGTTTGACCATGCGGGAACGCGCAGAAGAGCTGTTGAAAAATATTCAAGTACGGATATTTTTGTATGCATGACGCAGGACGCCGTGCCCGCAAATGAGAATCTGATAAGAGCACTTGTGGCGGCGCTCAAGTCGCAGGAAGACACGGCGGCGGCTTACGCGAGGCAGCTTGCGAGGGAGGATTGCCGTGAGATAGAGCGGTTCACGAGGAAATTTAACTACCCCGCGCAGCCGTCCGTAAAATCGCGGGAGGATATACAAAAGCTGGGGGTCAAAGCCTTTTTCTGCTCGAATGTCTGCGCCGCATATGACAGGCGCATTTACGACGGGCTTGGCGGCTTTGAAAAGCGCGCCGTCTTTAATGAGGATATGATATATGCGGGCCATGCGGTGAAGGCGGGAAAAAAAATAGCTTATGCCGCAGAGGCAAAGGTAATACATTCCCATAATTTTACCTGTATGCAGCAGCTTCGCAGGAATTTCGATCTGGGCGTGTCGCAGAGCGACCACCCGGAGGTATTCGAGGGTATTTCCTCGGAGAGCGAGGGCACGAGGCTTGTGGCAGATACGGCGAGGCACCTTTGGGAAACAAAGCATAAGAAGCTGATACCGTACCTTTTTGTGTCGAGCGGATTTAAATACGCAGGTTACAGGCTGGGAAAGGCATACAGGCGTCTTCCCGGCAGGCTGGCGGTGTGGTGCAGCTCAAACAAAAATTACTGGCAGTAAGAAATGGAGGAAATTATGTGCGGAATAGTAGGTTATATTGGAAAACACGAGGCGGCTCCCATCATACTTGAAGGGCTTTCAAAGCTTGAATACAGAGGGTATGACTCAACGGGAATGGCTATTTTTGACGGGGAGAAAATACGGATTAAGAAGTCGGCGGGACGCTTAAAGGTTTTGGAGGAGCTTACCCACGGCGGCGCGACCATGCCCGGAGTGGCAGGCATCGGACATACGAGGTGGGCGACCCACGGCGTGCCGAGCGATGTGAACGCGCACCCTCACTACAACGAGGAGGAAACGATAGCGGTCGTGCACAACGGCATTATCGAAAATTATATTCCTCTGAGGGAAAAGCTTATGTCAAAGGGCTATAAATTCACATCGGACACTGATACGGAGGTGCTTGCGCACCTGATTGACTACTACTATAAGGGAAATCCGCTTGAGGCGATTACTAAGGTTATGCACCGCGTTCAGGGCTCGTATGCGCTGGGCATTATCTTTGCGGAGCATCCCGACCAGATTTTTGCGGTCAGGAAGGACAGTCCGCTGATTGTCGGGCAAAATGAGGACGGATGTTTTATCGCGTCGGATGTGCCGGCGATTTTAAAATACACAAGAAAGGTTTATTTTATAGAAAATCAGGAGGTTGTGCGCCTGCGTGCCGACCACATGCATTTCTACAATGTGGATGAGGAGGAGCTGCCAAAGGAGCCGGTCACGATAGATTGGGACGCGGACGCTGCGGAAAAGGGCGGATATGAGCATTTTATGCTCAAGGAAATGTATGAGCAGCCAAAGACCGTGACAGACACTCTGATGCCGAGGATTAAGGATAATGATATCGTTATAGAGGAGCTTGGCATGAGCGACGAGGAAATCCGGGCAATAAGGAAAATCTTTATCGTTGCGTGCGGCTCGGCATATCATACCGGAGTGACCGCAAAGTATATTTTTGAGGGCGCTGCCCGTATTCCCGTTGAGGTGGATGTGGCAAGCGAATTCAGGTACAGAAAGCCAATTCTTGAGGAGGGCACGATGGTCATTGTCATCAGCCAGTCCGGGGAAACGGCGGATACGCTTGCGGCATTAAGGGAGTCGCAGAAGCTCGGGCATAAGGTGCTTGGCATAGTGAACGTGGTGGGAAGCTCGATAGCAAGAGAGGCCGACAATGTGATGTATACCTGGGCGGGTCCCGAGATTGCGGTCGCCACAACGAAGGCGTACAGCGCACAGCTTATTGCCCTGTATCTGCTTGCCATGAAGTTCGGCAAGGTGCGCGGGACGCTTGCGGAGGCGGAGTTTGGCTCGATGCTGGAGGATTTGAAACGTCTCCCGGGGCAAATTGAAAGACTTCTTGCAAATAAGGAGCGTATACAACGCTTTGCAAACCGTTATATCGGTGCGAAGGATGTATTCTTTATCGGGCGCGGCATAGATTATGCAATCTCAATGGAAGGCTCGCTGAAGCTAAAGGAAATTTCCTATATCCATTCGGAGGCGTATGCGGCGGGCGAGCTTAAGCACGGCACGATTTCGCTGATTGAGGAAGGAACGCTTGTCGCGGCGGTCGCCACGCAGGATTCGCTGTTCCAAAAGACCCTTAGCAATATGGTGGAGGTCAAGGCAAGAGGCGCATTTGTGCTGGCGGTGACAAACGAAGGGAATACGGATATCGAGAAGGCCGCGGATTACTGCATATATCTGCCCAAAACCAACCAGTGGTTCACAAATTCACTGGCAATCATACCGCTGCAGCTTTTCGGGTATTATGTGGCGGTCGGAAAGGGCTGCGACGTTGATAAGCCCAGGAATCTTGCAAAGTCGGTAACGGTAGAATAAGGGAGATATCGGATATGGGAAACAGGAAAAAAAAGCCGTCGGTTTTTAAAAACATATTGATTGTCACGGGCTGCACGATGTTTGCGGCCCTGTATGCAATGGCAGCGCTGTATCTGTTCGTGGGAATACCGCTGACTGCATATACGGACGACATGGCGTCCGCAGAGGAAATTGAGGAAGCCTTTGGAGCGGAAAACGACTCTCTTCCCGCATGGGTCGGCAGAGTGGAAATAGAGCTTGAGCCGTCCGAAGCTTTGGAGAAAATTGAAAGCGAAGCCGAAGCAGAAACACGGATTGAGCCTCATACCGCCGAGGAGGAGGAAACACAGGCTCCGGCGGAAGAGGACGGGGAAACCGGGGAGCCGGAAGAGAGCGCGGCGGCAGCCGTCCGTGTGGGAAATGTCCGGACCGTGCAGCAGGCGGACACTGCAAAGGCGGTGGTGACTGACGTGACAGAGGTGGTCAAGGCGGCAATGCCCTGCGTGGTGGCAATCACCAATGAGTATACGGCATATGATTACTGGTTTGGTGAGGAATATGAGGACGAAGCCAGCGCCTCGGGCATCATTATCTCGCAGAATGACGAGGAGCTTCTTATTCTCACAAATTATCATGTGGTGGAGGATTCAAACAGCCTTTCGGTAAAGTTCATAGATAACACGGAGGCTGCGGCATATATAAAGGGAGCTGCCGCCGACGAGGATTTGGCGGTTATAAGCGTGTTTTTGGAGGATATTTCCGAGGACACGGCAGGAGAAATTGCGCTTGCGGCGCTTGGAGATTCGGACGGGCTTGAGGTCGGTGAGCCTGCCATCGCAATCGGAAATTCTCTCGGCTATGGTCAGTCAGTGACGACAGGCGTAATCAGCGCCTTGAACTGCAGCATTTTTGACTCCGATGAGGATATCAGCGCAGGGAGCCTTATTCAGACGGACGCGGCAATCAATCCCGGCAATTCGGGCGGCGCGCTGCTGAACATAAACGGTGAGGTTATAGGAATAAACTCAAGCAAAATAGCGGACTATGCCATTGAAGGCATGGGATATGCCATTCCCATCAACACGGCGCGTCCAATAGTGGACGAGCTGGTCACAAAGGAAACTAAGAGAAAGGCGGATGCGGACAAGCGTGCCTTTTTGGGAGTATCGGGGACTGACGTGTCGCCGGAGGCAGCAGAGCAGTACGGAATGCCGGAGGGCGTATATGTGTCCGATGTTTTGGAGGATACCGCAGCGGCAGACGTCGGCATCCAAAAGGGCGATATCATAACAGCCTTGGATGGCGAAAAAATCGCTTCCATGACGAGGCTTCAGGCTGCTTTGGAGTATTATGAGGCGGGCAGCGAAGCGGAGATTACGTTTGAGCGTATTCAGGACGGAAGCTATAAAGAAAAGACGGTGAAGGTGACATTAGGATTAAAGCAGGATTAGTGCGCCGTACAGTTGCAATAGAATTTATTCGATTTAATCAGCCACTCCCTGCGGTCGTGACATGAGGTGAAAGTATGGTAAAGAAGGACGATTTGGAACTTGAGGATTTGGACGATTTAGATATGGAAATGCTTGATGTTGACGGGGATGGCAGCGCCTCGGATAAGGACGCGGACAATGGCAGCCATGATGCCGGAAGCCATGATTATGGCGGCGAGGATTACGGGGAGGATAAGGAAAGCGACTACGAGGACGTGTGCTTTATCTGCAGGCGTCCCGAAAGCAAGACGGGAAGGATGTTTAAGCTTCCAAACCATATCTCCGTGTGCTCCGACTGTATGCATAAGACGATGGATACGGTAAGCCGGTTTGACTATCAGGGAATGCTCAATTATACGGGAATGTCCACTGACGAGGGCGACGGCAAAAACAGCAGGAAGCGCTTTCCGAACATAAGCTTTGTGAATATTGCGGATTTGCAGGGCGACGGCGGCATACCGAACCGGCAGAAGCTTAAAAAGAAAAAAGCAAAGGAAAAGAGCGGGGAAGCGGTATTTAACATCAACAACCTGCCGGCGCCGCATAAAATCAAGGCGCAGCTTGACGATTATGTGGTCGGTCAGGATTATGCCAAGAAGGTAATATCGGTGGCAGTCTACAATCATTACAAGCGCGTGGGGACAGGCACGATGGACGACATAGAGATAGAAAAGTCCAATATTCTGCTGCTGGGTCCGACCGGCTGCGGAAAGACATATATGGTAAAGACGCTTGCAAAGCTGCTCGACGTCCCCCTTGCGATTGCCGATGCCACCTCGCTTACGGAGGCAGGCTATATAGGCGACGACATTGAGTCGGTGGTTTCTAAGCTTCTTGCCGCTGCCGACAATGATGTTGACAAAGCGGAGAAGGGAATTGTGTTTATCGATGAGATAGACAAGATAGCAAAGAAGAAAAACACGACGTCGCGTGACGTGAGCGGAGAGTCGGTGCAGCAGGGGATGCTCAAGCTCCTGGAGGGCGCGGACGTGGAGGTGCCTGTGGGGGCAAACAGCAAAAATGCTATGGTGCCGCTTACCACGATCAACACGAGGAATATTCTGTTCATCTGCGGCGGAGCGTTTCCGGATTTGGAGGATATCATAAAGCAGAGGCTTACAAAGCAGTCGTCAATCGGCTTTAACGCTGAGCTTAAGGATGCATTTGACAAGGAAGCGAATATCCTTAAGAAGGTGACGGTTGAGGATATCAAAAAGTTTGGAATGATACCGGAGTTTATAGGGCGGCTTCCGATTATCTGCCCTATGGACGGGCTTACCGAGGAGAGCTATGTTAAGATTTTGAAGGAGCCTAAAAATGCAATACTGAAGCAGTATCAGAAGCTTTTGGCGCTGGACGAGGTGAAGCTTAATTTTGACGACAGCGCGCTGAGCGCAATCGCAAAAAAGGCGATGGAGCGCGAAACGGGCGCGAGGGCGCTCCGCGCCATTATAGAGGAATTTATGCTTGATATCATGTATGAAATTCCAAAGGATGATAACATAGGAGAGGTTACGATCACGGGGGATTATATTAATGGCACCGGAGGACCGGTAATCGAGATACGCACGGAAAGTGTCCGGGAGGGAATACGCGCGCAGAGCGCTCCCGCGTTGGAGGAAAAGCCGGCGCCTGAAACGCCGAAAACAGAGGAGCATAACTTCTATGAGTTCTAAGCTTGTCGAATATTACAATAAATTCAACGAGGATAAGAGATTGGATTCGCGGCACGGGCAGGTGGAGCTTCGCGTTTCAATGAAATATATACATGAATATCTTGACAGGGCAGCCGCACGGCAAGGTGCGGCTGCCTTTCATGGAAATAATGAAGCAAGGGCGCAGATAAAGCTTTTGGATATCGGAGCGGGCACGGGCAGGTACAGTGTGGCGCTGGCGGACGAGGGCTATGATGTGACGGCAGTGGAGCCGGTGAAATACAATCTCGGCATTTTAAAGAAAAAGGGAAGCTCCGTTCATGCCATGCAGGGCAACGCCCTGAACCTGAAAAAGCTTCAGGATAAAAGCTTTGATGTGACGCTTTTGTTCGGCCCGATGTATCATTTGTTCGGGTTTGAGGATAAAAGCAGGGCGCTCGGCGAGGCAAAGCGCGTCACAAAGGAGGGCGGCGTGATTCTCGTGGCATACTGCATGAATGAGTATGGCGTGATAAGCTACGGCTTTAAGGAGCGGCATATATTGGAATGTATGCAGCAGGGGCGGCTGACGGAGGATTTTAAGACAATATCGGGTCCTGACGAGCTGTACGACTATATGCGCATAGAGGATATTGACGCCCTCAATCGCGCGCAAGGGCTGGAGCGCATCAAAATCATATCGCCTGACGGGGCGGCAAACTATATGCGTCCGTATTTAAACAGCCTTTCGGATGAGGAATTTGAGGCATTTGTGAAGTATCAGATGTCTGTCTGCGAGCGGCAGGACTTAATCGGCGCGGGTGCGCACACGGTTGATATTTTAAAAAGGGGTATGGATGGAGGACCGGAATAATGGACATAAATCATGTGATGGAAGAATTGGATGAGCTTTTTGCCCGGCAGCGTATGAGCGAGGTGCCAGGCTTTTTGGAACAGAACATTGAGCAGGCGAAAGCCGAGGGAGCGCGGGACGCGATGATCACCCTTTATAATGAAAGTATAGGCTTTTACAGGGAAACGGGAGCGTATGACAAGGCAATCGACGCGTGCGGCAAGGCGTCGGAGCTTATGGAGGAAATGGGCTTAAACGGCACGCTCCCATACGCGACGACGCTTTTAAATATGGCAAACGCCTATCGTGCCGCAGGGCTTTTGCAGGAGTCGCTTGAGCTTTATAACCGGGTGCGCCCTGTTTATGAAGAGCTGCTCGACAAAAATGACCTTTATTTTGCGGGGCTTTACAATAATCTGAGCCTTTTATATCAGGAGATGGGCGATTTTGGCGCGGCAAAGGAGCAGCTTTTGAATGCGCTTGCAATCGTAAGCGGCGGGCAGAACGCGGAGTTTGAGGTGGCAGTGACGCAGGCGAACCTTGCCAACACCTGCATTGAGCTTGGGCAGGACGACGAGGCAAAGGAGCGCGCCTGGGAGGCAATACGCATCTTTGAGGATATCGGCGTGGACGACGCTCATTACAGCGCGGCGCTGTCGGCGCTCGGAAGCCTTTACTATATGGATAAGGACTACCCGCACGCACTGGAAGCTATGGAAAAGAGCAGGGAGTGTGTGGCAAAATACCTCGGCACGGAAAATATTCAATATCAAAGATTAAGCGAGAATATTGAGATTATCAGGGAAAAGCTCGCAGCGGAAAAATCCGCAGAGGAAAAGCCCACAGCGGAAAAATCCGCAGAGGAAAAGCCGGAGGAGGGGAAACCGCCCATGGACGAGGCTGAGATTGACAGAATACTCGGCATTGATATTGACAATGACGGGTGGGCGTCTGTCATAAGGGCAGGTCAGGATGAGCCGGACGCCGAAAAGGAAACGGATTTTCCCCAAACGGCTGATAAAGCGCAGGAAACGGAGGTGGAGAATATCAGACAGAGCAGTGAACAGGGAAACATAAGAACCTTTGATATCAGCTCGGCATTTGCGGATATTAAAGCCGCTGCGGAGGATAAGCTTCATAAGCAGTCCGGAGAGGAGCAGCAGAGCGGGGAAAGCGCGTCTGAAGCCAAGCCGGAGGCGGAATACGACGAGGATAAGGCGGTAGACGCCATGATTGCGGAGGTCATGGATGAGATAGCTGTTGAGGTCGAGGAAACCCTGCCGGAGGAGGAGCCTGTACTTGAGGAGAAAGCCGTGCATGAGGAGGAGCCTTTGCCGAAGGAGGAAGCCGTGCCGGAGGAAGAGCCTGTACCGGAAGAGGAGCCTTTATCTGAGGAAACGGACGATGAGGTTTACGAGGATCTGACACCGGATATCACGGGGCTTGAGCTGTGCCGCAGATATTATGAGGAGTACGGAAAGCCTATGATAGCGGAAAAGTTCGGGGAATACGAAGCCCGCATCGCCGTAGGGCTTGTGGGAAAAGGCTCCGACTGCTTTGGATTTGACGATGTTCAGTCAAGAGATCATGATTTCGGACCGCGCTTTTTGATGTGGGTGACAAAGGATGTATATGATGAGATTGGCGATGCGCTTGAAGCTGAGTATGAAAAGCTGCCGGACGAATTTATGGGAGTAAAGCGTATCGAAACCTTTCACGGCAGGGACAGAGCGGGGGTCATGATCATAGAGGAATTTTACGGGAAAACCATTGGCGTTGACTTAATAGGCGCTCTTACGAAGGAGAGTAAGGGGCTGGCTGTGATAAAGCTTTGGCTTGCGGCGCATGATTATGCACTTGCGGCGGCGGTGAACGGCGAGGTGTTCAGGGACGACGAGGGCATCTTTACGTCATACAGAGAGCTTTTAAAGGGCTATTATCCAAAGGCGGTCAGATACAGAAAAATAGCGCAGGCCTGCGCGCTGTTTTCGCAGAGCGGACAGTATAATCTGCCCCGCATGAGGAAAAGAGGGCAGCTTGTGTCGGCGGAGCTTGCAAAGGCGGAGTGCGCAAAGCAGGCGATGAAGCTGAATTATCTTCTGAACAGACAGTATGCGCCGCATGACAAATGGCTGTTTAAGGGTATGCCGGATAATCCCGCAATGGTGCTTACGGAGGAGGGGATGCCGTCAAGGAGCGTGGCGGAGCTTGTCAGTGAAATCAGCCTGACAAGCGTCGACAGGGCGCATGAGGAAAAGCTTACGCTTGCGATAGAATCGCTTGCGGTGATTTTTGCAAATGAGCTTGAGCGCCAAAACATCATCGGGAGCTGCAAGCTTTATTTGGACGCGAACACGGCGGAGCTTACGGCAAAAAGCGATGCGCTCCTGACGGCGATGCTGACCGGAGCGCCGACCGCCACGGCATTGTCACTTGCCATAGCAAAGGAGGAGTTCCGGGCGTTTGACAAGGTGAAAAACGAGGGCGGGCGGGCAAGCTGCCAAAACGACTGGCCCACCTTCAAAATCATGCGCATGAGCCAGTACATGACCTGGAACGAGGATATGCTTTTGCAGTATCTGTACGAGTTTAAGACCAATTATGAAAACGGAAGGAACATGATAGAGGAAAAGTATGCGCGCATGATGGCGTCCACTGCCCCGGAGGAATATGCCGGATTCGCGGACAGTCTGCCTGAGCTTTCCGAGCAGAAGCAGGAGGTCATGGAGCAGATTATTGACCTGCAGGTGCAGTGGATGGAAGCGTTTGCACGGCGCTATCCGAAGCTTGCGGGGAACGCCCGCGCCATACACACCTACGAGGATCTGCCAAATGACACATCATACGAAACCTATCTGAGGGGCGAGCTTGGCACCTATTCCGACAAGCTCCTTGAGATGTACGGCAGATATGTGGTTGACTACGCAAAGAGCGGTAGGAACATTGCCGGGGATATTATGGCAAATACCATAAAATTTTACGGATATGGAAGCTTCGAAGAGGCGGAGGAAAAGAGCGGGGGCTGAAAGCCCCCATGTTGCGCATTTTGTTGCCGGAAAAAGTGATTGTAATTATTTGAAAAATTGTGGAGGATATGAAAAAATGGAAATATACATATTTTGATAAAAAACAGAGGTGCTAAAAATGGAAGAGCTATACGCAATCATGGAAGACCTGTTAGAAGCAGAGTATAACCAACAATCTTTATTGAGGATAATGTCTGTGGCAGAAGCCGCGTATAATGAGGAACAGCAGGCAGAGGCTAAATATGTTGCCAACAGTGTAAAGTATTATTTGGAAGCATTGCAAAGGGAATTAGAAGGAGTTACCGGAAGACTGGATAGTTATTTGACAAAGAGAGGGAAAAACGAGAGATAAATTCCTTCGTGAGGATGCTTTGATGTTTGTTGCCGGCTTTGTTGCGCGAAAAAATGATTTCCGTTGCTTGCAAATGCGGGGGGGGGGTATACTATATATAATGAAAGCAAAAGAAAAACAAGCGACGCGAAGCGGCATTTGTTTTTCTTGCATCATTAACGAGCAAACAATTTTGCGAAGCAAAATTATAGAGCGCGATAGCGCGGGTTTGCGAGTGTGATTAAGCGCGGGCTTTCGAGTATATGACATAAAACAATGCAAAGGGATGAGCAAAGGAAATGATAGAGTTTTCAGATTATTTACAGGACTTAATGAACCGCTATTCTGTTTCGGCGAGTGAATTGTCGGAAGAAACAGGGATTGACAGAACGGTAGTTTACCGCTATATGAAAGGGAAAAGAGTTCCCTCAAGTGTCGCCGTGGTAGAGAAGCTTGCGGATGCGCTGCAGATTTCGGAGAAGGAAAGGAAAAGGCTGCTGCAGGAGTACGACAAGGCGATACTGGGCGAATCGATGGTATTCAGTTACCAATATATGCAAAAGATGCTTTTGGATTTGGACAGCTTGAATGAAAACATATTGTTGGAGAAAACAAGCTGGTCCACAACGATTGAGATGCGGACGGAAAATAACTTTGTTTGTCTGCATTCGCAGGAAGAAATAATAACATGTATTCTCGATTTATTTCGCCATGCCGCGTATTTTGACGACAGCACAGAGGATTTGTTTGTAATCATGCAGCCGACCTATGAAGGAGTTCAGAGATTTATTCCGTCCATATTTAGAGATAAAAGCATGAAGGTCAGGCAGCTAATCTGCATGGAGCAGAACAGCAGGAAGGATTATAAAAATCTTATACTGCTCAACAATGTATTGCAGCCCTGCTTTTTTCTCCCTAATTATGAGGTATACTACTATTATGACGATTTACACGCCCATATTAACGGCATGTCATTTATGCCTAATATTATAATTGCGCGGGATTACGTCATACAGTTTGATTACAAAATGGAAGAGGGGACAGTGTTTCAATCCCGCGAGTATGCGCAGGTGGTGCGCAGGCAGGCGGAAAGGATGTTGGCGGAGTCGCGTAGCCTGCTGGAAAAAGGACAGGTGTCGAATATGATGGAAAATCTTCTCGGCACGTTAAAGGGAAGAGATGCCGTAAGCCTTTCCTGCCAGCCGTGTATGGGAAAGTGCTTGGATAAAAGCATTACCCAAAAACATATGCGGGCGTTTCCCGGAAAGGATGAATTTATCGCTTCTCTATTTGATGTACACGGAGAATGGTCGGAAGAGAGCTATGAGGAATCGGCTCCGATGAGAAAGGCGGTATCGTACGGGAGCATCCGCGGGCTGAACGAATTTATGCGTACCGGAATAATTGACGAATTTCCAAAAACGCTTTACACGCCGCTGGCGCCCGCGGAGCGGCTGACAGTCTTAAAGCGCATGATTGAGCTGATGCAAAGGGGAATCATACAATATTATTTTATATCGGATGAAATTCCTCTGCCGACGCATGTGGAGTGCTATGCGGACGTTAAAAGCAAACAATTTCTTATCAGTAAGGTGAGCGACGGCACAATCCTGCAGCTGGCGATAAATGAGAAGAGCCTTTATAACGCCTTTTTTGCCTATTTGGAGTATTTGGACCAAAAGGGGCTGATATGCAGCTTTGAGGAAAGCCTTGCCTGTATGCAGAAGCTGTATGAGAAATATCTGTAAGAATTTCATGGGAATTTTCTTTGGAAAATTCCCTGTATGCATAATAGACTTTGCGCCATGTTTGTGCTATACTGTTGCCAATGATTGCTTTATGCAGCTCGGGCGCATAAGCTTTTTGCATGGAGGAAATATTGTGTTTGCGCAGAATGAGCACAGCTCATTCTAAATTCGCAGGTTTGAGCAAGAATGGGGGATAAAAATGGGCAAAATAATATTGACAGGTGACAGACCGACAGGAAGGCTTCACATCGGACATTATGTGGGGTCGCTCAGACAGCGGGTGGCGCTGCAGAACTCAGGGAAATTTGATAAAATTTATATCATGATAGCAGACGCGCAGGCGCTTACGGATAATTTTGATAATCCGGAGAAGGTGCGGCAAAATGTTATTGAGGTAGCGCTTGATTACCTTGCGGCTGGCTTGGAGCCTGAAAAGTCTACACTGTTTATACAGTCGCAGATTTCAGAGCTTACGGAGCTTACCTTTTATTACATGAATCTGGTGACGGTTTCAAGACTTCAGAGGAACCCGACCGTAAAAAATGAAATTCAGCTTAGAAATTTTGAGGCGAGCATACCCGTGGGCTTCTTTAACTACCCTATCAGCCAGGCTGCGGATATCACCTTCTGCAAGGCAAACATCGTGCCGGTGGGAGAGGATCAGCTTCCTATGATAGAGCAGACAAGGGAAATCGTACACAAATTCAATTCGATATATGCGCCTGAAGGTCCGGTGCTGGTTGAGCCTGAGGCGCTGATTCCCGAGGCTGAGGCGTGCAAGAGGCTTCCCGGGACGGACGGAAAAGCGAAAATGAGCAAATCTCTTGGGAACTGCATATATCTTGCAGACAGCGCCGATGAGGTGCGCACAAAGATTATGAGCATGTATACGGACCCTCTTCATTTGCAGGTAAGTGACCCGGGACATTTGGAGGGCAACACGGTGTTTACATACCTTGACGCTTTCGCAAGGGATGAGCACTTTGAGCGCTACTGCCCGGATTACTCAAATCTTGATGAGATGAAGGCTCATTATCAAAGAGGCGGGCTTGGCGATGTGAAGGTTAAGAAATTCCTGAACAATGTTATACAGGAGGAGCTTGAACCTATCAGAAACAGGCGCGCGGAGTATGAGAAGGACATTCCCGAGATTTACAATATCCTGAAACGGGGGTCGGATGCGGCAAGAGAAACGGCGGCGCAGACGCTGGCTGAGGTGAAGCATGCGATGAAGATAGATTACTTCGAGGACATGGAGCTGATAAAGGAACAGAGCAGGAAGTATGCAAAAGGAATCTGAAAAGGTTCCTTTTTTTTGTATAATATTAAAAAATTGAGCAAAACTAAGTGACAGATGAATCTGCAACAGGAGGATTGATATGACAAGGAATGAGGCGCAAGGTACGTCGAGCATAGCTTATGCAAATCCCGTGCTTATCATGGGAAGCGGAAACATAGTAGGTCAGATGGAGAACGAGGGACCGCTTTCGGGCAGCTTTGACAGGGTAAGCGACGATAAAAACGACATGTTCGGAGAGGACTCGTGGGAAAAGGCGGAAAGCGCGATGCAAAAGCAGGCGGTCGCGCTGACGCTGCAAAAGACCTGCGCGCGGGCCAATGATATACGCTATTTGTTTTCAGGGGATTTGCTGGGGCAGAATATCGCAAGCTCCTTTGGCATCAAGGAATATAACATTCCGATTTTCGGGCTGTATGGGGCGTGCTCGACCTGCGGCGAATCGCTTATCCTTGGCAGTATGAGCGTTGCGGCAGGATATGCGGACAGAGTGATTGCGCTTACATCCAGCCATTTCGCAAGCGCGCAAAAGGAGTTTCGCTTTCCGCTTGAGTATGGAAACCAGCGTCCGTTATACGCCTCATGGACCGTGACGGGAAGCGCGGCATTTTTGCTTCAGGGAGCGGACGCGGGCGCAAGCCCGGCAGGCGGCGGGAGAATTAAAAATGCGCTTGAGTCGGAGTACGGCGGAAAGGTGGGGATAACAGGCGTTACCGTCGGGAAAATAGAGGACTTTGGCATCAGGGATTCCTTTAACATGGGCTGTGCCATGGCGCCGGCTGCCGCCTGGACGATTTCCACGCACCTCAAGGACTTCAAAAGGACGCCTGAGGACTATGATGCCATTTTCACGGGCGATTTGGGAAATGTAGGGCAGCAGGCGCTGTTTAACCTGCTCGAGCAGGAAAATATTGACATTTCGGCAAACCATTACGACTGCGGAATGATGATATATGATGCCCAAAAGCAGGATGTTCATGCGGGCGGGAGCGGCTGCGGCTGTTCGGCGGTGGTGCTGTCTGCGCATATTCTGAAACAGCTTGCAAAAAAGCAGTGGAAACGCGTGCTGTTTATCCCGACGGGGGCGCTTTTAAACAAAACGTCCTTCAATGAAGGACAAAATGTCCCCGGAATTGCCCATGCGGTGGTAATGGAGGCGTTATAAATCTTTGGATAAAACGGTGGAAATCTGTCTGAAATAGTGATAGAATGTAACTCAAACGAAAAACAAAAGCAAAGCGTCTTATGGAATTGGGGACAAGGATATATGGACTTATTTGAATACATGAGAAACACGGCAAAGGAGAAGGATTCTCCGCTTGCCTCAAGACTAAGGCCTGCCACTCTTGACGAGGTGGTAGGTCAGTCGCATATTATCGGGAAGGACAAGCTTCTGTACCGTGCCATCAAGGCGGATAAGCTAAGCTCGATCATATTTTACGGACCGCCCGGGACGGGAAAGACGACGCTTGCGAGGGTTATAGCAAATACCACAAGCGCCGCGTTTACGCAGATAAACGCCACCGCGGCAGGCAAAAAGGATATGGAGGAAGTCATTAACACGGCAAAGGACACGCTTGCCATGTATGCAAAGCGCACGATTTTGTTCATAGACGAGATACACAGCTTCAATAAAAGTCAGCAGGATTATCTGCTTCCGTTTGTCGAGGACGGCACGATTATTCTTATAGGCGCGACAACGGAAAATCCGTATTTTGAGGTCAACGGCGCTCTTATTTCCCGCTCCATCATCTTTGAGCTTAAGCCCCTGGAGAAGGACGACATAAAAGAGCTTTTAAGGCGCGCCGTTTATGACAGGGAAAAGGGAATGGGCAGCTTTGACGCGGATATAGACGAGGAGGCGCTTGAGTTTTTGGCTGACCTTTCAGGGGGAGATGCAAGGCACGCGCTGAACGCAGTTGAGCTTGGCATTATGACGACCGACAGAAGCGCGGACGGGAAAATCCACATTGATATCGGCGTGGCGCAGGAGTGCATACAAAAGCGCCGGGTTTTATACGACAAGACCGGCGACAACCACTATGACACCATATCGGCGTTTATAAAAAGCATGAGAGGCTCGGACCCGGATGCGGCAGTCTATTACCTTGCGAAGATGCTATATGCGGGGGAGGAGCCGGCGTTCATCGCAAGACGCATTATGATATGTGCATCGGAGGACGTGGGAAACGCCGACCCGATGGCGCTGACCGTGGCAGTGAGCGCATCGCTTGCAGTGGAGCGCATCGGAATGCCGGAGTCGCAGATTATCCTGTCACAGGCGGCGACCTATGTCGCATGCGCGCCAAAGAGCAATGCGGCGTGCAACGCCATCTTTTCCGCAAACGAGGAAATAAAAAAAAGCGGCAGCCTGCCGATACCGACGCATCTGCAGGACGCACACTATAAAGGAGCGGCAAAATTGGGACACGGAACAGGCTATAAATACGCCCACGATTACCCAAACCACTATGTTGAGCAGCAGTATCTCCCATATGAGCTTAAGGGAGAAAAATACTATGAGCCGTCGTGGAATGGGTATGAGGCGAAAATCAGGGAGCATATGCAGCGCATAAAGAGTGATGCAAAAAAATCAGAATAATTCCTGCATAAGGTACTTGTAAATCTGCTGATTTTTATTGTACCATCCGGCGCAGATGGTTTCCGCCATCTCCTGAGTGGGGACGGAGAGCTTGATATTGACAAGCTCGACGTCCTTTTCTTTTGCAACAAGCTCCGTTTCAAATTCGCCGGAGGTGGACTTATAGTAGTTGGCTGTGACGGCTGCCTCGTTTTTCAGCTCCAAATGCTTTTCCTTCAGAAAAGTATCAATATCGCTGATAATGGCGTCGCTGATACGGTTCCCGAAGTAAGACAGGGTGCTGTGCCCCTCGTCGGTGATGGAGTAATAGGTGCGGTTCATAAGCGTGTCCGCCTTTATAAGCTCCGTGTCGAGCAAATCCGAAATCACCTGTTGGAGCGTTATATAGCTTGTGTACTCCTTTTCGAGAATAAAGCTGCTTATCTGCGAGCCTGTCAGCTTGAATTTTACCTTGTCAAGCATATATAAAACAATAAGCTTATAAAGAGTTAAAGGATCCTGTGTCATTAAAATTCCTGCCTTTCTTATATACAGCGCCCGATAAACCGCTGTGTGTGCGCTTATCGCACAATGTGGGACTTCACTGCCTGAGAAACAAGCTCCGCGACCTTCGGGTTAAACGCCTCCGGAAGGATATTGTCCTCGCTCAGCTCATCGTCCGGCACAAGACCTGCGATGGCATTGGCGGCAGCCAGCTTCATTTCCTCGGTAATCTGTGAGGCGCGTCCCTCAAGCGCTCCCTTGAATATGCCTGGGAAAGCTATCACGTTGTTTACCTGATTGGGGAAGTCGCTTCTGCCCGTGCCGACAACCCTTGCGCCGGCAGCCTTTGCCGCGTCGGGCATAATTTCAGGGGTCGGGTTTGCCATTGCAAACAAAATGGAGTCTGCAGCCATAGTCTTAACCATCTCGGGCGTCACAATGTTCGGAGCTGAAACGCCCACGAAAATATCAGCGCCTTTTAATGCGTCGGCAAGCGAGCCTGTTTCTTTGTTGGGGTTTGTAATCTTAGCCATTCTTTCCTGCATCCAATTAAGCCCCTCTGTCGATGTGGAAACGATGCCGACCTTGTCGCAGAGAATGACATTTGTGAAACCGTATGTGAGAAGAAGCTTTGTGATAGCGACTCCCGCGCTGCCCGCGCCGTTTACGACGACCTTGCAGCTCTCCTTTTGCTTTTTGACGACCTTAAGCGCGTTGATGATGCCGGCAAGCACTACGATGGCAGTGCCGTGCTGGTCGTCGTGGAATACGGGAATGTCGAGGATTTCTTTTAAACGCTCCTCGATTTCAAAGCAGCGCGGCGCGCTGATATCCTCGAGGTTGATGCCGCCGTAGGCGGGCGCAAGCCATGTGACAGCCTTTATGATTTCCTCCGTGTCCTGCGTGTCGAGGCATATGGGGACTGCGTTCACACCGCCGAATTCCTTAAACAGCGCCGCCTTTCCCTCCATAACCGGCATGGCGGCGAGAGCGCCGATGTTTCCAAGCCCCAGCACGGCGCTTCCGTCAGAAACGACCGCCACCGTATTTGCTTTCATTGTATACTGCCATGCGGCTTCGCTGTTTTCGGCGATAACCTTGCAAGGCTCCGC
This sequence comes from Lachnospiraceae bacterium, assembly GCA_021202335.1. Lineage (GTDB taxonomy): Bacteria > Bacillota > Clostridia > Lachnospirales > Lachnospiraceae > COE1. The sequence continues at coordinate 134,353 of JAJQDE010000024.1, forward strand.
GACGCCGGGAGTATATGCAAGCGAGAGCGCCTCCCTCGAATTGATAGGCGTCTTTGATACCGTTTCAAGCTTTCCGTTCCATTCCCTGTGCAGCTCTAAGGCTTTTTCCTGAAGTGTCATAAATAAAATCTCCTTTTTTTTATAATGAATGTATTGCAATATGAAAAAAAATCCTTTACTATATAATGTATAATAAATTTGAACAGTTCGCAATAAATTCTTCAAAAACGGAAACGAAATTCAAACTGATTTTCCCCATTGATAATAATTTTTAGGAGGCATTCATGAGAGAAAAATACGAATCACTTGCGCTTTCGGAGCTTAGGGAAATAGCGAAGGCACGCGGCTTAAAGGGAATAAGCACGCTGAAAAAGGCACAGCTTATAGACCGTATGCTCGAGGCGGATGAAAAGGACAAAGCAGAGGGAAAGGATGTGGAGCCAAAGCCCGTGCTCAAGGGAATACGGGATGCGGGTAAGTCCCCCGACAGAGGCGACAACGCTGCCCGGGACAGACGTGAAAGACCCCGCCAGACGCAGGGCGACGGCGAAAGCAGACAGGAGGGCTTCCCCTCCGAGCTTGACAGCGGTCTGACGGCAAAGGGAATCCTGGAGGTTATGCCCGACGGCTTTGGCTTTATCAGAAGCGACAATTTCCTGCCAGGCGAGAACGATGTATATGTGGCGCCGAGCCAGATAAGACGGTTTAACCTGCGCACGGGTGATATTATAGAAGGAAACACCCGCATCAAGACAATGAACGAGAAGTTCAGCGCGCTTTTGTATCTGAAAAGGATAAACGGATATCCGCCCGAAATAGCGCTCAAAAGACGCAATTTTGAGGATATGACGCCTATATTCCCGAACGAGAGAATACGCCTTGAAACACCGGGCGCAAGCGTGGCAATGCGCATCATGGATTTGATAAGCCCGGTCGGAAAGGGGCAGCGAGGCATGATTGTATCTCCGCCCAAGGCAGGAAAGACCACCCTGCTGAAGGAGGTGGCAAAATCCGTGCTCAAAAACGCCCCTGACATGCACATGATCATCCTTCTGATTGACGAGCGTCCCGAGGAGGTAACGGATATCAGGGAGGCAATTCAGGGCGAAAATGTAGAGGTTATATATTCAACCTTTGACGAGCTGCCCGAGCATCATAAGCGCGTTTCGGAGATGGTAATTGAGCGCGCCAAGCGTCTTGTGGAGCACAAGAAGGACGTGTGCATTTTATTGGACAGCATCACAAGGCTGACAAGGGCGTACAACCTCACGGTTCCGCCCAGCGGGCGCACGCTTTCTGGCGGTCTGGATCCGGCGGCGCTCCATATGCCGAAGCGCTTTTTCGGCGCGGCAAGAAACATGCGCGAGGGCGGAAGCCTTACCATTCTCGCGACGGCGCTTGTGGAAACAGGCTCAAAGATGGACGACGTGGTGTACGAGGAGTTCAAGGGCACGGGCAACATGGAGATGGTGCTTGACAGAAAGCTTTCCGAAAAGAGAGTGTTTCCCGCGATTGATATTCCGAAATCCGGAACGCGGCGCGAGGATTTGCTGCTTGACGCGGACGAGCTTGAGGCAATCAACATTATGCGCAAGGCGTTAAACGGCATGAAGTCCGATGAGGCAGTCGACAAGATACTGGATATGTTCTCAAGGACGCGCGATAACAGGGAGTTTGTCGCCACCGTCAGGAAGATGCGATTTATCTGAAAAAAACACTTGCGGATCATGAAAACCTATGATATACTGAATAAGCTTGTTTAAAATGTGAAAAATGCAGGGCGGCGCTTTGCAGCCGTCCGGCGTCAATTTATTTTTTATAGAGAGGTGAGAAAGATGAAGGAAGGAATACATCCTGATTACTATCAGGCAACTGTTACCTGTAACTGCGGCAATACATTCGTGACAGGCTCTACAAAGCCTGAAATCCACGTGGAAGTTTGTTCTAAATGCCATCCGTTCTACACGGGACAGCAGAAAGCGGCGTCGGCTCGCGGACGTATTGAGAAGTTTAACAGGAAGTACGGCGTAGTAGAAAGCAAATAAGAAGCGTAAAAAGGGTTGAGGTAAATGATTATCTCAACCTGTTTTTTCATCGTATGGGAAAGTTAATCCTATACGATAAAACGCTCCGGAATGGGGATTTATATGGCTAAAAAGACAAAAAGCAGATATTCGGGAATAGGAGGTCAGGCGGTTCTTGAGGGCGTGATGATGAAAAACGGCGACAAATACGCTGTCGCAGTGAGAAAGCCTGACGGAGAGCTTGACATACAGGTTGAAGAATACAAAGGAGTCTGCGCGGGAAAGAAATTTGCGGGGCTTCCGTTTATCAGAGGAATTTTTTCCTTTATAGACTCTCTTGTGCTCGGCATGAGAGTGACGATGCATTCAGCATCGTTTTACGAAGAGGATGCACCGGACGAAAAGAATGAGAAAGCGGAGGGCAGCAAATCGGACGATATCATGATGGGGGTGACGGTGGCGCTGTCCGTTATAATAGCGGTGGCGCTGTTTATGGTGGTGCCGTTTTTGCTGTCCGACCTGCTGGGCAGGTTTGTCAGGAATGAAAGCCTGATAGCAATATTTGAAGGAATTATCCGCATACTTATCTTTGTGGGATATATCGCGGCGATATCGCTTATGGAGGACATAAAACGGCTTTATCGTTACCATGGCGCGGAGCATAAGTGCATCAACTGCATCGAAAGAGGCAGGACGCTGGATGTCCGGAACGTTATGCGCAGCTCAAGGCAGCATAAGCGCTGCGGCACAAGCTTTCTTTTGTTCGTGGCGCTGGTCAGTGTGATTGTGTTTTTCTTCATCAGAGTTGATAATATGGCGCTCAAAATTTTAATCAGGCTCCTGCTGGTGCCGGTGATTGCGGGAATATCCTATGAGCTGATACGCCTTGCGGGAAGAAGCGACAACGTGTTTGTGCGGATTATATCCGCGCCCGGCATGTGGATGCAGAGGCTTACGACCAAGGAGCCGGACGAGGATATGGTGCGCGTGGCGATTGCGTCCGTGGAGGCGGTGTTTGACTGGAAAACATATCTGAAGGAAAATTTCGGCTATACGGATGAAATCCTTCAGGCGGAAACCGAGTCGCAGGCGGTGGACATATGACATACAGGGAGCTGTATGATTACGGCGAGGGAGAGCTGAAAAAAGCGGGCATTGCCGAGGCGTCGCTTGACGCAAGGCTTTTGCTCGAATATATATGCCATACGGACCGGAACACGCTTTTGGTTCACGGCGACAGTGAGCGCAGCCCTCTCGAGGAGGAATTTTATAAGGTAACAATCGCAAAACGCAGTGAGCATATTCCATTGCAGCATATCACGGGTGAACAGGAATTTATGGGGCTTTCCTTCCGCGTCAATGAGCATACGCTGATTCCGCGGCAGGACACGGAAATCCTTGTCGAGGAGGCAATGCGGTATTTGAGCGACGGCATGCGCATTTTGGATTTGTGTACGGGCACGGGCTGTATTCTCTTAAGCCTTTTGAAATACAGTAATGAGTGTGAGGGCGTAGGGGTAGACATATCTGCCGGGGCGCTTTCGGTGGCACGGGAAAATGCTCGGCGGCTGGGGCTGACTGCGGAGCTTTTGCATGGAGATTTGTTTGAGCCGCTTGAGGGGCGCAGCTTTGACATGATTGTTTCAAATCCGCCCTACATAGCAAGCGGCGTCATTCCCACGCTCATGCCCGAGGTGAGAGAGCATGAGCCGCTCGAGGCGCTTGACGGCAGGGAGGACGGGCTTTATTTTTACAGGGAAATTATCAGGCGCGCGCCGCTGTATATGAGCATGGGGGCGATGCTGTTTTTGGAGATTGGCTGCGACCAGGCGGAGGCGGTGTGCGCGCTTTTGCGTGAACGCGGCTTTGACAAAATTGAGGTCATAAAGGATTACGCCGGCTTGAATCGCGTGGTCAGCGCAGGCTTTTTGGAAAGCCCGGCGCGCAATTATTGAAATTAGGAGGCAGGGCTTATGTTTGACAAACTGGAGGATTTACTTCACCGCTTTGAGGAAATACTGAACGAGCTGAACGAGCCGACCGTGACGGAAAATCAGGCACGCTTTCGTGCGCTCATGAAGGAGCAGAGCGATTTGACGCCGCTTGTGGAGGCTTATAAGGAATATAAAAAATGCAATGAAACGGTTGAGGATTCTCTTTCCTTATTGGAAGCGGAAAACGACGATGAAATGCGGGAGATGCTGAAGGAGGAGCTTAGCGATGCTAAAAAGCGGATTGAGGAGCTTGAAACGGAGCTGAAAATCCTGCTTTTGCCAAAGGATACCAACGATGACAAGAACGTTATCGTGGAGATAAGGGCGGGCGCCGGCGGGGATGAGGCGGCGCTTTTTGCCGCGGAGATTTACCGCATGTATGTCCACTATGCCGAGGGAAGGCGATGGAGAGTGGAGCTTCTCAACGTTGATGAAATCGGTATCGGCGGCATGAAGGAGGTACAGTTTGTGATTACGGGGCAGGGCGCGTATTCCCGCATGAAATATGAGAGCGGCGTGCATCGCGTGCAGCGCGTTCCCGAAACGGAGAGCGGAGGACGCATTCACACCTCTACAATCAGCGTGGCGGTCATGCCGGAGGTCGACGAGGATATTGACATTGTGATTGACGAGAAGGATATCCGCATTGACGTGATGCGTGCGTCAGGAAACGGCGGTCAGTGCGTTAATACCACCGATTCCGCCGTGCGCCTTACTCATTATCCGACGGGCATTGTGGTGTACAGCCAGACGGAGAAATCGCAGCTTCAAAACAAGGCGAAGGCGTTTGCCCTGCTTAAATCAAAGCTTTACGATATGGAGCAGCAGCAGCGCCACGACGCGGAGGCGGAGCTTCGCAGGAGCCAGATTGGCACGGGCGACCGCTCGGAGAAGATAAGGACCTATAATTTTCCGCAGGGGCGCGTTACTGACCACAGGATAAACCTTACGCTCTACAAGCTGGACAAAATCATGAACGGCGATTTGGATGAAATCCTTGACGCATGCATTTCGGCGGATCAGGCGGCAAAGCTTGTCAGGATGCAAAATGAAGTCTGAAAATATGCTGCCGGAAATTATTTCCCTGGCATGGCCGACCATGCTCGAGCAGCTCATGCAGACAGCCGTGCAGTATATTGACACGGCTATGGTCGGCTCGCTCGGAACGCGGGCGACGGCGGCAGTCGGGGCGACGAGCACGGTAAATTGGCTGATAGGCAGTACAATATCCGCGCTGGGCGTGGGTTTTTTGGCTTACATTGCACAGTCTGTCGGCGCAGGGGAAACGCAGAAGGCAAGAAAAGCGTCGGGGCAGGCGGTGACGATGGTGCTGCTTGTGGGGCTGCTGTTTACGGCGCTTACCATGGCGCTTAGCAGTAAAATTCCCGTTTGGATGCAGACGGAAGCGGATATTCAGGATATGGCGGCAGGATATTTTCGGATTCTTTATATGCCGAGGCTCTTTCGCACCGCGAATATAATATTCGGCACGCTTCTGCGTGCGGTGGGAGATACAAGGTCGCCGATGCGTGTCGGCGTGATTGTCAATCTTATCAATATAGTTCTGAATTTCTTTTTAATTTACCCTGCGCGCGTGACGGTAATAGGAAGCGCGGCGTTTACGCTTCCGGGCGCGGGCATGGGAATAGAGGGCGCGGCAGCGGCAAGCGCGGCGGCTTATACCTTCGGCGGGATTGCCATTACTGTCAGGCTTTGGCGGCACGGGAAAATCTCTCCAAGGGGTCAAAGCCTTCGCCCTGACCCGAGTGTCTTAGCGCCCTGTCTGCGCGTGGCGCTCCCCAATATGCTGCAGCGCTTTGCGACATCTTTAGGTTATGTCGCCTTTGCCGCCATGATAAATGCCCTTGGGGAAACGGCGGCGGCAGCGCACACGATTGCAAACACTGTGGAATCCGCCTTTTACATTCCCGGCTGGGGAATGCAGACAGCGGCGGCAACGCTTTCGGGAAATGCATGGGGAGCGAGGGATAAGGAGCGGCTGCGTGGACTTGCCCAGACAATTTTTCCGCTGGAGGCAGGCATGATGGCGCTTTCCGGCGGACTTCTTTTTGCGTTTGCGCCAAAGCTGCTGCTGATATTTTCCACGGACAGCGAGGTTATCCGGCTTGGAACGACGGTTTTGAGAATGGTGGCGGTATCGGAGCCGTTCTATGGCGTTCCGATTGTGATAGAGGGGATTTTGCAGGGCATGGGTAAGACCGTTGCGCCGTTTGTGTACAATGTGCTTGGCATGTGGTGCGTGCGCATCGCGGGAACCTTTGTCTGCACGCGGCTTTTGGGGTACGGGCTTGTGGCGGCATGGGGCTGCATGATAGGTCACAACCTGCTTCTCTTCGTTTTATTTACACTGCACTATCTTTGCAGAACCTGGAAAATATTCCGGGCATCAGATGTGCGGCAGAATACCTGACGATATTGTACAAATCGACGAAAAAAATACTGACAACCCAACAATCTTGACAGAAATATCCAATGGGATATATAATTATTTTATAAAATTTCCGTGAATTTATGCCAAAAGATATATAAAATTGAAGCGGAAATTTATAATTATGATTGGATAGGAGAGAAGATTACTATGGAAAAGAAAAAAACATCTGTTGAAGTGTACTTGTCTGCGGTTTTTAAGTGGGGGCTTATTGTCCTGGTCAGCGCGTGTATGTGCGCTACGGTAATGTTTACGGCGGAAAAGATAATCGGCTGTTATCCGGACGCCTCGTGGCCTGCGATGATTGCTTTTGCGCTTATGGATATCTGCTTTTTTGTCTGCGCCATTGCGATTGTGAAAACCTCCTTTGATGAAGACGGTTATCTGAAGGAGGGCAGGCTTAAAGCCGGTAAAATCTTTTCGGCGGCTGTTTTGGTGGTGCAGTGGAATTATATTTTGTATATGATTCCGTCAAGGACATTTTGGGGATTTTTGTTTTTCTTCATGATTTTGATAGCGTTTTTCCTTGATATAAAGCTTTTGCTGACGGCAGGCGTTTTATGTATGGTTTCACTGTTTGCCGCATGGGGCGTGCGTGGGACTAATCTGCTTCCCGTAAAGGACGAGCTGTTTATTACGGATATTCTTCTGATTTTGGTTGCGCTTGTGCTGTCTTTGGCGGGATTGATTATTTTTGTATGGTTTGTGGCGCACTTTTTGGTCAATGCAAAGAAGGACGAGCTGGAGAAAAATAATGAGCAAGTCATGAGTGTTGTGGCTTCGGTAAAGACGCTGTCGGAAAAGCTGTATGATGCGGGAAGCACACTTTAAAAGGTTTCCGAGAGCGAAAGCGCGTCTGCCGAGGAGCTGGCAGCCACGAGCCAGCAGTTGACGGAAAGCAGCAGTCTGCTGGTGTCAAAGACGGATGAGAGCATGGACAACTTAAACGAGCTGAGCGAGTGGGCAGGAGTTGTCGCGGATAATGTGGAAAAGGTGGAAACAACCTCCAGGGATTTGTTGGACAAATCCAAAGAAAACGAAAGGCTGTTAAACGATTTGCACAGCATTAACGAGGAAGTGGCGGAGTCGATGAAGGCTACGACGGATGTCGCTCAAAAGCTTTCCGACGCAGTGCAGGAGATTGGCGTTACGCTGAAGCTGATAAGCGATATTTCCTCATCGACCAACCTGCTGGCGCTGAATGCTTCGATTGAAGCGGCAAGAGCAGGGGAAGCGGGCAAGGGCTTTGCGGTGGTTGCGACCGAGGTCGGAAACCTTGCAAACAGCACGCAGAAATCGCTTAAAGAGGTGGAAACGGTGATTGAACGCGTGCAGCAGAATGTCCGTGAAATCACGGCACAGGTGGATGAAAACTCTGAAAAATTGGGAACGCAGAGTCAATATTTTGGAAATGTGTTCCAAAGCATGAAGGACATGACACAGCTGTTGAATATTTCCGTTGCCGCGATTAACACGATGGGCGATGCGCACGGCAGACAGGCGGAGGTTATTCAAAAGACAGTGACAATGAACCGGGCGATTGCGGAGGGCGTTAGAAACGAAAAGGATCAGTTCAATTCCATTAATGCGATGGCTGAGAGCAACGCCAATGATACCATGGAGGTAGCAAGTCAGGCAGGTGTGATTAATGAGATGGTGGATGAAATGACGAGGCTTATGGAACGCAATTAATATAACGGTTTAATAAAACGCCGCCGGATAAACCGGCGGCGTTTTATATATATCACGGGTAAAGCTCAAGCGAAGGCTTTGCAAGATAAAAGCCCTGCCCGAAATCGGCGCCCAGCTCCTTTGCGGTGTTGTATTCCTCGACCGTTTCAATTCCCTCGGCGATGACCCTGATAAAATTGTCGTGGCAGTAAGTAATCATGCCGCGCACAAGCGACTGAGTGGATGGATTTTTGTGGATATCGCGTATCAGCGTCATGTCAAGCTTAACAAAGTGGAAGTCGAACGATACAAGCATATCGCTGTTGCTGTAACCGGAGCCATAGTCGTCAAGCGCGACCGGAATATTCCATCTGCTGCAAAAAGCGCGCTTTTTCGCATCGATGCCTGCCTCACTCTTTTCATTCTCAGTAATTTCCATAACGACCCTGCTCAATCTGCTGCCATACATTTGCTCAATCATATGCCACTCCTCGTCCGCAAGAAGCTGATTGGGGATGGAATTGATAAAGATGCGCGCGCTGTCGCCCTCGCGAAGCTGTTCAAAAAAGCCCTTCAGGGCGTGGAACCATGTGATATGCTCGATTTTGTCGAGCTTTGCCTGCGCCTGCGCCACCCGTATCAATTCCTCCGGCTTGCGCAGTAAATCGGAAATGGGGCGGATGAGCGCTTCATATGCAAAAATCGTGCCGTTGCTGAGGGAGAAAATCGGCTGGTACACATATTTGATTGCCTCGTGCCGGATGAGCCTGTCAAGCTCGCCCACGCCCTGCACAAGAATATAATCGCGAAGGTACGCCTCCTTGTCGTAGGCGCGTATGCTTCCCTTGGAAGCCTTTTTGACCTGATACATTGCAAAATCCGCGTATTTCAAAAGGTCAGCATAGTTTGTGCCGTCCTCCGAATAGAAGGACATTCCCGCGGACGCGCTCATGCTCAGCTCAAGCCCGTCGGGCAGCAGCAGCGTTTCCTGCATCAGCTCGTCGTGGATGGACTTTAAGATGGCGACAAGCCGTTCCTTAGGCTCGTCATACAGAAACATGGTAAATTCATCGCCCGCAAGGCGCGCCGAAAAGCTTTTCTCAGGCATTCTGCGCTTTAACAGATCCGAGAGGGTGCAGATATAGCGGTCGCCGATTTCGTGCCCGTAGGTATCGTTTGTGTATTTCAGATTGTCAAGATCCCAAATTGAAAGCAGACCGTTTGAACAATGCCCCTCGTCAAGCATATATTTCATTTCCCGTGCGAACGCGCCGCGGTTGAGAAGCCCCGTGAGCGAATCATAGTCGCGGTCGCGGATAATATTTTCCTTCTCAAGCACGCTTTGCGTGATGTCGGAGATTATGACAAGAGTGTTTCTGTCTGCCGTTTTTTTCTTGATATCAAGCCATTTGCTTTCGTCCGCAGCGCGCTGATAGCGGAAAATATCCGGGTTTTCATGGCTCTGCTCCAAAAACGCTTCCAAATGCTTAAGCCTTGCTTTGAGTGCGGATGCGGAAATATGGTTGTGGCTCCATCCCGTATCGGGAATTCCCAAAATTTCAAAAAGCTTATGCGTGCAGTATGCCGTTTCGGAGCTTTCGTCAAATTCGCAGACTGCAAGGGAAACGCCTGCGTCGTCGATTATATCCGCCATTTTATTCCCGCTCCTGTATATGGAAGCGTTCTGCTTTTTGATGGCACAGGCAAGCTCGTCAAACTCATAGATGTGAGTCTGCGGCAATTCATAGTTTCCGGGCGAAAGCTTTGGTATGCTGCGCACCAGCATACGTATCGGGCGCATGAAAACGTGTGTGATAAGAAGCGTCCCGACAACGGAAATCAGGAGAGAAACGAGCACTGAAGCAACCAGCACAAGCTTTAAATGCTCGGACGGCGTATAGAGCATACCGGCATGCACAACGCCGCACAAAACCCATTGCTGCGCATAGTATGGGGACTGCTGCGTATAGAGGCGCAGAGGAGCAAGGCACACGCTTGCAGAGTCACCGGATGTGCCTGAGAGGACATTATATATGCCATACTCTAAGTCGTGAGCGGTCAGGCGCACGGACTCCCCGTTTGCAAGCGCGGGATATGAGGCCTCGTTTCCGATATAAACACTTTGCACGGTGCAGTCGTTTGAAAGCTCCTGCGTGGAGCCTAACAGATAGCTGCCGTCGCTGTCGATTAAAAGCCCCGCGTCGGGCAGCAGCGTTTTGATATAGTCAAAATCCATGCCAAAGCCGATAACGCCATAGGCAGAGCCGGCATCGTCAAGCATCGGCGCGGCATAGAAAAGCGTATTTTGCGTTGCGTAAAAATATCCAAGCTCGTCTGCGGAAAGCTTCGGGAAATCCGACACGCTGTCAAGGACTGTCCGGTAGAACGGATAATCTGACTGTGTGTCGAGCCTTTCGCTCCACCGGGAATCGAGCGTAAGGCCGCAATCGTACAGGAGAAGGACAGGTCCTGCCGCCAAATAAATATCGGAGTCGTCCTTTGCGGCGTTGCCGGGATTTTGGTCCGTGAGGCATACGCCGTCATTAAGGGAGCTGTCTGCTCCGTTCTCCAAAATCAGAAAGCAGGAGCTTGCGCATGCCTCCTTCATTGAGTTAAGCAGATACGGCGCGGAGTCGCTAAAAAGCCGGCGGCGGTTTTCGCTGTCGGATAAATACGCATCGGCGCCGGACTCGTCTGCGTTCCGCTCGATTTTGTCCGAAATAAGCGAGGAAAGCTCAGATATATCCATGACGCCTGCAAGGTATTGCTCCAGCGCAAAAGCGCTTGAGGAAACCGTGCGCTCCAAAGTAGCAAAGGTGTTTTCGTCCATGCTCTCGGGGATTTTGCTTGCGACAAGAAACCCCGTAAATACAGAGGTCTGTATCAGGATGATAAGGACAAGCGAAAGCATGACATAATATTTCAGGCTGACTCTTTTGAATAGCTTTTTCAATGCGATACCTCCATGCGTTTATTCGCAGCATTCCTGCAGCTTGTTGGCAATATCCGAGTACCATTCGTCAAAGCGCGCATCGTAATCAACCGTATCTGCGCGGTCGCGGTCCTTTTTGGCAAACGTAAGCAGAGTCTGCCTGAGAATGGCATGCGCCTGTGTTCCGCCGTCAAAGCCTGCGGGTGTGTACATAATATATGCTTCGTTTTGGGAAAGCGAGGTTAAAAGCGCGCTGCTTATACGCTCGTCTGCCGGATTGGCGTCCAAATATGCGCTCATGACATCCGGCTTTACCGACTCAAGCGTGACGGGCATATAACCGCTTTGTGCTGAAAAGCAAAGCCCCTGCTCCTCGTCCGCAAGCCACTTTAAAAACAATACGCCTGCGTATTCCTTTGCCGTGCCGGATTTGAGCATGGCCATGCCGCCGCCCGAAAGCGCCGCATAAGACGCGGTGCCCTCAAAATTCGGCAACGGAAGCGACATGCACTCAATCGGATAGGAAACTCCGTCTGCGGTCACTACTTTATCGGGGAAATAAGAGGCGCGGGCGGAAGAGCATACCATTGCAATGATGTCACCTGTGCGGATATCATCGCTGCGGTATTTTCCCGACTGTGTGTAATATCCGCTTATGTATGGAAGGTAAAAGCTGTCCCACAGCCTGTACATGACGGTTTTGTCAAGTCCGAGGCTTGCGGAATCGCCCGAAACGCGGAAAAGCTCGCTGCCAAGCTGGGAGCTTCCGACAATCAGGTAGTCCGCAAGGTCGTCATGACCGAAAAACGCCTTTCCGCCCGACCATTCGTAATAGTCGGCAGCCGTCCGGGCAAGCCCCTCCCATGTCAGCAGACTATCCGTATCAGCGCCCGTCTGAGCGGCAAATTTGTCCCAATCCGTTTTGTTGAGCATCAAAACCTGTGTGGACTGGGCTGTTGCAAAGAGCTTCCATGAGCCTTCCTCACCGACGCATCCCCCGTCCAAAAAACGGCGCACATATATAAGCTTTTCGTCCTCGGTCAGATAGTCGTCAAAATCAACAAGCTCTGCTTTTCCCTCAAGCGCCGCCGCGGTGTCCGGACTGCATTGGAAAATGTCAGGCGGATCAAGCGAGCCTGTCTTTTGAGCAATGCTGTCAAAAAGCGCAGCCTCAAGGCTTTCCGCAGACCCCATAGCTAAAGCCGTGACAGTGATGCCGTTTTCCCGCCCGAAGGTGCTGTTAAAGTCCGCGACAAGCTCGTTGAATTTAAGCGCGCCTGCGCCGTCATAGCAGTGCCACACTGTAACGGGCGTGGGATTATAGCGTGAAAGCCCGTGACTGCCGCACCCGCATAGGGCAAAAGCGGTCAATATTAAAACATATAAAACAAAAATCCGATTTTTCATATTAATATTCATTTATAATAATTATTGCATTGCCTTTTACGCATATTATGCCGTGCGCCATTCGAGCGCCTGCGGCTCTCTCGTTCACGGGCATTCGCCCTATCCGTCCGTCGCAAGTCACAGTCTCCGGTGAACAAGTTCCCCTATGTCTGTGACTTACTCCACCCGCGCACGGCTCATTGTTTTCGTGTACATTATACCACATCAGCAACAAAAATACATAAAATTATGGAAACAATTTGGAAAGTTCACGGAAGTATGTTATAATCATTTTTGTTTGGCTTAAATTGACATATGTTTGGAAACGAGGTAAAAATGGGAAGAAAAACTGCGCGGCTTAGAAGCTGCATCTGTGGAGCGCTGCTTATGGCAGCCGTTTTGCTTTTGGGAATACATACGGACGCCGATGAGCCTTTGGGAACGGATTTTGCCGTGGCGGCGTCGAGCCTGCTTGCGGACAGTGACACGATATCATATACGGCAATTTTACCGGAGCTGCCTGCAAGTGACGACGGGATGCTTTACCTGTATGAGCTGCAGCCCTCTCAGTACGAGGTGGAATATGGGTCTGCGCCCATAGCATCGGCGCAGGCGGCGCTTGCGGTCGAATTTACCGTGCCGTACACGGAGTCGCGCCTCTACACCAAGCTGGGGCTTGCCGTGCATTTGGGAGATATGGTCGTGCTCATTGCAAATCCGCAGTATATCGCCAATCCGGAGCTGCTTGCGCAGTATACGAAGCCAAGGCAGGAAAGAGGCTTAAAATCAGAACAGGGAGAGGATTTCTGCAATCTGTATCTGTCGGGAAACATCAACGGAGTGCTCGCGGGAAGCTATACGACCGCGCAGGTAATGAACGACGGCTCCAATCAGACAATAACCAATCCGTATGCAAGGGCGGAAATGCTTTCTTCGGACACGCACCCAAAGACGCCGCGTTATTATATGCTGAATGCGCGGGAAACGCAGGGAATACAGGCGATTGCGGATGAGCTTAAGCTCTGTGCGGCATATTCGACGGTTGAGAATTTTATTATCGGAAATGAAGTCAACACGCGCGTATGGAACTACATGGTGTGGACGGACTGGGAAACCTACATCAGGGAGTATGCGCAGGCGTTCCGCGTGGCGTATAATGCTATTAAGAGCCAAAACGCAAACGCGAGAGTATTTGTCTGCATTGACCAAAACTGGGACAGAAACCGTTCCACGGGCAATTCCGAATATTATGAATACATAGATGCAAAGGATTTTCTTTCATATTTTAATGAGCTTATCTCAAGTGAGGGAAATATCGACTGGGGAGTGGCGCAGCACCCCTATCCCGTGCCGCTTACCTACGCGAAATTCTGGGACATGTCAGGCTGCGCAAACGGCGCGTATATGGCGGCGCAGGTTTCGTCAGGCAAGATGCTTAGCTTCCAAAACCTGTCAGTGCTTACCGATTATCTTCAGTCGCCCGAAATGCTAAGCCCGGAGGGCACGGTAAGGCATGTGATTTTAAGCGAAATCGGCATTACGAACACGCAAGGTACGGATGTGCAGGCAGCGGCGATTTACGCGTCATATATGGCGGCAAAAAGAAATCCGTATATTGAAGAAATCATTTATCTGCTTGCTTACAGTGAGCCGGGAATCGACACAAGGCTCGGCGGAATGGCGATGGCGGTGTACAACAGCCTGGGGACTGTTTCCGAGGGGCTGTATGATACCTGGGTAAAGTCCGTGATAGGGATAAGCGACTGGTCGGAGGTTCTGTGGTAAAAGAGGGATATGCATGGGCAAGATTGACATAAATAAGCAAAGAAAGAGGGATGCGCTTTACGATTCCGCGTTTGGGCTTTTCACAAGCCGGGGAATACACAACACGTCCATTTCCGATATAGTGGAAAACGCCGGAGTGGCAAAGGGAACCTTCTATCTCTATTTTAAAGATAAGTATGACATCAGGAATAAGCTTATCATACACAAGGCGGCGGAGGTATTCAGGCGGGCGGACGAGGAGCTTCAAAAGCAGGATTTTTCGCGCTTTGAGGGATATGAGATATATGAGGAAAGGGTGATTTTCCTTGCGGACAATATCATCAGCCAATTCGCGCAGGACACGACGCTTTTGAAATTTATTTCAAAAAAGCTGGGCTGGGGAATGATAAGGAACTTCCTCGCGGAGCCTGAGGAGGAGAGCGAGGGCGGCTATGACATTTACAAGTCCGTTTTCGGGGGCTGCGATTGCCCTTATGAAGATAAGGAAATTATGGTCTATATGATAATAGAGCTTGTAAGCTCGACCTGCTACGGAGCAATTCTTTTTGGAGAGCCTGTCGGGATAGACGGGCTAAAGCCCTATCTTTTCAGGACACTGCGCCGTATCATGCAGGAGCATCAAAGACCATTAGCCACTCCCTGAGGTCGTGACATTAGGTGAGAAATGAGGGAAAAGATGAACAATAAGAAACATACTGAAAATGCGTTTTTTGCTAATAAAGAGGAAGGGAAAAAGCTGATTGCGGTGGAGCTTGCGCCGCCCGTAAACGCGGATGATGAAAAGCTGCTGGATGCAGCCCGCTTTTTAAAGACGCTGGGCGTTGACGCGCTTACCTTTCCGGATTCGCCCTCAGGGCGCACAAGAGTTGATTCAGTGCTTATGGCAGTGAAGGTGAGCCGCGAAACGGGAATGTGCGTGATGCCGCATATCTGCTGCCGCGACAAAAACGCCATTGCCATGCAGTCCGTATTCTTAGGCGCATATATAAATGATATACGGAATTTCCTTATTATAACGGGCGACCCCGTGCCGACGGCGGCGCGTCAGACCATAAAGCCGGTGTTTAATTTTGACTCGGTCGGGCTTATGAATATCGCGCGCGATATGAACGGTGAGAGCTTTAAGGAGTCGCCGCTTGTTTACGGGGGAGCCATCAATCAGGGCAGAAAAAACCTCGATGTTGAAATAAACCGCGTGAAGAAAAAAATGGAGGCGGGCGCGGAATTTTTCATGACGCAGCCGGTTTTTACGAGTGATGCCGCTCAGCGCGTGCGGAGGATAAAGCAGGAAACCGGCGCGCGGATTTTATGCGGTATTATGCCTCTTATCAGCAGAAGGAACGCTGTTTTTATGCGGGACGAGATAGCGGGAGTCGACGTTTCCGATGAAATCATAGAGCGGTATCCGGAAAATGCCGGACGTGAGGAAGGGGAAGCGGTGGGGGCTGCGATTGCCGTTGAAATCGTTAAGGAAACCAAAGCTTTTGCGGACGGCTATTATTTTTCATTCCCCTTTCACAGAGTGTACCTGCTCGAACAAATTTTAAAAATGCTATAAAGTAAATGAAAAAATTACCGATAAAGATTATGAATGCAGCATAATGAATGCAGCATAATGAATGCAGCATAATAAATGCAGCATAACAGCCGCATAAAATGAGAAAAGTGCAATGAGAAAAGTGCAATGAAAAAATGCAATGCAAAAATGCATGGATAAGAAGGGAGGGGTCTTACATGCGTATAGATGCGTATAATCAGATACAGAATATCTATGGGACAAAGAAGATAAGCAGGACGGACAGCAGCAAAACGTCTGCCGCATCATTCGGCGATCAACTGCTCCTTTCATCGACTGCAAAGGACGCCGCCATAGCAAAACAGGCAGTAGCGGAGGCGCCTGATGTGAGGGAGGATTTGGTAAGCTCTTTAAAGCAGCAGATAGACAGCGATACCTATGAGGTGGACGTTGATGATTTCGCGGGTAAACTGCTGGAGAAGTATAACGGCTTAGTTTAGTGAGGTAGACAGTGGCCAGTTTATTGGAAAATTTAGTTGAAGTGCTCGACAGGGAGAACGCTGAGTATGAAAAGCTCGTGCTCCTTGCCGAGAGAAAGACTCCCACGATTGTAAAGGGAGATTTAGAAGACCTGTCGCAAATCACGGAGGATGAACAGGAAATCGTAGGCAGGCTCCAAACAATGGAAAAGCAGAGAGCAAAGGCTCTGGCTGATATTGCCAACGTAGTAAACAGGGATGTTGAAAACATGAAACTCAAAGACCTGATTCAAATGCTTGATAAGATGCCTAAGCAGCAGGAGCAGCTTAGGGACATCCATGAGCGGTTGAAGGTGACCATAGACAGATTAAAAACGGCAAACAGCAAAAATCAATTGCTGCTGTCCGACAAGCTTGAGATGGTTGAATTTGACCTGAACATGATAAAAGCTTTGAAGTCTGCGCCGCAAACAGCCAATTATTCAAAGGATGCAAATACGAACGGTCAAGTGCTTGGTATCTTTCATGGCGGTTTCGACGCAAAGCAGTGATGGCGAAATCATGATTACGAAGAAACGCGGGGAGGGATACCATGTCTTTATTTGGTTCATTATATATCGGAACAAGCGGGCTGCAGACGTCGCAAAACGCGCTTAACACAGTAGCCCACAATCTTTCCAATGTCAGCACATCAGGCTATGTCCGCCAGCAGGTGGCAAAAAGCGACAACAGTTATACAACCATCGGCACGAGCACGGCAGGCAACGCATTGCAGACGGGTAGCGGTGTTTCATATTCTGAGTGCCGCCATATCAGGGATGCGTTTTTGGACGCGACCTACCGCGAGGAGGTAGGAAGGTATGAATATTATGAGGCGTCTTATACGGCGATGCTTGCGGTGGAGGACATCTTAGGCGAGCTGGACGGAGCCGCCTTTAAAGGCTCAATGGAGGATTTGTGGACGGCGATTGAGCAGCTTTCGACCTCGCCCAATGACGTCACCTATATTTCCCTGCTCGTGCAGGCAGCATACAGCTTTGTGGAAAATGCGACGGCGGTTTATGAATCCTTTACTGAATATCAGGAGAATTTAAACGACCAGGTGATAGATTCGGTGAACACCATCAATTCCATAGCTGCGCAGATTGTGGCGCTCAACAAGCAGATTGTAAAGATAGAAGCGTCGGGCGTTGAAAATGCGAACGATTTAAGGGATCAGAGGGATTTGCTTTTGGATACGCTTGCGGAGTACGGAAACATTTCCTATCAGGAGGACAGCACGGGTGCGGTAATCGTACAGTTTGAGAATAATTCCTTTATCAACGCGACCAATTATTATGAAATGTCTATGATGACGGACGAGGACACAGGCTTTGTGACTCCGTACTGGAAGCAGAACGTTGTCTATACAAAGGATGAAAACGGCATCAAGTATGCAGACTATTCTTCAGCGTATGTATACGATCTGACCGCCGAGATTTCTTCGGCAAGCGATACCGACGTAGGCTCGCTTCGGGCGCTTTTGCTTGCAAGGGGCGACCATGCTGCGGACTATACCGATTTGGACGTAAGCATATGCAGCCAAAGGAAGCTTGACGCCCTCGGGATTACCGAGGAGGAGTATAACGAGGAATACGGGCTTCAGTATTACAACGATTATATAGCAAATTCAATAATGATGAACGTGATGGCGGAGTTTGACAATATTGTCCATACCGTTGTGACGACGATAAACGACGTTCTTGCGGAAACGGCGCAGGAAAATCCGGTAAGCGGTTATCTCTTAAACGACGACGGCTCACCGATGCAGCTTTTCCTGAAGTCGAATTCCTCCGCTTATGAAAAGGTCGTGCTCACATCGGCTGAGGAGGAGGCGCTTCTTGCTCAGGGCGTGACGCTGGTGCAGATTTATGACGAGGACGGAAACGCAGTTGACCATACCTTTTGGAAGTATGTCGAGGAGGATGCTGACAGCGCGTTTTCACTGTATAGCTGTTCAAACCTGAAGATTAATCAGACGCTGCTGCAGACGCCGTCGCTGCTCGGCTTTACCGAGGAGGACGATTCCGTTGATTACGATATCGGCACGGCGCTGGTGAATGCTTTCTCGGACAAAACGATTTATATTAACCCGAATGCGACGGCGGAAAGCGCGGTTTTCGATGCGTATACGGATTTGGTGTCGCAGGTTGCAAATTCCGGCTATGTGTTCGGCGAGCTGATGGATTATCAGGAGCTTGCGGTTGAGAGCGTGGATAATTCGCGTCAGTCCGTTATGGGCGTTTCGTCGGACGAGGAGCTGTCGCACATGATTATGTATCAGAACGCCTACAACGCGGCGAGCAGATACATCACGGTGATAAATGATATGCTTGATACATTGCTTTCTATGGGAGCCTGAAGAGATTTTCTAAGGCTTTGAAAGACAAAGCCTAAGAAAATCTAAAGCTTCAGGCAGGAAGAACGCAAGGGCGGCGTTCTTCGAAAATTGCTTCAGGTATCGGTCATAAAGGAGGGATTAACATGCCATCAACATTTTTGGGATTAAACACGGCATATACGGGCTTGGTGGCTGCGCAGGCGGCGCTGAACACGACGGCAAACAATATCGCAAACGTAAGCACGGAGGGCTATTCAAGGCAGGAGATAAGCCAGCAGGCTGCGCAGGCGCTGCAATATTTTCAGAGCTACGGTTGCGTGGGCGCGGGCGTTGATACGCTCGGAGCGGAAAGAGTGCGCAATGAGTTTTACGATGCGCAGTACCGGGCAAACAATTCAAAGCTCGGCGAGCAGGACAAAAAGGCATATTACTGTGCGCTGATAGAGTCATATTTGGAGGATTCTGATACAATAGAAGGCTTTACCACACTTTTCAGCGCGCTGAACGCGGCGATGGAGTCGCTTGCGACCAATACCGGCGAAATCAGCTACGCGCAGACGATGATAGGCTCGGCGTCAAATCTATGCCAGTATTTTAACAGCCTGTATGAGGAGCTTCAGACACTTCAGTCGGACATCAACGATGAGATTAAAATTGAGGTTGACCAGATTAACAACATCGCGCAGCAGATTGCGGCGCTCAATAAACAGATAAACATTATCGAAACGGGGACGACCGTCACGGCGAACGAGCTTCGCGACCAAAGGGATCTGCTTCTCGACGAGCTGTCGGCAATCATCGATATCGACTATGAGGAAACCGAGGTGCTTGACGCGAACGGCAACGCCACGGGGGCTACGAACTTCGTCCTTACAATCTGCGGCGGCGAGCTGCTCGTAAACGGCTATGATTACCGCCAGCTCGAATGTGTGGCGCGTCAGACATGGGAGAAGGAAAATCAAAACGATGTGGACGGACTCTACGACATCTATTGGACGGACACGGGAGAGGAGCTTGAGATTTACGGCGGCACCGTGAGCGGCGAGCTGAAAGGTCTGATTGAGCTTAGGGACGGCAATAACGGCGAGTCCTTCAGCGGCAAGGTGACGTCCGTCGATACGCTTACGAACAGCGTGACCATAAAGGTGACGGACGATTATCTCATGGATATTTCACAGTCCACTATTCCCCTGACGGACGGGCGTATCATGATAGGCGGGGAATACTATTACTATACCGATTATGATTTTACGATTGACGAGGACGGAAACTGCTATTATACCTTCAATCTTTCCGACGATACGTCCAAAAATACACTGGCGATAAACTCAACGGCTGTCGGACAGAGCGCCACGATAGGTCAGTCGGTGAATTATCAGGGAATTGCCTACTACTTAGAGCAGATGAACGAGTGGGTGCGCGATTACGCGTATTCCTTTAACACCCTTTATACCGCGGACGGCGCGACCAATTACAACGGCGAGCTGACGAACGGCTCAATCTTCTTTACGGGAGATAATGCTTTGGACGGCACGCAGTATTCGCTTGATGTGGCTGTGGGGGCGACGTCATATAATTCCGCTTCCATGACGGGGTATTTCAATCTGACGGCGGGAAATTTCAGCGTTTTGCAGGAGCTGGTGGACGACCCGAGCACGATTGCGACCCATACGGGAGAAACGGAGGGCGACTCCAAATACGACATCATAGAAAGCCTGCTGGATTTGTCGACCAACAAGGATAAGATGTCCTTTAGGGGCTGCAGCGCGGAGGATTTCCTCATATGTATGCTGACGGACGCCGCGCTGAACGCTTCAAATGCGAACAGCTTTCAGAATATATATTCCAACATTTCATCGTCGCTGGATAATACGCGCCTGTCGGTGAGCGGCGTCGACGAGGACGAGGAGGCTGCAAACCTGATTAAATATCAGAACGCGTACAGCCTTGCAAGCAAAATGATATCCGTGCTGAACGAATGTTATGATAAGCTGATTAACGATACAGGTGTTTAAAAGGTGATAGGATAAGGAGGGCATAAGCATGGCAATGCGAGTAACGACAAAAATGATGCAGAATACGGCGATGCGCAACCTTAATACGAGCAAGGACCGTATTGCAACGCTCACGAACCAGCTTTCAACCGGCAAGAAAATCACGCGCGCGTCGGACGACCCCGTGGTTGCGCTTCGTTCATTGAAGCTGAATATGTCGCTTGATAAGATAGACCAGTATTACGAAAACAATTCCAACGATGCTCAGACATGGCTGGATCTGACTGAGTCCGCGATTGATACCGTGGCTGAGATTTTGGGCGGATCCTCCGGAATGAAGGTTTTGATAAATCAGGCTGCAAACTCCTACAATGAGGATACTGATATTTCCGCGATAGTGTCGCAGCTTATAGAGCTTGCCGAGGAGATTTACACGGTAGGGAACGCCGACAACGCGGGCAGATATCTGTTTACGGGCTACCGCACCGATATCGCGCTGACCTTTACCGAGGATACGGAGCAGACCTATAAAATCACGGAGCAGCTTACAAATCTTGACATGGATACGACCACCTATGTCGCGGTCGGCTGCCTGATGGATTTAAATGAAGGAAACTTTAATTCGGATGACATGGACACGACGGAGTTTGATGTTACCACCAATGAAATCTACCGTTTCCGCCTTGCCTATGACACTACGGATACCGTGCAGGAGCAGACCGACGATGACGGTAATGTCCTGACGGATGATTACGGCAACACGCTTTATGAGCCTGACGTCGTATTTGAGTTTGGTGATTTTTCCACTGACGGAGGCACGACCATATACAGCATCAACAAGGTGTACGATGAGGACGGAAATCAGATTTCGACCGACATACAGTATTTTGACAGCGCAACGGAGGAGGCGTACATGACCGTGGTAAACGACCCGGACGCGGTAGTCTATATCGCAAGCACGGGCGAGCTTCTGCTCGGGGCTAACGTGGCGCAGACCGTGTCGGAGCTTTCATCGGATACCGAGGTGCGCATAAGCTATGAAAAGACGAACTGGGACGAGGGCGATTTAAACCCCGTGCACTATTTCTACTGCGAAACGCAGCACGCAACCCAGGATCGCACGCTGGTGTACAATGAAAGCTTTCTGACAGACACATCTGCAAGCGGAAAGCAGATTATTGAGTACGACGTCGGGAACAATCAGACAATCCGTGTAAACACCACTGCGGACGAGGTCTACACGCACGACATCGGCAGGGACATAGAGGAGCTTCAGACGATGGTTGAGCAGTGCCAGACCATCAAGGACAATAAGGAAACAATACAGGCTATGATAGACTCCGGCGAGTACACGGGCGATGATTTGGAAACGCTTACGCTTCAGCTTGAGGCGCTCGAGAAAGCGGAAACCTATTATACCGACAAGATAGAAAACTATCTGGAGGAGCTTTTGGATCTGTTTGACGGATATATCGAGCAGACAAATGCGGCAAGCACAAGCTGCGGCACAAGGAGCGCGCGTCTGGAGCTTATCCAAAGCCGTTTGAGCGCGCAGCAGGCAAGCTATGAGGAGCTTGTCAGCGAGAACGAGGACGCCGACTATTCCGAGCTTGCGGTGCAGCTTGCAAGCGTGCAGACAACCTACGACGCGGCGCTTTCGGCCATCAGCTATGTGTTAAAGACCTCTTTGCTGGATTATATCTGATAATATCAATGTGCGCTGCGGCGGAAATGGAGAGGGATTATGGTACAGGTAAACACGAAGGCATTCGGAGAAATTGCCATAGAGGACGACAAGATTATCAACTTTGAGCAGGGAATTTTGGGATTCCCGGATCTGAAACGCTTTACTCTGATTTATGATATTGAAAAGGGAGTTCATTCCGGCATTAAATGGCTGCAGTCCCTGGACGAACCGGGCTTTGCGATGCCTGTCTTAGAGCCGGGGCTTGTAATCGAAGAATATGCGCCGGTGTTTGACAGGGAGCTTTTGGAGCCGCTTTCGGAAAAGCCGGAGGAGGAGGAGCTGCTGATGCTGGTGACAGTCACTGTCCCGAAGGATATCACGGCGATGACGGTAAACCTGAAAGCGCCCATTATTGTCAGCATGGTGACACACAAGGCAGTGCAGGTTATAACGGAGAGTGAAGAGTATGGCATAAAATATGCGATATACGACAAGCTTAAGGCCCGGAAGGCAGGTGAATGATATGCTGGCACTATCGAGGAAAAAAGGCGAGGCATTGATGATTAACAACGACATAGAGATAACAGTGCTTGACATCAAGGGAGAGCAGGTCAAAATCGGCATAGCGGCTCCCAAGCAGGTGCCGGTATACCGCAAGGAGGTCTATGTGCAGATACAGGAGGCTAACAAGGAGGCGGCAGGAAATACGGCGGCGTTTGAAAGCCTTAAGGATTTGCTGGGCGGTGAATAGGAAAAACTGCCCGGAAAATAAAAATGCGATAAAAAATGTTTATAGCGTCTATAAACATTTTTTGTTTATAAACCGATATAAGCTATAACTGAACTTGAAAATATGCATGTAAAAGATAACATGGAGGTGAGGAAACATGTATATAGATTCATTGAACAGTCCGGTGCAGGCGGCAGTAACGGCAGGCGCATCTTCCACGGCGCAGGTTGCTACGGCAAGACCTGTTTCACAGACTGATACGGACAGCACGGTACGCGCTCAATCCACGGACGGAGAAGGCACACAGGCATCGGCGGCAGCTAAAACCGCGCCGCAGTCATCGTCACAGACGCAGCAGACGGACGCTTCGGCGGAAATGGCGCCGACCACGATAGCTCAGGCTGACACGCAGACGGCTGACACGCGCACTCCCGAGGAGAGGGCGAAAGCGGAGCAGGAAAAAATCAAGGACGCGGTTGAAAAAATGAAAGCGCAGCTTCCCAATTCCGAGGTCAAATTCGGAATCCATGAGGAAACAAACCGCGTGACCATCAAGATTTTGGATAAGGACACCGGCGAAGTGGTAAAGGAAGTCCCGCCTGAGAAAACTCTTGACGCGATAGCAAAGTGCATGGAGCTTGCGGGAATGTTTATGGACGAGGCATTGTAGCCGGTAAATTGATTTAAGAAAGGAACAGGTGCGAAATATGTCAGACAGATTAAGAATAACCGGTATGTATTCGGGCTTTGATACCGAGAGCATAGTAGAGCAGCTTGTGGCGGCAAAGCAGACAAAGGTTGACGACCTCAAGGCGGAGCAGACTAAGCTCGGCTGGAAGCAGGAGATATGGGAGGATTTGAACTCACAGATTTACAGCCTGTACAGCTCAACGCTTTCAAGACTGCGTTTGAGCAGCGCATATACAGGCAAGACGACCACCGTATCTGATACGACAAAGGCGACGGTTACGGCGGACAGTACCGTTGTAAACGGCACGCAGACCTTGCAGATTAATCAGCTCGCAAAGGCACAGTATTGGACAGGGTCAAGCATTTCCAAAACGACGACGACGCAGGACAGCTCAGGAAATGATGTGACGACGACAACAACATATTCATCATCGAGCAATCTCTCAGCAATAGACAGCACTGCTTTGGCAGAGGGCACAACCTTTAAGGTTACGACGGGCGATGGCACGGAAACGGAAATTGAGATAACCAAGGACATGACAATCAGCGATTTGGTGTCTGCTTTAAAGGACGCCGGCTTGAACGCAAGCTTTGATGAAACGAACCAAAGATTCTTCATCAGCTCGACCGAATCAGGTGAGGAAAATTCGTTCACGATAACGGCGACTGACGCTGACGGAAATGCAACGACTGACGCTCTTTCGGCTTTGGGCTTGGGCGATGATATGTCAGTGGTTGAAGCGTGTGATGCGGAAATTACTCTTAACGGCGCGACCTTTACGTCAAGCTCGAACACATTCTCGATTAACGGGCTTACGATTAACGCGCTCAGCACTACCTCCGATGACGAGGAGCTTACGATTGTCACGGCAACTGATGTGGACGGCATTTATGACACGATTAAGGATTTCCTTTCGGAATATAACGATTTGATAAATAAGATTTACGCGCTTTATAACGCTGATTCCGCAAGGGATTATGAGGTTTTGACGGACGATGAAAAGGACGCGATGACCGACGATGAGATTGAAACCTGGGAGCAGACAATCAAGGATTCACTCTTGAGGAACGATACGACCTTAAACTCTGTATTTACCACGCTCACAAGCACGATGATGTCGGGATATAGTGTAAACGGCACGACCATGTATCTTTCCGACTTCGGTATCAGCACGCTCGGCTATTTCAGCGCGGAGGACGACGAGCGTTATGCATACCACATCGACGGCGATGAGGACGACGATGATACCTGCGATGAGGACGATTTGCTCAGGACGGCTATTACGAACGACCCCGAAACGGTGTCGGAGTTCTTCTCGAGCCTCTGCAAGAGCATGTATGAGTCGCTTTACAGCCTGATGGGCAGGACGGATTACAGCAGTATCTACAAGGTATATAACGACAAGAAGCTGGACGACGACTATGACGACTACACCGACAAGATTGAGGAAGCCGAGGATGAGCTGAGCGAGTACGAGGATTACTGGTACGATAAGTTTTCAGCGATGGAAACGGCGCTCTCGAAGCTCTCAAGCGCGTCAAGCGTTGTGTCAAGCATGCTCGGAAGCTGACGGGCTGATTTAAGCTATGTCCTTTTAAGAAACGGATTTCAGATAAGAGAGGAAACAGTCAATGCTTAAACAAAACGGATATGCGCAGTATCAAAATTCAAAAATAATGACAGCCTCGCCCGCGGAGCTGACTCTTATGCTCTATGACGGTGCGATAAAGTTTGGCAACATAGCGATAGCGGCGATGAATGAGAAAGACCCTGCCAAGGCGCATGAGTATATAGTAAAGGTGGAGAGTATCATCCAAAATTTCAGGCTGACGCTCGACAAAAAATATCCCGTGTGGCAGGAGTTCGAGAACATATACACCTATCTGCTGCGGCGCTGTCATGAATGTAATGTGGCAAAGGATCCTGAGATAATGGAGGAAATATTGACGCATCTGCGCTCAATGCGCGACAACTGGAAGGAAGTAATGAAGGCTGCCGTGGCTGACACATCGAATCCTGCGGCGCAGTCGCGCGTGGTGTCAAAACGCAGCGGCAACAGGGCATAAATAAAACATAAAAGCATATGCTTTATGTTTGGAGGGATTTATGACAGAGGATTATTTGCAGATTATGATAGAAAGCCTTGAAAAAAAGACAGATGTGCTCGACAGGGCGCTTGAGCTTGACAAAAGACAGCTTGCGATTGCGATGGCACAGCCCTTCGATAATGACGCCTATAACAGGAGCATGGAGGAAAAGGGGGAGCTGATTGACGAGCTGAACAGGCTTGACGACGGCTTTACCGGCACCTACGAGCTAGTGCGCGACAGCGTGCGGGCAAACCCCAAGGCATATGCGGCGCAGATAGAGAAAATGCAGACGCTTATCCGCATGACAATCGATAAGGGAGTTGCCATCGAGGCGCAGGAAAAGCGCGGAAAGCAGGCAATGGAGTCCGTTGTCGGCTCAAGGCGCAGGGAGCTGAAGGAAAAAAAGCGCAGCAGCGTGGTTGCGCGCCAATATTATAAAGCGATGAGCAAGATAAACACTGTTGACCCGCAGCTCATGGATAAGAGGAAATAGCATGAAAAGATTTTCTAAGGCAGCAAAATACGCTGCCTTAGAAAATCTAAGCTTCATGCTTCAGGCTTGCGCGCAGCGCAAACCTGAAAGTAACTTGTAAGGATAGGAGAAAAATATTAAATGTCAAAGTTGCCGATTTCTGTATGTATAATAGCAAAAAACGAGGAAAAATATATAGAGGGCTGTTTGCAGCACTTAAAGCCGTTCGGGTTTGAGATAGTCGTGACCGATACCGGCTCGACCGACCGCACAAAGGAGATAGCGGCGCAGTATGCGGATAAGGTTCTCGATTTTGAGTGGATAGACGACTTCTCAGCGGCGAGGAATTTCTGCGCCCAACATGCCGAGAACAACTGGATTCTCGCGCTTGACTGCGATGAGTACATGAACACCTTTAATTATCAGGAGATACGCCGGCTGTCGCAGAAATTTCCGCGTTCGGTCGGACGTTTTCAGTTAAAAAACATTGTCAAGGGACCGGACGGGATTCAGCGTTATTCTGTAGATGATGTAGTGAGATTTTATAATAAAAAACGATTTGAATGGGGATGCCCTATTCATGAGCAGTTGTTTGACCTCAGCAATCCGAACAGGTCTTTGGATGCGGATGTAAAATACACCTTTTTTGATATGCCGATGGAGGTGGTTCACCACGGGTATGATATTTCGGGTGAGGAAATGATTCAGAAGCAGCTCCGTAACCTTCAGCTATTAGGAAAGCAGCTTGAGCGCAATCAAAGAGACCCCTACACATGGTTTCAGATAGGGCAGTCGCAGTTTGTGCTCCAGCGTTACGACAAGGCGGCGGAGGCTTATGAGATTTCTCTGCAGTTGAATGACGACCCTAAAAAATACTTTGTGGAAATTCTTGTGGAATCATTGAGCAAGGCGTACCTGAATTTGGACAGACCGCAGGATGCGGTGAATATCCTGCAAAAATATGCGGATAGGTACAAGACGGCAAAGTATGTGTTTGCGCAGGCGTGCGCGTATCAGGAAAATAATCAGGCGCTGCAGGCTCTTATGAGCTACATAAAGGCAACCTCGATGAATGACAGGGAAACGCTCGGCGAGGGTCTTTTCACCTGCTATAATAACATAATCGCCATTTATACAATGATGGGCGAGCATGAGATGGCAAAGATGTATATGGGTCTGTACGAAAAGAGCAAGGCGGAAAGAGAGCGCGTGCTGAGTTCGTGATATTATTTTTATGAGTACATATTGAAAAAAAATTCCGGGTATGCTATAATGCCGATAGGCTAAAAAGATATAAATGTGGCAAAATGGACGTCAAAATGAAAACCTCGGTGGTGGGACACAGAGGTTTTCCGTTCCCAATTTTGGACACGGGAGGGCTTATCCCCGCAGGCTGGAAAAGTTTTTTAAAAAATTTAAAATCAGCTATAAAGTATTTAAATTAACGTCCGATATAAAATATAACAAAACAAAAGTAATACAAATCCTAAGTTAATAACTGTTTTGACCGTGTGGGGACTGGGCGCGCCACCCCAAATCGGTCAGAACAGATATTATATGAGATACCAGGGTCGAAAAGTCAAGAATCGAATGCTTGCATTCGCATTCGTGAATTTGAGACCCGCCCAAACATGAGAAAGTAGTCATTTTTCGCAGAAAAATGTACGAATTTCGAATGTTTGCAGGATTTCGGGAGCGCAAAACGATAGTTTTGTGCGGAGAAATCCGAGGTATCGTTAAATAAAAACTAAAAATAGCAAGAAGCGGGAGAAAGGATTCTCTTGCTCAACCACAAGGAGGTATTAGTATGGTAGTACAGCATAATTTAACAGCAATGAACTCCAACAGAATGTTGGGTCTCACACAGAACACATTATCAAGCTCTACAGAGAAGCTGTCTTCAGGTTATCAGATTAACCGTGCAGCAGATGATGCAGCAGGCTTAGCTATTTCAGAGAAGATGAGAAAGCAGATTCGCGGACTTACACAGGCATCTGACAACGCTGAAGATGGTATCAGCGCAGTGCAGACAGCAGAAGGTGCTTTGACGGAAGTTCATGACATGCTTCAGAGAATGAATGAGCTTGCAGTTCAGGCAGCTAACGGCACAAACTCTGAGGATGACCGTTCTTATATCCAGGACGAGATTGATCAGTTGACAGACGAGATTGACCGTGTTGCTGAAACAACAAAGTTCAACGAGATTTATCTCTTGAAGGGCGATACAACAAACACAGATGGCTATGGCTACAGCTACAGCTATAAGTCAGTTACCACAA
The DNA here is from genome assembly GCA_021202335.1 of Lachnospiraceae bacterium. GTDB lineage: Bacteria > Bacillota > Clostridia > Lachnospirales > Lachnospiraceae > COE1. The sequence goes on from JAJQDE010000024.1 coordinate 162,912, forward strand.
ATACGGCTGCGACTGTTACGATGGTAGCTGCAAAGGATACAGCGACAGGTATATCTGCATCTGTTTCATTTGTAGCAGGTACATCATCTGCAGACCAGAATGATTTGGCATCAGCTATCCAGAGCCAGGGCTTCACGATTACTACATCAACAGTATCAGGAAGCGTTGTTTATACACTCGATCTTAACGGCAGCGACGCAAACGCAAACTACACGATTTCTACCGTAACCGCGATGAACAGCTCAGCACAGGGCGTATTCCAGATTAAGAACTCAAGCGGCGTAGTTATCGCTACAGTAACGGTTTCAAGCGTGAATTCATCAGGTACTGAGATTACTTCTGCATCTGAGATTACATCAGGCAAGACGCAGGGTGTAACTGCATACTCTGCAACAGCAGCTTACACGGCTGGCGAGGTATACGCACTCTACGACGCGAACGGGAACAAGATTTCCGCTAACGCTCTTGATTCTTACTTCACTGCTGCAAGCAGCGTGGATGTAGGTTCTTCATCAACCGTATATGCGGTTTCAGGCATGAAGGTTTATGACGCGCTCGGCAAGGAGATGTCGGCGGTATCTGTCGCTAATAGCGCGATGGTTACTGCATTGAGAGATCAGGTAGCTACATTGAAGCTCAGCCTTCAGGTAGGCGCTGACGGTACATCTAACAACAAGATTACAATCAACATCGACGCTATGACATCTAAGGGCTTGGGCATCAACGGCTTAAGTGTGGCGACTGAGGATAGCGCGACAGAGTCTTTGCAGACTATTTCAGCTGCTATTAAGAAGGTTTCACAGCAGCGTTCAGCTCTCGGTGCTGCTCAGAACCGTTTGGAGCACACGATTAACAACTTGGATAACATCGTTGAGAATACGACATCTGCTGAGTCAGCTATCCGTGATACAGATATGGCTACAGAGATGGTTACATACTCTAACGCTAATATCCTTGCACAGGCAGGTCAGTCAATGCTTGCACAGGCTAACCAGTCTAACCAGGGTGTACTCTCACTCTTAGGCTAATTTAGCTGAAAAGAGCGTACTATCTAAAAGCAAAACGCAAGGGCTTCGGAAATTCCGAAGCCCTTGTTTTTGTATAAAAATTTTAGGATTTATTGATTATTTGGGGGCTTGCGGTTATAATTAAAGAAAAAGCAAGGGAGGCGTTAGAATGGTAGTTACTGCGAATGAATTTGAAACAAATATAGGGAAATATTTTGAAATGCTGGTTAATGAGGATATTTTTGTTACGCAGAATGGAAAAACTGTTGCTAAAATTGTTAATCCCGGCATAAGTGCGGTTGATTCTATCAGCGGTTTGCTTAGAGGAAAGCTTCCTAATGATTATGATTCAAAAAACTTACGTGAGGAGCGTATAGCCGGATATGAGATGGATGATTGACACAAATATTTTTTTAGATGTGCTTATTGAGCGAGAACCATTCTATAAAGATTCAAAAGTGATATTGGAGGCTTGTGAGAGTCATAAAGTGCAAGGGTTTATATCTGCGTCTAGTGCAACAGATATTTTTTATCTTGTACGTAAGCATTTTCATAATAATGAGTTGGCATATAAGGCGTTGGGGGCGGTGTTGGATATAGTGAAAGTGCTGACTGTTACAAATGAGGATGTTATTGCCGCTTATGTTCAGCGTGCTGTGGATTTTGAGGATTGTCTTTTAGCAGTCTGTGCAAAAGCAAATCAATGCGATGCTGTCATAACACGAAATAAGAAGGATTTTTTTGCATTTGGCATTGCGGTTTTAACGCCTGCAGAAGCGTTAGACCTGATAAGTAAAGATAAATGATATTGATATTGGGCTTCGGAAATTCCGAAGCCCCTGTTTTTGTATAAAAATTTTAGGATTTATTGATTATTTAGGGGCTTGCGGTTATAATGAAAGAAATATGCAGAGCTGAGAAGGAGGGGATGAAAAAATGAGCAATAAAGAGCAAATTATTAGTTTGTTAGACAATATTCCGGATTATAAGATGGGCTATGTTTTGGCGTATGTCCAAGGTGTAGCGGCGGATGAGGAAGCAGACGATATTTTTTGCAATAGAATGTGGGAGAATTATATAAACGACCCGGATCATGATAAAGCCGAAAATATACCGTTAGAGGATTGCTTGAAAGAATGGGGGCTTGACTGATGTATAAAATTATCGTCAAGAAAAAGGCAAAAAAATTTATAGATAAACTACCGCTAAATGAAAAAGTAAGAGTTGTTAGAGCAATAGAATCGCTGCCCAACGGTGAAGATATTAAAATATTAAAGGGTCATGAAAATTTGTTACGTTTGAGAGTTGGTAATTATTGCATAATATATAGTGTAGACCATGGTGAATTGATTATTTATGTAATTGACGCAGACAATAGGGGAGATATTTACAAAAGATATTAGGGTGAAAAGAAGATAATTGGGTTAATAACCGGCTGGAAAGAGCGTACTATCTAAAAGGAGGATGCAAAACATGAGTGAAAGAGAAAAGGCAATACAATTATTGGATAATATACCTGAAATAAAAATAGATTGTGTAATTGCATATATGCAGGGAGTTATTGCCGGCGCAGGGGGCGCGCAGCCGAACGCGGAAACATTGAAAGCGTTTGAAGAAATCGATGAGATGAAGCGGAATGGGACGGGACAGCATTTCACTAATTTAGATGATTTATGGAAAAGCCTGGAGGATTAAAACCAATGCTTAATATAAGTTACTCTAGTCAATATAAAAAGGATTATAAAAGATGTCAAAAGCGAGGCTGCAACATGGAATTGTTAAAAGATGCAGTCGCAATTTTGGAAATTCCCGATAAGCTGCCTGAGAAGAATAAAGACCATTGTTTAATAGGAAATTACAAGGGACGTAAAGAGTGTCATGTTGCGCCGGATTGGCTGCTGATTTATGAAATTTTTGATAATGAATTGTATTTGGATAGAACCGGTACACATGCGGATTTATTCAAATAATAGACGCAGATAATAGGGGCGCTTCGTTTTTCTAAGCTCCCTTTTTTTGATGCGCATGCGCGCGAAAATGTGCAAGAAAGCATGAAATGTCAAAAACAGCACTTGAAATATTACACGCATTTACCTACAATATCAATATAAAATACTGTTGATAAAACTATGGGATAAGGAGTATTATAAGGGTAAGGTCTGTATAAACGGGTGCATGGCATTAAAATTGAAGTGTGCGCATTTCACTTATCCGCCGAAGCATTTGCGGCTGCATTGCATATAAAAATAACTGCAGGCCTGCTTCATAATTTTTTACAAGCCGTGCATCTTCACGCGTTGCCAGCATACGATAGCTTTTGTCAATATACACCACATCGTCACTGAAATCCAAATTGTAATCAAAATCCTTAATTTCAAGAATAGACTTGCAGCGCACAATAGTCACGGCATTTGAAGCGGGAAGCTGCAAAAATATAATATTCGGATTAATCTGCCTTATAACCTGCTCTAAAAAAGGGTCATCGTCCTCCATATAGACACGCTCCTGCTCTTCAAAAAAGCTCACAAAGCTCAAACCACTCTCGTCGTTTTCAAGAATACGGCTCGCGGGCGCCATGCCGCGCAGACCGTAAATTGCATCGTTCAGCGCCGTAAGGTCGGATTGTGCCATATTGTGGGCGTGTCCCATGCGATGCAGATAAAAAGACTCAAAAATAGAGCGCAAAAGCACGATGCTCATTTTCATGCATTTTTCAGGGCGAGTGTATTTCATAAAAAAATTCAGGCAATTACGTGTCATATAATAATTTACTTTCGTATTGTCACATCTGCGCATAGGGCTTGCGGAGTGATACATTTTCGCGTCTGACAGCGCCGCGACTTCAAAGCCTGCCTGTTTCATGCGAAAGCCCCATTCCGTGTCGTCCCAATAAAGAAAGTTGTCCTCCGGCATAAGCCCCGCTTTTTCAATGGCAGCGGCAGACACAAGCATGGCGCATGCGCTTACCGCATCGCAGTAGACTACGCCGGGGATGGCGTCATTGTCCGCGCAGTCGGCGTAAAGCGTGACTGCCCTGAAATTTTTGAAATCGATGGAAATGCCGAATTGCTGTATGTAGTGGGGAAGATGCCTGTGATAAACCTTACCGCCTACCATGCCCACACCCTGATTGGACTGTATAAAATGCAGCATGTTTTTGAGCGCCGAAGGCTCTACGGTCACAGCCTCTCCAAGACAGCATATATAATCGCATCCTGCCTCAAGAGCCTGCCTGATGCCGATATTAAGACCGCCGCAGCTTCCAAGATCCTCAGTACAGCATGTGAGAGTTATCCGATTGCCAAAGCGGTTATCGATAATGGAAACGGAGCTGTCAGTGGATGCCATATCGACCACGAAAACCTGAAACGCGTCAATATCCGAGTGAAAAACGGAAGAAATACATTCCACCGTCTTATATCCCATATTATGATTAGAAATAACAACCCCAAGCGGCATAACAATCCCCCATTTATTTATTTCGGATTTATTGCTTGCTGATGAACGCAGTCCTTGCGTTCATTATATCACAAAGGATAATTAAATAGAATAAAAGCCTGAGATTTTTTTAATCGGCTTGTTGAGTTATTTTCGGTACGGGGGTATACTGAAACAGAATGGAGGATGGTTATGAAATTCAGCTTATGTATGATAGTAAAAAACGAGGCTGCCGTTTTGCAAAGCTGCCTGGATTCCCTTAAGGATATCATGGATGAGATTATCATTGTGGATACCGGTTCTTCGGATGCCACAAAGAAAATTGCGCATACATATACGCCATATGTCTACGATTTTGAGTGGCAGGATGACTTTTCTGCTGCGAGGAACTTTGCGTTCTCAAAGGCGACGGGCGATTATATTTATTCTGCCGATGCCGATGAGATGCTTGATGAAGCAAACCGTGAAAAGCTGAAAACCTTAAAACGCGCTCTAATTCCCGAGGTGGAAATTGTGCAGATGATTTATGTCACGGAGCAGGAAAACCACCCCACGGAAAACTTTGCCCGGGACAGACGTCCGAAGCTTTTTAAGCGTCTGCGGGAATTTACGTGGATTGAGCCGATACACGAGATTGTCAATACCGCGCCGGCGGTTTACGACAGTGATATTGAAGTGATCCATCGTCCGCAGGGCAGCCATAGCGGCAGGGATTTTAGGATATTTGAAAAGGTGATAAATGAAAAGGGTGCGCTTTCGGACAGGCTCCTTGGCATGTATCTAAGGGAGCTTTATAAAGCAGGAACATGCAGTGACCTGGAGAACGCGAGGGTATTTCTTGAGAATGTCCTTGATGACAGGAGCAGGAAGGGCAATATGGTTTTATGCCGTCAGATTATAGCAGTGCTGCTGAAAGCTTACCGTCAGGCAGGTGATGCGGCAAATATGCTTAAGGCCTCGCTGCGTCAGGAGGCGACGACGCCCTCCGCGGAGATATGCATGGAGTTAGGCTCCTTCTTTATGGAAAAGGAAGATTTTGAGGAGGCGGCATTGTGGTTTGGCAGGGCTGCGTTTGACTGTGAAAGCGAAATTGATGTGGCAAGCAGCGGCGCGCCTGCTTTGGAAGCGCTTGCGCTAAGCTGCAGAAGGCTTGCCGGACAGTTGGAGCTTAACGCCTTTTCAAAAAAAGAATATGAGGTTCAATGTGCGCAGCTGCTTGAAAAGGCGAACAAATATGAGCTTATGGCAAGAGAGTGGAAACCGGCGGTTCCTGTCTTGGATGTACAATAAAAAGCGTCTTACCGACGCTTTTTATTATGTGTATGTATTAAACAGCAATCCCGTATAAATACTTGTCATATAAGGGTTTATGTAATTAGTAAACGGATTTGGGTATGCACAGATGCGCCTGTCAACATATTCCATAGGGTCAAGCGCTATGGAAGTCAGCTTGCGCATCATATTATTGCCGAAGCTTTTCAGGGAATCTACTTCCGTGACGTTTTCCACCTTGGAGTAGGTGAAGCTTGAATCGTCCTTTACGGAAATGCCGTATTTTGCAAGTCCCTTCTTGTGCATGTCGACAAATTTTGTCATGTCCTTGGATAACAGCCTTGTAAGCGAAAAATCCTCATCACTGTCACCGGGAACATCGATGAGCACATCGCTTAAAAAGTGGTTGTAGCCGTCCACAAAGGACTCTATATTTCTGGAAAGCGATTCCGCGTCAGTATAAAGCCCGATCGATGCGCTGCCCGCGCCGCTTTCAGGGTGCAGCGTCACATGATAGGCATCATACACATTGAAAGAGTTGGAATAAGAAGAATCCATCTTTCCGTCAATGCTGTAAACAGCGTTTGAAGCCTTGCTGATATTATCGTTTAAGCCCAAGTAATCCACGACACCGTTGTCATAGCCGGTGTCCTCATCAGTCACGGTAAAATGTCTTTCGCCCTGGTAAGGAAGCCCGTATGCATCGGAAGTAAGCTCAAGAGCGGAAAGCCCGTCATGCTGTATAACCTTTGCAGATACGCCGATATCGGTGCTGTTTACCAGGCGCGCAAGCTTGTTCTGCAATTTGCTGTTGGTTTCGTCCTCATTTATATTAAACTGAATTTCATAGTGCAGCTTATTGGTGAGGATGTCAAAGGAATAATTGCCGGGAGCCATATCCGTCGGCTGGTCAGAGGGCAGATACTTACCGGTATTTATCTGAGGAGAAGCAAAGCTGTCAACCTCCAGCTCAAAGCTCTCGGGAACACTTCCGGCTGAATCCTCGGGCACGTATTCTACCGACGCGAGCGCTTCATTGTCGCTGTATGCCGTTTTGGTGGCAAACAGCTCGTTGTTGTCGCCGCTCAGCGAACCGATGGTATGCTTAAGATTCTGCGCGCTTTCCTTTAAATGGATTGCGTAAGCAATCGATTTTGGAGAAGGCTCGCTCAAATAAAGCGGAGCAAAACGGTTTTTCCACTGAATGGCTGTGTATAAATTCTGCAGCTCGCTCGGGTTATGAGTATCATAGCGCGAACTGTGCTTTGCTGTTTTTTTACTGCCGCCGCTCTGATTATGGTTGCCGCGGTAGGTAGTTAAATACTGATCGTAAACCTGTAACGTAGCAAGAGAAACTGCCATATGTCCCCCCTCCCTTCTTTACTGAAAAAAGCATATACATTCTCAATTTCACCGTACCACTAAAATCATCAAAAATCAAGTATTATTTCCATAATAATGGAAAAAATGCATTACTATGCGCTTGAAAAAAAGGGTTGACGCTTCGGAACACATGTGGTATGCTTGTAAAGCAAGATGTGTTTCAGGTCTTTTTTTTATGCAATAAAAATGGCGCTGCCGGGCGGCGTTTTTTAAAGCATTTACAAAGTCTGCGGCGCGGAATGCATGATGAAATTAATCAGATTAGAATGCCAGCGGAGGTGGAATTATGCGTACAAAGATTACATTGGCTTGTACAGAATGCAAGCAGCGTAACTACAATACCACAAAGGATAAGAAAACCCATCCTGAAAGAATGGAGCTTAGAAAGTATTGTAGATTTTGCAGGACTCACACATTACACAAGGAAACCAAGTAAATTAATGCTAAAATGAAAGCATGGGAGGCAAACTATGGCGGAATCAGCTAAGAAAGCTGTTAAAAAGGACAGCCTTTGGAAGAACATTAAAACCGAGTTCAACAAGATTGCCTGGCCTGACAGGACGGAAACAGTAAAGGAGTCTGTTGCAGTGCTTTGCGTTTCTGTTGTATTAGGGCTTTTGATTACTTTTTTGGATACCATTATCCAATTTGGTATTAATTTCCTGACAAATATTGGAATGTAGCAGTGAGGATGAATAGTATGGAAGAAAAAAAGGAAGCCAAGGCGGTAGCCAAAAAGCTTATTACCCTGACAACAAAGGAATGGTTCCCGGCATCGTCAAAAATGTCGGAAACGCCGCAGGAATCCGAAACCGTACAGGCTGAGGCTGAGGAGCGGGCTGTTGAAAATGATGAAAAGCCGGTTGTTCAGGAACCCGCAGATGACGGCGAGGTACACAGCAGAGTGGCGCTGAGCGACAATAAGAGCGGCTTGGGAATGGGATGGTATGTGGTTCATACTTATTCAGGCTATGAAAACAAAGTAAAGGCAAATATTGAAAAGGCAATCGAGAACAGACATCTTGAAAATGAAATTTTGGAAGTGCGTGTGCCGCTGCAGGATGTGACGGAGCTTAAGGACGGAGTGGAAAAAAGCTCACAGAAAAAGCTCTTTCCGGGCTATGTGCTTCTTCATATGGACGCTGACAATAATGACGCGTGGTATGTGGTGCGAAACACAAGAGGCGTTACGGGATTTGTGGGTCCCGGAAGCAAGCCGGTGCCCTTAAGCGATGCGGAGCTTGCGGCGATTGATTTTGGCGGCGAGGTCAACGTGGAGTTTTCGGAGGGCGACGTCATAAGCGTCACTGCGGGCGTATGGAAAGACACTGTCGGTACCGTGCAGAAGATTGATGCGGCAAGGCGGGCGCTTACGATCACGGTGGAAATGTTCGGACGTGAAACGCCTGTTGAGATTAATTTTTCCGATGTTAAGAAATTATGGGATTAGGCTTGACTTTGGGAAAAAGCTGTATTAAAATATCATACGGATTTGTCCCGTATGTGGGAGGGGTATCCGCCCTTACAACCACAAAACAGCCGCTTTTGAAGCTTGGCTGAGAATAAAACAGGAGGTGCCAAAATGGCAAAGAAAGTAGAAGGATATATTAAGTTACAGATTCCTGCCGGCAAAGCGACGCCGGCTCCACCGGTTGGTCCTGCTCTTGGACAGCACGGTGTAAATATTGTGGAGTTTACGAAGCAGTTTAATGCAAGAACAGCAGATCAGGGAGATTTGATTATTCCCGTTGTTATTACGGTATATGCAGATAGAAGCTTCAGCTTTGTAACAAAGACTCCGCCCGCAGCAGTTTTGTTAAAGAAAGCATGCAACCTTAAGAGTGCGTCGGCAACTCCCAACAAGACAAAGGTTGCTAAGATTTCCAAGGCAAAAGTACAGGAAATTGCTGAATTAAAGATGCCTGATTTGAATGCGGCAAGCCTTGAGGCAGCCATGAGCATGATTGCGGGTACGGCAAGATCCATGGGCATAGAAGTAGAAGATTAGGCGGAGGTGAAAAGGAATGAAGCATGGTAAGAAGTATATTGAAACCGCGAAACTGATAGATCGCACAACATTTTATGAGCTTGGGGATGCCGTAGCGCTTACAAAGAAATCAGCGTCCTCAAAATTCGATGAAACAGTAGAAATCCACATCAGGACAGGCTGCGACGGACGTCATGCAGACCAGCAGATCAGAGGCGCTGTTGTGCTTCCGAACGGAACAGGTAAGACTGTAAGAGTGCTGGTATTTGCTAAGGGCGATAAAGTAAACGAGGCAGAGGCTGCAGGCGCTGACTATGTTGGCGGCGAGGAGCTGATTCCCAAAATTCAGAATGAAGGCTGGCTGGATTTTGATGTAGTAGTTGCTACGCCTGATATGATGGGTGTTGTCGGACGCCTTGGTAAGGTTCTCGGACCTAAGGGCTTGATGCCGAATCCTAAGGCAGGTACGGTAACGATGGATGTTGCGAAAGCAATCAATGATATTAAGGCAGGTAAAATTGAGTACAGGCTTGACAAGACCAATATTATACATTGCCCTATCGGAAAAGCGTCGTTTACGGAGGAGCAGCTTTTACAGAATGTCAACGCGCTTCTTGACGCAATCGTTAAGGCAAAGCCCTCAACGCTCAAGGGACAGTATTTGAGAAGCATTACGCTTGCATCTACAATGGGTCCCGGAGTAAAGGTCAGTGTTGCAGGATTTTAGTTATACAATAGAACAGAAGTGTTTATTAAAATGCAAGTCGAAAGACTTGCATTTTGTGTAACCGGAAATACCGGTGCTTCAGAATGTGTAACAGGATGCCGGACAGTTGAGAAGTAAGGGCTTTAAGGGGAAATATGAAGAAGAAAATGAGGCTTTTTTTAATAGTTTCAGGTATGGTATTTTTGGTTGGGATTGCGCTTATGCTGTTGTATGTGGAAAAGCTGAAGGAAAATGCCGGCGGCAAAAGCGGCGGCGTGCTTGTGGATTTTTCGCCCGGCATTACGCAGAAGCGGGATGAAGCGCAGACTCAGGAGGCTTCCGAGCCGGAAACGAAAGACGGACGGATGCAGGAAAGCGTGGCGCTGTATGAAGAGGCGGCTTCGATGGGGCAAAAGGCGCTGCTTGTCGAGTGTGCTGACGAAGAAAAAGTGACATTTGCTTTTGCGGGTGATATCCTGTTTGACTCTTCTTACGCAATAATGGCTCAATTTGAGGCAAGGGGAAGCAGCGTTGAAGATACCTTTTCATCGGGGCTGCTGGAAAGAATGCGCGGGGCGGATGTTTTTATGCTCAACAACGAATTTCCTTTTTCGGACAGAGGCACGCCTACAGAGGGTAAACAGTTTACTTTTCGGGCAAGCCCTGAGAGCGTGAGTATTTTGAATGAGCTTGGGGTGGATTTGGTGTCGCTTGCAAATAATCATGCATATGATTACGGCAGTGAGGCGCTGCTTGACACCTTTGATACGCTTGCGTCAGCAGGTATTCCGTATGCAGGCGCGGGTAAAAATCTCGAGGAGGCGTTAATGCCGGTCTATGTCATAGCCAACGGCATGAAGATTGCGGTAGTGAGCGCTACTCAAATAGAACGCACGGCAAATCCCGATACAAAGGAGGCGACCGCAACGGAGGCGGGCGTGCTCAGGTGTTTGGATCCGTCGGCGCTTTTGGAGGTTATTGCGGACGCCAAAGAAAACAGCGATTTCGTGATATTGTATATTCATTGGGGAACCGAGAGTCAGGAGGAAATCGATTGGCTGCAGGAGGAACAGGCGGCGGTTTATGCGCAGGCGGGCGTGGATTTGATTGTAGGCGACCATCCGCATTGTCTGCAGAAGATTGATGTGGTGGAGGGCGTTCCCGTGGTGTACAGCCTTGGGAATTTTTGGTTTAATTCAAAGACACAGGACACCTGTCTTGTGGAGGTTTCCATAAACAGCGGAGGCATTGAAAGCATGCGCTTTCTTCCGTGCAGACAGGAGGACTGTCGGACACGGCTCTTGGAAGGCTCGGAGGCGGAAAGCGTTTTGGAGTATATGCGCGGTATTTCACCTGACATATCCGTTGACGGGAACGGGTATATAAACTTTTGAATCGGGTATTGACAATGCAGGTTTAATGTGATAAGGTATTAAAGGTTTCAGAATTGCGGCTTTAGGGTTGCAATTGATGGAGCCGTGCCGAAGACAGTAGGTGCAAGGCTGTGTTGGTATCAGCGGGTCTTGCGTAAGCGTAGCGCCTACCGAGGAAAAGAGTTTTATGATAAGGATTATCTCTCTCTTTTTGTGTCATGGCGCACGGAAGAGAGTTTTTTATTGGAAAAACATCGTATGGCTCCTTTTTCGGCAGGATTTGATTACAAATCCATTAATCTGTAAGGAGGTAAAGAAATGGCAAAAATTGAGTTAAAACAGCCTATCGTTGATGAAATTTCGACTGCAGTCAAGGATGCTGCTTCGCTTGTGATTGTTAATTACAGCGGAATTACCGTTGCACAGGATACGGTTCTTCGTAAGCAGCTTCGCGAAGCCGGCGTTTTCTACAAGGTTTACAAGAACACTTTGATGAACCGTGCGTTTCAGGGTACGGTATACGAAGGTCTTTTGGAAAGCCTGACAGGAACGAATGCTATCGCAGTGAGCAAGGACGACGCAACGGCTCCTGCAAGAATCATCAGCAATTTTGCAAAGGAGTGCCCTGCGCTTGAGATAAAGGCAGGCGTAGTGGAAGGCATTATCTATGATGCGGACGGAATGAAGGCTATTGCGAACATTCCTTCAAGGGAAGAGCTTCTTTCAAAGTTCCTTGGAAGCATCAAGTCGCCTATTACGAACTTCGCTCGTGTGCTTAATCAGATAGCAGAGAAGGGCGGAGCAGGAGCATGTGAGCCTTCCGCACCGGAAGCTGCGGTAGAGGAAGCGGCTGCGGCAGCAGAAGCTCCCACGGAAGAGTAATCGGCGCTGACCGGTTACGGAAGTAAAATTTATTAATTTATTATGGAGGTAAACAATCATGGCAAAGTTGACAACAGCAGAATTTATTGAGGCTATTAAAGAGCTTACGGTTTTAGAGTTAAATGATTTGGTAAAGGCTTGCGAGGAGGAGTTCGGCGTATCTGCAGCAGCAGGCGCAGTTGTTATGGCAGCAGGTGCAGCAGCTCCCGCAGAGGAGGAGAAGGATGACTTTGATGTAGAGCTTACAGAGGTAGGTCCTAACAAGGTTAAGGTTATCAAGGTTGTTCGTGAAGCAACAGGTCTTGGCTTAAAGGAAGCTAAGGACTTAGTTGATAACGCTCCTAAGGTAGTAAAGGAAGCGGCTCCTAAGGCTGAGGCTGAGGAAATCAAGACAAAGCTTGAGGCAGAGGGCGCTAAGGTTACATTGAAGTAATTCAGTCATATATGGGAAAAGGGCGGGAGTGCTATCCTGCCCTTTTCCCGTTTCCGCTATTTTTATTTATTCCAAAATTTAGTTGACTTTGAGTGTGACTTGTGATAACATGTAATGTGCGCTATTGTGAAAAATAGGCTTATCTATTCTGATTTAAATAACGGGTGTTTCTTAACGCCCTGTGATATGTGGCGCGCTAAATATAGATCTTGAATGATGAAAAACGGGGTGAAATGTCATGGAAAAAAACAGAATACGTCCGGTTGTCTCGGGTAAGACAATGCGTATGAGCTACCAAAGACAGGAAGAGGTTTTGGAAATGCCTAATCTTATTGAGGGGCAGAAGGATTCCTACAAGTGGTTCCTCGAGGAAGGCTTTAAGGAAGCTTTGGCAGATATCTCTCCTATCACGGATTACAGTGGGCGTTTAAGTCTGGAATTTGTTGATTATGTTCTTGCAGAGGATGAAATCAAGCATACAATTGAGGAATGCAAGGAACGCGATTTAACTTATGAAGCTCCTGTGAAAATCAAGGTTCGCCTTCATAATAAGGAAAAGGAAGAAATCAGCGAGCATGAAATTTTTATGGGCAATTTCCCGTTGATGACGGAAACAGGCACGTTTGTCATTAATGGTGCGGAACGTGTTATTGTAAGCCAGTTGGTTCGTTCACCGGGTATTTATTATGGCATTTCCCATGATAAGATCGGCAAAAGGTTATTTTCATGTACAGTTATCCCAAATAGGGGAGCATGGTTGGAGTATGAAACGGATTCCAACGATGTTTTCTATGTTCGTGTAGACAGAAAAAGAAAGGTACCTATTACGGTCTTTATTCGTGCGCTTGGCGTGGGCTCAAACGAAGAGATTCTTGAGCTGTTTGGCGATGAGCCTAAAATTCATGCCAGCTTTACGAAGGATACATCGGGAAATTATCAGGAGGGCTTAAAGGAGCTGTACAGCAAAATCCGTCCCGGCGAGCCCTTCAGCCTGGACAGTGCTGAAAACCTTGTCACAGCCATGTTTTTTGACCCCAGAAGATATGATTTGGCTAAGGTTGGGCGCTATAAATTCAATAAAAAGCTTGCCCTTAAGAACCGGATTAAAAATCAGGTTTTGGCGGAGGATGTGGTAGACCCGTTCAGCGGGGAAATCCTTGGCGCTAAGGGAGATAAGGTGACTATGGAGATGGCCGAGGCGATTCAGGACGCTGCGGTTCCTTTTGTGTGGATTCAGACGGAGGAAAGAGTCGTAAAGGTACTTTCCAATATGATGGTAGACATCACAAATTTTGTTGACTGTGAGCCGAAAAGTCTGGGGATTACGGAAAAGGTTTATTTTCCCGTGCTGCGTCAGATTCTTGAGGAGTATTCGGACAATTCGGAGGAGCTGGCGGACGCAATAATCAGGAATGTGCATGAGCTTATTCCAAAGCACATTACAAAGGAGGACATTTTAGCTTCCATTAACTATAACATGCATCTTGAGTATGGGCTTGGAAACAGTGAGGATATTGACCATTTGGGCAACAGACGTATCAGGGCGGTAGGCGAGCTTTTGCAGAACCAGTACCGCATCGGTCTGTCGAGAATGGAGCGCGTGGTTCGAGAGCGTATGACGACGCATGATTCCGATGATGTTTCGCCGCAGGCGCTTATCAACATAAAACCTGTACAGGCTGCCATTAAGGAGTTCTTTGGATCTTCACAGCTTTCACAGTTTATGGATCAGAATAACCCGCTTGGTGAGCTGACGCATAAAAGACGTCTTTCCGCGCTGGGTCCGGGCGGTCTGTCAAGAGACCGCGCAGGTTTTGAGGTTCGTGACGTACATTATTCTCATTATGGAAGAATGTGCCCTATTGAAACGCCTGAAGGTCCCAACATCGGTTTGATAAACTCGCTTGCATCATACGCCCGCATCAATGAGTACGGCTTTATTGAGGCTCCGTACAGAAAGATTGACAAATCAGACCCGAAGAATCCCCGCGTCACGGACGAGGTGGTTTATATGACTGCGGACGAGGAGGACAATTATCATGTAGCGCAGGCAAACGAGCAGTTGGATGAGAACGGCTATTTTGTGCGTAATTCCGTATCAGGACGTTACCTTGACGAAACGCAGGAATATCCTAAGACGATGTTCGATTATATGGATGTGTCGCCGAAGATGGTGTTTTCAGTGGCTACGGCGCTGATTCCCTTCCTGCAGAATGACGACGCAAACCGTGCGCTGATGGGCTCCAACATGCAGCGTCAGGCGGTTCCTCTGCTGTTTACCGAGGCTCCGGTTGTTGGTACGGGAATGGAGGTCAAAACGGCTGTTGACTCGGGCGTGTGCGTGGTGGCTAAAAAGCCGGGTACAATCACATATGTTGACTCAAAGCTGATAAGGATTACTTATGATGATGGCGAGAAAGCAGAATTTAAGCTGCATAAATTTGAGAGAAGCAATCAGTCCACCTGCTATAATCAAAAGCCCATCGTGTTCAAGGGCGACCATGTAGCGGAAGGACAGGTGATTGCGGACGGCGCTTCCACAAGCGGCGGAGAGCTGGGGCTTGGAAAGAACCCGCTTATCGGCTTCATGACGTGGGAAGGTTATAACTACGAGGACGCCGTGCTTTTGAGTGAAAGGCTTGTCATGGAGGATGTTTATACATCTATCCACATAGAGGAATATGAAACGGACGCGCGCGATACGAAGCTCGGCCCCGAGGAGATAACCAGGGATGTGCCGGGTGTCGGCGATGACGCGCTCAAGGATTTGGACGACAGAGGCATTATCAGAGTCGGCGCTGAGGTTCGCGCGGGAGACATTCTTGTCGGAAAGGTTACTCCAAAGGGAGAAACAGAGCTTACGGCGGAGGAAAGGCTTCTGCGGGCGATTTTCGGCGAGAAGGCAAGAGAGGTGCGTGATACCTCGCTTAAGGTTCCTCACGGTGAGTACGGCGTGGTTGTTGACGCTAAGGTATTCTCAAGGGCGGCAGGCGATACGGAGCTTGCTCCCGGGGTAAATCAGACTGTGCGTATTTATATAGCGCAGAAAAGAAAGATTTCCGTGGGTGATAAAATGGCAGGTCGTCATGGTAACAAGGGTGTTGTTTCCAGAGTGCTTCCCGTGGAGGATATGCCGTATCTGCCAAACGGAAGACCGCTGGATATCGTGCTCAATCCCCTTGGCGTGCCTTCGCGTATGAATATCGGTCAGGTGCTTGAAATCCACCTGTCGCTTGCGGCAAAGGCGCTTGGCTTTAACGTTGCAACGCCTGTGTTTGACGGTGCAAAAGAGGCGGATATCATGGATACGCTTGACCTTGCAAACGACTATGTTAATCTTGAGTGGGAGGAGTTTGAAGCAAAGCATAAGGATGAGCTTCTTCCCGAGGTGCTTGAGTATTTATCGGAAAACAGAGAGCACAGAAAGGTTTGGAAGGGCGTTCCCATTTCAAGAGATGGCAAGGTAAGGCTTAGGGACGGCAGGACCGGCGAGTATTTTGACAGCCCTGTCACCATAGGGCATATGCACTACTTAAAGCTTCATCACCTTGTGGATGATAAAATCCATGCGCGTTCTACGGGACCGTACGGTATGGTAACGCAGCAGCCTCTCGGCGGTAAGGCGCAGTTCGGCGGACAGCGTTTTGGTGAGATGGAGGTTTGGGCTCTTGAGGCATATGGAGCGTCGCATACCCTTCAGGAAATTCTGACGGTGAAGTCCGATGATGTAGTCGGACGTGTAAAGACCTATGAGGCTATCATCAAGGGTGAAAACATTCCCGAGCCGGGTATTCCCGAGTCATTCAAGGTGCTGCTCAAGGAGCTGCAGTCGCTCGGGCTTGATGTCAAGGTATATGATGAGAACCGAAACGAGGTAGAGCTTAAGGAGTCGGTTGATTACACGGATGCTGACTTCCGCGTGGAGATGGAAGGCAGCGGCAAGTATGACAACAGAGAAAAGCTTGAAGGTTATCAGCAGAAGGAGTTCGATACCGCGAGCGGCGATTTGGTCGACGCTGAGGAGGATGCGGAATTGGATGAGGATGATTATTCGGACGATGCCCTTGACGCCGATGACGGCTTCGATGATGATTTTGATGAATAAAGTTTGCTTGTTAAGGTACTGAATGGTTACTATAATGATATATTTGGAAGGAGTGCCAAAATGTCTGAAATTAAAAATGAACCGAGTCAATCTATTTCATTTGACGCCATAAAAATAGGTCTTGCCTCTCCTGAAAAAATCAGAGAGTGGTCAAAGGGCGAGGTGACAAAGCCCGAAACAATCAATTACAGAACCTTAAAGCCTGAACGCGACGGTCTGTATTGCGAGAAAATTTTCGGACCCAGCAAGGATTGGGAATGTCATTGCGGAAAATATAAGAAAATCAGATACAAGGGTGTTATTTGCGACCGGTGCGGCGTTGAGGTTACTAAATCAAGCGTGCGCAGGGAGCGCATGGGACATATCGAGCTTGCGGCTCCGGTGTCGCATATTTGGTATTTTAAGGGAATGCCCAGCCGCATGGGACTTAGCCTTGACCTGACGCCAAGGGTGCTTGAAAAGGTGCTGTATTTTGCTTCCTATATCGTGTTGGACGCGAAGAACACGGATTTGGAATATAAGCAGGTGCTGTCTGAGAAAGAGTATCAGGATAATGTGGAAAAATATGGAAAAAGTGCGTTCCGCGTAGGCATGGGAGCGGAGGCTGTCAAGGAGCTTCTCTGCGCGATTGACTTGGAAAAGGAATGTGAGGAGCTTTCCACGGAGCTTAAGAGTGAGAGAACTAAGGGGCAGAAGCGCGCCAAAATCGTAAAGAGGCTTGAGGTTGTCGAGTCATTCAGGGCATCAGGAAACAGACCGGAGTGGATGATTATGGACACAATCCCGGTGCTCCCGCCTGACCTGCGTCCTATGGTGCAGTTGGACGGAGGGCGTTTTGCCACATCGGATTTAAATGACCTGTACAGAAGGATTATTAACAGAAACAACCGTTTAAAGCGGCTTTTGGAGCTTGGCGCGCCGGACATTATCGTGCGCAATGAAAAGAGAATGCTTCAGGAGGCGGTTGACGCGCTGATTGATAACGGCAGGCGCGGCCGCCCCGTGACGGGACCCGGAAACAGGGCTTTGAAGTCGCTTTCCGACATGCTCAAGGGAAAATCAGGGCGTTTCCGTCAGAATTTGCTCGGCAAGCGTGTCGACTATTCGGGACGTTCCGTTATTGTCGTAGGTCCGGAATTAAAAATTTATCAGTGCGGTTTGCCTAAGGAGATGGCAATTGAGCTGTTTAAGCCCTTTGTTATGAAGGAGCTTGTGTCAAGACAGATTTCACAGAACATTAAGCATGCTAAAAAGCTGGTGGAGAAGCTCGACCAGGCAGTGTGGGATGTGCTTGAGGACGTCATCAAGGAGCATCCCGTGATGCTGAACCGTGCGCCGACACTTCACAGACTTGGTATTCAGGCGTTTGAGCCTATTCTTGTCGAGGGTAAGGCTATTAAGCTTCATCCATTGGTATGTACGGCGTTCAACGCTGACTTTGACGGTGACCAGATGGCTGTGCATCTTCCGCTTTCAGTGGAGGCGCAGGCGGAGTGCAGATTTTTGCTCCTTTCGCCCAACAACCTGTTGAAGCCGTCGGACGGCGGTCCTGTTGCCGTTCCCTCACAGGATATGGTGCTCGGAATTTATTATCTGACGCAGGAGCGTCCCGGCGCGGTAGGAGAAGGCAAATATTTCAAGAGCGTAAACGAGGCTATTCTTGCATATGAAAACGGAGCGTGTACGCTGCATTCGAGAATTAAGGTCAGGATATCAAAGACCATGGAAAACGGGGAAACGATGACTGCCATTGTTGAGTCTACGCTCGGACGTTTTATCTTCAATGAAATCCTTCCGCAGGATTTGGAGTTTGTGGACAGAAGCAAGCCCGAAAATGCGCTGCTGCCTGAGGTGGATTTCCATGTGGGCAAGAAGCAGCTTAAGCAGATTTTGGAGAAGGTTATCAACATACACGGCGCTACAAAGACGGCGGAGGTGCTTGACAGCATCAAGGCGATGGGCTACAAGTATTCCACAAGGGCTGCCATGACGGTTTCCATTTCGGATATGACTGTGCCTGCCGAGAAGCCGCAGATGCTTGAGGAAGCGCAGAAAACCGTTGACCGTATTACCATGAACTTCCGCCGCGGCCTTATGACGGATGAGGAGCGCTACAAGGCGGTTGTCGAAACCTGGAAGGAAACGGATGATAAGCTTACGGATAAGCTGATTAACGGTCTTGACAAATATAATAATATCTTTATGATGGCAGACTCGGGCGCCCGCGGTTCCAATCAGCAGATTAAGCAGTTGGCGGGTATGCGAGGCTTGATGGCGGATACGACGGGACGTACCATTGAGCTTCCCATTAAGTCAAACTTCCGGGAGGGGCTTGACGTTTTGGAATACTTCATGTCTGCTCACGGCGCAAGAAAGGGTATGTCCGATACCGCGCTCCGTACCGCCGACTCAGGTTATCTGACACGGCGAATGGTAGATGTCTGCCAGGAGCTGATTATCCGCGAGGTTGACTGCTGCGAGGGCAAGGACGATATTTCGGGCATGGAGGTCGCCGCCTATATGGATGGAAAGGAAACCATAGAGGGCTTAAAGGACAGGATTACCGGCAGATACTCATGTGAGGATATTAAGGACAGGGACGGCAATATTCTTGTAAAGAAGAACCATATGATTACGCCGAGCCGTGCCGAGAAGATTATGAGCAGAGGCGTCAACGAGAATGGTGAGCCTGTTGAAAAGGTTAAAATCAGAAATATTCTCTGCTGTAAGTCGCGCATAGGTATCTGCTCTAAATGCTATGGCGCGAACATGGCGACAGGCGAGCCTGTACAGATTGGCGAGGCAGTCGGTATTATTGCGGCGCAGTCCATCGGAGAGCCGGGTACGCAGCTTACGATGAGAACCTTCCACAGCGGCGGTGTTGCGGGAGATGATATTACGCAGGGTCTTCCCCGTGTAGAGGAGCTTTTCGAGGCAAGAAAGCCCAAGGGACTTGCAATCATCGCGGAAATAGCAGGAACGGTTGCAATTAAGGATACGAAGAAAAAGCGCGAGATTATCGTGTCGGACGGAATTAACGAAAAGACGTATCTTATTCCTTACGGCTCACGCATCAAGGTTAATGACGGCGTTGAGATTGAGGCGGGCGATGAACTGACGGAAGGAAGCGTCAACCCGCATGACCTTCTTGAAATTAAGGGCATCAGCGCAGTTCAGAACTATCTGCTGCGTGAGGTTCAGAGAGTTTATCGTTTGCAGGGTGTTGATATTGCGGATAAGCATATTGAGGTGATTGTGCGTCAGATGCTTAAGAAAAAGCGCATTGAAACAAGCGGCGATACGGATTTCCTTCCGGGAACGCTTGCGGACGGGCTTGAGCTTGAGGAGATTAACGAAAAGCTGATTGCGGAGGGCAAACAGCCTGCTGTGGCAAAGGATATCATTATCGGCATAACAAAGGCCGCGCTTGCCACAAGCTCATTCCTTTCGGCAGCGTCCTTCCAGGAAACGACGAAGGTGCTGACGGAAGCGGCGATTAAGGGAAAGATTGACCCTCTTATCGGCTTGAAGGAGAATGTTATTATCGGTAAGCTGATTCCTGCGGGTACGGGTTTGAAGCGTTACAGGAACGTCAAGCTGAATACGGATGTCAGCGATGACGATGTGATTAATCTCAGCGGCGATGATGATTATGACCTTGGAAACGATTTTAGCAGACCGTATTCGGGAAGCAGGTCGTTTTAGAATAATATGTATATAAAAGAAAGGGGGGGGCGCTAAGCCCCCCCCGTTAGACCTAAATTTTTTTTTTTTTAAACCCCTGAAAAAAAAATTTTTATTATTTAAATATCAAAAAA
>JAJQDE010000025.1 GCA_021202335.1 Lachnospiraceae bacterium
ATAGCAATACTTTATGAGGAGGTTTTTCAAAAATTTATGGAAAGAGAAATTGAGGCTTTTATTTCTTATTTGCATAATATAAAGAAAACTTCGATAAATACTGAATTATCCTACAAACGAGATTTGGGCAAGCTGCGCCAGTATTTAGAAGAGAGGGAAATCACAGAGGTTGGCGATATTACTGCGGAAATTCTGAAGCTTTATATTGTGTATTTGGGTGAAAATCATTTTGCGGCTGCGACGATATCAAGGAATGTCGCATCCATAAAAGCATTTTTCCATTATCTGTGCAAAGAGGGCATCGTGGAAAAGGACATGTCGGACGGGCTGAAAGCGCCGAAGATTGAAAAGAAAATGCCGGAAATACTGACGCCGGAGGAGGTTATTTGGCTGTTGGAGCAGCCGAAGGGAGATACGCCGAAGGAGATACGCGATAAGGCTATGCTGGAGCTGTTATATGCGACGGGAATAAGGGTAACGGAGCTTATTACTCTGAAAACCACTGACGTCAACATGCAGATGGGCTTTATCATATGCAGGGACGGAAACAGAGAACGGGTTATTCCGTTTGGAGAGGCGGCTAAGAAAGCATTAAATACTTATTTGGAACAGGCACGCAATGTGATGCTGTTTGATTTACATTCCGACATTCTTTTTGTGAACTGTTCGGGACAGCCTATGAGCAGACAGGGCTTTTGGAAATTGATTAAGTATTATGCGAAGAAAGCCGGGATTGAGGCGGACATCACTCCCCATACGCTCCGTCACTCTTTTGCGGCGCATTTGGTGGAAAACGGCGCGGATTTGCGCAGTGTTCAGGAAATGCTCGGACATTCGGACATTTCAACCACACAGGTATATGCCGCGCTTACCCATAACAGAATCAGAGAAGTTTACGCAAAGGCACATCCCAGAGGATAATCAAACCCAAGCCGGTGTCGCAGGCTCCATTAATTTGCGCCATTAGTTACTCTCTGTGGTTGTGACATGAGGCGCAAAAAAAATCAACAGGCTTTAAGCCTGTTGATTTTTTGTCGTATAGGAAAGTTCGTCCTATACGATAAAACGCTCCGCGTGGATATATTATACCATATCCGCAATCCTATAAATCAATTCTTCACTGTCCTTCCAGCCAAGGCAGGCGTCAGTGATGGACTTCCCGTAAATATGTTCGCCGATTTTCTGATTGCCTTCTTCAAGGTAGCTTTCAACCATAACGCCCTTTACAAGCCTGCGGAGTCCGGCATTGTGTCTGAGGGAGTGAATTACCTCGTGTACAATACGGATCTGCTCCTTAAACTGCTTGTTTGAGTTGTTGTGGTTTGCATCAACAATACATGCGGGGTTGGCAAGGTCGCGCTCATTATATTTTTCAAGCAGACGGACTAAATCTTCATAGTGATAATTCGGAATACTGTTTCCGTGTTTATTTACCGCGCCGCGCAGTATGGTATGCGCCAGCGGATTGCCGGTGGTGTTTACCTCCCATCCGCGATATATAAACGGATGCGCGTGCTGAGCCGCATATACGGAGTTGAGCATTACGCTGAAATCTCCGCTCGTTGGATTTTTCATACCTGCGGGAACGTCAAAGCCGCTTACCACAAGACGATGCTGCTGGTCCTCAACGGAACGCGCGCCGATAGCGACATAGGAGAGGATATCCGAAACATATCCCCAGTTTTCGGGATAGAGCATTTCGTCCGCTGAGGTAAGACCGGATTCATTGGTCGCGCGAAGCTGCATTTTGCGCATTGCGATGATGCCGTTTAAAAAGTCCGTTTCCTTTTCCGGGTCGGGCTGATGTACGATGCCCTTGTAGCCGTCGCCCGTGGTTCTGGGTTTATTTGTGTAAATCCGGGGGATTAAAATAAGCTTGTCCTGAACCTTTTCGTTGACCTTGGCAAGGCGGGAAACATATTCGCATACGGCGTCCTCGTTGTCGGCAGAGCACGGCCCTATAATGACAAGGAACTTGTCCGATTTTTCCGTAAATACATCGCTTATCGCCTTGTCCCTGTTTTTCTTAAGCTCCTGCATCGAGGCAGAAACCGGATATTCCTCCCGGATTTGGTCGGGAGTCGGTAATTTTTTAATAAATTTTAAACTCATTGTATCTCCATTCCGGAGCGTTAGTAACATGATACCGTCAAAGCTGCTTGTGACGCTCCGGCACAAACGGCAAAAGTAAACGTTGTTTGTTTTGTGACAGATGAGCTGCCGGGCTTAACCTGCGGTTCCCATGAACAAATGCAAACATACTAATTATATATGATATACTTTCGTAACGCAAGAACAATTAGTAAATCAAAAAATATTTGGCTGAACAGGATGCCGTAGATATAGCCCGAAAATCCTAAGGCAGGTATGGCGGCAAACACAAAAGCAAGGCGGAGGAGTATGCATGAGAGATTAAAAATAAATGTGACGCCCGTTTTTCCAAGACCGTGAAGAATGCTGCAGAGCGCTCCCGACAGATACAGGAAAGGGCAGACGAAGGAGAGCGCCCGTATCTGCGATGCGGCAGTAGGGCTTGCAAACAGATATTCTCCCAAAAGGTCGGCGAAGGTCAGGAAAAACAGCATGCATCCTATTCCGAGGGCAAGGCAGAAAACGAAGGTTATATAAATGAGTTTTTTGATGCGGCGGCTGTTTCCTGAAACTTGAGCTTCCGATACGGAAGGGAGCAGAAGCGAGGATACGGCGCCGGTAAGGGCGCTTGGAAACATAATGAGAGGAAAAGCCATTCCGGAAAAAACGCCGTAGACAGACAGCGCCTCCGAAGAGCTGAGACCGCTGCTCATAAGCTGCTTTGGTATCTGTAGGGTTTCAATGGTAGAGATAAAGCTGATGCACACGCGGTTCAGGCTTATCGGAAATGCAAGAGAAACAATTTCACCGTACATGCAGGCAAAAATTTGGGGCTTTGGCTTATTTAAGGAGCTGAGTGCGAGAAAAACGCAGGAAAATACCGCCGAAGTAAACTCACCTGCGAGCATGCCGATGCACACAAATGAAATAGACACGTTTGCGCCCAAATTTAGGGAAAGGCGGTACAAAAACCAAACGCAGAATACGCGGGTGAGCTGCTCAATCAGCATTGAAACTGCGGGGACAGAGGCGCGCTTTTTTCCGTAAAAATATCCGTTTATGCAGCTATGGACCGCCACGAGAGGGAGTGAGAGTGCGCTGATGCGAAGAAGCGCAGTGCATCGGATTTCCCCGATGATATGAAGCGCAATGCCGGCTGCGTTCGTAAAAATAAGCCATGAGGTCAGAAATGAGAGCGACACGGAAATAACAATGCCCGCGAAAAGATAGCCAAAGCCCGCGCGCTCCCTTTCACCCTTTGATGCCGCCACAAAGCGCGTGATGGCATTTTGGATTCCGGCAAAGCAAATGGAATGCGCAAGCACTAAAACAGGGGAAATAAGCCCTATGATGCCAAGCCCCTCCTCAAGGAAAATCCTTGAAAGGAAAATACGGTAAAAGAAGCCTATGAGCTTTGTGATCAGACCGGAAAGAGTCAGAAAAAAGGCTCCTGTAATAATCGGATTTTTAATGAAATATTTGACGTTAAAAGCTTTTATATTAAGCCTCCTGATATCGATGCCCTGCTGTGCCATTAAAATCTCCCGTTCTTTACTCTTTGTCGTTCTTTCTACATTGTATGATTAAAACGCGGCATTAAGAACGCGGGAAAAGGAGGCGTAATTGACAGTAATGCGCCGCAATGATATGATGAACGCAAAAGAAAAACAAGCGACGCGAAGCGGCATTTGTTTTTCTTGCGCCATTAACGAGAAAGCGTTCTGCGAAGCAGAACAAAAAGCGCGAAAGCGCGGGCTTTCGAGTGTATGATATGATGAACGCAAGGACAGCGTTCATCAGCAGGTTTCTGCGAAACCTGCGGTACGCGCGAAAGCGCGGGTTTGCGAGTATGCGATATAAGAAAAGTCATACGACTGTTTGTGACGTTTCCGAAATGGAGGATTGATATGGCAAAAAAGGTTGTAGTGGGGATGTCCGGCGGGGTGGACTCATCGGTGGCGGCATGGCTTTTAAAGGAGCAGGGCTATGAGGTTATCGGCGTGACGATGCGGCTGATGCCTGACGAGGACAGAGATGTTATAGAGGAGAACGGCGGATGCTGTGGGCTTAGCGCGGCGGAGGACGCAAGGAGAGTTGCGCAGACGATAGGCATACCGCATTATGTGCTGAATTTTAAGGACGAGTTCAGAAAATGCGTCATAGAGCCGTTTGTCAGCGATTACTTAAACGCGAGAACGCCCAATCCGTGTATTTTGTGCAACCGTTATATAAAGTGGGAGGCGCTGCTTAAAAGAAGTATGGAGCTTGGCGCGGACTACATCGCGACAGGGCATTACGCGAAAATCAAGCGGCTTGAAAATGGCAGATACACTGTGCAGAAATCCGCGTCGGAAAAAAAGGATCAGACCTATGTGCTTTACTCGCTCACGCAGGTGCAGCTTTCGCATACGCTGATGCCTGTGGGAGATTATGATAAAGAGGAAATAAGAAGCATTGCCGCAAGGCTTGGGCTGCGTGTGGCGGCAAAGCCGGACAGTCAGGACATTTGCTTTGTGCCGGACAACGATTACGCGGCAGTGGTGGAGCGCGAAGCGGCGGGGCACACGCCGCCTGCGGGAAATTTTGTGTCGACGGACGGCAGGATATTAGGACAGCATAAAGGAATCATACACTATACGATAGGTCAGAGGAAAGGGCTTAAGCTGGCGCTCGGCTATCCCGCGTTTGTGACGGAAATTCGCCCGGATACGAATGAAGTGATAATCGGGACGGACGAGGAGGTCTTTTCGGACAGACTTGTCTGCGATAACCTTAATTTTATGGCAGTAGAGGATATCACGGAGCCTGTGGAGGTGACGGCGAAAATCAGATACTCGCAGGCAGGTGCGCCCTGCATAATAAAAAAGCTTGCGGACGACAGGCTTGAATGTCTGTTTAAAAAGCCCGTCAGGGCAGTGACGCCCGGACAGGCTGTGGTGTTTTACAAAAATGACTATGTTTTTGGCGGAGGAACCATCTTATAGCTTAAGATATTCGGGCAGGCGGTTTTGGTATACGCAGTAGTAGCCAAAGCCGCATTCCTTTAGTATGTCGCACGCCTTGTCAAAATCGGAAGCGATGTCGCAGGGCTTATGCGCGTCGGAGCCGACTGTTATTATCTCACCGCCAAGCTCGCGGTAGCGATTCAGTATATCCATGCAGGGGTTTGGCTGACCTAGGCCCGCGCGGAAGCCGCCGGTGTTAAGCTCAATGCCCTTTTCGTTTTCTATCAGCTCGCTAAAAATCCTGTCAAAGATGTCACTGTGCTTTTGATAGGTATAGCTGTCGTTTTTGGTAGGTCCGTAGCGCACCACGTAATCCAAATGCCCGTACACGTCAAAGTAGGGCGTTTTTTTGATACATTCATAGACCGCTTCAAAGTATTCGCGGTGAGCCTCCTCCTCGCTTCTTCCCTCGAAAAACGAGGGGTAATAGGGATCGTTCCTATTGCAGACATGGGACGAGCCTATTATAAAATCAAACTCATGCGAGCGTGAATAGATGGCAAGCTCCCTTTTTAGGTGAGGCTGAAGCCCCAGCTCCACGCCAAATCCGATATTTATTTTATCCTTGAATTTTGCCCTAAGCTGTAAAAGCTCGTATAGGAAAGAATCCGTGTTCAGCTCGAATATTTTCTCATCGTCTGAGCTCGAGTAAACATAGTCGGGATCGTAATGCTCAGTTATGCAGATGTGCGTAAGCCCCTTTGAGATGGCAGCCTCGACCATGCTTTCTATGGATGCTTTGCTGTCGCCCGAGTAGGATGAGTGCGTGTGGCAGTCCGCTTTTATAGCCATGATGTAAACCTCCTTATGAATTGGCATGAATTTTTTTTGTTTTTTACCAAATATATCTTGAAATTTCCTTTGTTATTATGTATTATAGTGATGTTGATAAAGTTTTGTCAATCGTTTTATTTTGTCAGCGATTGGACAAGATAAGAAATATAATGAACAATTAAATTTTTAGGAGGACGATAACATGGCAGTAAGAGTAGCAATCAATGGTTTTGGCCGTATCGGACGTCTTGCTTTCAGACAGATGTTTGGAGCGGAGGGATACGAGGTAGTAGCAATCAACGATTTGACAAGCCCTAAGATGCTTGCACACTTGTTAAAGTATGATTCTTCACAGGGTAAGTACGCATTGGCGGACACAGTAACAGCAGGCGAGGACACAATCACTGTTGACGGCAAGACTCTTAAAATCTATAAAGAGCCGGACGCAAACAACTGCCCTTGGGGTGAGCTGAATGTTGACGTTGTGCTTGAGTGCTCAGGCTTCTATACAAGCAAGGAGAAGGCACAGGCGCATATCAACGCAGGCGCAAGAAAGGTTGTTATCTCTGCACCGGCAGGAAACGATCTCCCGACAATCGTTTACAATGTAAACCACAAGACATTAAAGCCGACAGATACAATCATTTCTGCCGCATCATGCACAACAAACTGCTTGGCGCCCATGGCTAAGGCGCTTAATGATTTGGCAGGCATTAAGTCAGGTATCATGAGCACAATTCATGCTTACACGGGCGACCAGATGATTCTTGACGGACCTCAGAGGAAGGGCGATTTGAGAAGAAGCCGTGCAGGCGCTGTAAACATTGTTCCTAACTCTACGGGCGCAGCTAAGGCTATCGGCTTGGTTATCCCTGAGTTGAACGGCAAGCTCATCGGCTCGGCACAGCGTGTTCCGACCCCGACAGGCTCGACAACAATCCTTGTAGCTACAGTTGAGAAGTCAGTGACAAAGGAAGAAATCAACGCAGCCATGAAGGCAGCTTCTACAGAGTCATTCGGCTACAACGAGGACGAGATTGTATCTTCTGATATCGTAGGCAGCACATACGGCTCAATCTTCGATGCTACACAGACAATGGTTGGCGCAGACAATCTTGTACAGGTTGTTTCATGGTATGATAACGAGAACAGCTATACCTCTCAGATGGTTCGTACAATCAAGTATTTCTCTGAGCTGAAATAGTATAAAGGGATTTTTAAAGACCTAACAAGGTCCGGTCTTAAGGACCGGACCTTTTGAATTATATTAATTTTATCAAAATGGAGGTTTGACATGGGATTAAATAAAAAGTCGGTGGACGACATCAACGTAAAAGGAAAAAGAGTGCTTGTAAGATGCGATTTTAATGTACCATTGAAGAATGGTGAAATTACGGATGAAACACGTATTGTTGCCGCGCTTCCCACAATCAATAAGCTTACTGCGGATGGCGGCAAGGTTATACTTTGCTCACACTTGGGAAAGGTTAAGAACGGACCGAATGAGGGAGAGTCTTTGGCGCCTGTGGCAAAGCGGCTTTCCGAGAAGCTTGGCAAGGAGGTAAATTTCGTTTCTGATTACAACGTGACGGGTGAAGCGGCAACCGCAGCCGTGGCGGCAATGAACGAGGGAGATGTGGTATTATTGCAGAATACACGCTTCCGCGGTGCGGACGAAACGAAGAACGGCGAGGCTTTCAGCAAGGAGCTGGCTGACTTGGCGGACGTATATGTATGCGATGCGTTCGGCTCATCACATAGGGCGCACGCATCCGTTGCCGGAGTGACAAAGTTTATCACGGCAAAGGGCGGCGAGAATGCAGTCGGATATTTAATGCAGAAGGAAATCGAGTTTTTGGGAAATGCGGTTGAAAACCCCGTAAGACCTTTTGTCGCAATTCTCGGCGGAGCTAAGGTTGCAGATAAGCTTAATGTTATCAACAATCTGCTTGAAAAGTGCGATACCCTGATTATCGGCGGCGGTATGGCGTTTACGTTTTTAAAGGCTAAGGGCTATGAGATAGGAAATTCACTTGTAGATGATGAGAAGCTTGACTATTGCAAGGAAATGATGGCTAAGGCTGAGAAGCTTGGAAAGAAGCTTCTGCTCCCGATTGATACGGTTGTTGCGGACAGCTTCCCTAATCCTATAGATGCGGATATTGCGGTGACGGTGGTTGACTCTGACAAGATTCCTGCCGACAAGGAAGGTCTTGATATAGGGCCTAAGACGCAGGAGCTTTTCGCTGAGGCAGCAAAGTCTGCAAAGACGGTTGTTTGGAACGGGCCTATGGGCGTGTTTGAAAATCCTACGCTTGCAAAGGGAACAATTGCGGTGGCAAAGGCATTGGCTGAAACAGAGGCGACGACGGTTATCGGCGGCGGCGATTCAGCGGCGGCTGTAAACCAGCTCGGCTTCGCGGATAAGATGAGCCATATTTCAACAGGCGGCGGCGCGTCGCTTGAGTTCCTTGAGGGCAAGGCGCTTCCCGGCGTTGTGGCTGCGGACGACAAGTAGGCACAATCGCGCAAGAGTCAAGCTGCGAATAGCAGTTTGAGATAGGAGGATTTAGAGATGTCAAGAAGAAAGATTGTAGCCGGCAACTGGAAGATGAACATGACTCCGAGCGAGGCTGTGAATTTGGTTGCCGAGCTTAAGGATTTAGTGAAATCCGACGACGTGGATGTTGTGTATTGCGTTCCCGCAATCGACATTGTGCCGGTGGTTGAGGCGGTTAAGGGTACAAACGTCGAGGTCGGCGCTGAAAATATGTATATTGAAGAGAAGGGCGCTTACACGGGCGAGATTTCTCCGCTTATGCTTGTTGATGCCGGAGTGAAGTATGTCATTATCGGACACTCGGAGCGCCGCGATTACTTTAAAGAGGACGACGCGCTTCTTAACAAGAAGGTCGCGAAGGCGTTTGAGCATGGGCTTACACCTATACTTTGCTGCGGTGAAACGCTTGAGCAGAGAGAGCTTGGCGTCACTATGGATTGGATTAGGCTTCAGATTAAGACAGACCTTGCGGGAATTACCGCGGAGCAGGTCCGGAAGCTTGTCATTGCGTATGAGCCGATTTGGGCAATCGGCACGGGAAAGACAGCGACCACACAGCAGGCGCAGGAGGTATGCAAGGGTATAAGGGATTGCATAGCAGAGATGTATGATGCCGCTACGGCAGAGGCAGTGCGTATTCAATACGGCGGTTCCGTCAATGCGGGAAATGCGGCGGAGCTGTTTGCACAGCCCGATATCGACGGCGGTCTTGTGGGCGGCGCATCGCTGAAGGCTGATTTTGGAAAGATAGTAAATTATAAGTAATCATTGTAACATCAGGAGGGACTTTATTGCCGTATAAAAGACAGTAAAGTCCTTTTTGCAGTATATGAAGCTCGTCCTGTATAATAAAAATGTTATACAACTCTTTGGAGTAATGTGGTACACTGGTGAAAAGGAGATAGCCGATGAATATAGAAATAAAAAACGCGGAGGACATAACAATGACGCATACAGGACTGCTTCCGGGGAAAAAGGGTAAGGTAATACATGTATGCTTTGAAAGGAAAACGGAGCGAGGAACGGATTATGCCGAGCTTATGCTTCCGAGCAGAAGGGTGGTAAATTCAAAGGGCTTTGACGAGGGAGAGCTGGCGCAGCTTCGCCTGTATTTAAAGGGAGAGGAAAAAAACATTATTAAAAACGCAAAACAGATTGACCATGATTTGCTCTTTAAATTATAAAAACACTTCGGGGGAATTACTAATGCTTCAGAAAAGCCGATATGCAGATGCTGCACAATGCAGGATATGCCCCAGAAGCTGCGGTGCAGACAGAGCAGGCGGGAGAACAGGCTATTGCGGCGAGAGCGCGGCTGTAAGGGCGGCGAGGATTTCCCTGCATATGTGGGAGGAGCCTTGCATAAGCGGAGAGCATGGCTCCGGCACCGTGTTCTTTTCGGGCTGTCCTCTTAAATGCGTGTTCTGCCAAAATAAGGATATTGCACTTGGAAATAAGGGCGAAGCGCTCACGACGGATGAGCTTTGCAGCGCTTTTTTGCTTTTGCAGGGAAAACAGGCTGCAAACATCAACCTGGTGACTCCGACTCATTTTGCTCCGCAGCTTGCAAGGGCAATAGAGCGCGCGAAAGCAAGGGGGCTTATAATACCTGTGGTATATAATACGGGCAACTATGAGCGCGTGGAAACGTTAAAGCTGCTGGATGGGCTTGTGGACGTCTATCTGCCTGATTTAAAATATAAATCTGAGGCGTTGTCGCGGAGATATTCAAACGCGCCTGATTATTTTGCGCGTGCCGCGGAGGAAATCGATGAAATGGTGAGGCAGACGAAAGGCGCTGTGTTTGAAAACGGGCTGATGAAGCGCGGCACAATCGTAAGACATATGGTGCTTCCGGGATATACAAAAGATTCAAGGGAAATTATCAGCTATCTGTACGGAGCCTATGGAGACGATATTTACATCAGCATCATGAATCAATATACTCCTCCTGCGGATATCGGGCAGAAGGGCTTCCCGGAGCTTTCGAGGAAAGTGACAAGGCGGGAGTATGAAAAGGTGATTGACCATGCGATAGAAACAGGTGTGGCAAACGCTTTTATTCAGGAAGGCGAAACGGCGAAGGAAAGCTTTATTCCGGATTTTGACGACGCCGGACTGTTGAAGTCGATTTTGGAAAAACGGGAGAAATAAAGGGGATTATAATGCTTACAAGAAGTGATTTTTTGTCTTTAAATTTTGTGAAAAAGGAGAATTTTACGGGGAGCCATAAGGGGATGCGCTTTATGCTGTGTCAGGAAACAGTGGAGGATGAGAAAATGCTTAAGGCGTATGTTTGGAGCGAGCCATTGGGATTTGACGCGACGCCGGACGATGAGAAGCTTTCCGGATTATTTGAGTTTAGCGAGGAGGGACTCGCCCGCGCCATAGATTGGATGAATGAGCGCTATGAGTACATTTGCGGTCGGTCACTGCAAAATAAAAACAACCTACATGTATAGGTTGTTTTTGCTTTATTGTATAGGAAAGCTCGTCCTTATATTTAAATTAAGCCATTTGGTTTACTGCCTTAGCTAAACGGGAAACCTTTCTGGAAGCATTATTTTTATGATATACGCCCTTTGTTGCGGCTTTATCAATTGTGCTTGTAGCGTTTAATAATGCTACAGTAGCAGCCTCTTTATCATTTGCTTCGATAGCAGCGTAAACCTTCTTCATAGCAGTCTTTACACCGGACTTGATAGCCTTATTTCTTTCGGCCTTAGTTCTGTTTACTAATATTCTTTTCTTAGCAGATTTGATGTTTGCCATGTCTTGCCACCTCCTCTTTTTGGAATTTATGAATCTGCGGCGCTTCCTTAAAGCTTAACACGGTTACTTCAGTGAAACACACTAGCATATTGTAATTTATGGAACTGAATATGTCAATACATAAACCTCAAAAAAAACGAAAAACTATTTAGCAAAGATTTACAAATTGTCAAAAATCAATTTAGGAGGCGCGTGTATGCAGAACTTTCAGGTGAGGACGGATTTGGCGTTGGAGGCGACGGAGAGTGTGCGTAAGAATGAGGCGGGCAGACTTAGCGGCATTGATATCGAGGAGTACGATGCGATGGAGGATGTGCATATCTCTAAGGTGGTAATATTGAGTAAAAATGCCGCCAAAAGCATGGGAAAGCCGATGGGCACGTATATTACGCTTGAAGCCCCGGACCTTCAGGAAAGCGATGAGGATTACCACAGGGAAATATCAAAAGAGCTGGCAAAACAACTGAGAGGAGTCCTTCCGGATATCAACGAAGAAAAATCGGTGCTTGTGGTCGGACTGGGGAACAGGGACGTGACGGCTGATTCGCTGGGACCGTGTACGGTTGACAATGTTTATGTCACGCGTCACATTATCAAAGAATACGGCAGACAGGCATATCATGTGTCTAAAATACATCAGATCAGCGCGCTGGTTCCGGGAGTAATGGCAAAGACGGGAATGGAAACATCGGAAATCATAAAGGGAGTCATAAAGGAAACAAAGCCGGACATAGTTATAGTAATAGATGCGCTTGCGGCAAGAAGCACAAAGCGGCTGAACCGCACGATACAGATAACGGATACAGGCATACATCCCGGCTCAGGCGTCGGAAATCACAGAAATGCCCTTACCAAAGAAAGCCTGGGCGTGCCTGTTATAGCAATAGGAATACCTATGGTCGTTGATGCGGGGACTATCGTTACGGATGCGCTGGAAAAGCTTTCAAGGGAGCATGCCGACGGAAAGTCGTCCCTGGATTATTTCAGGAATAGTGCAGACACACAGCTTCATAATATGTATGTGACAGCAAAGAATATAGACGAAACCTCAAAAAGACTGAGCTTTACATTGTCCGAGGCAATAAATATTGCACTGGACATGGAGCAGGAGGAGTAATCCGTGAAAAAAAGACTGATACCGGCAGCAGCCCTTGCCATATTGGCATTATATCTTATATTAAGGATGAGGGCGGATGTGGACGGCTCTGACTTGGGAATTTCTCAGAGGCTTTTTGGAGCCTCGCTCAGCAAAGGGCTTTTACTGTGCAACTCCTTTGTGCCTTATGGCAATAGCGATTGGGAAGAGCTTGATTTTGCCGAAAGCTTTTGGAGCAAAGCATGGGAAACGGTACCGATTGCGGAGCTTGCGTCGGCTGAATTCGTGCAGTACCCGTATCTGTATGATTATATGCAGGAGGGTGAGGGCGGCGCCGCATCGCTTGAAGAAGCGGTAATCGCGGAAAATGAGGCGGCAGCGGAAGCCGGAAATGAAATATCATTGCAGCAGCCGGCTGAGGAATCCTATTTTGTCCCCGTGTCGGAGCCTCAGGCGGTATATTCAAGACAGCAGCTTCAGGACGAGGAATTTATAAAGGAAACCTTTTATTCCGTTGACCCTACAACGATGGTAAGAGAAGGACAGCTTGACTTTGATACTCTTATGGGTTTTGACGCAACTTTGAAGCAGGACAACAGTGAGCCGCAGATTTTGGTTTATCATACACATTCACAGGAAGCGTACATAGATTCGGTACCGAATGACGACAGCACCTCCATAATGGGGGTAGGGGAGCATTTGTGTGAAATATTACGGACAAAATACGGATATAATGTGCTGCATCATATGGGGAAATATGATGTGGAGAGCAGGGACTACGCGTACTCGAATGCGATGGCTGACATTGAAAGCGTTTTGGAGCAGAACCCGTCCATAGAAGTTATCATCGACCTTCACAGGGACGAAACAAACGCGGATACAAGGCTGGTTACAACCATTCAGGGTATGGAAATGGCAAAATTTATGTTTTTTAACGGATTAAGCTATACAAGGGAGCTTGGCGAGCTTACCGGACTGCAGAACCCATATATACAGGATAACCTTTCCTTTGCGTTCCAAATGCAGCTTTTTGCGGAAGAATACTATCCCGGCCTGACAAGACGCATATATCTGAAGGGCTATCGGTACAATATGCATTACAGACCCAAAACGCTGCTCATCGAGCTTGGCTCACAGACCAATACCGTAGAGGAAGCGATGAATTCATGCGAGCCGTTGGCTTATATCATATCAGAGGTGCTGAGCGGAGCAAATAAGCAATAGCAATATTGCAAAAGAATATCCGTTCGGGAATATTGCAAAATAACGAAAATAAGGCTTTGCTAAGAAAACTTCTTACAAAGCCTGTTTTGATGTGGTATACTGTATTTGTAGTAATTTTGGTTTCATCAAGGAATGGGGGATTAATATGTTTGAAATTGGTGATTTTGTGATTAAGCCTAATAATGGTATATGCAGAGTGGATGATATAGGGCATCCGGACATATCCTCTGTAAATAAAGAACGGCTTTATTTTTTCCTCACGCCGTTAAACGAGGTGAACACGAAGCTGTATGTGCCGACTGACAGGACGGATAACGGGCTTAGAAGGGTGATAACTGAAGACGAAGCATGGAAATTCATAGACGATATACCAAAGATCAGTGAAGCGTGGATATCTGATGATAAACAGAGAGAGCAGAGATATAAAGAGGCAATACAAAGCTGCGACCTTGAAAAGCTTATGGGCATTATAAAGAGTATGTATGCAAGGATGCAAAAGAGAACGGCGCAGGGAAAAAAGAACACATCTGTTGATGAACATTTCTTTAAAATTGCGGAAAATAATCTGTATACGGAGCTTGCATTTGCAATAGGCAGGAATAAGGAAGAAATGCAAACCATTATTGCGGAAAAAATCGAACAAAATAAATAAAGCGGGTTTGCGCAGGAATGGGGATTAGTATGAAAAATAAGCTCGATAGCTTATTTTTCATACGGCTATTTGTGCCG
>JAJQDE010000028.1 GCA_021202335.1 Lachnospiraceae bacterium
GCAAGCGTGACCGTCCGCGGCATCAATAACTACGGCGGAATGAAAACAGTCAAGTTCAAAATCGGCGCAAAGGTGCTGAAGTAGTACAAATAAAAATCCCTGTCCCGGTATATATGCGTGCCGGGGCGGGGATTTTTCGTAATATTCTCAAAGAGAACAAGGTTTGGTTGATTAATTTGGTAATTTTGCTATAATTGTAAAAAATGACCAATGAGTTGCCATCAACCGTTCCTGTGGTCGTGAAATGGATGCAGGGCATGAACAAACAGCAGTTGCTGTAATCTGAAAGAATGTTTGCTTTGAGGTACAAAGGTGAGATAATCAAAGAAGGAGAGATGTGTATGCTATTGTATCACGGAAGCAATGTTGCAGTTGAAAAGCCGCAAATTATCATTGCAGACAGACGGCTTGATTTTGGAACCGGTTTTTATCTTACGTCCGGTTATGAACAGGCTGAAAGATGGGCGAATCTGACTATGCAAAGACGTGGCAATGGGAAGCAGATAGTTTCGTTTTTTGAATTGGATGAGGAAAAATTAAATGAGTTGTCTGTTTTAAAATTTGAAAAGGCTTCGGCAGAATGGCTTAAATTTGTTTCAAATAATCGAAATAATATTTCATTTACTGACAATCATGATATTGTATTTGGACCGGTTGCAAATGATAGGACAATGCCTGTGCTTAGACAATATTTTTCCGGAGTTTATACCGAAGAAGAAGCGTTAAGGAGATTACTTCCGCAAAAGTTAAAAGACCAGTATGCATTTAAGACGGAAAGAGCAGTTTCGGCATTGACTTTTAAGGAGGCGAAACTTTTATGAACAATGATATGAGCGATATATTATGTTTTTATAATGAAAAAGTAACAGGGATGATTTGCGATAAGTATGGGTTAAGTTTAATGGATGCGCTCAGACGGTTTCTTTTTTCTCAAACGTATCAGATGCTTCGTAATCCGAGTCTTGAAATGTGGGATTTTGGACCTTTGGGGATTTTTGATATGTGGGAATCGGAGCAGGTAACAGGAAATCCCGGAAATTCGCTGTATATCAGGAGGGATTGAGAATGACAAAGGAAATGGAATTTTTTATTTATCTCTTGGAAAATTACGCCGCCTACAAGGGAACAAGCGCTGATTTGGTATTAAGAGAATTGGATAAAAAGAATTTGACGGATTTTGTTTATAAGATGTATCCAATGTACCATTCTGAGGCGATAGAGAACGCTTATATGGATATTGACAGTCTGCTTTCTGCCGGAAAACCGGCATGGTAGTTTTTGATGCGCGGGGGCGCAAATCCCCGATTGCCGTATATATTGCGTTCGCGAAGGTTTCGTGCTAGAATAATACCGTCAATACGAATGGAACGGAGGTAAACCAAATATTATGTTTGAATTAGGGAAGAAACAAACGCTGACCGTGGTAAAGCAGGTTGATTTCGGCATATATCTTGCCGATGGAGAGGGCGAGGACGCTGACGACAGAGTCCTTTTGCCCAAAAAACAGGTTCCGGAGGGCTGCAGCGTCGGAGACAGCCTTGAGGTGTTTTTATATAAGGACTCCAAGGACAGGATTATTGCCACGACGAACACCCCAAAGCTTATGGCGGGTGAGGTCGGCATGCTCCGGGTTTCGCAGTGCACCGGGATAGGAGCGTTTTTGGATTGGGGGCTGGAAAAGGATATCCTGCTGCCGTACAAGGAGCAGACAGGCAGTGTCAAAGAGGGCGATGAGGTACTTGTCACAATCTATGTGGACAAGAGCAGCCGCCTTGCGGCGACCATGAAGGTATATCCGAATCTGTCGACTGATAGCGGCTACCGTAAGGACGATATGGTTACAGGCATCGTCTATCAGATTTACGAGCCGGCAGGGGCTTATGTCGCGGTTGACAACCGCTATTCGGCGCTCATTCCCGCGCGCGAGATATATGGGAGCATCAAGGTCGGGGATGTGGTAAATGCAAGAGTCGCGGAGGTAAAAGCGGACGGAAAGCTTGATCTGAGCGTGCGGGAAAAGGCGTATCTTCAAATGGAAAAGGACGCCGATAAGCTGATTTGCAGGCTTAACGAGCTTGGCGGGAGGCTTCCGTTTACGGACAAGGCTTCACCGGAGCTTATAAAAAAGGAAATAGGAATGAGCAAAAACGAGTTTAAGCGCGCCGTGGGAAAGCTTTTGAAAAACGGGAAGGTTGAGATAAAGACAGACTGTATCGTTTTGAAATAATCGGAGCGTAAAAATACGGAAACTAAAAAGTGCGCTGCAAGAGCGCACTTTTTAAACACTGATGTCAATGTTTGCGCCAAGCTCGGGGCAGACAGAACGCTCCATTGCAGCGGAATCCACAAGCTCCGTCACGGAGTCGCCGACAGCTTCGGCCATATCAAACGACTTCGAGAGCATTGCAGTGCCGACGCTG
Organism: Lachnospiraceae bacterium; assembly: GCA_021202335.1. GTDB lineage: Bacteria > Bacillota > Clostridia > Lachnospirales > Lachnospiraceae > COE1. The sequence continues at coordinate 2,421 of JAJQDE010000028.1, forward strand.
TTCAAAAGCTTAGCCTGTGACATGTTCATGGAAAGGTCTGTGATATCCATAATAATTCCCCCATTCCGGAGCGTTGGCGACGTGATGCCATCAAAGCTATTTGTGACGCTCCGGCACAAATAGCCGGAACAAACCTTGTTTGTTCTGCGATTAATATTTCGGCTCATCGGCGAAAAAAATTAAGGAAAAATTTGTATATCTTGCATAAAAGTCGAAAAAGCTTATTCTTTGAAAAAAATATTAAAAAATGCATAAAAAAATTCCTGTTTACTATGGATTTATTTGTGTAAATATATTAAAATGAAAACAGATTGTGTAGAATTGGCTGACACACTTTGATAAGTTTTTGTTGATATTGTATAAGCCGGACATTGTTAGAATAGGAGCGTGGCACATGATTTCAAATCAGATTATGCAGAATACAATTGAAGGGATAAAGGCAATAGCGCGGGTGGAGCTTTATGTGGCGGATGTTGACGGAAAGCTTGTGGCGTCGACAAAGCAGGCAGGGGACACCTTTGAACATTCCGTGCTTGAGTTTGTGAAATCGGCTGCGGACAGCCAGGAGCTTCAGGGCTGTCAGTTTTTCAAAATATATGACGACCAACAGCTTGAATATATACTGATTGCAAGCGATGCGGGCGATAACGCCTATATGGTGGGGAAGATGACGGCGTTTCAGATTCAAAACCTTATGGTGGCGTATAAGGAGCGCTTCGACAAGGACAATTTCATCAAAAATCTGCTCCTCGACAATCTGCTGCTGGTGGACATTTACAGCCGCTCCAAGAAGCTGCATATTCAGACCGACGTAAAGCGCGCCGTATTGATCGTGGAATCGCCAAACGGCAAGGATGCGAATATCCTCGAGCGTGTGCGTGAGGAGTTCGGTCAGAACGGCAGGGATTTTGTCACGGCTGTCGATGAAAACAACGTGATTGTGGTCAAGGAGATTTCGGATTCCGAAACGAACCGCGATATCGACAAGTACGCAAGGGAAATAAAGGACAGCCTTGCGGAGGAGGGGATTAACGACATACATATCGCATACGGCACTAACGTCAAGGAGATAAAGGAAGTGAGCCGTTCCTATAAGGAGGCAAAGATGGCGCTTGACGTCGGGAAGATTTTCTTTGAGGAGAGGGACATCGTCGCCTACAGCGAGCTGGGCATAGGCAGACTCATTTATCAGCTTCCGATACCGCTCTGCAAAATGTTTATCAAGGAAATTTTCGGCGGAAAGAGTCCGGACGATTTTGATGAGGAAACCCTCACGACAATCAATAAATTCTTTGAAAACTCGCTTAACGTGTCGGAAACGTCAAGGCAGCTTTTTATCCACAGGAACACGCTGGTCTATCGCCTTGACAAGCTTGAAAAGAGCACGGGGCTTGACCTGAGGGTGTTTGAGGATGCAATCACCTTTAAGATAGCGCTGATGGTTGTGCGATATATGAAATATATGGAGTCATTTGATTATTAAGGAAAATGCAGCGTTACGGGGGGAACGCTTCGGATTGGAGGAAAAAATTGAGAACCAGGGTTAGGAAACGCACGGCTGCGGATGACGATACCGTCATTCTGATGGAGAATGTGAGCAAGGCATACACGGTGGGCGTGCCGGCATTAAACGATGTAAATCTGCATATAAATAAAGGAGAGTTTGTATTTATCGTGGGCGACAGCGGCTCAGGCAAATCCACGCTTATAAAGCTGCTGCTTCGCGAGCTTTTGCCGACCTCGGGAAGGATTGTCGTAAACGGGAAGGACGTGGCGAAGCTCAAGCGCAGGGGAATACCGAAGTTCCGCAGGAGTCTGGGCGTGGTGTTCCAGGACTTCCGCCTTTTGAAGGACAGGAACGTGTATGAAAACGTTGCGTTTGCACAGCGGATTATCCAAAAGCCGAGCCGTGAGATACGCAAAAATGTGCCGTCAATTTTATCGACGGTCGGTCTTGCCGGGAAATATAAGGCGAGGCCAAAGCAGCTTTCGGGAGGAGAACAGCAGAGAGTCGCGCTTGCGAGGGCGCTTGTCAACAACCCTAAGATTTTGCTTGCCGACGAGCCGACGGGAAACCTCGACCCGAAAAATTCATGGGAAATCATGAATTTACTTGAGAAAATAAATAACAACGGGACGACGGTCCTTGTAGTCACGCATAACCGCGAGATTGTAAACGCCATGCAGAAACGGGTTATCACAATGAAGAAAGGCATCATCGTGAGCGATGAGGAGAAGGGTGGCTATATCGATGAGGATTAATACACTGTTTTACTGTATTTGGCAGGGAATACGCAACATATTTAAAAACAAATGGTTTACGCTCGCTTCGGTGGCGACGATTTCCGCGTGCCTGTTTCTTTTCAGTCTTTTTTACGCAATTCTTACGAATTTTCAGAACATCGTGCATAGCGCCGAGGAGGGCGTGTCGGTAAGCGCGCTTTTGGAGGAGGATATCAGCGACGAGCGCGTGCAGGAGATTTCGGATATGATTTCAAAGCGCACGGAGGTCAAGGAGCTGACCTATGTGTCTGCCGATGAAACATGGGAGCAGTTTGCGGAGGAAATGAATTTCGGAGATATCAGCGTTTTTACGGAAAACCCCCTTGCGGACTGTGCGCACTTTGAAATTTACATGAGCGATGTGTCGATGCAGTCGGCGCTTGTGACCTATCTTGAGTCTGTTGACGGAATAAGGAAGGTCAATCAGTCGGCGCTCACGGCGCAGACGCTTACGGGCGTGAACGCCATTATAAGCTATGTGTCGATCGGCATTATATTGATACTGTTTCTCGTGTCGATTTTCCTTATCAGCAATACCGTGACAATCGGCATTTCCGTGCGCAAGGAGGAAATTCAGATTATGAAATATATCGGAGCGACGGATTTCTTTACGAGGGCGCCGTTTGTCATTGAGGGTATGGTTATCGGCTTCATCGGTTCGGTGATTCCGCTGATTGCGGTATATTTTATCTACAATGAATCAATGATGTATGTTGTCGGGAGATTTCCGTCTCTGTCCCAGCTCTTTGAGTTCCTGCCGGTGGCGGCGGTGTTCTCGACGCTTGTGCCGGTGTGCGTGGCAATCGGCGTGGGTATCGGATTTTTGGGAAGCTTTACGACAGTGAGGAAGCATTTGAGCGTATAAACGGATTTGTGACTTGTCCGTGGAGAATGGGGAGTATTATGCGGCATAGGCTTTATGATAAGGGGCTTTGGAAAAGGGCTGCGCTTTTGCAGGCGGCTGCGCTTCTGATGACCGTCTGCTTCGCAGGAAGCCGCCCTTTCGTCAGTCAGGCGGATGAGGTGTCTGAATTGAAGGAAAGCATTGCACAAAAGCAAAAAGAAATAGAGGAAACGCAGAGCCTTAAGGATCAGCTTGAGTCCGGTCTTACGGACGTTCAGCAGATTATAAGCGATCTGGAGGATTTAAAGAGCGACCTGACAGCTTATGTGAGCGGGCTTGACGAGCAGCTTTCGGCGGCGCAGACGAAAATTACGCAGCTAAACGACATGATAAGCCAAAAAGAGGATGAGATTGTTGAAACGAAGGAGGAGCTTGCCCAAGCGCTTGAGAAAGAGGAAACGCAGTATGAGGCGATGAAGGCGCGCATTAAGCTTATGTATGAGCGGGGCGACAGCTTTTATTTTGAGGCGATACTGAGCGCGGGCTCCTTTGCCGATATGCTGAACCGCGCAGATTATGTGGAGCGCATCACGCAGTCGGACCGTCAGATTTTGGAGAGCTTTCAGACCACAAGGGAATATGTTGAGGTATGCAAGGCGCAGCTTGAAGCGGAGCAGGAGGTTTTGGAGGAAGCAAAGCTTGAATCGGAGAAAGAGCAGGAGTCGCTTGAGGCGCTGATTTCCCAAAAGCAGACGGAGATTGCCGCATATGAGGCGGATATCAGCGACAGGGAGCAGCTTGTCGCTGAATACGAGGCGGAGATTGCCTCAAGGGATGCTGAGATTGCGGCGCTTGAGGCGGCAGTCAAGGCGGAACAGGCGGCGCTTGATGCGGCGTCAAATACGTATGACGGGGGCGTGTTCGCATGGCCCGCTCCCTCGTATACGCGTATTTCAGACGATTACGGCTATCGCATCCATCCTACGCTGGGCGTGGAGAAATTCCACAACGGCATGGATATGGCGGCGCCCGGAGGTTCGCCCATTCTTGCCGCTTATGACGGCACGGTGGTCGCGGCGGCGTACAGCTCGTCGATGGGAAATTACATCATGATAGACCACGGCGGAAGTCTTTACACGATTTACATGCACGCTTCCGCGCTCTACGTTTCAGCGGGTGATTCGGTTGTGAAGGGACAGAAAATAGCGGCTGTGGGAACGACCGGAAGGTCTACGGGAAATCATCTCCATTTCAGCGTAAGGCTGAATGGAAGCTACGTAAATCCATGGAGTTATTTACAGTAGATTATGCAGTAAAGGAAAGGCAGAACAATGCAGAATGAAAATCAATCAAACAATGAAATAAACCAATATCCGGACAACGCGCGGGGGCGCGAGGGCGCAAGGCAGTTTGCGCTCGGTCTGATTGTGGGAATCGTGGCGGCGCTGGCAGTCGTCTTTCTTGCTTTTGGGGGGGTGAACTTCCGCAACGGCATCCTGCGGCTCAAGAGCCTGAACAGAGGGGAGAGCTCCGGCATCGAGAGCGTTACCGACGACTCGGTGGTGGAGAAGCTGGGAGTTTTGGAGGAAACCATAGAGGAATATTTTTGGCAGGACGTGGACGCACAAACGCTGGAAACCGGGCTTTACAGGGGGCTTTTGGATGCGCTTGACGACCCGTACAGCGTTTACTATACGCAGGAGGAGCTGCTTGAGCTTCAGGAGCAGACGCAGGGCATTTACTATGGAATCGGAGCGTATATCAGCCAGGACGTTGAGGCGGGCTATGTGCAGATAAGCAGTATCATCAAAAATACCCCTGCGGAGGAAAGTGATTTGATGCAGGGCGACTATATATATGAAATAGACGGAGAGAGCATGTACGGCAAGGACAGCTCTTATGTGGTGAGTAAGATTAAGGGCGAGGAGGGCACTTGGGTCACTATTACCGTTCTGCGCACGGGCGAAACGGAGCCGATTGACATTGAGGTGGAGCGCAGGCAGATAGAAAGCCCTACCGTGGAGTACGAGATGTACGACAACCACGTTGCATACATTCAGATAACGGAGTTTGACCTTGTGACCTCGGGGCAGTTTGAGTCGGCGCTTGAGCAGGCAAGGGCGGAAGGAATGGAGGGGCTTATAATAGACCTCAGAAGCAATCCGGGCGGCAATCTTTCCACGGTATGTGAGATTGCAAGGATGCTTCTCCCGGAGGGGCTTATCGTATACACGGAGGATAAATACGGTGAGCGCGAGGAATACAAGTGCGACGGCAAAAATGAGATTGACGTGCCGCTCGTGGTGCTCACAAACGGTTACAGCGCAAGCGCGTCGGAAATCCTTGCGGGCGCAATCAAGGACTACGGCATCGGGACGCTGGTCGGTACCACCACCTACGGAAAGGGCATTGTGCAGAAGGTCATCAATCTCTCTGACGGCTCTGCGGTCAAGATAACCGTCAGCACCTACTACACTCCGGCAGGAAACAATATTCACCAAATCGGAATAGAGCCGGACGTGGAGGTCGAGTTTGACTCCGAGCAATACCAAAACGGCATCGATAACCAGCTTGAAACCGCAAAGGAGGTTCTTGCGGGGATGATGGGGTGACGGTATATGGATGAAAGAAGACGGGAATTATGCAATATGTGAAAGAAGTCCTGAGCGGCGGTAACGGTGAAGCGGATGTGTGAGCCGGATAAAGCTGTATGATAAAGAAAACAGTGCAATCATAGAGATATGGCTGCAGCTGTTTTTTTGTTGCTCGCCTTGTTGCGTAAATAAACGCTTTTGAATGCTTGCAAAATCCGGCAGGATGTGAAATACTTAAAACAGGTATGCGAAAACCTGTAAACAATGGCAATAAGCCCGTCAGGTGTATTCAAAGCGGGAAAAGGAGAGAGGAGAGCAGTGATGTTTAAGAAAGGTATTTTAAGGAAAGCCATTTCTGCCCTGCTGGTCGCTTCTATGGTACTCGGGGGGGGGTATGGACAACATGATGATTGTCCGTGCCGCTGACAGAGTAACGGAAACGGCGCAGGAAGAAACAGGCGAGGAAGAAACAAACGAGGACAAAACAAACGGGGACGTTTGGGAAGAAATAAGCGAAACGGACGCAGCGCAGGAAGAAATAACGGTTTCCGTTACGGCAGAGTCCTCCGAGGAAGAGGAAACTGGAGAGTCCGAAACGGCGCAAGAGCCTGAAACGGCTGAAAGCGAAACGGACGAGGCGCAGGAAACTGAAACCGAGGAGCTTACGGAGGAGGAAACTGAAACCGAGGAACTTACGGAGGAAGAAACTGAAACCGAGGAGAGCGAGGAGGTTCTGCAGTCGAGCGCCACGGTAAATGACATAACGTGGACATACACCGTTTCGGACGACGGCAATGCAACAATCACAGGCTGTGAGGAAACGGAAGGAACCGATTTAAACATACCGGATACAATAGACGGGTATACAGTGACGGGGATTGGAAAAAGTGCGTTTTACGGTAGCAGCTTTATAGGGAGTCTTACGTTACCTGCTGGTTTGATAACCATAGAGGATTATGCGTTTTTGCAGTGCAGTGGAATAACGGGAAGTTTGGAGTTGCCAACAGGCTTGACGAGCATAGGGGTTCAAGCGTTTGAGAATTGCAGCGGAATAACGGGAAGTTTGGAACTGCCAATGAGCTTGACGAGCGTAGAGGCGTATGCGTTTGGGTATTGTAGCGGAATAACGGAAGTGGACTTTCCAACAGGCTTGACAAGTATAGGAGCGTATGCGTTTTTGCAGTGCAGCGGAATAACGGGAAGTTTGGAGTTGCCAACAGGACTGGCGAGCATAGGTGAGTGTGCGTTTGGGTATTGTAGCGGAATAACGGAAGTGGACTTTCCAACAGGCTTGACGAGTATAGGAGCGTATGCGTTTTTGCAGTGCAGCGGAATAACGGGAAGCTTGGAGCTGCCAACGGGACTGACGAGCATGGGGGATTCTGCGTTTTACGGTTGCAGCAGCTTAACAGAAGTGGACTTTCCAACAGGCTTGACGAGCATAGGGTATTCGGCATTTTACGGTTGCAGCGGAGTTACGAGCATTACGGTTTATTGAGATTTGTCCATTGTGTCTGCAACTTCTTTTACCAATTTGACGGAGGTGACTCTTGGAGAAAACATAACGGAAATACCTGAAGAGACATTTTATGAATTATCTAAAATGACACAAATAAACTTTCCGACAGGCTTGACGAGTATAGGGGAAAAGGCGTTTTACGGTTGCAGTAGCTTAACAGAAGTGGACTTTCCAACAGGCTTGACAAGCATAGGTGATTCTGCGGTTTATAATTGCAGTGGCTTAACGGGAAACTTGGAGTTGCCAACGGGCTTGACGGATTTAGGGTCGAGAGTGTTTTATAATTGTAGCGGCATAACTGAAGTGGAATTCCCGACGGGCTTGACGAGTATAGGGTATTCGGCATTTTCAGGTTGCAGCGGAGTTACGAGCATTACGGTTTATTGTGATTTGTCCATTGTGTCTGTAGAAGATTTTATTAATTTGACAGAGGTTACATTGGGAGAAAACGTAACGGAAATCCCGGAAAAAACATTTTATAACTTATATAAGCTGACACAGATTAACCTGCCGGATAGTTTGACAAGCATAGGAGCTTCAGCATTTTACTATTGTATCGGTTTGACGGAATTGACTTTTCCAACAAGCCTGACAAGCATAGGCGACAGTGCATTTTGCTATTGTACCGGTTTGACGGAATTGTCTTTCCCAACAAGCCTGACAAGCATAGGCGACAGTGCATTTTACGGTTGTACCGGTTTGACGGAGGTGGTTTTTCCTGAAAGCCTGACGAGTATAGGAACTTCAGCATTTTATAAATGCAATGCAGTTACAAGCATTACGGTTTCGTGTGACTTGTCCATTGTGCCGTATGATGATTTTACAAATCTGACAGAGGTTACGATTGGGGAAAACATAACAGAGATACCGGAAGAAGCATTTTATAACCTATCCAAGCTGACGCAGATTAATCTGCCGGATAATTTGACAAGCATAGGAGCTTCAGCGTTTTACGGCTGTATCGGTTTGACGGAATTGATTTTTTCAACAAGCCTGACAAGCATAGGCGCCAGTGCATTTTACGGTTGCACTGGTCTGACGGAATTGTCTTTCCCAATAAGTCTGACAAATATAGGTGACAGTGCATTTTACGGCTGCACCGGTCTGACGGGATTGACTTTCTCAACAAGCCTGACAAGTATAGGCGCCAGTGCATTTTACGGCTGCACCGGTCTGACGGAATTGTCTTTGCCGACAAGCCTGACAAGCATAGGCGATTATGCATTTTATGGCTGTACCGGCTTTTCGGAGATGGTTTTGCCTGATGGCTTGATAAGCATAGGCAGCTATGCGTTTGCAAGCTGCGGCAATAGCGATGGATGGTTTACCGTGACAGTTCCCAAAAGCGTGACCTCTATAGGAAGCAATGTTATTACTTCCTATGCGTTGGCAGGGTATAGCGGAAGCTATGCGGAAACATACGCAAATGATAATTCGATATTGTTTATATACTTGGATGGAGAGTCGCAGCAGGAGGATATCACGGTAGAAAGCACGGATGAGCTGCTTGAAGCAATCGGCTCAAACCGCCATATTATATTAAAAGAGGGCATATATCGCTTAAGCGAGCCGTTAAGCATTTACGGCATCAGTAATATGACGATAGAAGCGGAATATACCGGGGCTGCGGAGTTCCTTGCGAAATATGCCGATATGGAAGTCGTAAATATTTCCGGTTCGGTTGGAATAGAGATAAAGGGCTGTATACTGGGACACACAACAGATTATTCCCCTTCGGCAACGTGTCCGGTTGATGGAAATGTAATATATATCGATGATTCAGTAAATATTAAGGTGACGGAATCAGACCTTTATGGATGCGGTTATATAGGAATATATTATAATCACGTTAAGAATTTGGCTGTTGCGGACAGCGTAATCCGTGACTGTACTGTCGAGGCGATAGCATCGTATTCATCATGGTCGACAAGTTCGGTTAATGAATCAATCAGCGTTACAAATTGTATCATTAGTGGCGTCAAAAAAAATTCATATTCGGATTCTTGGTCTTTAATTGGAAGCACTGACGATATAGCATTTACTTCCTGCACCTTTATGAATAATTACAATGGCTCTTTGGCAGAGGACGGCAGCGCCGCGACATTCACGGACTGCATCTTCTCCAACAACGTGTGGGACGGAGGCACGCCCGAGGCAAACGGCGTATGCTTGAACGGCGTGACCTGGCAGGTGACGGACGGTGAGGTTTCAACGCATGTTACGCTCACACTGCAGGACGGCACGCAGATAGAAAGCACGTCAGATGTAGTCCTTGACTACAGCGACTATTCCCTGCCATGGAAAAAATATGTCGCTTCCGGCACGGGCAATGACGACGATGGTGATGACTATGATTATGATGACGATGACGACGATGATGGCGACAGCACCGATGAAAACCTCGAGGACGACGCGAATTATTCTCAGGGTATATGGGCGGAATCTGTTTCGGATTACACCTACACAGGCTCCGCAATCAAGCCGACAGTCAGGGTATACAGCGGGACAACGCGCCTGACCTTGGGCACGGATTATACCGTTTCCTATAAGAACAACACCAATGCGGGTACGGCGTCTATTACGGTCAAAGGAAAGGGCAGCTATGCGGGTACGGACACGGTGGACTTTGCAATCAATCCCGTAAACATCGAGGGCGAGGACATAACGGCGGACGGAATAACGCTTGCCTATAACGGAAAGACGCAGACGGCAAAGCCTGTTGTGTATTTTGGAAGCAAAAAGCTTTCCGCCGGGAAGGACTACACCGTTTCGGGGAATACGCAGGCAAGCGTCGGGCAGTATGAGATAACCCTTACGGGCGCCGGCAATTTCACCGGCAAAAGGACGCTGGATTTTGGGATTACCGATGCGACGCTGATAAGCAAGGCAAAGGTTTCAAAGATAGCGGCGAAAGCTTATACGGGAAGCGAAATCACCCTGACCGACAGTGAGCTTGTCGTCAGTTACGGAAAAGAAACGCTTCAAAACGGCACGGATTACACCGTTTCCTATTCCGATAACGTCAACGCGGGCACGGCGACAGTTACCATAAAAGGCAAGGGAAACTATGCGGGCACGAAAAAGGCGGTATTCGTCATAACGGGCACGCCGATAAAGAGCGCGAAAGTGTCGGGGCTTTCGGATTTGGAATATACGGGAAGCGCGCGGACGCTCTCAGGGCTTACCCTGACGTATAACGGCGCAGCACTGACCCTTGGCACGGATTATACGCTCAAATACGCAAACAACACAAAGGCGGGTAAGGCGACCGTGACGATTACGGGAACGGGAGCATACAGCGGCAGCGTAAAGAAAAATTTCAAAATAACTGCGCGGGAAATTTCCGACTGCAGCGTGTCCGTCGGAAGCAGTGCGCCATACAGCAAGGGCGGCGCGACGGCAGACATAAGCGTGTCATATAACGAGACGGCTCTTGTCTTGGGTACGGACTATATCGTTTCTTATAAGAACAATAAGGCGGCGGAGAGCACGGCGACCGTTACCGTAAAGGGAAAGGGGAATTTTACGGGCGCGGTCACAAAGCAGTTTACCGTGACGAAAAAAGCGCTGTCGGACGTTATTATCAGCGTTCCCGA
>JAJQDE010000010.1 GCA_021202335.1 Lachnospiraceae bacterium
GTCATTACTAAGTCATGATCATATTCTGATGAGTAACCATCTTCAAATGACTTATTAATAATAGAATGTATTTTGCTTGTGCAAGCCATATTCTGTGAAAGGCAAACATATTTTCCGATTAATGAATTAATGAATGTGGATTTTCCAGCACTCATTGTCGCTGTAACCATTACAGCAAATGGATTTATTTTTTTAAACATCACATTTTTTCTTATAAGCTCAATATAATGCTTTTCTTTTGAAAGAGCCTCATTTTTCATCAAATTAACTAAGCGTCTGTCGTCACCCTGCACAGAGTTAATGATTTTTTTTACAATAAAAGAATCTGCATTTTCAAAATCTATTGCATGTTGCTTTCTAATATTGTCAAACTTTGATGTTGGTATTTTTACTGTCTCATACCCAAGCAAATGAAGTATATCGAATAATATGTAATACTGATAGTATTCAATTGGATATACGTTTCTTATTTCACTATTTTCCAACAGTATTTTTCTATAAGCCTCTATTTCTGAAGACTCATATTTTCTCTTATTCCATCCCCCGATTTTTAAATATTTGCCCAACAAATTCATGTATAACGTTTTCGTTTCTTCTTTGTCAAAAACGATTGGATTATCTTCTACAATTTGAGCAATGGCTAAATTTGCAGTATTTATTCCGTCCACCTCCTGGTCTATATCATTTGCAAAAAAAATTTGCTTTTTTTAATCCCTTTCCTTCTGTAATTTTCTATACTTCTTACCGTTTTTCTTCATTACAAATTCCTATCCGTCATAATATTTTTACCATATCGCCTTGACTTCTAAGCCACATATCAATTCCAACTCAGCAAGACTGTCGTCTAGTTGATTTTGAAGTTTTTCTTCTAACTCATCAAAATCAAAAGGCTCGTCATTCTTAACCAGTTGACCATCAATTTTGTTAAGTATCGCATTTTCGTTCGATGTCATATATTATCCCTTCATTTCCAGTTCAATATCAGTATGTAATTACTTATTACCAGCTAATATTACCCCTAAAATATTATATCTGCCTCTGTCCACATCCTCCGTAAGAATAATGCCTTTTCCCATTCCTTATGCTTTGGAAATCAATTGCAAATATCTTATTTGGAAATGCCTCCATTCCATTATATAAGTATCAGTTCCTGTAAGTGTCTAATATTTCAATTCTGATATCAATGATAGCACATCAAATGGTTGTTTTCTACTGTGAATTCAACAAATTTCACATAGAAGATGACCCGCTTTTTTACTGAAAAACGTTGCCCAAAACATAAATATTCCTATGTATCAGATGAGATAGTTTCAAGTCAGCCCTGTCTGCAATCTCTTCATCAAGGCTGTGACTAAGAAATTCCAGTGTTTTCATCCCCACGTTTTGGTTATTCAATGCCGCCAGTTTGACTTGTTTATCTTTGTCATGCGCTGCAATATCAAGAATCGGTTCCGTTGCATATGTCGACTCCGCAGCCGCAACGGCAATCAGCACATTATTATCCGTCACGCATTCAAGCAAATCTGCCTCATCCAAAAGCCCTGCCTTTATTTTTTCAATCAGTTCCATACGCTTACTCCCTGTAATTTTATTATGCTTTTGCGATACCACACCTCACGCATTAATCATTACCTTCAAAACCGCCTTTTCCGCATGTACCGATTCTCCACTGTCTTTCCATTCCTGTCACATACCTGAACCGTAACACACCTCGGAAACTTTTCATCCAATATTAGCGCTAAAGCGCCGCATAACGCTCCCGCAAAAATCAAACCTGCCGTCAAACACCCGATTTTTTTTGCAACACCTTTGTTATTTTTTACAGACATAAAACTGCATCTCCTTTCCGCACTTTCAAAAAACCTCCACATTCTCCCCCTGGCTCCGCAGCCACATATCAATCCCTTTCCCGAATACCTCCGCCGCCACGGTGTACACTCCGTCCTTCTCCGACAGGATTTCCGCGGTCGGAAGCCTGTCTAGCACCGCGTTGATATCCGAGCCGTAATAGCGGAATTTCACCCGCTGCAGGCTGCCGCCGTACATAAACTGCACGCGCTTGCGAAATTCCCCCTCCTCGAAGCGCTCAGCATACGGTATCGAAAAATGCCCGTCCAAAAGCTCCACACCCTCAAGCCTGTCCATTCGGTAAATGGTCGGAAACGGGTCGCCGGGATTTTGGAACGCCTTTTCCTTGTCTATATCCTCTATGAACGCGGTCAGGTAAAAGTAGAACTCCGAAAACATGACGCCGACGGGCTTTACCACGCGCGTAACCGTCTCGCGATTTTTGAGCTTTTGGTAGCGGATTTTGACATATCGCTGCTCATTCACCGCACGTTCCAGCGTCCAAAGTGTATCCAAAATCCTTTTGCCATGGCGCAGCTCGATATAGTGGTGCATTTCATTTCCGATATATTCCGCTATCGGCTTTCCGTCAGTGCCGCACATGCCTGAGAGCTTGCGCAAAATCGGGAACATTTCCTCCTTCACGAGCGCGCGGCTTTCAAGCAGTATCTTACACACCGCCAGCAGCTCACGCGGCTTGATTTGGCTGTCCGCCTTTGTTTGCAGCATATAGCCGCCCCTTCTTTTGTCATAAACAATTTCCTGTATTTCCCCGGTTAAGCTGCTCTGATTTTGGATAAAATTTTGAATGTCCGTTATATCGCGGTAAACCGTGCGTGCCGTCACTCCGTACTCTTCACTTATCTCTTCCTTGCAAACGGCATGCCCTTCCTTCAGCCGCGAATAAATTGACAAAATCCTTTCCGCTTTTCCTTCCGATTCAAGCCCCATGCCTGTACCTCCTTTGCTTTGCCTCATTGTGTCAGTACACATGCTTTAATCTTATTATAGCGGAATATGTGGACGCATAGTGTCATTTTGTAAAAATTTGTAATACTTTTTCAGACATTTTTTGTCGTCAAATGTCATTCTTTGTCCTATTTTAGGACATAATTGGGTGTTTATTAGTATATCATATTTATTGCGCGCAGGCAAGAATTGTCTAATTGTAATATAAACAGGAGATGCTATGGCTCGAATTATTGATGATGAAAATCAAAAGAATATTGTCGGCAGCAAGGTAAAGCAGCTCCGCCGGGAGCAGCATATGAGCCAGCAGGAGCTGTCCGCGAAGCTTGAAACGCTTGCCGTTTATATTTGCCGCGGGTCTATTTCCAGAATAGAGGACGGAAGCCGAACGGTTTCCGATATCGAACTGTATGGTCTGTCGCAGGTCTTTGACACTCCGATTGAGGAGTTTTTTCAGTGAGCATTTCCTCAAAGCTTCTCCCCTGTGATGTCCTTATACCCTTCTCCGTAAATCTCATTCGCAGATGTGATAATCATAAACGCGCTAATGTCCTCGTCCTTTACGATTTCCTCAAGCCGCGGAGCCATCTGCTTGCGCGTCACCACCATAAGTATTTCCTTTTCATTGCCCGTGTAAGCGCCGACAGCCGGAATGATTGTGGCAGTAATGTCAAGCTCGCTCATAATGCGCTGTTTCATTTTTGCAGGCTCGCTGCCGATGATAAAAAACAGCTTCGCCTCGTCCGAGCCGTATAGGAATTTATCCATGACGACGGAGCTGACGACAACTGCAATTCCCGCATAAAACGCCACGGTCAAATCCCCAAACACCAGCCATGAGGCGATAATCACCATACTGTCAAATGCCAAAAAAAGCACGTTTGTCTTAATATGCTTCCATTTTGTGCGCAGCACCTTGACGATAATGTCCACGCCTCCGGTGGTCGCACCCGAGCGGAACACAAGCGCAAGCGCCGCTCCAATGAGCGCTCCGCCCAGCACTGCCGCAATCAGCAAATCGTCCGTCACCGCGCCATACGGTGAAAGCAGATTCATAAAGACTGTAATCAGCGCAAGCGCATACATGGTAGAGCAGATAAATCTGACGCCGAATTTCCACAGCCCCAGCGCCACAATCGGCACATTCAGCAGCAGGTTTATCGTACCGGTCGGAATCTGCACAAAGCGGTTTAATAAAATGGCAATACCCGTCACGCCTCCCGGCGCAATGTCATTCGGGTCCAAAAGCATACTGACAGCAGCGGCATATAGGCACGCCGCCGCTGTCAGTATAATGTAATCCTTGATTCTTTTTGCTGCTTTTTCCATAATCCCTCACAAACTTTGATGAAATACACCTGTCAGATATTGGTTCTTACAAGCTTTGGCTGATAGCCATGCTCCTCCAACGCCTCAACAATCTGATTTTTGTGCTCAGTGCCGAAGGTTTCAAGCGTAATCCGAAGCTCCACTGCGGCATTTCTGTTAATTGACACAAACTGGTTATGCTCAAGCTTTATCACGTTTCCGCTAAGCGACGCAATTACCTCGGAAACCTTGGTAAGCTCCCCGGGCTTGTCGGGCAGCAGCACGGAAACGGTAAAAATTCTGTCCCTGAAAATAAGCCCCTGCTGAACCACGGACGACATGGTGATAATATCCATATTTCCGCCGCTCAAAATCGAAACAACCTTTTTATTTTTTACATTCAGATGGCGGAGCGCCGCCACCGTAAGAAGCCCTGAATTTTCCACTACCATCTTATGATTTTCCACCACATCAAGGAAGGAAACTACAAGCTCCTCGTCGGGAACCGTGATAATCTCATCTATATTTTCCCTTAAATACGGGAAAATATTCTTGCCGGGCGTTTTTACCGCGGTTCCGTCAGCAATCGTATTTACCTTAGGAAGCGTAACGACCTCGCCCGCTTTCAGGGATTCCTGCATACAGTTTGCTCCGGCAGGCTCCACGCCGATTACCTGAATTTTCGGGTTTAAAAGCTTTGCAAGCGTCGAAACGCCCGTCGCAAGTCCGCCGCCGCCGATCGGTACTAAGATAATATCAACAAGCGGAAGCTCCTTAAATATCTCCATCGCAATGGTGCCCTGTCCTGTGGCAACCGCCAAATCATCAAAGGGATGGATAAACGTATAGCCCTTTTCCTCCGCAAGCTGATAGGCATACTCTGCCGCCTCGTCGTACACATCGCCCTTCAGCACAACCTCCGCGCCATAGCCCTTCGTCCTGTTTACCTTCATGAGCGGCGTGGTCGTCGGCATGACGATAACGGCGTTCACTCCGTATTTTTTTGCGGCATACGCCACACCCTGCGCATGGTTCCCGGCGGACGCGGTAATCAGACCCTTCTCGCGTTCCTCGGGTGAAAGCGTGCTGATTTTGTAATATGCGCCGCGCAGCTTATATGCGCCCGTAAGCTGCATATTTTCGGGCTTTAAATAAACCTTATTCCCTGTCTGATTGCTGAAAAACTCGCTGTATATAAGCTTGGTTTCGGAAGTAACCTTCTTTACAAGCTCTGCCGCCTCCTCAAATTTTTCCAACGTTAGCATTTCCGACATAATCCATTCCTCCATTCGATTGTATTTTCAATTACCAAAAAAGCCATTTCTTTTGCTTTTCGGTATTTGTGACATTCGTGTCAGTTTTTTGCTCCTCCTCGGCTTTTGCAGTTTCCTCTGCTACAGTTTCCGCTGCTGCCGCCTCCTCCGGAATTTCTTTTTCGCTTTCTATGTCAAACAGCGCGTTGACAAATTCGTCAGCGTTAAACTTCTGCAAATCCTCTATTGTTTCCCCAACGCCTATGTATTTTACCGGCACATTCAGCTCTGACTGGATTGCCACCGCGATGCCGCCCTTGGCGGTTCCGTCCATCTTTGTAAGAATAACGCCGGTAAGCTTTGCCGCTTCGCCGAACTCCCTCGCCTGTGCAAGCGCATTCTGCCCCGTCGTGCCGTCAAGCACGATAAGGTTTTCCCTGTGCGCATCGGGAAATTCCCTGTCGATGATACGGTTCATTTTCTTTAATTCTTCCATAAGGTTTTTCTTGTTGTGCAGACGTCCTGCCGTATCGCATATCAGCACATCAATGTTTCTTGCCTTCGCCGCGTTGACCGCATCAAATATGACAGAGGCAGGGTCTGCGCCCTCTTTTCCGCCAATCATATCGACGCCTGCCCTGTGAGCCCATTCCGCAAGCTGCTCGCCCGCGGCGGCGCGAAAGGTATCGGCAGCGGCAATCAGCACCCTCCTGCCCTGCTCCTTTAAAATACCCGCAAGCTTTCCGACAGAGGTTGTTTTCCCGACGCCGTTCACCCCGATAATAAATATGACCGATTGTTTCTTTTCAAAGTCATACGCCGTTTCCTCCACGCGCATCTGCTCCTTGATGCTCTCGACCAAAAGCTCCTTGCACTCGGAGGGCTGTTTTAAATGCCGTTTCTTTACCTCGTCCTTCATCCGCTCTATGATATCGTTCGTGGCATTTACGCCAATGTCGCCCATAATGAGTATTTCCTCAAGCTCCTCATAGAAATCGTCGTCAATTTCCGATGCGCCGTTAAATACCGAGTCAATTCCTGCCACAATGTTATCTCTTGTCTTATTCAAGCCCTCCCTTAAGCGGCTGAAAAATCCTGCCATCTAGCTCTCCTCCTTACTTTCCTGACTCCATTGGTCAACCTCGCTGTCCACCAAATTTACGCTTACAAGCGCTGATACACCCTTCTCCTGCATCGTGATACCATAGAGTCTGTCCGCCTGTTCCATTGTACCACGTCTGTGAGTAATTACAATAAACTGAGTATATTTTGTAAGCTTATTCAAATATTTGGCAAACCGGCTTACGTTTTCTTCGTCGAGCGCCGCCTCAATCTCATCCAACAGACAGAACGGCGAAGGCTTAAGATTTTGTATCGCAAAAAGCAGCGCAATCGCCGTAAATGACTTTTCCCCGCCCGAAAGCTGCATCATGTTCTGAAGCTTTTTCCCGGGCGGCTGTGCGATGATGCGTATTCCCGCCTCGAGAATATCCTCGTCCTCAATCAGCTCAAGCGTGCCCTTTCCTCCGCCGAACAGCTCCTTAAATACCTTGTCAAACTCGCGCTTTATCTCCTCGAATTTTTCGGCAAACTGCTTGCGCATCGCGGCGTCAAGCTCCTCGATAATGCCCTCCAGCGTCTTTTGTGCTTCTATTAAATCGTCATGCTGGTTCTTCATAAAGGTATAACGCTCCATCAGCGCCTTATAGTCCTCGATGGCGTTTACGTTTACATCGCCAAGCTTTCTGATTGCGTCCTTGATTTCCGCAATCCGCTTTTTCATGGAAGGAACATCCTTAAGCTCCTCATTGCGCATATCTGCGGCGCTGCCAAGCGTCACCTCATATTCACTCCACATATAATTAATCTGAGACTCAACCGCTTCCTCAAGCTTTTCGCGCTGTGCATTAAGCCTGTATACTTCCTTATCGAGCGCATTCTTTCTCTCCGCAATTTCCTCACGCACCTCAAAAAAGCTCTTTTGCTTCTGTGACAGTTCATCCTTTGCCTGCTGCTTCTCCTTCAAGGCATTCTCTGCGTCAGACTGCGTACTGTGTGATTCGGCGATAGTTTTTTCTATCTCTTCGATATTATGGCTGCGCTCCTCCATATCGCTGCGGCACATGTCCAGGCTTTCCTGCACTCGGGCAAGCTCCTCGCGGTAGCGGGAAAGCTCACCCTCCACGCGGTTTAAATTTGTCTGCTCAAATTCCTGCTTCTGCAGCAGCTTCTCATACGCGACCTCCCACTCACTGACCAGCCCGGTCTGCTCCGATTCCTCTGCCCGGCAGGCTTCAAGCTCGCTCTGAGCCGTGCCGATTTCCTCCTCCAGCTTTTTCTCCTCTGCCTCGGAGTCACCAAGCTCAATCAGAACCTGCTCCTTCTCATCGTGGATTTGCACCGTCTTATCTGCAATTTCCTGTTCTTCCTCTTTCAATGAGCCAAAGCCAAGCTCCGCCTGTTCCTTCTGCTCCTCGGCAGCCGTCACGTTCAGCCTTGCGGTATTCTGTTTTATAAAAAGCTCCTGCAGACCGTTCTTTGCTTCCTCAATATTCTTTCTGAGTGCATTGCGCTCCGTCTTAATGTCCTCTATGTCCTGATTTGCCTGAGCAAGCTTTTCTTTTGTTTCACGAACCTTCTTCTCAAGCTCCTCCAGCTCGCGCCGCCGCCCCAGCAGGTTTGAGCTGTTTTTATACGCGCCGCCGCTTATGGCGCCGCCGGGTACGAAAAGCTCGCCCTCAAGCGTGACCATTCGCACGCCGTAATGGTATTGCCTTGCAAGCTTCACGGCATTGTCTATGTTGTCGACCACGACAATCCTGCCAAGCAGCGATTTCGCCACGTTTGCATACCGTTTATCCGTCCTTACAAGGGAATCCGCAAGACCGATTACCCCTTTTTCCTTAAGTATATCCGGCTGCTTGAACTCCTGCGGTCTTGTGACGCCCGTGAGCGGCAGAAAGGTTGCCCGTCCGAAACGGTTTTTCTTTAAAAACGCTATCATCTGCTTTGCAACGCTCTCATCCGCCGTGACAATATTTTGAATATTTCCGCCGAGCGCCGTTTCAATTGCCGTTTCATATTCCTTATCAACCTCGATAATGTCCGCCACAACGCCTGTAATGCCTTCCGTTTTATCCTTTTGGCTCATCACCCTCTGAATACTGTTCCCGTAGCCCTCATAACGCTCCGTAAGGTTGGAAATGGTGTCAAGCTTTGACTGATATCTTTGATAATCTCCCTGAAGCCCTCTGATTTCCTCGTCCTTTTTGGAAAGCCGCTCCTTAAAGGTTCCCGTCTGCTCCTCCATCTGCCGGAGCCTGTCGTTTGCCTGCGTGATTTCATCGTTTATCCGGTCAAATTCCTCCTGCAGCGTTTTAATCTGAGCATCTCTTTGAGCCTCGTCGCTCTTTGCGCGCAAAAGCCTTGCGTTCAGCTCCGCCTTTTGAATACGCAGTTGCTCCAGCATGGCGTCAGAATTTCCAAGCCTTGACTTTATGGTGGCGCGCTCACCCAGCATTTGAATAATGCGGTTTTTCTTTTCCTCAATTCCGCGGTTAAGCTCCTCAATCCGCGTCTGAACCTCAAGAAGCGCTCCCTTAGCCCGGCTGCGCTCAGCCTCAAGGGAAGTCACCTGACCGTCAAGCTCCGTCTTGCTTTCGAGATTTTTAGCGCGCTCCTGCTCCTGCTTTTCAAGCTGCTCAGTGATTGACGCTATTCTCTCGTTAAAATGATGTTCATTTGCCTGCGCGCCTTTTATCTTCTCACGCAGGACATTAATCTCACCCTCAAGCTTCCCCCGGGTCACACTGGCGTCCGTCAGCGTATTTCGGGCGCTCTCAATCTCCTGCTCCAGCGCTTCAATGCGCTGACCGATATCGTCATATTCCTCTTTTATCTTATCATACTTTGAAGCGGCGGCAGTGTATTCCTCCTGCGCAATGTCATATTTGCCTGAAACCTCCGAAAGCTGTGCCGTAAGCCTTTTATTTTCGAGGAGGAACATGTTAACGTCAAGCTCCTTAAGCTCCTCCTTATGCTTTAAATAAACCTTTGCCTTTTCCGACTGCTTCTCTAAGGGCGCCACCTGTCTTTCAAGCTCGGATAAAATATCAGCAACGCGCACGAGGTTATTCTTCTCGTCCTCAAGCTTTTTCTGTGCGGTCGCCTTTCTCTTCTTGAACTTTACAATTCCTGCCGCCTCATCAAAAAGCTCGCGTTTTTCATCAGGCTTACCGCTCAGGATTTTCTCAATCTGTCCCTGACCGATAATGGAGTAGCCCTCCTTACCGATACCCGTATCATAAAACAGCTCGTTTACATCCTTCAGCCGGCATGGCGTGCCATTGATGGAATACTCGCTCTCACCGGAACGGTACAGCCTTCTTGCCACCGTCACCTCATCGTATGCAATCGAAAGCTTGTGATCCGCATTATCAAAGGTAATCGCCACATACGCATATCCCAACGGCTTTCTAAGCTCCGTCCCCGAAAAGATAACTTCCTGCATGGATTCGCCCCTAAGCTGCTTTATGCGCTGCTCTCCGAGCACCCAGCGCACCGCGTCCGCAACGTTGCTTTTTCCCGAGCCGTTTGGTCCCACAATACCGGTAATGCCCTGATGAAACGTGAACACGATTTTGTTGGCGAAGGATTTAAAACCCTGCACCTCGATACTTTTTAAATACATCTACCTGACTCTCCCCTTCAGCTTCATCAGCGCCTTGTATGCCGCCTGCTGTTCCGCCGCTTTTTTTGTCCTTCCAATGCCCGCTCCGATTTCCTTTCCGTCAAGATATGCCTTTACGTGAAATTCCTTATCATGCTCCGGACCTGTTTCTCCCACCAGCTCATAGCGAAGCTGCGCCGCATTGTCCTTCTGTATTTCTTCCTGCAAAAGCGTCTTGCTGTCCAGAAAAAGAATTTTGTTGTCCAAATCGGAAAGCACAAAACGGTAGATAAAGCTTTTGGCTTCACCGATTCCGCCGTCAAGGAAAATCGCGCCGATCAGCGCCTCCATCACGTCCGATATGATCGAGTCGCGCTTTCTGCCGCCGGTCGCCTCCTCTCCCCTGCCCAGCAGGATATAAGAGCCTAAATCAATATCCCTTGCGCAGTAGGCAAGCGCCGGCTCGCACACCATCGACGCGCGCGTCCTTGTAAGCTGCCCCTCGGGCATATCCGGATTTTCCTTAAACAAAAACTCGCTTGAAACAAGCTCAAGCACCGCATCCCCTAAAAATTCCAGCCTTTCATAATTGCCTAATTTATTGATTTTCTGCTCATTGGCAAATGAGCTGTGCGTTATCGCCTGCCTTAAAAGCCCTTCATCCCGAAACTTATAGCCTGTTTTTTCCTGTAATTCCTTTAAAATTCCTTTGATATCCCGCATCGCCTTTCACCTCAATATCTTTTAATAAGCACCATGCAAAAAGCCCTGTCTGAAAGGGCTTTTAATCACATGCTTTGTTTTATATACTCAACGGCTTCACGAACTGTTGTTATACGCTCTATCCCTTCAGACGGCATCTTAACGCCAAGCTCGTCCTCCACACCCATAAATATCTGGCATAAATCCAAGGAGTCCGCGCCTAAGTCAGACGCAAAATCCATCTCAGGCTCAATCTCGTCCGTGTCCATTCCCAAAACAGCCGCAATTACCTTTCGCAATGCATCAAATTCCATTTTAATCCTCCAGCTTACCCAAGCCCGCAAATTTATTTCTCATACTAATCCGTGTCCCTTAAAATAACCTTTTCCTTTATCTTCTCGTTAATTTTCTGCTCCTTAAAGGTTGCGCACTGCAGGACTGAATTTTTAATTTCGATTGCTTTTGAGCTGCCATGGGTTTTAACCACCAGACCGTTTAAGCCAAGCAGCGGCGCACCGCCCTGCTCCTCAAGGCTAAAGCCCTTTAACGTGCGTTTGAGAGCGGGCTTAATCAGCAGCGCACCGATTTTGCTTCTAAGCGATGTCATAAGACCTGTCTTTACCTTGTTGAGAAGCATCGCGCCGACTCCCTCATAAAGCTTTAATATGATGTTCCCCGCAAATGCCTCGCACACAATGACATCCGCATAGCCTGTCGGAATATCTCTTGCCTCGATGCTTCCTATAAAGTTAATCTCGGGACAGTTCTTCAAAAGCGGGAAGGTTTCCTTTACAAGCGCATTTCCCTTTTCCTCCTCCGCTCCGATGTTTACGATTGCAACCTTAGGGTTTTTCACGCCCACAACGCTCTCCATATAAACGGAGCCCATCTTTGCAAACTGCACAAGCTGCGACGGTTTTGCATCTACATTTGCGCCGCAGTCAATTAAAAGCGAGCAGCCTGTTTCCGTTGGAATAAGCGGCGCAAGAGGCGGGCGCTCAACACCTTTTATCCTTCCGATGATAAGCTGTCCGCCGACAAGCACCGCACCGGAGCTTCCCGCCGACACAAACGCATCACACACTCCGTCATGCACAAGATTCAGCGCCACAACGATTGATGAGTCCTTTTTCTTTCTTATTGCCATTACGGGCGGCTCCGCCGTTTCAATAATCTCCGTGGCATTAACCACTTCTATCCGGTCTTTATCGTATGTATACAGGGCAAGCTCCTTCTCAACAATATCCTTTACGCCTGTCAGGTATACCTTTATTTTGCTGTTTTCGTTTACTGCTTCGACAACACCCTTTACAATTTCCACGGGAGCATTGTCGCCGCCCATAGCATCCACTGCTACTTTAATCATATTAATCCCCCATTCCTGCCTAAACCCGCGAATTGTCAAATTTTCTCTATAATGCTATAAAATAAATGATACTAAAACCAATGTCAAAAATCAAGCTATAAAGCAAAAAAACAAAAAAAGCGGGATTTCTTAATTGCTAAGAAACCCCTTAATCTTTCCCTCGCAGACTGATTAATCAACTGCGATAATCTCCTTCTTGTTATAAGAGCCGCATGCCTTGCATACTCTGTGTGGCATCATTAATGCGCCGCACTTGCTGCATTTTACTAATGTTGGAACGCTCATTTTCCAATTTGCTCTTCTCTTATCTCTTCTGCTCTTAGAAGATTTATTCTTTGGACATATAGACATTGTTACACCTCCTTATTTGCTTCAAAAATATCTTTAAACATTGCCATACGTGGATCGGGTACAAAATCATCGCATCCGCACTCCCCGTCGTTCAGATTTTTACCGCAAACCTTACAAATTCCTTTACAATCCTGTCTGCATAAAATCTTCACCGGCCAATTTAATAAGATTTCATTATTGATTAGTTTGTCCGCATCCAAGTGATACTGCTCCATAAAGTCCGAGTCGTAATCCTCTGCATCCGCTCCGGCATAATCAGGCGACACAACCTCAGACCTAAAGGACAAATCAAATGTATGATCAACATCTGCAAGGCATCTGTCACAGGCAAGCAGGAATGTAAGCTTCACGCTGCCTTCCACAAGCACCTTAGAATGTCCGATATTTGAAAGCTTTAATGCAACCGGGCTTTTCTCCTTGATTTCAAAAGTCCCAATCCCGCTTGTAAAGACATCTGCCTCATACGGAACGGACATCTCCTGCACACAGCCTTCATTTACAAATACATCAGATAAATTCACTAACATAGCAGACTCCTATCCACACATTCATATATTATACATAACACATAATATTTTGTCAACCAAATATAAAAATATTTCTAATATTTGTAAAGTCTAAAATGAATATCGACAGGGCAGAAAGCCCGGCAATCAATATTATT
>JAJQDE010000009.1 GCA_021202335.1 Lachnospiraceae bacterium
TTGTGTCAAAACCGCTCACGTCCACACTTGTAAGACTGCTGCAATCCTGAAACATGCATGACATGTTCGTTACGCTTCCTGTATCAAAGCCGCTCACATCCAAACTTGTAAGACTGCTGCAATTGTAAAACATAAGCCCCATCCACGATACATTACTTGTGTTGAAGCTGCTCAAATCTAAACTTGTAAGATTACTGCAACCGTAAAACATAGAACTCATGTTCATCACATTTCCTGTATCGAAGCCGCTCACGTCCACACTTGTAAGACTGCTGCAGTTGTAAAACATATCATCCATTCGCGTCACGTTACTTGTATCAAGTCCGCTCAAGTCCACCTGTTCCAAAAACTCGCAGCCATAAAACATATGCGATAAATCTTGAACATCCGTCAGCGTAACAACCGCCTTTACAATATACTCCCTATAATCATACCATGGCGCACACCCAATATAGCTGATGCTCGAAAATTCTCCCGTCCCTTCCACGGTCAGCACGCCGTCCTTGTCGATGACCCATGTAATGTCCCCGTAGCTGTCGGACGCAATATCGTCCGATGAACGCAAAACGGAAACCGTTTCCCCGGACTCCTCTTCCTCATCCGTTGAAACCGTTTCTTCTTCCGATTTCGTATATTCCGTTTCAGACGCATCCGTTGTTTCTGTTGTTTCTTCTGCAGATGCTTCCGCTGACTCCTGCGTCTGTGCTTCCTCTGTTTCCGTTTCCTCTGTTTGAGCCTCCTGCGTTTCCGCTGCGGTCGTTTCCGCTGCGGTTGCTTCCGCTGTGGTCTGCGTCTGCTCTTCCTCTACATCCGTCGTCAATGTTTCCTCCGTCACGGTCTGCGCCTGTTCCATCGCTTCCACGGACTCCTGCGTCTGTACTTCCTCTGTTTCCTCCTGCTCCTGCGCGGACATATCGTCCGCTTCCTCCTGCCGGGCATCCGCTGATACGGCTTCGGAAGCACGGACAGTTATAGTACCGTACCCCCCCCAGGTATCATCACGGCTGCAAGCAGGACTGCGAGAGTTTTCTTCCAATATGCTTTCTTTCGCATCTCACACTTCCTTTCCAGAGCGTTAGCGACGAGGCGACGCAAATATCAGATTTGCGTCTGCCATCAAAGCTATTTGTGACGCTCCGGCACAAATAGCCAAAACAAACAAAGTTTGTTCTGTGAAAAATCAGTGCTTCAGCATGATTTTTCAATCTACCTCCTTGTTAAGCTCATTCTCCGCAGCCTGATTTTATTGTGCGCTGCGGGTTCTAATGGTCTGCATTTTAAGTATATTGGTATCCGTAAGGTTTTTCAAGGCAATTCCGAAATTTTTGTGACCTTATGAATTTGACTTCCTGCTATGCTTTGGAGCCTGTCATACTGCCCGTACATTCTCTGTACCTCATTTTCCAATACATAATAATGCCCTATATACGGAATAAGCAATACCAAAAACAGCGCAATCAGCAGCAAAATCGGCATGTATTCCGCAATGCAGTAAACCGCCAGCGCCAGCATCGTCAATATTCCAAAGGTGACGGTTACAATTAAATGAATCAATCGTTCATGCTGAAAAAACGACACCTGTATCAGATGCTCCTTTAAAACGCTATCCCAATCCGTTCCGGCAGGCATTTCCTCCAAAAGCGCGTCGATTTTTTTACGGTACCCTACAATTCTTTTTTTCATTTTTCACCTCATGCCGCGACCACAGGCTCCACCAACCCAGGTTTCCTGCTTTTTTGTTTGCGCTTATTTTATCCGCAAGGAAAAACCACGACATAGCCTTTCATGATTTCCTCCTGAAATGCCGCAGGAAGCCTGTCAAATTCGTTTATATCTGTCAAAAACGGTATGTCGCTGTCGGTCAATAATTCCCGAAGTGTGGCAATTGATTTGCTTTCGTCATTGAAGCTTTTGACAACAAGATCCAAATCGCTGCCGGAATGGGAATCGCCGTTTACCCTGCTGCCATATGCCCAAATTTCCGCCGAGGGGCAGTACGCTTCAAATATTTCAATCAGCATGGCAAGATATTTTTCCTTTACGTTAAGCATTGTCAATTACCTCTTTCAAGCTCTTGGCATCCGCTAAAAAGCTTTCCATAAGTGTCAGCGTTTCTTCGGCAAATGCCTGTCCGTAATCATGAGCAATATTGTTTCTGTTATCGCGGTATTTCATCCAGCGCTCCGTTTCCGCATCAGTCAGAAGCGAAGCCCGCTGCGCATAGCGGAAGATATCCTTAAACACCAGTTGGTCGGCTGCCTTTTTTGAGGAAAGATATGGTGTAATCTTCTTTCTCAACAGCTTACCGCTTTGCTCGATTGTCATTTCGAAGCTTTTTATAAGTGAATTGCGGTACATCTCGAACTCTATACTGTCCGTTTCCGCGCCTTGGAGCATTTTATATGATTTTTCCAGCGTGTCAATGCATTTTTGCAAATATTCAGTGTTAATTTCAGACATCTTAATCCCCCATTCATCAAATAATGTTTTTACTCCGGCATCGTAAAATATATTATACAGTAATTTCCCGGACATTTAAAGGGAATTTTCGGACGCCGAAAAAAAGAGCTCCGCCGCAGCGGAACTCTTGACATTCATTTCATTTACACACATTGACAGGCTTTCCATCCAAGTAAGCCTTCACATTATCAAACACAATCTGCGCTCTTCTAAGCATTGACTCCTCGGATATAAACGCCTGATGCGGTGTCAGAAGCGTATTTTTTGCGGACAGCAGAGGGTAATCGTCCGGAATTGGCGGTTCCATGTCAAATACATCCACGCAGGCAAAGCCCAGCCTGTCCTCATTGAGCGCCCTTGCAAGAGCCTCATTATCCACAATCGGACCTCTTGCACAGTTAATAAACACTGCATCCCGTTTCATCCTGCTGATAAGCCCGGCAGATAAAAAGCCTCTGGTTTCATTGTTTAATGGAAGATTTAAAGACACAATGTCGCTTTGTGCCAAAACCTCATCCAATGATTTATACACAATTCCTCTATCCAATGCTTCCTTTGATTGGCTTCTGTTGTACGCAATCACGCTTGCACCAAATGCCTGAAACAACTTGGCTGTCATGAAGCCAATCCTTCCAAGCCCTATAATTCCCACTGTTTTGCCGCAGATTTCCCTGCCGCCGATTCCCGCATTCGTTCCGCCATTACGAACGATATCATTTGACTTTGCCACATTTCGAAGTGCGTCTATTGCCATACCGATTATCAGCTCCGCAACGGTTTGGTCAGAATATCCTGCTGCATTACAAATCATTACACCCTGCTCTTTACAGGCATCCACCCCAACATGGTCTATACCGGTAAACGCTACTGAAAGCAGCTTTAAATCCTTTGACGCCCGAACCACCTCCGCAGGATATGGATTGTTTGCAATCATGACAACCTCACAGCTTTCGCTTCTCCTCTTAAGCTCCTCCACATCCGTTGTCTTTGTGTCATAATAGACAAATTCATGTCCTTTTGCTTTCAAATCGGCAGATAATTCCTCAATTTTTTCCAATGAAATGCCTCTCGGCTCTAAAAGCGCTATTTTCATGTTTTTCCATTCCCTTCTTTTTTATAATGCTTTCTCTGAATTTGCCAGCTTCAAAAGTGTTTCCGCCAATACATCCGCACCCTGCGCCAGTTGCCCGTAATCCGTCCACTCATCAGGAGAATGGCTGATTCCGTTTTTGCTTGGCACAAATATCATCGCAGCAGGCGCAAATCGCCCCACAAAAAGAGTATCATGATACGGTCCGCTTATAAGCTTCGTATACCCCAGTTGTCTGTTTTTACAGCTTTCCTCTATAATGGAAATAATTTTTTCATTACAGGTAAGCGGCGCGTCATTATTATCCTCATGAATGGAAATGCTGACTCCTCTGTTTGCGGCAATTCTTCGAAAATCGCTCTGAAATGCCTCTATTAATGTCTGCTTTGTATTCCAGTTGCAATCCCTTATGTCAATGGTAAAAGTCACCTTTCCCGGAATTACGTTCATCGCATTAGGCAATACCTCCAAATGCCCTATTGTCGCAGTATTGTATTCACTCGGACATTCCCTCGCCAGCTTTTCCAACGCAAGCTCCATCTCACAGACCGCGGCAAATGCGTCGCGCCGGTCTGTCATGTCCGTCCCGCCTGCATGGGACTGTACTCCCGTGACCTCTACCACATAATTGGAGGGTGCGCATATTTTTTTTACAATTCCGATAGGAAGGTTCATTTTTTCCAAACGGTTGTTTTGTTCGATATGAAGCTCTACGGCAGCATACACATCACCCGGCCTTTTAAGAATGTCCGTGTATTTCTCATCAACAGGATATCCTAATTCCACAAGCTTGTCATACAGTGTCCTGCCGCTCTGATCAAAGATTTTTTTTGTTTCCTCCAGCAGCATGTCGCCCGACATGGCGCGGCTTCCAAGACAGCTTAACCCAAATCTTGTAGGCTCCTCGGAGGTATATACAACAACGGAAATATCCCGTTTATGACTGACACCGCACTCGTTAAACAAACGCATGGCTTCCAATCCGCAGACTACTCCCGCCATACCGTCAAAATTTCCGGCATTGGGAACCGTATCGATATGCGAGCCTGTCCAAACGGGGGCAAGCTCCGGCTCAGTTCCTTTATGCGTTGCATAAATATTACCTATGGCGTCCTCCGTCACGGTTAAACCAAGCCTGCGCATTTCCTCCTTTACATATGCCCTGTTTTCAAGCTCCTGTTTAGTGAATAAAATCCTTGTTGTTCCATACTCCGGCGTGGCATTAAAGGCTGCCATGCCTTCAATTTGGCGCTGAATACTGTCAGCGCTTGCTTTTGATAACATTTTAATCCTCCATTCTGAAAACATTTACATAAACACACGTTTACTTACATCATCACATCGCGGTTACAATCCTTGGAATAGATATATGCAAAGGGCTCTCTTCCAACGCCATACGAGCATTGCGGACAAAAAGGACCAAACCACATAAAATCATCTTTCTTTATTCCAAGCCATGTATCGTCCATAAGATACATTCCCTCACCGCTGAGTATATACGCGCCGTGCTCCTGAACGTGCGTTTCCACAAAAGGATGACATCCCCCCGGCTCAAAGGATAAAATATGCATATTCATGTCAAATGACACGTCGTCCGTAGGCAAAAAATCTTTAATAAATACATTCTCCATATCGTCATAAATCCGGAACGCCACATCATTGATATTTCCCATCACCGCGTAAGGTTTTAAATCCTTATATGGGACAAACACCTGCTTATATAAAAGAAGCTTTGCCTCATCACTCAATACTCTAAATGAAAGTCCCTCTCCCACGGGTGCAAAGGCATATCCTCCCGCACCATATACCTGTATTTTGCCTCCCGCACTAAGCTCAGCCTCACCTTCCGCAATATATATAAAACATTCTATGTGCATATCCGTACCAAACGGCTCCGTAGTATGGCAGCCCTTTTTTGCTTCAATTATATACTGCGTAAATCCTGCCCCCATTTTAGGAGAACAGACAATGCTTACCTTTCCGCCATCAATGCCGGGTATAACGTTATTAACCAATCCTTCCTTTGGAATGACTGCCCACAGTCCCGGCTTTACAACGGCTCTGGTTGATAGTAAATCTTTTGGATAGCTCATAAATTTTTCCTCTCTTTCTTATATTACTTTTATAAAAATATGTTATAATTACATCGAACCAAACGACAGGAGTTGAAATACGATGGCTTTTACAATCGAATGGCTTTTACGGCAAAATTTAGGAGAAGGCTTTTCCCTGCTTGCAGGCGGTCTTGATGAACTGATTCCAATAACCGGAGTCAATATTATGGATAACCCCGATACGCTTCCGTGGCTGTATCAGGGAACTCTCGTCCTTTCCACGGGATATCTTTTCGAGGTCGGAAAATTGGATCAAAACATCATACGAAATCTCAAGGGCAGAGGCTGTTCAGGTCTTGGCATTAAAATGCACCGTTACTTAAAGGAGCTGCCGCAGAATATTCTCGAGCCGGCTCAGGAATACCGTTTCCCTATTATTAATGTGCCTTTCTCAGCATCTTTGGGTGAAATCAGCAATATGGTTTACCGCAAAATTTATGAGGAAGAAATGACAGAAGCGCAGCGCATCGGTCTTCTTTACCATGAAATATCGGAAAATATATTAGTACATCAAAATCTTTCCCGCTCCATTGAAATCATTCAGGAAGCTACGAAAAGCGATATTTTCCTTACGAATGATTCCTTTGAAATTATGGAATATTCTCTAAGTCCGTATTCAGACTGGGAATTTCCGTTTGCGTTTTCCAAAAACTCCTATACACTGTTTTCCGAAACAGACTTAACGAAGCTGCGTCAGTTGCTGCAGGGCTCTCAGCTTCCCGTATACACCCATATAGTTTCAGGGCTTGAATTTCATATTTACCCGCTGATTAATCGCGAGTCCATTTTAGGGCATCTCATTATATTAAAGACGAACATAACCTCAGCATCCGCTTTAGAGCTGCTGCTGAATCTGCGCTCTACTTTTTGTCTGTCACTGTTAAACAAGGTCATGCTGACAGAGTCCGAGCGTTCTAACCGCGATATCTTTTTTCATAACCTGCTCTCAGGCACTCTGCAAAAGGAGCAGGAAATAGAACGCTTATGTATTCAAAACAATTTTCCATACGGAGAATACCGCATCTGCCTTGCAATCAAAATACCGGAATATGAACAGATGAGCCTCTCCAAACGACGCGCTTATGAGCGCAGTCTGTTTTCCATGACAGACCGATTAAATACCATATTAAAAGCCACTGTAATCCATACAATATTTCAGACCTTCATTGTCCTCTTTTACTTTCCTGCGGAGGAGCTGTCCCAAACGGCTTATATACGCTCAGGCTCAGACTATGCCCAAAGACTCTCCAACCTGCTGAATACGAACCATATACAGCACTTTATCGGTCTAAGTAAATGCAGCCGCGGCGCTTTAAGCATTCATGACAATTACATGCAGGCTGTCAACGAGCTTCAAATAGGACACCGTCTTCATCCAAAAGAAATTATTCTGTCCTACTATGAAGATGAAATCAAACAGCTTTTAATTGAGCATTTTTCCACACGTCAGCTTCGCGCATTTGCGCAGGAAACTTTAGGTCCGTTGGAAAAGTATGACTCTCATAACCAAACAGAGCTGCTGACCACCCTGAAAATGTATATTTCCACAAATAATAATATGACTCAGACTGCTAAGGATTTATTTATCCACAGAAACACCTGCTCTTATCGCTTAGACCAAATTCAGCATATTCTCTCTATGGATTTAAACAATCCCGACACGATTTTCAGGCTGAAAGCCGCTCTCATTATCAGCGATTTACAGGAGCTTCTTTAAAAGCTGATAACCGCCCGGCTGTCATCAATATACTGTACCAATTCTCTTTTACTCTCAATTTTATTGATTGTCCGGAAATATTCCTGTTTCGACGGGAATACCGGCTTATACTCCCTGATAACCTTTTTTGCATAGGCGGCATTATTCTCCAGCAGGTCATGCACCATACACAGCAGCACAGTCGCCGGATTTGTTAAAGACTTCTGTCTGTCCGCAATGTAAAAATCTTCTCCATGCTGTGTTCCGACAGCTCCCATGCAATGATGCTGTATCACGGGCATGATCGCGCTGATATCACCCACATCGGTACTCTGTGTACACCATTCGTCCACAATAAACCGGTCTGCACCGAAAATATCTTCAATAATGCTTTCCACTCCGTCCGTCAGATTTTTGTCACAGATTAATGGGAGGTTTCCGGGTCTGTCATAAATCATTACCCTGGCTCCAAGCGCCGCGGCGGATGCTGCGATTGCGCGATTAATTTTTTTATTCACCTCAAGCATTGCGGGCAGTGAAGCAGCTCTTACATAAGTGTCAAGAGATGCCAGCGCAGGTATCGCGTTTGCTGCGACTCCTGCCTGATTAATGATAGGATGGTATCTTACATAATCCTTTTCCTGAAAGGTTTCCCGAAGCGCATTGCATGCCGCAAGCCCAACGGACGCCGCGTATAGCGCATTAATTCCAAGATGAGGTTCACCTCCTGCATGTGCCGCAGCTCCAAGATATTCAAAATGCTTTGTAATACACCCATTGCTTCCCTTTGTAATTTTGAACAGCCCTTCCTTATCCGTCGCAGCGTGAAACATCATCGCCATATCAACGCCGTCAAAAAAACCTCTGTATAAAAATTCTATTTTTCCCGCCATATAACGGATGACGCCTTTTTGAACCAACTGCTCCCGATACTCCAAATCTATGGTTTCTTCCGCCGGAATTGCCATAAATTTTATTTTTCCGCAAAGTCCGTCTGACACATGCGGTCTGCGCATTGCTGCAGCGACGCCGAGCAATATTGCTGTTTGAATGGCGTGTCCGCATGCATGCACTGCTTTTGTGTCCGGATTTGCATCAGGATGCGTTGCGCATCTGAGTGCATCCAGCTCCCCGATAATCGCAACCGTCGGTCCCGGCAACCCGGTATCGTACTCCGCAGTAAATCCCGGAATATTTTCCGGCTTCGTAAGTGTATATCCCAGCTTACAAAATTTTTCCTCCAGCCAGGCGCAGGTTTTCCATTCCTTATAACCAAGCTCGGGATTTGCCCAAATGTAATCCAACGCATCATTCATTAAACCGGTTTCGTTTAATATTGCATCCGCAAAAATCTTATACTCTTTTTTCATAAGAAATCTCCCTGTATGCCGTAATACTATATGTCCTCATCCTGATAGCTTTCCGGATCCTGAAGCGCCTTCATTCCCTGTTCGCCGGTGCGTACCTTGATTACATTCTGCACATCATATACAAAAATTTTACCGTCGCCAATATGCCCCGTATATAAAACCTCTCTTACGGTGTCAACCACCAGCTTAACCGGAATCTTGCTTACCACAACCTCAACCCGGATTTTGGGAAGCAGTGAGGCGCCAAGCTGCGCTCCCCTGTAATAACCCGTATTCCCCTTTTGTACACCGCACCCCATAACCTGACTGACCGTGATACCCATAACGCCGATTTTGTTCAGCGCCTGTTTCAAGCTTTCCAATTTTGTTTCCCGGCATATAACGACAACACTGCTTATTCTTCCATATTCGGGAGTATCAGCGTCTGCCAGTCCGGGAAGCGTCTGTCCCTGATTGATGCCGGCATCTCTTTGTACGGAGAATGTTTCCGGCTGATAAAATGCAAAATCACTATACGCGGATTTTAACGCATGCTCTCCGTAATCTAAGCCTGTTATTTCTTCCTGTTCCTCTACCCGAAGCCCGATTGCCTTGTTAATTACAAAGAACAGAAGGCTCATTGTCACGGTTACAAACAGCAACACGCTGATAATTCCAATCACCTGAATAAACAGTCTGCTTCCATCTCCTGTAATGAGCAATCCGCTTTCCCGGTGAAACAATCCCACAGCAAGGGTACTCCAAATACCGCACACTCCATGGACAACGCAGGCACCTACCGGATCATCCACATACAGCCTCCTGTCAAGCAGCTCAATGCCATATACAACCAAAAATCCCGCAACTACGCCTATAGCGACTGCTGCCCATGGCGCTATGACATTACAGCATGCCGTGCTTGCCACCAATCCGCCCAAAACACCGTTCAGCGTCATGGCAATATCCGGCTTTCTATATCTTTTCCACGAAAGGAAAAAGGTTGTCGCCGCACCGCTTGCCGCGCAAAGATTTGTTACAATGAAAACACTCGCCGCAGTTTCCATTTTCTCAGCAGTGGAAATTCCCCCGGCAGAGCTTATATTAAATCCAAACCATGCAAACCATAATAGAAAAATTCCAAGCGAAGCACGCGTGATGCTATGTCCGGGAATCGCGTTCGATTTCCTTTCCGCATCATATTTTCCGATTCTCGGTCCAAGAAAGACAGCTCCTAAAAATGCAGTGATTCCGCCAACTGTATGTACCACTGTTCCGCCCGCACAATCGAGAAAGCCCACAGCCGTCCCAATGGAAAGACCTGCCAGCCAGCCATTACCCCATACCCAATGTGCCGCTATCGGATAAATAAAGGCGCTGATGCAAAAGCTGTATATAATATACGCTGCAAGCCTTGTTCTTTCCGCCATCGCACCCGATACAATTGTTGCTGCCGTTGCACAGAACATTACCTGATACATAAGATACAGATTATCCGGATACCCGGTCTGCGCAGCATTGCCGCCGGTAAAAATGCGATACCCGATCAAACAAAACGCCAATGAACCGATTACAAAATCCATCAGGTTTTTCATCATTACATTTCCCGCATTTTTGGCTCTTGTCATACCTGTTTCCAGCATTGCAAATCCCGGCTGCATCATAAAAATGAATATTGTCCCTATCATTAACCATAAACTGTCCATCGCTGAATAGTTTTCCATAAAGCAACGCCTCCTCCCATTAATTTGTATCTCCATACAGGAAGCACCTTGCCATATGCCCTGTTTCAACTTCTATTTTTTTAGGCTTTATTTCCGAGCAATACGACTTTGCATAAGGGCACCTTGTATGAAACGGACAGCCGGCAGGCGGATGCAGTGGAGACGGCAGCTCTCCCTGCAATGCAACTCGGTTTTTCTTCCTGCCAACTGTTGTGGACGGCACCGCCGACAGCAAAGCCTGCGTATATGGATGCAGCGGATGTGCAAACAGCTCATCGGCAGGAGCTTCCTCCACCAAATGTCCCAAATACATTACTCCTATCTTAGTAGAAATATATTTTACTACACTAAGATCATGGGCGATAAATAAATATGTAAGCTTCTTTTCATCCTTCATATCCAGCAAAAGATTTATAATCTGCGACTGAATGGATACATCAAGCGCAGACACGGGTTCATCACATACAACAAACCGCGGATTTAAGATAAGCGCTCTTGCAATTCCCACACGCTGCCTTTGCCCTCCCGAAAATTCATGCGGATATCGGTAATAATGCTCCGGACGCAGACCTACCTTTTCCATGATTTCCAAAGTCAGATTCATGCGCTCACCGGCATTTTTTATACCATGAATAGTTAAAACCTCGTCCAAAATTTCCCCCATTTTCTTTCTGGGATTAAGAGAGGTATACGGGTCTTGAAAAATCATCTGCATATCTTTTCGTTTCATACGCAGTTCTTTTTCCTTCATGCCTGTAATATCCGTGCCGTTAATGGAAATAGTGCCGCTTGTGGGATTTGTCAGACGAAGAAGCGTCCTTCCGAAGGTGCTTTTACCGCAGCCGGACTCTCCGACCAAACCATATACTTCATTTTCATATATTTTTAACGATACTCCATCTACCGCCTTAACCACCGGCTTTTCCAAGCTTATTGAAACCTCAGTCTGAAAATACTTTTTTATTTTTACCGCATCTACAATCAATTTCCGCTCATCCGTCATATGAATCCTCCCATTCACGATTAACCCATGAGATTTTACAATACTGCGTCACGATTACAATCCTTTGAATACAAATATGCAAAATCTTCCGTGCCAACACAGTAAGCAGCCTGAGGAACATATGGACCAAACCACATGAAGTCATCTTTTTTAATCCCCATCCAATGATCCTCCATATAATACATTCCCTCACCGCTCAAAATCAAAGCGCCGTGTTCCTGTTCATGCGTTTCTATAAAATCATGTCCGGCTCCCGGCTTAAAAGTCAGCGTATGCATATTAAAATCAAATCCTAAATCCGTAGGGAGCAGATTTTTCATTTCGACATTATCCATCCCGTGCAATGGGAATCCCTCTGCCTTATCCAGGCTTCCCCACACTCTCCGGGCACTATATCCCTCAAGCGGAGCATACCTTTGCTTATACAGCAGCAGCCTTGTCACACCGCCTGATGTGTTGGTAAAGCTTAACGCATCTTCCACAGGTACGTATACATACTCTCCCTTTGCCATCACTTTCGTATCTTCACCGACAATAACCTGAATACTTCCCTCAATGCAATACAGGAAACACTCTATATCACTTTCGCTTCCAAACGGTTTGGAGGTTCCTCCGCCCGGACAAGCCTCTATCATGTATTCCACAAAGCCTGCTCCCATTTTTGGGGATGCAACAATACTTACCTTACAATTATCAATAAACGGCACAACATTGTTTACAAGTCCGCTGTATGGCAAAACAGCCCACAGTCCCGGCTTTACAATTGCTCTCGTTGCCAATAAATCAATTTTATTATCCATAATTCACCTCTTGCATCTCTTTTTATTACCCGGCCTCCGTTAAATTTCCCTCCGCCTTAAAGCAGCGTACCTTATGCGTCCCTTCTCCGCGAAGCTCAGGCATATTCTGTCGGCAGCTCTCGTCCGCATAGGGGCACCTGGGTGCAAATCTGCAGCCTGTCGGAATTTGGCTTAAAAGAGGAACTATTCCCTTTATAACATGAAGGCGCTCTCGCTTTTCTCCTTCAAGCTGCGGAATGGAATCCATCATTCCCCTTGTGTACGGATGAAGCGGATTTGAAAAAATATCCTCTACATCGGCTTCCTCCACAATTTGCCCAAGATACATTACAATCACTCTGCTGCAGGTTTCCGCAACCACCGCCAGGTCATGAGTTATCAGCATTACACTCATTCCTATCTTTTGATTAAGCTCAACAATTAAATCCATAATCTGTGCCTGAATAGTCACATCCAGCGCTGTTGTCGGCTCATCCGCAATCAATATTTTAGGGTTACAGCTCAGTGCAATTGCAATCATAACGCGCTGCCGCATGCCGCCTGAGAGTTCATGAGGATATTGGTCTATCCTTTCCTCATATCCCGGTATTCCTACAAGCCTGAGCATCTCCAGCGCACGCTCCTTTGCCTGTTTTTTATTTAAAGAAGTATGGATTCTCAATGTTTCTATAATCTGATCGCCTATTTTCATGACAGGATTTAAGGAGCTTAATGCATCCTGAAAAACCATTGAGATGGTATTTCCCCTAATACCCTGCATATCCTTCATGGAAAGCTTTAAGATATCATTGCCCTCCACAAGCACTTCACCGGTAATCCGGGCTAAATACTTTTCATCATACAGACGCATAATGGATTGTGAAGTAACACTTTTCCCGCATCCGCTTTCACCGACTATTCCAAGTATTTCTCCTTTATTAGTATGAAAGCTCACTCCGTCCACTGCCTTCATGACGCCCCTTTCAGTTCTAAAAGAGGTTGTCAGATTTCTGACCTCCAAAATTTTCTCACTCATGCAGACGCCTCCCCATTTAATTTGACAAAGGATCCAAATAATCCCTCAGACCATCTCCCAGTAAGTTCAGTCCCAATACGGAAAGCGCAGTTGCTATTGCAGGGAATATAATCAGCCACCATGCCTGATAAATTACCGTCTTACCTTCATTTATAATATTGCCCCAGCTTGGCTCCGGCACGGGTATTCCCACACCCAGAAAGCTCAGCGACGCTTCTGTTATAACAGCATTTGCAAAAATAAACGACACCTGAACCAGCACTGGAGAAATAACATTGGGAAGGATATTTCCCCAAATGATTCTCGTATCGGAAGCGCCTGATGCCTTTAACGCCTCCACATATGTCTGTTCCCTTACCTTCATCGCAACCGAACGGGTAATTCGTGCAATATCGGGAAAATAGACAATTGTAAGGCTGATAATAATATTAGTCGTGCCTGCACCCAATACCGCAACCAGAGCTATCGCCAGCAAAATGGACGGTATCGCTTTTAGTCCGTCGCAAATTCTCATGCTGACTTTATCAATTTTGGGATAATATCCTGCATACAAACCGATAATCAGACCGATAATCAGCGTCGTCACGGCAACAATTCCCCCCACATAAGTGGAAATCCTTGCTCCATATATAATTCTGCTAAGCAAATCCCTTCCAAAGGTATCCGTACCCAAAATGTGTTCCGCCGACGGCGCTTTGAGTCTTTGGGTCACATCCAATTCATACGGGTCGTATGGAGAAAGGACAGGGGCAAAAATCGCAACAAGAAAAAGTGCAACAACAATTAATATTCCCAGCACTACAAAACGATTATGTAAGAGCCGATGAATATTTGTTTTTCTTTGCTCCTTGCGAAGCTCCTTTTGAATTTCTTCAAGGGTTTTTTCACTCATATGCCACACCTCCTCCTACTCGGTTTTCATACGGACGCGGGTATCTGCAAACCCATATAAAATATCAATCAAAAGCATAACGACTACATTAATCAGAGCAATCAAAAGCACTACCGCCTGAATAACCTCATAGTCCCTTCTGTTAATAGACGTAACAACAAGCTGTCCCACACCGGGAATATTAAACACGCTCTCCGTAACCAGCGCGCCGGAAAGCAGTGAAACAAGACTTTGACCAATCACCGTGATAATCGGAAGCAGCGCATTCTTGAGTGCATGCCTGAATAAAATAACATTTTCCTTAACTCCTTTTGCCCGCGCCATTTTAATATAATCACTGCCCAGCACTTCAAGCATTGAAGAACGTGTCATTCTTGTGATTAACGAAGCATGCATCAGCCCCAAAGCAAGCGACGGCAAAAACAGATATTTAAAATGCAGCCCAATACTGTCATCCATTGTCTTATAACCTGAAGATGGAAACCAGTTCAGCTTTACCGCGAACAGCAAAATCAACAGCAATCCTATCAGAAAGTTCGGTATGCTGATACCTACCATAGATGCTCCCATCAATACCTGATCTCCTATTCTTCCACGGTTTTTAGCAGCATAAATACCGCAAGGTATCGCAATCACAACTGCAATAATAAGCGCATTAAAGGACAGCGCCAGCGTCGGCAGCAAGTGCTCTATGAGAATTGTCCCCATCGGCTCATCAATAAACAGGGATTCTCCCCAATCACCGCGAAATACATCTGATATCCATTTGATGTATTGCAGCCAGATGGGATCATTAAGTCCCATCTCCTGCTGCAATGCGATAACATCCTCCTCCAAAGCCTGATCCCCCAGCATGACCCTTGCAGGGTCGCCGGGAATCAGGTGGATTAGGAAAAATACCACAAGCGATACAATAAACAGCACCGGGATGACTGCTATAATTCTTTTTCCAATATATTTCAACATAGCCTTTTCCCTTGCCTTTCCATAGCCTGTTATTTTTCAACCCTTGCATTTCCTACAAGCGGACCGTTAAAGTATTCCATACCGACAACCTTCGTGCTGCTTACACTATAACTGAATGAAGTGCCAAGCTTCGTGACGGGAAGGCTGTCCGTCCAGCAATATGCCTGCAATGTTTCCCACTTCTCCTGTGCATCCTCAAGAGATGTACAATTGTTAATTTCTTTTACGCCGTCAAGAATTACAGGGTCAGAGGTAAATCCTGCCCATGTAGCGCTTAAGAAAATCTGAATTGTAGGTACTGACACCGGTAACGCATTTGTAAAGAAAATATCATACTGTGTAGAATCGTTCCTGTAAGTCTGATATGTTGAATTATCCACGGATACAATTTCTACATTTACACCGATTGCTTCAAGCTCCTGCTGAATAACCACTGCCGCATTTACAAAATCAGTGCTTGAGGGCTTAACCAAAATACGGAAGGTTTCTCCGTTATATCCTGCTTCCTCAAGATATTGCTTTGCCAGCTCGGCATCCGCCTTGTGCGCATTCTCCTCGCCCGCTGTTGTATACCAGTTCACCATCTCCGAACCCATATAGCTTGTTTCTATACGGTAAAATTCACTGCTTCCATATGCACCCGTAAGAATTTCTTCCGGGTCAAGAATTGCATTGACTGCCTGACGGAACGCCACATTTGAGCATAATCCCTCCGCTTTATTGTATACGACCACAAAGCACCCCAATACATCCTTATAGATATGGTAACTGCTCTCATCGCCAAACTGACCGTAATTATCGGTCGGAAGCTCATGGGCAAAATCATATTCTCCCGAGCTTATTCCTGCTACTCTTGTAGAGGAATCTGTTACAAGGTCAAAATATATGGTCTGAGTAGGCGCCGCCTTATATCCCCACCAACCATCTGTTTCGCCTTCCGTTCCATACGGCTGATAATCCTCAAATTTTTCAAGCTTAATGTACTGTCCGTCCTTCCATTCAACAAACTTATATGGACCTGTTCCAATATATTCATTTACCCCCGTAGAGGCATCTGCACTCTCAATCACGGATGCCGGCATAATTACGGAACCCTGGCTTTGAGTTGCTATCAGCTCATTTAAGAAAAGCGCCGGCTCATCTGTCTTAATCGTAACGGTATAATCATCTACCTTCTCAAATCTTGCATCGCCCACCATGTTTTTGGCATTGCTGTACTTTTCAATCCAACGGTTCATGGACGCTACAACATCATCCGCTGTCATTTCCGTTCCATCATGGAATTTAATGCCTTGCCTGAGGTAATATGTATACTCCGTATGCTCATCATTAACCTCTACGGTTTCTGCCAACTCTTCTTTCCAGTTATAATCGGATGTAAGTGTTCCCAGAGATTCATAAATATTTCCATATGCAATGATTCGTGGAATATAATCTGTTCCCATCATTACATCCAAAGTCGCGGGCGCGGTACCCATTGCTACATGAAGCTCATCCTTGTACTCCGCATCCTCCGAAACCGTTTCCACAGCAGATGCCGTGTCAGCCGAAGCCGCCTCCGATGTCGTTTCCGCACTACTGCTGCTATCACTGCCGCTGCTTGTGCATCCTGCCAGCATGGATACTGTAAGCATCAATGCCGTAATACTTGCAAGTAATTTCTTTTTTTTCAT
Organism: Lachnospiraceae bacterium; assembly: GCA_021202335.1. Taxonomy (GTDB): domain Bacteria; phylum Bacillota; class Clostridia; order Lachnospirales; family Lachnospiraceae; genus COE1. The sequence continues at coordinate 16,780 of JAJQDE010000009.1, forward strand.
ACTTCTCCTCCTTAATGTTTGTACATAATACCATGCCTATAGTTGCTTTTGGGAACAAAGAATGTAATTTCAGCATATTCCCGGGCGTTTTATCGTATAGAATGAACTTTCCGATACAATAAAAAGGCACGCAGATTACCTCTACACGCCTTTGTGAAATAATGCTTAATTATTTTGTGTTCCAACTTGTATTTACTATAATTCAGCTAATTTTATTTGTCAACAAATTGATTTAAGACAAATTGTGGACTTTGCACTATTATTAATTCCAAACAATTCTTCCAAAATAATTGATTTTACTGCTTTTAAAAGGTTTGTTTAAAATACGTCTTTAATTGATATTGTGCGTTATGCACAACTAACCTCCTTGTATTTCGTTATGAAAATCTATTTATCATTAATAAACATTCTGCACATTTCCTCAATCAAACACATCCCCTTCCCCCACCGTATTCTCAAATATAGTTTCTTCAACAACTTTTACACACTGTTCAACGTCTTTTTTGATATCTTTTCCCAAAAATCTCAGAACTGTCCACCCCATATACATCAACTGACGGTTAATTTCCTCATCTCTTTCCCTGTTCCTTGATATCTTTTTTATCCAAAAATCCGCGTTTTTTCCACGCTCAAGCTGCAGCTTTAAAGCATCCCAATCCTTCCCATGGAAAAATTCGCTGTCACAAAAAATAGCTATTTTGTATTTTGTCAAAACAATATCCGGCTTTCCGGGCAGAGCGCTGTAATTTTTACGATACTGATATCCCTTTTGCCAAAGCGCGCTGCGCAGGATTTTTTCAATGCCCGTATCCTTATTTTTTATATGGCTCATGTTTTTATGGCGTTGTTCCTTTGTCAGCCTGTCCATAATAATCCCCATTTCTGAGCAACTCTGTTGCGAAGAGGCGGCGAGAAAGCCGCGAATGCGGTTTCTTGCCTGCCATCAGGGCTATTTGTTTTCGCTCAGAAACAAATAGCCGTGTGAAAAATAAGCTATCGAGCTTATTTTTCACACTAATCCCCATTTCTTTTTGCCAAAGCACGAACTTTCCTATACGATAAAATAAGGAGGCATATTGCCCCCTTATTCATAATCGCCCTTAACTGAACGCAATTCCTAATAATTTTTCTCCTGAATTTCAAAATAGCTTTGAGGGTGCGCGCATACAGGACAAACCTCAGGCGCCTTTGTTCCTACGACAATGTGCCCGCAATTTCTGCACTCCCATACCTTGACTTCGCTTTTTTCAAATACAGCAGCGCTTTCGACATTTTTCAGCAAAGCGCGGTAACGCTCCTCATGCTGCTTCTCAATAGCGGCAACCATTCTGAACTTCGCCGCAAGGTCCGTAAAGCCTTCTTCGTCCGCTGTCTTGGCAAATTCCTCATACATGTCTGTCCACTCATAATTTTCGCCGGCGGCGGCGGCCTCAAGGTTTGCGGAAGTATCGCCAATACCCTTAAGCTCCTTAAACCAGATTTTCGCGTGCTCCTTTTCGTTCTCCGCCGTTTTCAGAAATAGCGCCGCAATCTGTTCATAGCCTTCTTTTTTTGCCACGGAAGCAAAGTAGGTATATTTGTTCCTTGCTTCGGATTCGCCCGCAAATGCCTTTTCCAAATTTTTTTCTGTTTTTGTACCGGAATAAATTGTGTCTTTCATATAAACCCTCCTATTAAATTAAAGCTTTTTTTCTTTTATGTTCATTTTATTGCGGATAAACAAGTCTGTCCTCCTTAATGCCGTAGAGCACCTGCTCAAGATAACGCTTTGCGAGATAATTTGCCATGCCTAAATTCATGTCGAGATAGTTTCCGCAATCCTTTGGGCTTGCTCCCGGCACCTCGTCCTTAAAGTCGCGGATAAACTCATACATTTCTATCATAAGCGGCACAATATCCTTCGATTCATAATCGCCCGCAAGCAGCAGATAAAATCCCGTGCGGCAGCCCATCGGACCAAAATAGATTGTCTTATCCTTGTAATCCTTGTGATTTCTCAAAAAGGTTGCCGCCAAATGCTCGATTGTGTGCATTTCGGCAGTATTCATTACCGGCTCCTCGTTCGGCGATGTCATCCGCAGGTCAAAGGTCGTGATAGTGTTTTCACCCACCTTATCCTTTCTTGAAACATACACTCCCGGCTGTAATTTGATGTGGTCAATTGTAAAGCTTGCTATTTTTTCCATGTCATTAATCCTTTCATAATCTACTCCGGAGCGTTTTACGCGACGGGGCGACGCAAATGTCAAATTTGCGTCTGCCATCAAAGCTATTTGTGACGCTCCGACACAAATAGCTGTGTGACAAAATAAGCTATCGAACTTATTTTTCACACTACTACTGCTTCTATACTACTACATTTCTTTCCTTTCCCGCAAGAAAGCTTTTAATATTTTCATACACGCCTCGTGCGCAGCGGTCGCGCGCCTCGTGACTGCCCCATGCCATATGCGGAGTGATAAGAAGCCTTGTGCTGTCCTTGATTTTGTTCAACGGATTGTCCGCGGAAATCGGCTCCTGCACCAGCACATCCAAGCCTGCCGCCGCAATCTGACCTGTCGTGAGCGCGTCATATAAAGCCTGCTCGTCCACCACCGGACCACGCGCCACATTTATTAATATCGCCGTTTTCTTCATTTTGCCAAGCGCGCCGGCATCGATGATATTTTGCGTTCTCTCAGTCAGCGGACAGTGCAGCGACAAAATATCGGACTCCGAAAGCAGCGTGTCAAAATCCACCCGCTCAAAATCATCCGTAACGGTTTTTCCCGACGCGGAATAATAAATCACGCGGCAGCCGAAAGCCTTCGCAATCTCAGCCACCTTTCTTCCTATATTACCAAGCCCGATAATTCCCCAGGTCTTTCCCCCAAGCTCGGTAAAAAACGGCTCAAAGCAGGTGAAAATCGGACATTTTTCATAATCGCCGTTTTTAACATACGCGTCGTAAACCGGCAGCTTTTCCAAAAGATAGAGCGCCATCGCAAATGTGTGCTGCGCCACCACGGGCGTCGAATAGCCTACCACGTTTGTCACGCGTATTCCGCGCGCTCTGCAAAATTCAAGGTCAACATTATTATAGCCCGTAGCTGTTTCGCAAATCAGCTTCAGATTTTCCGCCCTGCCGATTGTAGCCTCATTGAGCGGCGCCTTATTCGCGATAATGATATCCGCGTCCGCCACTCGCTGCGCCACCTCTATAGCGGCGGTATTGTCATAATAAGTCACCTCTCCAAAATCATCGTAAAATGAAATGTCAAGGTCTGCTCCAAGGCTGTTTTTTTCCAAAACCACTAATTTCATAATAATCCCCCATTCTTGCTCAAACCCGCAAATTTATTTTTCACACTATCTGCCTCACTCCGCGCTTGCCTGTATCGGATGCTTATGCATATACACAAGGCAGACGACAGCCGCAGCAATCAGCGGAAATCCCGCGATAATCCCCGTAGGGGCAGGTCCTATAAAATAATTGCCGCCGTCAAAGGTAAACTGTGACGCCTGCGACATCATAACGTTCAGCGTGCTGTGCGCAAATACCGCGGGGAAAATGCTTCCCGTGCGCAGGGTAAGGAACGAGTAAATCACGCCCGTAACCGTACCGAATATGCACATTGCAATAATATTGACTGCCGGAAAGCCGCTGTTGCCCTCGCCGTAATAGTAACCGATGGACACAAGCGGCGCATACCAAAGCCCCGACGCAAAGCCGCTTATAAGCATCGCGGGGATTGTGCCGACCTTCCTGAAAAGCTTTGGCAGAAGATATGCCCTAAAGCCCCACTCCTCGCCAAAGGCATTGATGATATCAAGCACTGCCGCGGTAAAAAACTTTATCAGCAAATCCGCCTTTACACCCGCCACAATCTCCACCGCCGTTATCTGCGTCCCCGCCGCCTCCGCGCTTGCAGCATACGATTCCACAAAGCTCGTCATATCAGGGTCAAAATTGTCCGGAAATATCAGAAAATAAATTACCGCGCCGACAAAGACAAGGATTGACATTCCAAACCAGCCAAATAAAAATAAAAACCGCTGCTCCGAAAAATTAAACTGAAAGCCCGACTTTACAAGACCCTCCCTTGTAAAAAGCCGCGCCACCAAAGCGGCAAGCGCAGGCGCAAGCATAATTTGTGAAATCAGCTCCGCCGCCTCTGTCACTGCTTCCAAATCGCCGCTTCGATACATCGGTATCACGCCAAACAGCTCCATAAGCCATGACATGCCAAAGCATAAGCCTAAAAATATCAGAAGCCTTTTATTCTCTATCCTTTTACCGTAAAATTCCTTGTTTTCTTCCACCGGTTTTCCCACTTTCCGTTATTTTATTTCATTTGCCATCGTGTAAAGTCCGTAATAAATTCCGTGACGCTCCATCAGCGCGTCATGGCTTCCCTCCTCAACTATTCCCGCGTCCGTCAGCACCAGTATTCTGTCGGAGCTTCTTATCGTGGAAAGCCTGTGCGCAATCGTAAGCGTCGTGCGCCCTAAAGCCAGCTCATTTAAGGACTTTGCGACCGCATACTCACTCTCATTATCTAACGCGGAGGTTGCTTCGTCAAGTATCAGTATGGGCGGATTTTTCAAAAACACGCGCGCAATGCTTATGCGCTGCTTCTGACCGCCCGAAAGCTTCACGCCGCGCTCCCCGATATATGTGTCATATCCGTCCCGCAGATTTCGTATAAACTCATCCGCGCCCGCGCGTTTTGCCGCCTCCATAACCTCGCTTCGCGAAGCCTCCGGTCTTCCATAGGCAATATTTTCATAAACCGTCCCCGAAAACAGATACACGTCCTGCTGGACCACTCCGATGCTCTGCCGCAAACTCTTAAGCGTAATGCTTTTTATATTTTTCCCGTCAAGCGTTATCTTACCGCCCGACACGTCATAAAAGCGGGGAATGAGATTGCATAACGTCGTTTTCCCGCCGCCGGAGGGACCCACAATCGCCAGCCGCTCGCCCGCGTGTATCCGCAGATTAAGGTGTGCAAACACCCTATTGTGGTCATCGGGGTACTCAAAGCTCACATCATCAAATACAATCTCACCTCTCGGATTTTCAATATCCTGCGCATCCGGCTCGTCAAATATTTCAATATCCGCGTCCATAATCTGCAAAAATCGCTCAATACCCGTGATACCGCGCTGAAACTGCTCCGCAAATTCGATAATCCTGCGGATAGTGGCAATGAGCGTCGTCACATACATCACATACGCCACCATATCTCCCGGCAATATCCTGCCACCCATCAGGAAAAAGCCGCCGCCGATGATAACAGTCAGATACATCAGACCGTCAAACACCCTTGTTGATGTGTTAAATATACCCATCAGCAGATATCCGTAGGTCTTTATGCGCAGAAATTCCTGATTGCCGTTCTCAAATTTCTCCGTTTCAAGCGTTTCGTTTGTGAATGCCTTCACGACCCGCTGCCCCAAAAGGCTGTCCTCGATTTTGGCGTTCAGCTCTCCAATCTGGTTGCGCTGGCTGCTGAAGGTTCTGCGCATTTTTCTGTTAATCTTAAAGCAGACTATCGTCATAAGCGGCACAAACACAAACACCATCAGTGTCAGCAGCAGATTGATTTTTGCCAAAATCAGAAACGATATCACAATTTTCAGCGCGGCAATGAAAAACTCCTCGGGACAGTGATGGGCAAATTCCGTCACGTCAAACAAATCGTTTGTGATACGTCCCATAATCTGCCCGACCTTTGTGTTGTTAAAGTAAGCGTTTGAAAGCTTCTGCAAATGCGCATACGCGTCGCGGCGCATGTCCGTTTCGATTTTTGCGCCCATCACATGCCCGATGTCCGACATATAGAAATTCGCAACCGCATCAATCACGCGCAGCACAAAATACAAAAGACCAAGTCCGAGCACCATGCGCGCCGTCAAAAGCGCCACGTTCTCAAGCGCCGTGTTCGTAATCTGCCTGATGATCAGCGGCAGCACAATCTCGCATATTGTAGTCAGCGCGGCACAAAACAAATCCATGTAAAGCGTTTTCCCATATGGCTTAAAATACGGCCAAAACCGTTTTATCAAAGTCCTTGTCGAATATTCCTTATTTTCCATTTTTCACCTCATGTCACGACCGCAGGGAGTAACCATTTTTATTTTACGACCGTAAAGCTTTTCTTCGCAAGCGTACCCTTATAATTTCCGATGCCGGTAATAATCATGGTAGCCGTACCCTTCTGCTTATTATTCTGAGTATAGGTAAGCCTTGTGCTGTTTAAAACGCTGACCGTATAATCCCTGCCTTTTACAAGCGTCGCGCCGTCCACCTTGACCGTAACCTTTGGAACAATGACGCTTCCCGTATATTTTTGGTCGGAAATGCTGCTCACCGTGATTTTTGACGCGTCCGACGCCTGCTTGCGCGTTATCGTAAAGCCTGCTGAAACCGTGCCCGCGTATTTGCCCTTTCCGGTCGCGACTGCCAAAGCCTCCCCCGCGTTTACGTTATCCTCATAGCTTACGGTGTAATCCCTTCCCTTCTTAAGAAGCGTTCCCGCATAATAAAGCGTCACCGTGGGCTTGCATGCCGAACCGCTGTACACATAGCTGTTTTGGGAAACCTCAATCGTGCAGTTATCGGAAAGAGGCTTACCGACAATCGAAAAGGTAATGCTTCTTGAACCGCTGTAACCGCCCATGCCGCTGATTTTCACCCTTGCGTTTCCGGGATTTACGTTGCCTGAAAACTTAACCGTGTAATCCGTGTTTTCCTCAAGCGTCACGCCCGTTTTCGTATCTGTCACCACGACCTGCGCGCCGTTTGTCTGATTATACCCGATACCGTCATTATACACAAGCTCAAGCGCGCATTTATTTTCAGAAGTAACCTCAATGCCGCCGACTGTAATGGAAATTTCACTGTCCTTAACTGTCTTTTTTGCAATTTTAAAGGAAGCGCTCCTGCTGCTGCCGCTTATGAAATTTTTGCTCTCATCCGCGACATTCAGATAAAAGCCCGCCGTCCCGACATTTATATTATTGTACCAGCCCTCTATGGAAACGCCCTCGAGCGCTTCCGAGTCGAGCACGGCGCTGCCGAGCTTGATTGTCATGTCGTCAAAATCAGGACAGATAGCGCTCCCTGTATAAATCTGCTTATCCGTCTTTACCTTGACCGTACTCAAATCAGCGGGGCTTATCACATAGCTGATTGCTGCCGTTCCCGCATAATTCCCCGTAAAGGTAACGGTAAGGGTATACGTGTCCGCATTTTTACGTCCGGCTGCATTTTCCTCTTCGCCCGCGCTGCTGTATGTTACACTGTAATCCGTGTTTTCCTTCAGGCTTTTTTTATCATTTTTTACGGTAAGCTTGGGCTGCTGTTTTTTACCGTTATAGGTATAAGCATATTTGTTGAGGCTTACCGTAGTACCGGCGGACTCAATCGGCTGCCCTGCCGCAGTCTGTTCCATTCCTCCGAGATTTTTGGGCAGGATATCAAAGGTTATCGTCACCTCTCCCTTATATTCACCCTTACCCTTCACAACTATTCTTGCGGTTCCCGCAGCCTTATTGTCGGCATAAGAAACCTTATAATCCGTTCCGAGGGTAAGCTTTGTGCCGTTTACCTTATCCGTCACATCTATCTCAGGCGTTATCGCCTTTCCTGTGTAAACAAGGCTCTCCGTTTCTGACACAAGTGTCACTTCCGTAAGGCTGTCGTTTAATATCCTATCGCTCTGCGATATCAGAGTCAGACTCTTTGTGATCTTTCCCGTATAGCTTCCGATACCGTTTACGATAATCTTATACGTACCCTCCGTTGTCAGCTGTGAGAGCTGCACGCCGCTTTTATTTTGATATGTCACCGTGTAATCCACGTCCTGCTCCAGGAGTCTTGTGCCGCAGATTACATACAGCTCCGGCTCCACTGCCTCACCGTCCGCAGTATACATATAAGTATTTTTAAGCGATACCATTTTGCTTGTGAGCTTTGTCTGCTTATCCGCTTTTTGGATTATCGAAAAATACTTTTTTGCCTCGCCCGCATAATTTCTTTTGCCTGTTACAACGACATACGCCTGTTCGCCTATCTCTATATTATCGCCATATTCCACGGTATAATCGCTTTTTGACAGCTTTTGACCGTTTACCGTCACGGTAATGCCCGGTTTTATCGCCTTGCCGGTATACGCTGCCTCATATGTACCGTATGTGCCCGCAACGCTCAAAACAGCCGTATCGGTAAAGTCCTGAGCCACGATATTAAAGGAAAGCGTCAGCGTACCCGCGTAATTTCCCTTTCCGGTTATCGTTACCTTCGCCGTCCCGACATTTTTATTTGAAGTGTATTTGAGAGTATAATCCGTTCCCTCCGTCAGCGTATAGTCAATATAGGAATTTATTCCGCTGATTATGACACCTGTGTCAGTTTTTAACTGTGCGCCTGTGTACGTGACATCCGGGATTTCCTCAAACATTTCCTCCGTAAGCTTCATGCCGGTGATTGTAAAGCTCTTTCTTACCTCACCCGTATAGTTTCCCATTCCCGTGACAATGACATAGCCCGTGCCGGCATCAATATTATCCGCATAGCTGACGGTATAGTCCGTCCCCTCCACAAGCTGTACGCTTCCGTTATGTATTTCAATGCTGATGTCCGTTTCCTGCGTTATTTCCAAGCCTGTATATGTTTGGTCCGCGATATCGCTTATCATTGCCTCCGACAGGGTAAGCTGCGTCATCGTAACGCTTTTTTCCACCGTGCCCTCGTACTCGCCCATTCCCGTAATCACAAGCTTATATACCACTGCGCCGTCGACGGTTTCGGTGCTCACAGCCACCTCATAATCCGTGTCCTCCACAAGCTCGTATTTTTTAGAGGTATCATATATACACAATGCTTCCCTGATGTTGTCAATATAATCCGTTTCCGTGTCTATGCTTATGCGGCACTCCGTTATATCCTTTTTATCCTCATACCAAAAATCACAGTCGACATAGCCGGAAATACCGCTGACAGTGCCCTTTGACGAGTATTGCCAAAACCGGTAATCATTTGAGTAATATGTCGCCGTATTATATCTTGCTATCCAGTAATAAGTCTTATTGTATATCGATGATGACGTCGGGTCCATGTCATTTGTGAGCATACTGTAGCTTGCGTAAATTCCCCCGTTATATCCATTGCTGCGCACGTCCTTTACAAAGGCGTCACATATCCTTTGGTGCGCGCTCCTTGAAAGGTCAGCGCTCTCAAGCCTTCCCTGCGTATCTCCCGACGAATACTCGTAATCAATGACAATAGGCAAAGATATATAATCCTCAAGGTCGTTATCCTCCAAAAAGCTTATGCAATACGCCGCTTCCTCCGACGCCTCCGATGTTGTGATTGCCTGCGAGAAAAAGTAAACGCCTACCTTAACCCCCGCCTCATATGCCTCCGTTATATTTTGCTTTGCATACGAATCACCCGATATGGTTCCGCTCTCTCCATAGCCTCTATATCCTACCCTTACGAAAGCAAAATACACGCCTGCCTTTTTTGCTTTTTCCCAATCAATATCTCCCTGATATTTCGACACGTCAATGCCGTGCCTGACAATCTTATTTGCTACCTGGCTCTCATGCGTATAGGTCTTACCCGTAAACGGACTGACTGTCGCCTCCGAGCTGTCCGCATTATATTGAGTGATATCGATACCGTATTCATCCGCAACGATATCTTCCCCTAAAAGATTTTTATACAGCTCGGGGTCAAACGGATCATAGATATGGACAAGCCCGTTTTCATCGGTATACTCAAGATATCCGTCGCTGTTTAAGCACATGCCGCTGTATTTTTCCCGCAGCTTATCAAGCAGGGATTCTAAATAAGCCGCATCGCCCGTTTCTTCGTCGTCGCTTTCTTCTTCTGTTTCCTGTTGCGTCGTTTCCTCCTGCGTGTCGGTTTCCGGCTCCGCATCGGTAGTCTGTCCTGTTTCCTGTTGCGTCGTTTCCTCCTGCTGCGTTTCTTCTGATTGTATTTCTTCTTTTTGCGTTTCCTCCTGCTGTGCTTCCTCTGTCTGCTCTTCTGTTATTTCCGTACCGGTTTCCGTATTTGTGCTTTCTTCCGTTTCCTGTGTATCTGTCTGTTCATTTTCCGTCCATGCTTCTTCCTCTGCCGATTCCTGCGTTTGTGCCTCCTCTGCCGCAAGGGCATGGGATAAATCCGTTGCCGGCAGACCCGACAGCAAAATGCAAATTGACAAGCCGACAGACAAAAGCTTTAAAATCCGGTTTTTTTTCATTGAAATAACCTCCAATCCTGCTGCAGCCCTATTGTCCCTTTTTATATTCCTCCACAATTTTTTCTATGCTTTCTCTCGGGATTGGATAATTAAATTCCTTAATTATCCTGTCGACCGTATATCCGTGGTCGACCAAATGTCTGATTGCTCCCCCGTAAGCAAAATCCCTTGTAAAATTAGACAGCGCTTCCTCAAAATACCCATGACTGTATTCTTCCATACCTCACCTGTCCCTTTTGGCAATTATCTCCTCAGAATCCAGCAAAATAGTAAACGGACCGTCGTTTAAAAGCTCTACCTTCATATCCGCTCCGAACTTGCCGTGCTCCGCCAAAAAACCCCTCTTTGCAATTTCACTTATCACATATTCATACAGCTCGTTTGCCATCTCCGGTTTTCCCGCCGACGTAAAAGAGGGTCTGTTGCCCTTCCTGCAGTCCGCATACAGCGTAAACTGCGAAATAATCAAAAATTCACCGTCAACATCTTCAATCGACAAATTCGTCTTGCCCTGCTCATCATCAAATATGCGAAGCCTTGTAAGCTTATCAATCATCTTATCCGCCGTCTGCTTATCGTCAAAATCCGCAATTCCCACAAATACCAAAAGACCGTGCCCTATTTTTCCGACGACCTCTCCATCCACCGTCACGCACGCTTTTTTTACTCTCTGTATTACAAATTTCATAGTTAAACACCACTTTCCTATATGACAAAAAAGAATGTGCCGGAAGCACATTCCCGCGCAGAAGCGCCCGTTCCAAAAGCTATATAATCCGCTCAAGCTCTCCTAAAGCCTGCCTGTATCCCTCAAACAAAATTCCGGTTATGCCAAGCTCTCTTGCAGCCTCAACATTATCCGCCCTGTCGTCAAGGAAAACACATTCCTCCGCCCGCAGGTCATATTTCCTCAAAAGATACTCGTATATTTCCCTATCCGGCTTTACAAGCTTCACAAAGCCGGACACCACTTTTCCGTCCACCCTGTCAAGGAATGGAAAACATCCGCTTTCCGCATGAAGCGTAAAAAGATTTTTCGGATAATTTGACAACAGATAAATTTTCAGACCTCTTTCCTTTAGTGCATCAATCATTTCAAGCGTATAATCATACGGCTTTACAAGCTTATCCCTGTTTGACCATATCAGATCAAACTCCCTACAATGCTCCCTGTTATCCTCGCGGAGCATAGCAAGTATCTCGTCCTCATCGCGGACGCCGCGGTCAAGCTCTCCCCACCAATGACTCCCAAACACCGTACCTTCAAATACGCCCTTCAAATCCTCCGGAAGCTTTAAATCATCCATAAGCTCCCGCCAGCAGAAATCGACAAGCACATTTCCCACATCAAAAATAACGTTTTTAATCATAGCTGCACACCATTCTTCTTCAAAAGCGCCTGAGCGCTCTCCACAGAATCAACGCCCGTCTTATTTTTAATCGGCGCAAACTCATAGTCACGCACCACCTCAAACGACAGACAATTGTCAAGCAGGTGAATCATGTCAAGCACCAAAAGCTCAAATTTATAGCCATTCGGCTCTTCAGGCTTTACATACCCGCCGCTCTCCGAAATATAAGGGATTTTTTTCTCCACCACATGCACCGGCATCTTCTCATTCATGATTTCTTCAAGCTTATCAACCCGGAACAGATAATTTAAAATAACCCCGAAATTATACGACAGATCGCCATTTGCTTCCCTTGAATTGATCATCTCGTCAGTCATCTCATAGTATTCGACAATGGAAGGCTTTCCGTCCTCAAGGCAGAGCACGCCGACCTTTTCATTCGGGTCAGCCTTTCTTACTACCTTTGCGCCGCTGACACAGCCTGAGCTAAGCGTCGCACCCACAAACACGGGATCCGCAATCCTCTGAAGGACATTATCAACGGCAAAAATATTGAGCCATTCAATCCCTCTGTCCTTCACATCCTTCAAAACACCCGTCACAGCCATCGAATAAAACCAACCGCCGTTTCCGTTTGGATAAAGCGACAGGGAATCCTTAGCTTCCATGTAAAGCTTCCCGTTAAAATCAACGGATGGCGCCATCTCCTGTTCAAAAAACTTCACAAAAGCCTTCGGATATCCGAAATAATTTTTCTCCTCAAAAAACGCGACAGTTTCATCATTATTCTTATCACTTGTCATGATATAAAGCGGCACAAAGCAACCCGCCTTATCCGTCACATCGAGCAGATTCCTTATCAGACGCTCGAAAATAAACACGTCCCTTGTGATACCGATATTGTATTTTCCCTTCGGACCGTCCGAGCCAAGCCTTGTTCCCTGACCGCCTGCCAAGAGCACGGCTCCGACCTTCCCGGCTCTTATCGCGGCAAGCCCCTGCGCTTCATATTGCTCTTTATTTTTTTCTATCTCAGGCACCTCAAGAGCCGAAAGCGGTTCAAGCCTTCCCCTCTTTTGCGCAAGCTCCTCGCTCACTGCCATATCCACAATCGACCAGTCGATGCGCTCCACCTGTCTGCTAAGCTTATTTTTTCCTTCCTCATCAAGCCTCTTATATGCCTCAAGGATATGCTCCTGCCCATGCTCAATCAATAAACCCGATAATTCATTCTCTGTCATAATCCGTTCTTTCCTTTCTTCAAAATGTATATAAAATTAATTCCTATGCGTAATGTAACATATTTTGCATATACTTGTAAACCTTGAGGGAGTGATTTTTGTATCTTTTATTACATCTCTTTTTTTAATTATTTCAACTCTTGCGCTGTATCAATATCGGCGATATCGAAGCGGCTTATCCGGAAGATGATCCATACGCTACATCCTATTATGAGCAAACCGCTGTGCAGATCCATTCTTTGACCAGATAATACAAACCGCACGCTGCAATCAAAGCCCCTATAACCGCGCCAATAATACTAATAGCCATTACTTTTTCCTCCATTTCAACAACAGTGATGAATTTATAATCACTAAAACCGAGCTGGTGTTATGTACCAACGCAGACTATAGAGGAATACCTTGCAGCTTATTTACCGATAGAACAAGAATCACTTACCCGAAAAAAGCCCATCAGAAAATCCAAATTTTCCGATGGGTATTGTAAAAAATATGCTACTTCCCAAACAATCCCTTCTTCACATATTCCCCACTCTGCACAGAAACCACCTGATAGCCAATATCAGCTATTGCCTTTCGCAGTTTCTCTTCATCAACAGGCGACTCCGAAATAATCTCCGTTATGTTTTTCTTATGTGAGGATTTTACACTCTTGATATCAAAAGAACGGCGAATGATATCATTGATATGTGCTTCGCACATTCCGCAGGACATACCCTCAATTTCAGCAATTGTTTTTATCATATTATCACCTCACATTTTTCTTGAAAAGGCAGGCATTCCATTCAAAATGCCTGCCTTCTAATTTGCCATAGCATATGAAAAAGCTGTCAATATCAGGCTTCATGGCTGAAACACGCCTGATTTGAATGCAGGCACCCCTCTGATGAATTACAGTGCGGCAGCGTTCGTAATGTTCTTTTTATCGTTTGCAGGTTTGTACCCCGGTCTAAACAGCATAAACAGAATAAAGATAAGAACAAGAATTGCAGCAACCGTTCCTACTGTAAAACCGCCGCCGGTAAGCAGAGAACCAAACTGATAAATCAGCAGAGAAACCGCATATGCAAAGACACACTGATAAGCAATTGCAAACGCCGCCAATTTTCCGTTCTGCATCTCCACGCGAATTGTATTGATAGCGGCAAAGCAAGGTGCGCACAGCAAATTAAACGCCAGGAAAGAATAGCCAATCAAAGCACTATTGCCTAACAAGGCTGCTATCGGAGCAAGACTTCCTCCGCTTTCTACAACATCCAAGGCATCCGACATCGCTGCAAACTGTCCCAATACGCCGACAACTTCTTCTTTTGCCGCAAGACCAAGAATCGAAGCAATAACACACTGCCACTTATCAAATCCGCAAGGTGCAAAAATCCACGAAAAGGCATTGCCGATATAATAGCAGATACTGCTTTCCAGATCCTCCACCATGCCAAAAGAACCGTTTGTCCAACCAAAGCTTGAAAGGAACCACACTAAGATTGCCGCAAGCATATACACAGTGACAGCTCTCTTTGCAAATGCCTTCAGGCGATCCCAAATGCTGTGCCACACATTTTTCAATGTTGGAAAGTGATATGCCGGAAGCTCCATTACAAATGGCGTTACATCGCCTGCAAACAACTTTGTCTTTTTCAGCATCACACCGGTTACAATGACAGACACAATCCCCAGCACATAAGCGGAAAATGCTACCAAACCGTTATTGCCAAACAATGCCCCTGCAATGCAGGCAATCAATGGCAGCTTTGCGCCGCATGGCATAAAAGTAACCGTCATAATAGTCAGCCGCCTGTCTTTTTCATTTTCAATGGTACGGGCAGCCATAATACCGGGCAGACCGCAGCCTGTGCCAATCAGCATCGGTATAAAAGACTTACCTGACAGCCCAAATTTCCGAAATATCCTATCCATCACGAAGGCGATACGTGCCATGTATCCACAATCCTCCAGAATTGCAAGAAAGAAGAACAGGATAAACATCTGCGGCATAAAACCGAGCATAGCACCAACACCGCCAATAATACCTTCGCAAATTAATCCAATCAGCCAGTCCGCACAGCCGATGTTCGTCAAAAATGTTTCCACAGGAGCCTGAATCCATTCGCCAACAAACACATCATTTGTCCAATCAGTTACCCAGCTTCCTACCGTTGTAACAGATACATAGTAAACAACAAACATAACCAGAGCGAAAATCGGCAGCCCAAGCCAACGGTTTGTCACGATACGGTCAATACGGTCAGACATAGATTCTTTCCCATGCTGTTTCTTCCGCACCTTGTTAATAATTCCTGTGATATATTCATAACGGGCACCGGTGATATGGCTTTCCGTATCATCATCCAAATCCTTTTCCGCTTTCTCCACAATTCCTGCTGTTGTATCATTTCCATATAAGATTTTAGGATCTTTTTCAAACAGCTTGATGGAAATATATCTCTTTTGTGCCTGCGGCACACTGTCCGGCAGCTGCTCCCGGATTTCCAAAAGCCAGTTTTCCGTCTGTTCATCAAAAGAAACGCAAGCAGGGATTTCGCCCTTTTTCGCTGCAGTAACAGCCGCCTGAATCACCTGATCTATATTATCCTCTTTCAGAGCCGATGTTTCCACAACAGGGCATCTTAAAATTTTAGAAAGAACATCCGTATGTATAACATCACCGTTTTTTTTCACCAAATCCATCATATTTAAAGCAATGACTACAGGAATTCCAACTTCCAGCAACTGCGTTGTCAGATACAGATTTCGCTCCAGGTTCGTCGCGTCCACAATGTTGATAATTGCATCCGGCCTTTCATTGACCAGATATTCACGGGCTACGACTTCTTCCTGCGAATAAGGTGACAGCGAATAAATTCCCGGCAAATCCATAATGCGGATATTCTTGTCCTTTTTGTATTTGCCCTCTTTCTTTTCAACCGTAACACCCGGCCAATTTCCTACAAATTGAGCCGCACCTGTTAAGGCGTTAAACATGGTTGTTTTGCCACTGTTAGGATTTCCAGCCAGCGCCAATACTAAATTTTCCATTTTCTCCTCCTTTATTCTACCTCAATCATTTGAGCATCTTCCTTACGGATAGAAAGCTCATAGCCTCGTACTGTAACTTCAACAGGATCGCCAAGGGGCGCAACCTTTCGGACGTATATCTTAACACCCTTTGTGACACCCATGTCCATAATCCTGCGCTTTGTAGCTCCTTCGCCGTGAAGTTTGACTACGCTAACTGTTGCTCCTACCGGAGCTTCTCGCAATGTCTTCATAGTGACACCTCCGTTTGAAATATTTTATATAGAGCCATGCGGCTTTATATCTTGATTAGTAGTGCCTAACCTTTATGCTAAATCTAAGGTCGGTTGCCCGACCTGATTTTAGACCTTTTCTTTTCCTCTTGCCTTTGCCAAAATCGTTCATTTTCTCTTTGGCTGCGGTTTGATTTCATCTGTGATGCTCTCGGCAATCCCGTCGTTTTGTATCCTTTCATAATAAGCCTATACCTCCGTATCTATTTCTTTTTCCATTTCAACAGCAGTTATGAATTTATAATCACTAAAACCGAGCCGGTGTTATGTACCAGCGCACCGACAACCGGGTTTAATGTCCCGATAATCGCAAGAATGATTGCGACAAAATTAAGCGTCAGGGAAAATGCCATATTCAGCTTAATTGTCACCATCATCCGCTTAGACAAGGCTACCAGATGGGGCAGCTCCTTTACCTCATCGTCCACCAAAGCAATGTCCGCCGCATCAACAGCAATGTCACTGCCGACGCCGCCCATTGCAATGCCGACGTTCGCTTTCTTGAGGGCCGGCGCATCGTTCACGCCATCGCCAATCATGCAGACAGCTTCACCCTTCTTCTGATAAGCGTCAATCCGGTTTAATTTGTCCTCCGGCAGACAATCTGCATGGACTTCCTCAATGTGAAGCTGACCGGCTATGGCCAAGGCAGCTCTCTCATTGTCTCCCGTCAAAAGTACGGGCTGTACATTTAAGCCCTTCAGCGCGTCAATCATACCGGCGCTTTCCTCCCGCACTGTGTCCGACAGGACGATATATCCGCTGAACTGTCCGGACAGCGCAAGATAAGTGATTGTACAGCCCTTTGACAAGTAGGTATCTGTCTTTGCAGACACATTCTCCGGAACGGCAATCTTTTTTTCTGCGAGCAATCCCAAATTTCCCGCAAGAATTTCTTTCCCGCACACTTCGGCGCAAACGCCTTTTCCGGGAAGCATCTGAAAATTTTCACATGGGAAAAGGTCAGGCAAATTGTCCTGCCTGTATGAATCAACAATCGCTTTCCCCAGCGGATGCTCTGAAAGCTGCTCCGCCGACGCACACAGACGATATAACTCCTGATTCGTGATTTCATCCGCAATGCTTACCACCTCGATGACCTGCGGCGTTCCATAGGTCAGCGTTCCCGTCTTGTCAAAAGTGATTTTGGAAACAGCTGCCAGCCGTTCTAACGCATCACCCTCCCGCACCAGGAAGCCATGCTTTGTGGCGTTTCCAATTGCCGCCATAATCGCCGTTGGCGTAGCAAGCACCAGCGCACACGGACAGAACACAACCAAAATCGTCACCGCTCGGATAATCTCGCCGCTGACAAGCCACGTTAAGGCAGCGGCAGAAAGCGCAACCACGACAATCCAAGTCGCCCAGCGGTCTGCCACGCCTACGATTTTCGCCTTCCCTGCGTCAGCCGACTGCACCAGACGAATCATCCGCTGAATGGAGCTGTCCTCGCCCACCTTTGCCGCCCGCATCTCAAAAGCGCCGAACTGGTTGACCGTGCCGCTTTTTACCTCATCGCCCACTGTTTTATCCACCGGCAGGGATTCGCCGGTCATAACTGCCTGATTGATGGATGTCTGACCGGAAGTAATCACGCCGTCCACAGGAACCGTTTCACCCGGAAGGACGCGCAGCAGCGCATCCACGGGGACTTCCTCTGCGGGAACGATTCTTTCTGCACCATTTAAGATTAAGCGCGCTGTCTGCGGTGTCAGATGCACCAGCTTTTCGATACCGGCTCTTGCTTTTGCAACTGTCAAATCCTCCAGCAGTCCGCCCAGCTGCATAATAAATGCGACCTCACCGGCAGCAAAATCCTCGCCGATGCAGACCGAGGCAATCAATGCAATAGATACAAGCACATCCGCTTTGATATCAAAAGCAGTGACCAGTCCTATAATCGCTTCCAAAATAATGGGAACGCCGCAAAGGATAATCGAAACCCATGCCAAATCGAACGGGAAAGGCTCCCATCCTGTCAGGCTGAGTATCAGGAATATACCTGATATAACAAGCAGCGTAATATCTTTTTTGGTGCCGCCTTTTTCCAACAGCAGCTCCAGCTTTTTCATTAACTGTTTCATTTTCTTCCTCCAGCTTTATACTTATAGGGGTATGTGTACTGGTATTATAACGTATAGGGGTATAGGTTGTCAAGGAAAATAAAAAAAGAGAACTAACTTTAAATGCTGTTAATTCTCTCTTTTTAAACGCTTGTTTTTCTTTTGCATTTACTTCATATTTGCGAAACGCTCCACCGCCAATGTAAAATCCGCTATGGTTTTATCAGCATCGCCGTGTTCAATTCCGTCCCTCACACAATGCTGAATATGCCCTTCCAAAACCACCTTACCGCAGCCATGCAGGGCAGATTTCGCTGCATTAATCTGTGCCAGAATATCCTCGCATGGGACATCCTCATCTACCATACGGTCAATCGCCTGTACCTGACCGATGATTTTCTTTAATCTGCGGTGCAGATTGTCCGCATCCATACACTGTTTCATACTAATCCTCCAATACTCCAAGGGGTACGAGTATATTATGTTCGAATTTGAATGTTTTGTCAAGATACCCTACTTTCTGATGTAATAAAAAACAATTTTGAGTCCAAAGAAACTCCCTTAAATAAAATTTTAATTATTTTAATTATTTCAACTCTTTTATAGACAAAACTTAAAAAAAATTGTAAAATATACCTAAATGACATTAATACATATATTTGATTTTGCGTATTCCATTTTAAAAACTATTCCAGAGGAGGAACTAAAATGGCAAAAAATATTTTAATTGTTGATGACGCGGCTTTTATGAGAATGATGATTAAAGACATTTTGACAAAAAACGGCTATAACATTGCCGCTGAAGCGGAAAACGGAAAGATAGCCGTAGACAAGTATAATGAAACAAAGCCCGACCTTGTACTTATGGACATCACAATGCCTGAAATGGACGGCATCCAGGCATTGAAGGCAATTAAGAAAAACGACCCGAACGCAACCGTCATCATGTGTTCTGCCATGGGACAGCAGGCAATGGTTATCGAGGCAATTCAATCAGGCGCAAGAGATTTTATCGTAAAGCCGTTTCAAGCGGAAAGAGTTCTCGAGGCGCTGAAAAAAGTAATAGGTTAAATTTATACCCTATATTAAAGCAGCGGTGAAATAATTTTCAGTATTTGCTGTATCAGCTTATTTCCAATCGGACGCTTTGACCATGAAATCAAATCCATCGCCTCACATTTCTCAAGCGTCCGTAGGAAATCCTCCTTCATATCATTTATCGCATCCGTTTCACTCATAAACACACCACATTCATAATGCAGATAAAAGCTTCTGTAATCCGTATTGATTGTCCCACAGACAGCGCACTCATCGTCCACAATGACATTCTTCGCGTGAATAAAGCCGGGCGCATACTCATAAACCTGAACTCCCGCCTCCATCAGCTTTCCGTAATTTGAAACATTTACCATATAAACATACCACTTGTCATATATCTTAGGCACGATAATCCTGACGTCCACGCCGCTTTCCGCCGCGCTGGTCAAATCCCCAAGCATATTCTGGTCAAGCACAAGATAGGGCGTTGTAATATAAATATAATCCCTCGCCTTGTTTATCATGCGCGTATATACGCCCTCTGTCGGATTGTGCGGATTTCTGTGAGGACCGCCTGAAAACGGCTGCACAAACCCTTCCTCCTCTACACTCACATTAGGGCGGTAGGCTTCATTACCCGTTTCAAAGCCCTTATTTGAAATACGCCACATATCAAGAAAAAAGCATGTAAAGCTGTAAACGCCTTCCCCGTAAAGCCGCACACCCGAATCCTTCCAATGTCCGAAACGCTCTATATAATTGGCATATTCATCCGCAAGGTTAAAGCCGCCTGTATATGCGATATTTCCGTCAATCACGGTAATTTTCTGATGATTTCTGTAATTAAAAAACATTCTGGCAATATCCTTGTGTATCGGGTTAAAAATACACATCTCAATCCCTCTGTTTTTCATATCCTTGCGAAAAGCTTGCGTATTGATTTTAAGCGTACCAAAATCATCAAACAGAAGCTTTACCTCCACACCCTGCTCTACCTTCTGCGTAAGCACATCAAGAATATTGTCCCAAACCCTTCCCTCGGAAACAATAAAATACTCCATGAAAATAAATTTTTCCGCTTTCCTGATATCCTCAAGCATCGCGGTAAGCACGGTCTCTCCTTCATCATAGTAAGTTACCCTTGTATTTTTATAGATTGGAAATCCTTCCTTGCGCAGATAACGGCTGATCTGAATTTTATTGGGATGCTCTATCTCCAAATCTTCGGCAACCGCGTCGTCATTCATCAAATGCTTTGCCCGTTCCTGTTCTATTTCACGTAAATGCTTAAAATATTTTGCGTTCTTGCGGCTCCTGCCCCACATAATATATAAGAAAAAGCCCGCGACAGGAAGAATAAGGATAATAATAATCCAACTGATTTTGTAAGATTCAGCATTATTAACAAGCGCAAAAACGGTTATAATACCGATAAACTCAAGAGCAAAATAGACTGCTATACCATACCTCATCAGATACACTGCCAATAAAATCATAATTCCTATCTGAAGAAAAAAGGCTATCCCTACCGTAACGGCGCGTATAATTCCATAATATTTACTCTTAACTATTCCCATTTCTTATGCTCACCTCTAAATGCCGGTCGTTTTTAACATTAAAATAAATTATAGCCATTATTATTCCATTCGTCAACAAAAGCATGCTGAAACATTACAAGCTGTCCCTGTTGTGGATTTTTCCCTTATCTGATACAATAAAACTGCTTCATAAACACTTTGTTCATATATTATAATTGGGGTTAGTGTGACGGCATCCCGTCGCTAACGCTCCGGAATGGAGATTAATATGCCGGAAACGATTGACAGACAGCTTTTTTCCGAGGCCTGTTGTAAAATGACAGGCGAATTAAAGGGACAAAACGGCATCGGAACACTGCAGGAAAAAACAATACATAGCGTTTTAAAATATTATTATGCACCCGACCCCGCATACCACGAAATCAAGATTGGGTCTTATGTTGCAGATATCTGCGTGGACGGTGAAATATTCGAGGTACAGACAAGAAACTTTAACGCAATGAGAGAAAAGCTCAGCTTTTTTTTACAGGAGCATGAGGTCACAATCATATACCCTGTCGCCCACACAAAATGGATTTCATGGCTTGATATGGAAACGGGCGAGCTTTCGCCAAAACGTAAATCGCCCAAAACAGGCACGCCATACCAAATCATACCGGAGCTTTACAAAATAAAAATGTTTATCTCCAATCCGCGGCTTCACTTTATCATATCTCTCATAGACGTGGAGGAAACACGCTGTCTTAACGGCTGGAGCCGCGACAGAAAAAAAGGCTCTTCACGAATGGACGGAATACCTGTTGATATTTATAACGAGCTGCGTATAGATACCATGTCGGATTATTTAAAGCTTCTTCCCGACACACTGCCCGAAAAATTTACCTCATCGGATTTATCAAGGGCTGCAAAAATTCCGCAAAAAAGAGCGTGTACGTTGTTGAATGTCCTGTTGGAAACAGGAACAATCAAACGCATCGGAAAAACGGGAAGAAGCTATTTTTATACAATAATATGATTGAGTAGTGTGAAAAATTTATTTTTCACACTACTGCCGCCTCAAGAATTTTCACGCATGTATCAATGCCAAGCGTAGATGTATTTAAGCTTATCGGGAAAAATTCCTTTCCGCCCCATTTGCAGCCTGTGTGGCTTGTAAAGAAATTAGACCGCCTTTTGTCAACACGCTTAAGCTCGGCTTCCGCCTTTTCCTCAGGAATTTTTTCCGTCATTCTCGCACGCTCAAGCCTGTATTCATCATCCGCATAGATAAATACTCTCAGGCAGTCGTCCCTGTCCTTTAAAATTTCACCGGCACAGCGGCCCACAAACACACAGCTTTGATTTTCTGCCACATCTAAGATAACCTGTCTTTCAGCTTCAAAAATCTGTTCCGAAAGAGGTATGTTCTTTTTCTTGCTCAAACCGCCGAGCGCTGTCTGCGACAGATTAAACAGAGGATTCGTCGATGCAGTTTCTTCCAAATCCGAAATATAAACTGCGGGAAGCTCAAGACGCTTTGCAGTTTCCACCAAAATATCATGGTCATAAAGCTTATAACCCAGCTTCTTTGCAAGAATGGCAGCAACCTCATGCCCGCCGCTGCAAAATTGACGTTCAACCGCTACATAACGATACATACTAACCCTCCATTCCATTCCGTTTTTTATTTTTCTTCAATGTCCGCAAATTCCTGCTCCTGCGTGCCGTCCGAAGGCTTTTGCTTCACCTTTGCGACCTTCGCCACTGTAACACCCTCGTCCAGATTGATCAGCTTCACGCCCGATGTATTTCTCTTATAGACTGAAATATCCTCTACAGGAATCTGTATAATCACGCCCTCCGTCGTAATTATCATAATCTCGCTGTCATTCTTAACTGCCTTTGCTCCGACGATATTGCCCGTTTTTTCGGAAATCTTATAGCATTTCACACCCTTGCCGCCGCGCTTCTGCACGGTAAACTCATCAATATTCGTCCTCTTGCCCATACCCATTTCCGATACAATCAAAAGCCTCTCTCCCTGAGTATCAAGCTGCATACCGACAATCTCATCTCCGTCGTCAAGATTCATACCGATTACGCCCATTGCGCCGCGCCCCATCGAGCGTACGTCCGTTTCCTTAAACCGGATGCACATACCGTACTTTGTCACAAGGAAAATTTCTGAGCTTTCATCCGTAATCTTAACCTCTATCAGCTCATCATCATCCCGAAGAGAAATCGCCGCAAGCCCTTTTTTGCGCACATTTGAAAATTCCATTATAGGCGTTTTCTTAGCAATTCCCTTTTTCGTGACCATAAACAGATGCTTTCCGTCCTCATAATCGCTTATCGGAATCATTGCGGATATCTTCTCGCCCGGGTTCAACTGCAAAATATTGACAATCGCAGTGCCCCTGGCAGTTCTTCCCGCCTCCGGTATCTCATAAGCCTTAATTCTGTACACGCGCCCGAAATTCGTAAAAAACATCAGATAATGGTGGGTAGTGGTCATAAGCAGGTCCTCAATATAATCGTCCTCAAGCGTGGACATGCCCTTTATTCCCCTGCCGCCCCTGTGCTGCGTCTTAAAATTATCAACCGTCATGCGCTTAATATATCCAAGGCTGGTCATCGCGATAATAGTATTTTCACACGGAATTAAATCCTCCGCCTCAATTTCCGCCTCGTCATATCCGAATTTAGTGCGTCTGTCGTCACCGTACTTGTCGGCAATTACCGTGATTTCATCCCTGATAACGCCGAGCAAAAGCTTTTTATCAGCCAAAATTGCCCTGTACTCCTCGATTTTCTTCAAAAGCTCCGCATGCTCCTGCTCAAGCTTTTCACGCTCCAATCCGGTGAGAGCGCGCAGACGCATGTCAACAATCGCCTGTGCCTGCACGTCCGTAAGACCAAAGCGCTCAATCAAGCCCTCCTTCGCAGCCTGTGTGTTTGCGCTGCCGCGAATGATTTTGATAACCTCGTCAATATTATCAAGCGCAATCAGCAAGCCCTGCAAAATATGGTCGCGTTCCTCAGCCTTGTTTAAATCATACTTTGTCCGCCTTGTAACAACGTCCTCCTGATGCCTGATATAGTGCACGAGCACATCCTTAAGATTCATCACCTTTGGCTGATTGTCTACCAACGCAAGCATGATCACTCCAAAGCTGTCCTGGAGCTGAGTATGCTTATAAAGATGATTTAAAACCACGTTTGCATTCACGTCCTTGCTAAGCTCAATGCAAATCCTCATACCCTCTCTGTTTGATTCATCGCGCAAATCCGTGATGCCGTCGATTCGTTTTTCCTTGACAAGCTCCGCAATCTTCTCAATAAGCCTTGCTTTATTTACCATAAACGGAATCTCAGTCACCACAATCCTGCTCTTTCCGTTAGCCATTGTTTCAATATTCGTAACGCTGCGCACGCGGATTTTGCCGCGCCCCGTGCGGTAAGCCTCCTCAACTCCTCTGGTGCCAAGTATCATACCGCCCGTCGGAAAATCAGGACCCTTGATAATCGGAAGAATTTCCTCTATTTCCGTATCTCTGTCCTCATTCACACGATTGTCAATCATCTTTACCACAGCGCCGATAACCTCACGAAGATTGTGCGGCGGAATATTCGTCGCCATACCCACGGCAATACCCTGCGTACCGTTCACCAAAAGATTCGGATAACGGCTCGGAAGCACCGTAGGCTCCTTTTCCGTTTCATCAAAGTTCGGCACAAAATCGACCGTGTCTTTATTTATATCCGCCAAAAGCTCCATGGAAATTTTGCTGAGCCTTGCTTCCGTATAACGCATGGCTGCCGCGCCGTCGCCGTCCACTGAACCGAAATTTCCGTGACCGTCCACCAAAGGATAACGCGTTGACCATTCCTGCGCCATATTTACCAGCGCGCCGTAAATTGAGCTGTCGCCGTGAGGATGATATTTACCCATGGTATCGCCGACAATACGCGCACATTTTCTGTGAGGCTTGTCAGGTCCGTTGTTCAGCTCTATCATCGAATAGAGAACACGCCTCTGTACCGGCTTTAAACCGTCGCGGACGTCCGGCAGAGCACGGGAAGCTATAACACTCATGGCATAATCGATGTACGAAGTTTCCATCGTTTTCTGTAAATCTACTTCCTCTATCTTATCAAATATTGTATCGTCCATAGCTTACCTCATTTCAAAAACTTATTTTTCATTCTGCGACACCAACCATTCCGTTAAATATCCAAATTTTTCACATACTTTGCATTTGCCTCTATAAACTCGCGCCTCGGCTCAACCTTATCACCCATCAATGTCGTAAATGTCAGATCAATCTCAGACTCCGTTTCCTCGTTCATGGAAACCTTCAAAAGAATACGCTTTTCGGGATCCATGGTCGTATCCCAAAGCTGCTCCGCATCCATCTCTCCAAGTCCTTTGTAGCGCTGGATTTTATTGTTTTGGTCGCGTCCCACCTCGTTTAAAATATCCGCAAGCTCCTCATCCGAATATGCATACCAAACCCTTTTATTCTTATCAAGCTTATATAAGGGCGGCTTTGCAAGATATACATGCCCCTGCTTGATAAGCTCCGGCATAAACCGATACAAAAATGTAAGCATAAGCGTGGCAATATGCGCTCCGTCCACATCGGCATCCGTCATAATGATAATCTTATCATAGCGAAGCTTAGTGATGTCAAAATCCTCATGAATACCTGTGCCAAAGGCGGTAATCATCGCCTTAATCTCCGCGTTACCGTATACCCTGTCAAGCCTTGCTTTTTCTACGTTCAAAATCTTTCCGCGAAGCGGAAGAATTGCCTGCGTGGCGCGATTTCTCGCCGTCTTTGCGCTGCCTCCGGCGGAATCTCCCTCCACGATAAAGATTTCACATTTGCTTGGATCCTTATCCGAACAATCGGCAAGCTTACCCGGAAGCGTCATTCCGTCAAGGGCAGTCTTTCGCCTCGTCAAATCCCTTGCCTTTCTCGCAGCCTCCCTTGCCCTCTGAGCAAGAATGGACTTCTCGCAAATCAGCTTTGCAACAGTAGGATTTTGCTCCAAATAATAAGTAAGATACTCGCTCACAACACCGTCAACAGCGCCTCTTGCTTCGCTGTTGCCAAGCTTCTGCTTTGTCTGTCCCTCAAATTGAGGGTCCTCAATCTTAATTGAAACAATAGCGGTAAGCCCCTCTCTGATATCCTCGCCGCTCAGATTCGCCTCGCTGTCCTTTAAAAGCTTTGCGTTTCTTGCATAATCGTTAAAGGTTTTCGTTATCGCGTTGCGGAAGCCCGCAAGATGAGTTCCGCCCTCCGGCGTATTGATATTGTTTACAAAGCTGTACGCGCTTTCCGTGTATGAATCATTGTGCTGCATCGCAACCTCAACATACACATTATCCTTTTTCCCCTCAAAATAAAGAATATCCTCATATAACGGCGTCTTGCTCCTGTTCAAATACGCCACAAATTCCCTTATGCCGCCCTCGTAATGAAAGGTCTTTTCGACAATTCCATCCTCACCGCGCATATCGCGCAGCACAATCTTCAGATTTTTGGTGAGAAAAGCCATCTCACGGAGCCTCTGCTTTAGCACGTCATAATCAAACACTGTTTCCTCAAAAATCTCAGGGTCAGGCAAAAAAGTAATTTTTGTTCCCGTTTTTTGCAGATCACAGTCGCCGACCACCTTAAGCGGATAACACACATGCCCCCGCTCATAGCGCTGCTTATAAACCTTACCCTCCGAATAAATCTCCACCTCAAGCCATGTGGAAAGCGCGTTCACCACAGACGCGCCTACTCCATGAAGCCCGCCGGAAACCTTATAGCCTCCGCCTCCGAATTTGCCGCCGGCATGAAGAATGGTAAATACAACCTCAACCGCAGGTATTCCCGCCTTATGGTTAATCCCCACAGGTATTCCGCGTCCGTTGTCAATGACCGTCACCGAATTATCCGGATTAATCGTCACGTCAATCGTATCGCAAAAGCCCGCAAGCGCCTCGTCAACGGAATTGTCAACAATCTCATATACCAAATGGTGCAAGCCTCGTAAAGAGGTACTTCCGATATACATGCCGGGTCTTTTCCGTACAGCCTCAAGCCCTTCCAATATCTGAATTTGGTCAGCTCCGTATTCCGTACTCATAATTTATACAACCTGCCTTTCCTGTTTCTAACCATAGCTGTTCAGTGACGTCAAAGCTTAATTCTCATTCGTCACCGTCGCATTTGAAACCCTGAAAATCCTGTTGATTTCAAACCTGTTATTTACAAATTCCTCAAGCCCCGTACAGGTAATAATCGTCTGAATATCACCGATACTGTTCAGCAGATAATTCTGCCTGCTGCTGTCAAGCTCCGACAAAACATCGTCTAAAAGCAAAAGCGGCGTATCTTTCGTCAATTTTTTCACAAGCTCAATTTCAGAAAGCTTTAACGACAGTGCCGCCGTCCTCTGCTGCCCCTGCGAGCCGAACCTGCGAATGTCAATTCCATCCGCAATGAATGAAAAATCGTCCCTGTGCGGTCCGACTGTAGTCTGCTTAAGCTTTATATCCCTCTCCTGACTTTCCTTAAGCCGCTGCTCAAGCTCTCCTATCTGTACATCAGGCTCATAAACAATTTTTAAATTTTCTTTTCCGCCCGATAATCTGACATGAATGTCATAAATAATCTCATTCAACTGCTTTACAAACGCCGCACGCCGTTCAATCAGCTTGCTTCCATACGACACAAGCTGCGAATCCCATATAAAAAGCGTTTCCCGCAAGTTCGGATTAAAATATAAATCCTTTAAAAGCCGGTTCCTCTGATTTACAATTTTATTGTAATTATTCAGATTATATAAATAAAAGCTGTCCAACTGACAAAGCTCCATATCAACAAAGCGCCGCCGCTCGGAGGGACCGTTTTTTATAATTGACAAGTCCTCCGGCGAGAAAAACACCACATTCAAAAGTCCCAGCAAATCCGCCGCTTTTTTAATCTTCTGCCCGTTTATCGCGATACCCTTGCTCTTATTCTTCCGAAGGTGCATATCCACGCGGTTTTCAAGCCCATCCTTAATCACATAAGTACGGATATGCGCCTCGTCCGACTCAAAATTCACCACGTCTCTATCCTTGCTTCCCTTGTGGGATTTTGTGGTCGCGGAAAGATAGATTGACTCAAGAATATTTGTCTTTCCCTGCGCGTTATCTCCGTACAAAATATTTGTACCGCTGTCAAAATTAATCGAAAGCTGCCGGTAATTTCTTAAATTTTCAAGCTCAAGTGATTTTATAATCATTTATCACCTCATGTTACCCACCAATTTATACTTTCTTGATCACAAAGCTGTTTTTATTAAAGCAGACCTCATCATCGACGACAAGCTTTTTTCCGCGCCGCGTTTCAACCTCTCCGTTTACCTTTACATATCCGTTCTGAATAATGTTTTTTGCGTCAATTCCCGAATCCACAAGCCCCGAAAGCTTCAATGCCTGACCCAGCTTTATAAAATCATCCCTTATAAATACTTCTTTCATTGCAGTTAAATCTCCAAATTCATTTTAATCTTCATTTCTGAGCAATTTTGTTTGTTCTATCTGCTGAATGCAACGGGCAGAATAAGATAAATGTAATTCTCCTCGTCATCCTTGATAAAACAAGGCGCCTTTGAGTTAAGCAGCTTAATTTCTATCTCCTCATCGTCAATCACCTTTAGCGCATCCAACAGAAATTTAGGGTCAAATCCAATCTCCAAATCTTTGCCCATCTTCGTGATATCAAGCTCCTCATTAAGACTTCCCACAAAGGAATTCATCTTAAGCTCCATCACATCGTCAAGAATATTTAATATAAGGGGTTTTTTGTCGCCCTCCTTCACCAAAAGCGTCGAACGGTCAATGCATCCCAAAAATTCTCTCTTATTGAGCTTTATCTTCGTTTCATAATCAGCGGAAAGAATATTGTCAATCTTTAAATACTCCCCGTCAATCAGCCTTGAAACAACCGTCGTATTGTCAAATTCAAACAGCACATGCTTATCGGTAAAGAAAATACTCACGTCCTTATCAACATCACCCGCAAGAATTTTACTGATTTCATTGAGCGTCTTTCCGGGCACAATAACTTTTTTTGCAGGATAAGAATTTTTCAACCGGATTTTACGAAGTGAAATTCTAAGTCCGTCCGATGAAACAACCTTCAAAATATCATCATTTATTTTAAAAAGCTCTCCCGTAAGGATTTTGTTCGTAAAATTGACGGCAACCGAAAAAATAGTCTGTCTTATGACCTCCTTTAAGGTAAACTGAGAAACTATAACAGACTCCGAACGCTCAATCTGCGGAAGATATGAAAAATCCTCTCCCGATTTTCCGACAATATTAAATTTTACCTTTTCACAGGTAATTGTCGCCTTGTATGCAGCGTCAGTTTCAATCGTAATATCATTGTCCGGAAGCTTTCTCACCATCTCAAGAAAAATTTTCGCGTCAAGCGCAATGAGTCCTTTTTCAATGATTTCGCCCTCAATAACCGTTTCTATTCCCAGCTCCATATCATTTGCGGTAAGCTTTATCTGTCCCTTGGATGCATCTATCAGAATACATTCCAAAATAGACATAGTGGTTTTACTTGGCACAGCCTTGGAAACAGTGTTTACTCCATTCAAAAGATTTCCCTTTGAGCATATGATTTTCATGTATATACCTCATTCCTGCGGACTTTAGTCCGCTAATGCTTTTTTGCCGCATAGGACGAACTTTCCTATACGATGAAAATTTTACCGCGAAAATGATATATTAAATAATATATATTTCATAATCTTAGTAATAATAGGCGTGGATTTGTGTATAACTCCGATTTTCCTTTATTTTAAAAGAAATTTTTATTTTTTATATAGTGGATAACGTTCAGAATTAACCTGAAGTTATTCACATTAATTCACAATTTCGTAATTTAGGACGGAGATATTTTCTTCTTTATTGTATCTATCTTATTTTTCAAATCACCATCGTCCTTTATAAGCTTTTCTATTTTTTTTACGCCGCTGATTACGGTGGTATGGTCCTTTTTACCTACAAGCGTGGCAATGTTCTGATAGGTTTCCGTTGTCATGGTGCGGCATAAATACATGATAATCTGGCGCGGGAGCGCAAATTCCTTATCACGTTTTTGGGAGGATATATCGTCTATTGACACTCCAAAATGCTCAGCAACCGTATCAAGGATAAGCTTTGGAGTAACCTCTCTTGTCTTGTTTGGATAAATCACGTCGCCAAGAGCGTCCTCCGCAAGCTCTATCGTAAGCTCCTGCTTGTTAAGGCGCGCGTTCGCTATTACTTTATTTAAAGCCCCTTCAAGCTCCCTGATGTTTGATTTTATGTTTGTGGCGATATATTGGATAATTTCATCGTCAATAACTCTGTCATATGTTTCGGCATTTTTTCTTAAAATTGCCATACGCGTTTCATAATCGGGCGGCTGTATATCTGCAATCAGACCGCAGGAAAAACGCGAGCGGAAACGCTCGTCTAGGGTTTCCATTTCCTTTGGAGGCTTATCTGATGAAATAATAATCTGCTTTCCGGCAGAGTGGAGCGCGTTAAACGTATGGAAAAATTCCTCCTGCGTGGATTCCTTTCCTATAATAAATTGGATATCGTCGATTAAAAGCACGTCAACTGTCCTGTATTTTTCACGTAGATTAGTCATTGCTGCGGCATTACCGCTCCGGATGGAGTCAATTACTTCATTAGTAAACTGTTCGCTTGTGACATACAGAACCTTCATATCCCGGTTCTGTTCAAGTACAAAATGACCTATTGAATGCATAAGGTGCGTTTTGCCAAGACCTGCGCCTCCATATAAATAAAGAGGATTATAGTTTTCTCCGGGAGATTCGGCTACAGCAAGTGCGGCGGAATGTGCAAATTTGTTGTTGCTGCCCACCACAAATGTGTCGAACTTATATTTACTGTTCAGGTTTGCGTTTTCATAATTTAAGTTATTTGTGTTTTTCAGGGAAGTGTTTTTTGAAGTATTATCCTGTAAATTGGCGTCATTTTCTGCCATAAAAATAATATCATAATAACAGTTCATCATTTCTGAAATGGTCGCCTTAAAGCATAAATAATAATTTTTCTTAATATAGCTTATAAGGTTTGCCTGTTCAGCAGGTACAAGAATAGTTACCGTATTGTTTTCAGCCTTGTAAAATTTTAAAGGTTTAATCCAAGTAGAATAGGGAACGTTGGTAAGCTCATATTCCTCTCTAAGATTTTCCTTTATTTCTTCCCATCTTTCTTTAATCTCGTTCATTGTAATCTCCATTCCAGAGCGCTGGCGACGTGATGCAATATAATTTATTTATGCCGAAGCGTCAAAAATAGTCAAAATTAACCGTTTTACGGCTTATGCTTGCATAAAATCCGTATAATAAATTATATACCATAATAATAGTAAACCAAATGTGGAAAAAAATCAAATGTAAAAGTGATAATGCCATAAAAATGTTTTAAATTTATTAATTTATCCACAAGCCGGTGGATAAGCTGATAAATTTTTATTAACATTTTTCACTTTGATGTTAGCGGAATATTTTTAAAGCTGAGGAGGGTTTTCTACATTTTTTCAACCGTTTATCCACAAGTTAATCACAAATTGTGGATAAAAAACACTTAACGTGGAAAAATATTCTGAAAAAACTTTTTGAAAAAACTTTTTTTTGAAAAGTTTTTTCTGTTGACTAATCCGCAGGCGTGTTATATAATTGTTACGATATTTTCTGATACATGGTATTTGTATGCCCTTTTACGGGGGATGCGGTATTTATATCAATTGCCGGTTTAGCGGCAGGGTTATGAATAAGGAAGGTAAGAAGGAGGTGTTTCGGTAATGAAAATGACATTTCAGCCTAAAAAAAGACATAGGAAAAAGGTTCATGGATTTAGAAAGAGAATGAGCACAAGGAGCGGAAGAAAGGTTTTATCCGCAAGACGTGCAAAAGGAAGAAAAAAATTATCTGCATAATTTACAGGTCACATTAGTGTGTGACCTTTTTTTCTATGCTATATATAAGGGCACGACTATTGCAGTGTTTTCAGTAATGGCATAACAGGTAATTATAATTACAGGTAATTAATAATGAAATTTTCGGAATCATTAAAAAGCAACAGGGATTTTAAGAATGTTTACGGCAAAGGAAAAAGCTATGCAAACAGGTATTTGATTATGTATGTATGGGAAAATAATACGGATAAAAACAGACTTGGGATTTCAGTTAGCAAAAAAGTGGGAAACAGTGTTGTCAGACATCATGTCACGAGGCTTGTGAGAGAAAGTTACAGACTGCATGAGGATATGTTTAATAGTGGTTTAGACATAGTAGTCGTTGCGAGGACAAATACAGGCGCGGCAAAATATTCCGATATAGAGAGCGCGCTGCTGCATATATCAAGATTGCATAAAAACGTCTTGAGAACATATTAGAAAATTAACGGGATTATGAAAATAATCCGACAATAGAAGCTGTATTCGCAGCTTTCTATTGAGGTTCCTCGAATTTAAACGTTCCCGGAATGGAGGATTATGATGAAAAGGCTTTCCATAAAATTGATTTTATTTTACAGGAAATACCTGTCGCCTCTTAAATCAACAAAATGTCCTTATTGTCCGTCATGCTCTCAGTATGGGCTTGAGGCATTTGAGCGATTTGGATTTATCAGGGGCGCTCTGCTTACTATATGGAGAATACTTAGATGCAATCCCTTTTCAAAGGGAGGTTACGACCCGGTTCCACTGAAAAAAAGGTTTAAGACTTTCTATAAGTTCTAAGAAAGATAATTAATGTGGATAGTATGAAAAATAAGCTCGATAGCTTATTTTTATACGGCTATTTGTTTCTGAGCGAAAACAAATAGCCATGATGGCAGGCAAGAAACCGCATTCGCGGCTTTCTCGCCGCCTCTTCGCAACAGAGTTGCTCAGAAATGAGGATTAGAATGGATTTACTGCTTTTAACCCAAAATTCGACTCCGATATTTAAGTATATAGTATGGCTGCTTGGTCTTATTATGAACGCTATATTTGAATTACTCAATTTTGTCGGAATTCCGAATATCGGTTTATCAATTATTTTATTTACAATTGTAATTTATCTGCTGCTTATGCCGCTTACGATTAAGCAGCAGAAATTTTCAAAGCTGTCGGCGAGAATGAATCCTGAAATTACTGCTATTCAGCAGAAATATAAGGGTAAGCAGGATAATGAATCCGTTGTGGCAATGAATGCGGAAACAAAGCAGGTGTATGCGAAGTACGGCGTATCTCCGTCAGGAAGCTGTTTACAGCTTTTGATACAGATGCCTATTCTTTTTGCGCTTTACAGAGTTATCTATTCAATGCCCGCATATGTTACGAGAATAGGCGAAGCATTTGGAGTGCTTGCCGATAAGATTATGTCGGTTTCGGGCGGAGTGGACTATATAAAAGAAACTACGGCAGCCGCATCCTTTACGAAAAATTTTGCTCTTGCGGATAACACAAGAAACGCCATCATCGATACTCTTAATAAGACGTCATCGGCAGATATGGCTGTGATATCCGAAAAGTTCGGGCTTGCCGAGCTTACCTATGAGGGAAATATTATTCTTTCTAACGGCGCGGAAAAGGGACTGATTGACACTTACAATAATTTCCTCGGATTAAATATTGCAAATTCGCCGATGGATACGATAAAAACGGCATTTGCTGCCGGAAATTACCTGCTTTTGGCAGGTGCGATAGCAATTCCCGTGCTTTCGGCTCTGACGCAGTGGATTAATTATAAGCTTATGCCTCAGGCTTCACAGGATAACGGCAGTGACAAAAAAAAGCAGCAGAACGATACGGCGGAAGCAATGCAGCAGTCCATGAAAACAATGAATACGCTGATGCCTATTATGTCCGCGTGGTTCTGTCTGACGCTTCCGGCAGGTATGGGTCTTTACTGGGTTATCGGTGCGGTTGTCAGAAGTATTCAGCAGGTGGTTATCAATAAGCATATTGATAATATGGATATTGACGCACAGATAGCCAAAAATATTGAAAAATATAATGAAAAGCTTAAAAAGCAGGGAATTGACCCTGAAAAGCTTAAGTCAGCCGCCAGGACAAATACGAAAAATATTTCATCGAAGGCTGCCTACCGCAATAATTCCGTGAAAAGAACCGAATTAACGAAAGAGGAGCAGGCGGAGGAAATAAAGAAATCGACGGAATATTACAACAGTAATGCCAAGGCGGGCAGCCTTGCAGCCAAGGCAAATATGGTTAAGCAGTACAATGAGAAAAATAATAAGTAGAAATAAGTGATACAAGGTGTGAGGTTCTTCCCTTATAAGAATGGAGGATTACGATGGAATACATGGAATTTAAAGGTACAACAAAAAATGATGCGATAACAGAGGCATGCAGACATTTTTCAATTCCCAGCGATAAGCTTGAATATGAAGTGATTGAAGAGGGAAAGACAGGCTTTTTGGGTATTGGCGCAAAGCCTGCCGTTATCAGGGCAAGAGTTAAAGCGGAAGAGGAGCAGAAGAATGAAGATTTGATCAGAACCTCGGAAATTCGTTCGGAAATCCATTCTGTCAATACTGTCAGGACGCCGGCGGCAAGCGGTGAAAAAATTGATGTTGAAGCAGTTGCCGGAAAATTCCTTACAGATGTGTTTAAGGCTATGGGAATGACTGTAAATACGGATATCAAATATAATGAGTCGTTGAGCAGCCTTAATGTAGAGCTTAGCGGCGATGATATGGGTGTTTTAATCGGAAAGCGCGGTCAGACGCTTGATTCATTGCAGTATTTAATATCTCTTGTCGTGAACAGAGGCACGGGCGAGTACATCAGAGTTAAGGTTGATACTGAAAATTACAGGGAAAGACGTAAGGAAACGCTTGAAAATCTTGCAAGGAATATTTCTTATAAGGTAAAGAGGACAAGAAGACCTGTTTCCTTAGAGCCGATGAATCCTTATGAGAGAAGGATTATTCATTCCGCGCTTCAAAATGACAAGTATGTTACAACCCATAGCGAGGGCGAGGAGCCTTTTAGGCGTGTAGTTGTGGTTCCCAAGAGAGAAACAGGATATTCTGACAGGGGCGGCTATAGCAGAGGCGGATATAATAAGGGCTACAGCAAGGGCGGCTACAGCAGAGGCGGATATAATAAGGGTTACGGCAGCTATCATAAGGATTATAAAAATGATGTTAACGAGAATGTCGATAAGATGGAACAGGATTCCAAAAGTGAAGAGTAATGAAAGAAAGAGCCTTGTTTTATACAGGGTTCTTTTGAATTTAGTATAAGAAAGAGCAGCGCAAAAAGCAGCGCAGGAAAGAGGAGATAATGGCAGATACGATTGCGGCAATCGCCACTGCTGTGAGTGATTCGGGAATTGGGATTGTAAGGATAAGCGGTGATGATGCGATAGAAATTGCCGACATGGTATACAGGTCTAAGACAGGTAAAAAAAGGCTTGCAGATGTACAAAGCCATACGCTTCATTATGGGTTTATTTATGACGGAGACAGCCTGGTGGACGAGGTGATGGTGGCGGTGATGAAAGCTCCCAATACCTATACAAGGGAAAATACCGTGGAGATAGACTGTCACGGCGGTATTTTTGTGATGAATAAAATTTTAGGAGCTGTTTTAAAGAACGGATGCAGACTCGCACAGCCCGGCGAGTTCACAAAACGCGCGTTTTTGAATGGAAGAATTGACTTGTCAAAGGCTGAAGCTGTTATGGATATCATTAATTCCAAAAACGAATTTGCCCTTAAAGCGTCTGTAAGTCAATTAAAAGGTTCGTTGTCTGATATGGTAAAGGCTCTTCGGGCTGATATTTTATATGAAATTGCTTTTATTGAATCCGCGCTCGACGACCCTGAACATATAAGTCTTGACGGCTATCGTGAGAGGCTGGAAAAAAAGCTTTTGTCCGTACAATCCGATTTGAAAAAGCTGATTGACAGCGCTGATAACGGTAAGCTTTTGAAGGACGGAATTAATACCGTGATTGTGGGAAAACCGAATGTGGGAAAATCATCGCTTTTGAATATCCTTGTGGGTGAGGAGCGCGCGATTGTAACAAGTGTCGCGGGAACTACGCGCGATGTGCTTGAGGAGTCCGTGCGCCTTGGCGGCGTAGTGCTCAATATCATAGATACGGCGGGGATTCGCGATACGGATGATGAGGTGGAGAAAATCGGTGTTGCAAAGGCGCGCGAATATGCGAATAATGCTGATTTGATTATCTATGTCGTCGACTCATCGAGAGAGCTTGATGAGAATGATGATGAAATTATGAATTTAATTGCTGAAAAGAAAATAATTGCGCTGCTGAATAAAACTGATTTGGAACAGGCTGTCAGTGAGCAGAAGCTGGCTGATTTTATTAAAAAAATGACATGCATGTCAGAAAATAAAGGCTTTAGGATAATAAAAACTTCAACAAAAGAGAATATCGGAATTGATGAGTTTGAGAATGCCATAAGGGAAATGTTTTTTGGTGGTGAGCTTAATATAAATGATGAAATTTATATTACAAGTCAAAGGCATAAGGAAGCGCTGCTTGAGTCATATGAAAGTATTGAACATGTGTTTGAAAGCCTTAAGAACGATATGCCGGAGGATTTTTATTCCATTGATTTGATGAGCGCATACGCTTCCCTTGGAAGGATTATCGGTGAGGAAGTCGGCGATGATTTGGTAAATGAAATATTTGGTAAGTTCTGTATGGGAAAATAGAAGCCGTGGTTATGTTATATAGATGGAGATGATGAAAAAATGCCCGGTATTAGGGAAAAGGTTGATGTGTGCGTAGTGGGCGCCGGTCATGCGGGATGCGAGGCGGCGCTTGCGTGTGCGCGGATGGGTTTGGAAACAGTTATTTTTACGGTGAGCGTGGACAGTATTGCGCTTATGCCATGTAATCCGAATATCGGCGGGTCGTCAAAGGGACATTTGGTGCGTGAGCTGGACGCGCTTGGCGGTGAAATGGGAAAAAATATTGATAAAACCTTTATTCAGTCGAAAATGCTGAATCGTTCGAAGGGTCCTGCGGTTCATTCGTTAAGGGCGCAGGCGGATAAGGCTGAGTATTCGCGCGCCATGCGTAAGGTGCTTGAAAATCAGGAGCATTTGTCAATCAGGCAGTCCGAGGTTATTGAGCTTTTGGCAGAGGATTTGCCTTTGTCGCAGGGATATTATGAAAAAAAAATTACGGGAGTCAGGACATATACGGGCGCAGTCTATGAGGCAGGAGCGGTTGTTTTGTGTACCGGCACTTATTTGAAGGCGAGGTGTCTTTGCGGGGAGGCGATAACATATACCGGTCCGAATGGTCTGCAGGCGGCAAATTATCTGACGGACAGCTTGAAATCGCTTGGTGTGGAGATGCGCAGATTTAAGACCGGAACACCTGCGAGAATGGATAAGCGTTCGATAGATTTTGAGAAAATGGAGGAGCAGTTTGGCGATGAGCGGGTTGTACCCTTTTCATTTTCCACAAATCCCGAGGATGTGCAGATAGAGCAGGCTTCCTGCTGGCTTACATATACTAACGAAAAAACGCATGAGATTATCCGTGAGAATCTTGACCGTTCGCCGATTTACGCGGGAGTTATAGAGGGAACCGGTCCGCGTTATTGCCCGTCCATAGAGGATAAGGTGGTTAAATTTGCGGATAAGGAGAGGCATCAGGTATTTATTGAACCTGAGGGACTTCATACAAATGAAATGTATGTGGGCGGCATGAGCTCGTCGCTTCCCGAGGATGTGCAGCTTGCCATGTATCGGACAGTTCCGGGACTTGAGAATTGCAGGATGGTAAAAAACGCATATGCGATTGAGTATGACTGCATTAATCCGGATCAGCTTTACCCTACGCTTGAGTTTAAGCGGATTTTGGGACTTTTCAGCGCAGGGCAGTTTAATGGGAGCAGCGGTTATGAGGAAGCGGCTGCGCAGGGGTTGATTGCCGGAATGAATGCCGGTCTTTTTTTGCAGGGAAAGGAGCAGCTCGTGCTTGACCGTTCGCAGGCATATATAGGTGTGCTTATAGATGATTTGGTGACAAAGGAAAATTTTGAGCCATACCGTATGATGACCTCGCGTGCTGAATATCGTCTTTTACTGCGTCAGGATAATGCGGATTTACGTCTTTCCAAAATCGGCTATGAGGCAGGTCTTGTAACAAAGGAGCAATACGATTATGTATGTAAAAAGGAGAGGTTGATTGCTTCGGAGCTTGAGCGCCTTAATGGAATAAAGGTCGGTGCAAACAAAAAAATTCAGGAATTTTTGCAAAGCAAGGGGAGCGCGGGTTTAAAAACCGTGGTGTCGCTTGCGGAGTTAATCAGCAGACCTGAGCTTTCCTATGAGCTTATAGAGGAATTGGATGAGAACAGACCAAAGCTTTCAAGTGACGTGATTGAGCAGATTAATATTAATATTAAATATGACGGTTATATTAAGCGCCAGCTCAAGCAGGTTGAGTCTTATAAAAAGATGGAAAAAAAGAGAATACCCGTGGATATTGACTATGAAAATATCGGCAATCTCAGGCTTGAGGCAAGGCAAAAGCTGAATAAATTTAAGCCCGTTTCCGTAGGACAGGCATCACGTATAAGCGGTGTTTCACCGGCGGATATTTCAGTGCTTTTGGTATATTTGGAAAGCAGGCAAGGTACGCTTTGATTGGGGATTATGATGAATTTTGAAAAATATGATTTGATTAAATTTAAAGCAGGATTAGGAGAGCTTGGATTAGAGCTTGGTGATTTAGAGCTTAACCGGCTTATTCAATATTATGAGCTTTTGATTGAATGGAACAGCTTTATGAATTTAACTGCCATAACGGAATTTGATGAGGTTTGTACAAAGCATTTTTTGGACAGTCTTTCACTCTGTAAGGCAATAGATTGTACAAAGCCGCTTACCCTGATTGACGTTGGAACAGGAGCGGGATTTCCGGGTATTCCTTTAAAGCTTGCCTTTCCAAATTTGCATGTAGTCCTTTTGGATTCTTTGGGAAAAAGAGTCAGGTTTTTGAATGAGGTAATTGATGCTCTTGGATTGGAGGATATAGAAGCGGTGCATGGCAGGGCGGAGGATTTTGCAAAGCCCGGCAGTTATCGTGAAAAATTTGATTTGTGTGTTTCACGTGCAGTTGCGGATTTGTCCGTTCTTTCAGAGTATTGCATACCGTTTGTGAAACCGGGCGGTTTATTTGTTTCTTATAAGTCGGATAAGATTTTAAACGAGCTGTCCGGTGCGGAGCGTTCAATTAATATACTGGGAGGCAGTTTGTTAAAATGCGAGACATTTATTCTTCCCAATTCAGATATTAACAGAACTCTTTTGATCATAAAGAAGCTAAAGACAACTCCAAAAAAATATCCGCGTAAGGCGGGAATACCGGCAAAGGAGCCGCTATAAGGTGATGGAAGATAACAGAGATATTCTTTTTATGCAGGAGGGCGAGCGAAAGAGAATAGCAGAGGAGCTTCATAATAATACAGTGCAGGATATGGTATGCCTGTTTCAAAAAATCGAGCTTGCAATACTATATATGGATAAAGATATTGTGCAATCAAAGCTTGAGCTGATTTTGGCAAAAAGGCAGATAAAGTCGATGATTGACGGTATTCGTGACATTATCTATAATTTGCGTCCTATGGTGTTTGATGATATCGGGTACGCTGCTGCGTTTCAGGGATTGTACGATAAGCTTTATGAAAACAGATTTGATGTGAGCTTTGATGTTGATAATATCAATACGGATGATGGCATAACTGCGGTGTCTGTTTTTCATTTTGTGAATGAGGCATGCCAAAATGTAATCAAACATTCTCATGCAGATAGGGTGTCGGTGTCCGTAAAATGTAAGGAGCAGCAGATTTTTATTGCTATTGCTGATAATGGTGCAGGTTTTAAAAGTCAATTGGAGGACAATCATTTTGGAATTTCTTTTATGATGGAAAGAGTGCGTCTGCTGGACGGTGATATGAAGATTATTTCAAATGATAACGGAACGACTATTAATGCCGTGATACCTATAAAATGAAAAATACTGAAATGGAGATAAAACCGTATGATTAAAGTCATGATAGCTGACGATCATAAGATGGTTAGGGAAGGATTAAAAAATCTTATTGAGTTTGATGAAAATATCAGTGTAATCGCGGAAGCGGGCACAGGCAGTGAATGTATATCGAAGCTTTGCAATATCTTGCCTGATATTTTACTTCTTGATATTAATATGCCTGAAATGAATGGAATAGATGTTTCCAGTATACTTGTTAAAAAAAAGCGCAGACCGAAAATTTTAATTCTCACTGTATATAAAGAGATAGAATATGTGATTAAGGCTGTTGATATAGGAGTGGAAGGGTATATTTTAAAAAATTCCGATTCACATGAGCTGATAAGAGCTATTAATTGTTTATATTCGGGAGAAAAATTTATACAGCCGAGCCTGATTCCTTTTTTGAATGCTAAACTGGTCGGGCGTGATATAGACAGAGAAAAGATTAATTTTCTTTCGAGACGGGAAATGGAAGTGCTTAAGCTTGTGGCGTCAGGGCTTTTGAATAAAGAAATCGCAGACAGATTGTGTATAAGCGAGCAGACAGTAAAGAACCATTTATTTAATGTTTATAAAAAGATTGATTGCTGTGACCGTACACAGGCTGCTGTTTTTTGTATCCGCAATGAGCTGGTGAGTCCTAATATATAAAATTTTATAGGAAACGACTTTTGTCGTTCACTATAGATGTATTTAATGTCTAATGTTTCACGTGAAACATTATTTCTATACGATAAAAAAATGTTTCACGTGAAACATTTATAAAATTAAAAAAAGTTAGTGCGCATCATTTTCAATAGTGATATAATATTTAATAACAGTTCAGACAAAAAGTAAAAACACATTAAAGGAATGGAGAATAGTATGAAAAATAAGCTCGATAGCTTATTCTTCATACACAAATTTGTGTCGGAGCGTCACAAATTTGTATGATGGCAGACGCAAATTTTATATTTGCGTCGCCCCGTCACTAACGCTCCGGAATGGAGAATATAATGGGGAGAATTATTGCAATAGCAAATCAAAAGGGTGGCGTTGGTAAGACAACTACATCAATCAATTTGTCGGCATGTATCGCTGCAAAAGGAAAAAAGGTTTTAGTGATTGATATGGACCCTCAGGGAAATACAACCAGCGGATATGGAATAGAAAAAAACGAGCTGGAGAACACGGTTTATGAGTTAATCATGGGTGACTGCTCGGTTGAGGATTGTATATTAAAGGAAGTATTTTCTAATGTTTCGATAATTCCGTCTAACGTAAATCTTGCCGCTGCCGAGATTGAGTTAATTGGTGTAAATGACAAGGATTTTATATTAAAAAATGAAATTGATTGGGTAAAGGATAACTATGATTTTATTATAATTGATTGTCCGCCTTCCTTGAATTTATTGACGGTAAATGCCATGACGACAGCAGACGCCGTTTTGGTTCCAATACAATGTGAGTATTACGCGTTGGAAGGGCTTAGCCAGCTTATACATACGGTAAATCTGGTAAAAGAAAGGCTAAATCCTGATTTGGATATGGACGGTGTGGTATTTACAATGTATGATTCCCGCACAAATCTTTCCAATCAGGTAGTGGAGAATGTAAAAAATAATTTAAGCCAAAAGGTTTACAACACGTTGATACCGAGAAATATAAGGCTTGCGGAAGCGCCGAGCTATGGACAGCCTATAAATATTTATGATTCCAAATCGGCAGGAGCGGAGAGCTACATGGCACTTGCGGAGGAGGTTATCAATAATAACAGTAATAAGTAGAGTTCTATCAATTAAAGGAGATTATTTGAATGGCGAAAAGGGGACTAGGTAAAGGATTAGATACCTTGATATCTGCGGAGGCTGTCAAGCCTGTGAGTAATGAAGGTACAGGTCAGGCGGAAACAGTAGTAAAGATAACAAAGGTTGAACCAAACAGGGAACAGCCAAGAAAAAATTTTGACGAGGATGCGCTTCAGGAATTAGCGGATTCCATTAAACAGTTCGGATTGCTGCAGCCTATTCTTGTTCAGGACAGAAAAAATTATTATGAAATCATTGCGGGAGAGAGAAGATGGAGAGCGGCAAAGCTTGCCGGCTTGAAAGAGGTTCCCGTAATAATAAAGAATTATTCAGATCAGGAAATTATGGAAATCTCTCTTATTGAGAATATTCAGAGAGAGGACTTAAATCCGATTGAGGAAGCGATTGCCTATAAAAGACTTTTGGAGGAATTTCATTTAAAACAGGACGAAGTGGCAGAGCGTGTGTCAAAAAGCAGGAGTACGATAACGAACAGTATGCGTCTTTTAAAGCTTTGCGATTTTGTTCAGCAAATGATAATCGACGACAAGCTTTCGACAGGTCATGCAAGAGCGCTTATTCCGATACAGGATGAAGAGCAGCAAAAGCAGATTGCTGAAAAAATATTCGATGAAAAGCTCAGTGTGCGGGAGGTTGAAAAAATTGTTAAGTCAGTTTTAAATCCTGCGGAGAAGAAACCTCAGGAGGAAATACCTAAAAATATTCAATATATTTATGAGGATATTGAAAATAAGCTTAAGGAAAAGCTCAGCAGGAAGGTGGCTATCAGTGCAAAGGGCAAGGGCGGCATCGGAAAGATAGAGCTTGAATTTTATTCCAATGACGATTTGGACAGGTTGGTCGAGGCATTGTTAAACAGCAGCTTTTGATGAAGTGGCGTTGGTAAGACAACTACATCAATCAATTTGTCGGCATGTATCGCTGCAAAAGGAAAAAAGGTTTTAGTGATTGATATGGACCCTCAGGGAAATACAACC
Organism: Lachnospiraceae bacterium; assembly: GCA_021202335.1. Lineage (GTDB taxonomy): Bacteria > Bacillota > Clostridia > Lachnospirales > Lachnospiraceae > COE1. The sequence continues at coordinate 59,462 of JAJQDE010000009.1, forward strand.
AGCGGATATGGAATAGAAAAAAACGAGCTGGAGAACACGGTTTATGAGTTAATCATGGGTGACTGCTCGGTTGAGGATTGTATATTAAAGGAAGTATTTTCTAATGTTTCGATAATTCCGTCTAACGTAAATCTTGCCGCTGCCGAGATTGAGTTAATTGGTGTAAATGACAAGGATTTTATATTAAAAAATGAAATTGATTGGGTAAAGGATAACTATGATTTTATTATAATTGATTGTCCGCCTTCCTTGAATTTATTGACGGTAAATGCCATGACGACAGCAGACGCCGTTTTGGTTCCAATACAATGTGAGTATTACGCGTTGGAAGGGCTTAGCCAGCTTATACATACGGTAAATCTGGTAAAAGAAAGGCTAAATCCTGATTTGGATATGGACGGTGTGGTATTTACAATGTATGATTCCCGCACAAATCTTTCCAATCAGGTAGTGGAGAATGTAAAAAATAATTTAAGCCAAAAGGTTTACAACACGTTGATACCGAGAAATATAAGGCTTGCGGAAGCGCCGAGCTATGGACAGCCTATAAATATTTATGATTCCAAATCGGCAGGAGCGGAGAGCTACATGGCACTTGCGGAGGAGGTTATCAATAATAACAGTAATAAGTAGAGTTCTATCAATTAAAGGAGATTATTTGAATGGCGAAAAGGGGACTAGGTAAAGGATTAGATACCTTGATATCTGCGGAGGCTGTCAAGCCTGTGAGTAATGAAGGTACAGGTCAGGCGGAAACAGTAGTAAAGATAACAAAGGTTGAACCAAACAGGGAACAGCCAAGAAAAAATTTTGACGAGGATGCGCTTCAGGAATTAGCGGATTCCATTAAACAGTTCGGATTGCTGCAGCCTATTCTTGTTCAGGACAGAAAAAATTATTATGAAATCATTGCGGGAGAGAGAAGATGGAGAGCGGCAAAGCTTGCCGGCTTGAAAGAGGTTCCCGTAATAATAAAGAATTATTCAGATCAGGAAATTATGGAAATCTCTCTTATTGAGAATATTCAGAGAGAGGACTTAAATCCGATTGAGGAAGCGATTGCCTATAAAAGACTTTTGGAGGAATTTCATTTAAAACAGGACGAAGTGGCAGAGCGTGTGTCAAAAAGCAGGAGTACGATAACGAACAGTATGCGTCTTTTAAAGCTTTGCGATTTTGTTCAGCAAATGATAATCGACGACAAGCTTTCGACAGGTCATGCAAGAGCGCTTATTCCGATACAGGATGAAGAGCAGCAAAAGCAGATTGCTGAAAAAATATTCGATGAAAAGCTCAGTGTGCGGGAGGTTGAAAAAATTGTTAAGTCAGTTTTAAATCCTGCGGAGAAGAAACCTCAGGAGGAAATACCTAAAAATATTCAATATATTTATGAGGATATTGAAAATAAGCTTAAGGAAAAGCTCAGCAGGAAGGTGGCTATCAGTGCAAAGGGCAAGGGCGGCATCGGAAAGATAGAGCTTGAATTTTATTCCAATGACGATTTGGACAGGTTGGTCGAGGCATTGTTAAACAGCAGCTTTTGATGAAGTAAAAACAGCTTGTATCCGTGCGTTGTCTGATACAGGCTTTGCATATACACAAAATGCAGCGCAGAATGGGGGATACTGATGAATAGTAATTTTTTAAATATGATAGGGCTGGGCGGTATTGACGCGGGCTTTCTTATTCTTGGTCTGTTTGTAATAAACATTATACTGCTTATATTGATTATAGTTGCTTTTGTAAATATAAGCAGCTTCAAAAAAAAGTACAAAAAGTTTATGCTGGGAAAGGACGGGGCAAGCCTTGAAAAGGATATCATGACTCTCTATGAGGACAATAAATTTATTAAGCTTAATGTGAGCGAGAACAGAGATGATATCAAAAAATTATTTAAGAAGCAGGAGTCGTCGCTTCAAAAGATAGGGCTTGTAAAGTATGACGCGTTTAAGGAGATGGGAGGAAAGCTCAGCTTTGCACTGGTTCTTTTGGATGAAAATAATAACGGATTTTTGTTAAATTCGGTACATAGCTCAGACGGCTGCTATTCCTATACCAAAAGAGTAAAGGACGGGGATTCTGAAATTGCGTTGAGCAATGAGGAAAAAGTAGCAGTGGAACGGGCCGTAAACGGCAATCCGGCAACAGAAGGATAAGGATTAAAAGGGGAGCCTGCAAAAAGCATCAGCGAACTAAGGTTCGCAGGAATGAGGTATATATGAGATTAATTTCAATTGAAGATTTAAAAGAGGGAAATGTCATTGCGAACGATGTGCTTCTTGAGGATTACACGGTTGTGCTTGGAAAAGGCACGGTTGTAAAAAAGCAGTATATTGATAAGCTGCGCGAGCTGAATATTTTTACGGTGTATATTGAGGAGGAGGACACATCAGACAAGCCGTCCGCGCCTGTTGTTGAAAAAAAGGAAGAAAAAGAAGAAAAGCCTGAAAAAAAACATTCAAGGCTCTCTATGGAAACTGTCACGATTTTGCGGCAGGATGTGGAGGAGCAGATTAAAAATAAGGTAAAGGATATCCTTGAGCTGCATGTTTACCAAAAAACATCAGGCTTGGAAAAAATTGCGGAAACTGCGCAGAATATAATAGCGGATATTCTTGAGGAAGACGAGGTGGTCGAAAAGGTCTATGACGTAAAGGAAAGAAGTGCGGATATATACGAACATTCGCTTCAGGTCTGCACGATTGCCACACTGATTGCGCTAAAGCTTGGTATGACGCAAAGACAGGTTTATGACATTAGTGTCAGTTCTTTGATACACGACCTGGGAATGAGGTATTTGGTAATCCGATATGAGGATCAGGACATTAATCTTTTGCCGGCAAAGGATCAGTCGGAATATAAAAAGCATCCGATTTACGGCTATACGGCAATTAAAAGCGAGGACTGGCTTTCCGAGCAGGCAAAGGAGATTGTGTTAAATCATCATGAGCGAAAGGACCGTTCAGGATATCCGCTCGGAACGGATTTGATTTCGCGTGAAACGCAGATTGTGGCAGTGTGCGATGAGTTTGACGAGCTAATCTGCGGGATTGGAAAAGCAAGGGTCCGTGTCCATGAAGCAATCAACAATATCAGAAATTACAGCGGAATATGGTTTGACAGTGATATTGTCGACGCGTTTTTGCAGCTTATTGCGGTTTATCCCGCAGGCTCAAGGGTTAAGACAAATCAGGGTGAAACGGGAATTGTGTTAAGGCAGAACATGCATTTTCCGGAAAGACCTATACTTCGAATTACGCACGACAGATTTGGTCAGGTCATTCAGGGTGAAAAGCTGATTGATTTGATAAAGGATACATCAGTGGTGATACAGCAGGTTATAAAATAAAAAAAGAATGGGGGACTTTTTAAAATGATAGACATTAAATTTTTGAGGGAAAATCCTGAGGCGGTAAAGGAAAATATCAGGAAGAAATTTCAGGACCATAAGCTTCCGCTTGTTGACGAGGTTATTGAGCTGGACGCACAGGCAAGGAAAGCTCAGCAGGAAGCGGATAATCTCCGAGCAGAGAGGAATAAGCTTTCAAAGCAGATAGGCGCTCTTATGGGTCAGGGTAAAAAAGAGGAAGCCGAGGAGGTTAAGGCTCAGGTAAATGCGCAGGCAAAGAAGCTTGAGGAGCTTGCCGAAAGGGAGAAGGAGCTTAACGAAAAGGTGCTGAAGATTATGATGGTAATTCCAAACATCATTGACCCCAGTGTGCCTATTGGAAAAAACGATACGGAAAACGTTGAGGTTCAAAAATACGGCGAGCCTTTGGTGCCTGATTTTGAAATACCGTATCATACAGACATTATGGAAAAGCTTAACGGCATAGATTTAGACAGTGCAAGAAAGGTAGCCGGCAACGGATTTTATTATCTGATGGGTGATATTGCGCGGCTTCATTCCGCGGTTATCTCTTATGCGAGAGATTTTATGATTGACAGAGGCTTCACATATTGCGTTCCTCCGTTTATGATTCGCAGCAATGTCGTTACGGGCGTTATGAGCTTTGACGAGATGGACGCGATGATGTATAAGATTGAGGGCGAGGATTTATACCTTATCGGCACAAGCGAACATTCCATGATTGGAAAATTCATTGATACCATTATTCCCGAAGAGCAGCTTCCCAAAACGCTTACCAGCTATTCGCCGTGTTTTAGAAAGGAAAAAGGCGCGCATGGTCTTGAGGAGCGCGGCGTGTACAGAATACACCAGTTTGAAAAGCAGGAAATGATTGTGGTATGCAAACCGGAGGAATCGCCGATGTGGTTTGACAAATTGTGGCAGAACACAGTTGATTTGTTTAGAACATTGGATATTCCGGTGCGTACTCTTGAGTGCTGCTCGGGAGATTTGGCTGACCTTAAGGTGAAGTCTGTCGATGTGGAGGCATGGTCGCCCAGGCAGAAGAAATATTTTGAGGTCGGAAGCTGTTCAAATCTTGGCGATGCGCAGGCAAGAAGGCTTAAAATCAGAGTAAACGGCGAAAATGGAAAATATTTTGCCCATACGTTGAATAATACGGTAGTCGCTCCGCCGAGAATGTTGATTGCTTTTTTGGAGAACAATCTTTTGGAGGATGGTTCCGTGAAAATACCGAAGGCACTGCAGCCGTATATGGGCGGAAAAACGCAAATAAAGTAAACGGCAAAAGTCATTTCCTATAAACAGCCATGAGTAGGGCATCGCTTTAGGAGTAAAAGCGGTGGCGTAAGGAGTTTAAATTGCACAGATATTTAAGGGCTATTGGCTTTAGTAAGATAAAAAAAAGAGAGGACCTGCAGGCGCTGATTGATGAGGTGGTAAAGGAAAATCTTTTAAAACCTGATTCTCAGAAACCTGATTTGCAGGTTGGAAATTACTTTTCATTCAGAGATGTTACCGTTGATGAGCAGGACAGGGTTTATGCGGAGCTTTTTCTTGATTTTCTTCAGGGTGCGGGTATCTGCATCCGAGGTGAGTTTGATGAGGAGAGCAGGTTTTTATATGAATATTATTTTCCTTATCTGAGGGGCACGCAGGTCAGTTCAACGGAGGATGTGACCGTTGAGCGCCATGCTGAAAAGGAATCCTATGCTGGAGTCTGCGATGATATAAAGGTAGGAGTTTCGTTGATATTTTATCTTCAAAATATCATTGCTTTTAAGAGGCTTCAGGCATTGGGTCAGCTCCCGATTACGCAGACTGCGCTGATACTCAGCGGGCTTTCGGTTGAGGGTACGATTATGATGCCCATTAATAAAAATGAGCATGACAAAAGACGTATCAGGAAAGCGTCATCAGAGAGAAATCAGCTTATTGCGCAGGCGCGCATGGGCGACGAGGATGCTATCGAAAGCCTGACTCTTGACGACATGGATACGTATACGATGATTTCGCGCAAAATTCACAAAACGGATGTTTACAGCCTGGTGGACACATATTTTATGCCGTATGGGGTAGAGTGCGACCAATATTCCATTTTGGGAGAAATTATGGATTTCCACACGGACATTAACAGGGTAAGCGGCGAGGAAGTAGTCGTTATGACGGTGGAATGTAATGAGCTGATGCTTGAAATCTGCATTAACAGAGAGGATTTGTATGGTGAGGCTGCGGTCGGCAGGCGCTTCAAGGGCGTTGTTTGGCTGCAGGGTTATATTGAATATCCATAGTGCAATGCGCTTGTGTATTGAATGTTGAAAAAATGCTTGCAATAATAAAAACTTTTGATATAATATAATAGTCGGACAGCTTGTATTTTATCAGATTTTTCATAATGTTGGTGTAGCACAGTGGATAGTGCAGCCGCCTCCTAAGCGGAAGATCGGGTGTTCAAGTCACCTCACCAACGCTGGAAGCATTGAAGATATGAATTTTCAATGCTTCTATTTTTTTTGGTACAAGAGAAGGCTTTTGAGGGGGAGGCTTGATTATGAGGGCAAAAATAAAGACAAGTGCAGCTTTGATTATGGGTGCGATATTGTCCATGCTGTGTGGATGTGCTGCGGAGGAGAATTATTTTTCTTCTGTTACGGAAATGGCAAAACAGTTAAAAGACAGCGGTGTTGATGGGGAGCTGTTAATTAGTGATTTTTTGGATAGCATGTGTGACACGCAGCTTACCGGCGGCGCGCATGAGAAAGACGGAATATTTACATATTACATAAATGAAGATGACGCCTACTATGAATTTGACTTGTCCGAGCTGACGGATGAAACTGAAAAACAGTATTGGACGCAAGCAGGAGCTTTTCGGAGAGCTGATGAAAATGCGACATATTTATGCTGGAGCAATTTTGATTTGCAGGGAAATGTAAATCCCGCTCACGATTTGGCAGTGGTTCGATTTGACACGGATGACCCGGCAGATTATGAGGTTTGGATTTATTCTTTGGAAACGGAAAATGCTCTGAATACAGACATAAGCTGTTATGGCTTAGGGGATTCTCTTTATGTGATGTGGCGCGATACGCAGGGCATGGACAGACTGGGCGTGATTGAAAGCGATATGGGTGAGATTAGGGATTTGAGCGCTGAATTGTCTTTTTTAAAGGAATATGTGGAAAAAGAATTTTCAGGGGATTTGATAAAGGAAGCTTTGCCATGGAGCTATTGTGTGCTGGCGCAGGATAATGGTGTTGTGATATATGGAGCTGATGTGCGTGAAGCGTCGGATATGCCAAATATGGGTTTGGCATTTATGGCGGTATCGGATGGAGAGGCGGTTGGGTTTATGAAACAATGACCGCAAGAGCAGAGTTCATTAGCAAGTTTCTTTGAAACTTGCGGTATGCGCAAAGGGCAGCGCAGTAATTATGAAACAATAAATTTTTAAAATCTGCACTTATTCCTCATTCAGGCGCATTATTATTAAAATATCATCAGAGGTTTTTTCTCATAATTTTGTCATTAAACCGAAGCCTCCCGCACTACCTTAGCCAGCAGCTGCACGGCGTCGGGGAACTGTTCTGCGGGCACCTCGCAGCAGGACAGGGCAAGGCGCGCCCAACCCGTTTTGTCGTCAGCATCAGAGGCAAAAAGCAGCAGACCGCGCTCTTTGCAAAGCTCTTGGAGCCGGCGGCTGTCAAGATTGCATTTTATCCGTAATTGCACCAAAAATACAGACTCGCCCGGAGAAACCTCCGCGCGCGCCGAAAAGGCTTGTTCAAGCAGTGATGAGAGGAGTTTAGCCTTGTTGGAGTAGAGGCGTTTGAGCTTTCGGATTTGACTGTCCAAATGTCCGTCGCGCAGAAACTGGCAGAGAGCAAGCTGCTCTGATTTTGAGGCGGTCTGATTGTAGAGCATTTTCTTTTTCTCATACAAAGGCAGGAGTGAGTCGGGCAAAATCATGAAGCTTAGCCTGATTGAGGGCAGAAGAAGTTTGGAAAACGTGCTCAAATATACCACGTTTTCGCCGCCGGCAAGTCCCTGAAGGCATGGAATCGGCTTGCTGAAATAGCGGAACTCGTTGTCATAATCATCTTCAATGATAAGTCTGTCATTTTCTGCACATTCCTTGAGCAGCGACAGACGTTTTTCCACATTCATTATGCCGCCATGCGACGTCATGTGCGAGGGTGTCATATATAAAATTTCCGCGCTGGATTTGTCCTGCTCAAGCGTAAATCCGTAATCCTCAAAAATAACCATACCCTGTGCAAAGCGCGAATCATGAAAGCAGACACGGCGGCGTTCCTTAATAAGAGGGCATAAAATGTTCATGAGCGTCTGTGAGCCTGCGCCGATTACAATGTTTTCCGGGCGGCAGACAGCGTTTCGCTTGCTGATGACATAATCGCAGAGAACCTGGCGCAGCTCGTATTCACCCTGCGGCTCGCCGTAGGTCAGCATACGTCCGTCCTGGCGCAGCGTGTTCTTGATATAACGCCGCCAAAGGTTAAAGTCAAAGCTGTCTGCATCGACATTGTTTGATGTAAAATTATATAAAATTTTATTTTCGGGAGCCTTTTGCACATGCTGCGCGGTTTTGTCCGAGGCAGCTTTTGTACAGCGGCCGGTGACGTAATAACCGCTTTGAGGTCTGGATATAATATAACCGTCGGCGGCAAGACAAAAATAAGCCGTTTCAATTGTGGTGCGGCTTAAGCCAAGCTGCTGCGCGCAGCGGCGTATTGACGGCATTTTCGTGCCCTCCGCAAGCCTGCCTGCGGCAATCAGTTCCTTATAATAGTCATAAACCTGCAAATAACGAGTTGCCTGTGTCGAATTTAAATCCAGCTTCATAGGTTGTTCTCCAAATAGTTTTATGATATGATGAACGCAAGGGCAGCGTTCATCAGCAAGTTTCTGCGAAACTTGCGGTATGCGAAAGGACAGCGCAGCAAAGGTGATATGATGAACGCAGAAGAAAAACAAGCGACGCGAAGCGGCATTTGTTTTTCTTGCGTCATCAACGAGCAAACAATTTTGCTTTGCAAAATTATAAAGCGCGTAAGCGCGGGTTTGCGAGTATATATGAACGCAGATATATTATAAGTAATTATTGCCATATTACCATGCCAAAAGGATATTTACAAGAAATTAAGGAGGATTTTCCATGAAAAGCCTGTTAAAATACATAAAGGATTACAAAAAAGAGAGCGTTTTGGCGCCGCTTTTTAAAATGCTTGAGGCGTCGTTTGAGCTTATGGTTCCGCTTGTAATGGCGTCCATTATCGACCACGGCATAGCGGACAACGACACGTCTTATATAATAAAAATGGGGATTGTTCTCGTGCTGCTGGCGGCAGTCGGGCTTGCCAGCGCGGTCACGGCGCAGTATTTCAGCGCAAAGGCAGCAGTCGGCTTTGCCACAAGGCTTCGGCTGGCGCTTTTTTCCCATATTCAGGGGTTGTCCTACACAGAGCTTGACGCCACGGGAACGAATACGCTGATCACATGTATGACCAGTGATATCAACCAGCTTCAAAACGGCGTAAATCTTACCCTGCGTTTGCTGCTGCGCTCGCCATTTATCGTCTTTGGCGCGATGATTATGGCGTTTACCGTGGACGTGAAAGCGGCTTTGATTTTTGTGGTGGTCATTCCGCTTTTGTCCATCGTGGTTTTCGGCATTATGATTGTGAGTATGCCCCTCTATAAAAAGGTGCAGTCGGCTTTGGATAAAATCCTTGGCAGAACCCGCGAAAATCTGGCAGGTGCGCGCGTAATCCGCGCATTTTGCAGAGAGAACGCGGAAATTGCCGCATTCGAGCAGGAAAACGAATTTTTGCGCTCCACGCAGGTATTCGTCGGGAAAATATCGGCGGCGATGAACCCCATGACCTATATCATTGTAAACATCGGTCTTGTGGTGCTTTTGTGGACAGGCGCAGTGCAGGTGGATAATGCGGTTATCACACAGGGAGAGGTCGTTGCGCTTGTAAATTACATGTCACAGATATTGGTGGAGCTTGTGAAAATGGCAAATCTGATTATCCAAATCTCAAAGGCTCTTGCCTGTGCGAAGCGGGTGGAAAATATTTTTGCCATAACCTCAAGCATGGAAAACGGGACGCAAGGCGTTGCGGAAAACACAAAAGCACCTGCGATATCCTTTGAGCATGTATCTCTGACATATGCGGGCGGCGGCGAGGAGTCGCTTAGCGACATTGATTTTACAGTGGAAAAGGGAGAAACGGTTGGTATTATCGGCGGTACCGGTTCGGGAAAGACCTCCGTAGTCAATCTTATCCCGCGCTTTTATGATGCGACAAAGGGTACGGTGCGCATAAACGGAAGGGATATCAGGGATTACGATATTAAATCGCTTCGGGAGAAAATCGGCATTGTGCCGCAAAAGGCAGTTTTGTTTAAGGGAACAATAAGGGAAAATCTTTTGTGGGGAAATGAGAATGCTTCGGCGGAGGATTTGGAAAGAGCGCTTGCAATCTCACAGGCAAAGGAGTTTGTGGATACAAAGGAAGGAAGGCTGGATTTTCCGATTGTGCAGGAGGGAAAAAACCTTTCGGGCGGGCAAAAGCAGCGTCTTACCATAGCGCGCGCCATTGTCAGAAACCCGCAAATCCTCATTTTGGACGACAGCGCGTCGGCACTTGATTTTGCTACGGATGCAAGCTTAAGACAGGCGATAAGGGGGATGAAAAATGACATGAGTGTCATTATTGTTTCTCAGCGCGCCGCCTCAATACAGCATGCGGATAAAATTATCGTGATGGACGACGGTAAAATGGCAGGTGTCGGCACGCATGAGCAACTGCTTGAGGAAAATGAAATTTACAGGGAAATTTATTATTCGCAGTTTCCAAAGCAGAATGAAAAAGGTCAGGAATTGCTTTATAAGCAAAAAGCATCAGCGAACTAAGGTTCGCGGAAATTACATGGAGGCGAATCATGAAAAACCAAAATAAAGGAATTTTAAAAAAGGTACTGAAGCATATCGGGAAATACAGATTTTACCTGCTCTGTTCCATACTATTAGCCGCAATTTCCGTTATACTTACATTATATATCCCTATTTTAACAGGAAGGGCGGTAGACTGTATTGTCAGCGCGGGAAATGTGGATTTTGGAAGCATTTTGGGGATTTTAAAGGAAATGGCGGTCATTGTTGTGCTCACGGCGGCAGTGCAGTGGCTGATGAACGCCTGCAACAATAAAATTGCCTATCAGGTTGTGCGAGATGTGAGGGACGAGGCGTTTAAAAAGCTTCAGCTTCTGCCGTTAAAATATATTGACGGACATTCACATGGCGATATTGTAAGCCGTATCATAGCGGATGTAGACCAGTTTTCGGACGGTCTTCTGATGGGATTTACACAGCTTTTCACAGGCGTTGTGACAATAATCGGCACGCTGCTTTTCATGCTCTCAATTAATGTGTCCACGACCATTGTCGTCGTAATTCTGACACCGCTGTCATTTTTTATCGCCGGGTTTATCGCAAAGCGCACCTTTAACATGTCAAAGCTCCAATCGGAAACAAGGGGCGAGCAGACGGCTCTTATTGATGAAATGATAGGCAACGCGAAGGTGGTCAAGGCGTTTAACCATGAGCAAAAGGCGGTGGAGCAGTTCGATGGGATTAATCTCAGGCTTGAGAAAACGAGCGTAAGGGCAATTTTTTTCTCATCGCTGACAAATCCGAGCACGCGCTTTGTCAACAGCCTTGTGTATGCGGGAGTGGGGATTTTGGGCGCGTTTCTTGCCATAAGAGGGCGAATCAGCGTAGGGCGCCTTACCAGCTTTTTGAGCTATGCAAACCAGTATACGAAGCCGTTTAATGAGATTTCCGGCGTCGTCACGGAGCTTCAGACGGCGTTTGCCTGTGCGGGCAGAGTCTTTGAGTTTATTGAGGAGGAGCCGCAGCAGCCGGATGCGGAAGACGCGGTTGTTTTGAGTGCGCCTAAGGGACAGATAACGATGGAGAATGTCGCTTTTTCATATAATCCCGGACAGAAGCTGATTGACAATTTTAACCTTGAGGTGAAGCCGGGACAGCGCGTGGCGATTGTGGGTCCTACGGGCTGTGGAAAAACGACTGTCATAAATCTGCTGATGCGGTTCTATGATGTTAATAAGGGAAGTATTAAAATCGATGGAACGGATATCCGGAGCATGACAAGGAAAAGCCTGCGCGACAGCTTCGGCATGGTGCTTCAGGACACCTGGCTCCACGCCGGCACAATCCGGGAAAATATTGTAATGGGGAAGCCCGACGCTACGGATGAGGAGGTAGTTGCGGCGGCAAAGGCGGCACATTCTCACAGCTTTATCAAACGCCTGCCGATGGGCTATGACACGGTTATCTCTGAGGATGGAGGAAGCCTTTCGCAAGGTCAGAAGCAGCTTTTGTGTATCACGAGAGTCATGCTGAGTCTGCCGCCGATGCTTATTCTCGATGAAGCAACCTCGTCCATAGACACGCGCACGGAGATAAAAATTTCGCAGGCGTTTCAAGCCATGATGCAAGGGCGAACAAGCTTTATTGTGGCGCACCGCCTGTCCACTATAAGAGAAGCGGACATTATTCTTGTAATGAAGGACGGAAATATCATTGAGCAGGGAAATCATGAAACGCTGTTAAAGAAGGAAAACGGCTTTTACGCGAATCTGTATCAGAGCCAGTTTACCGCATAAGCGGCTTTTGCGCGCCAGAGGGATTAGATTATGATAAATAATATTTTAAATGTTTCGGATTACAGTATTATCGGTTTTTTGGGAGTGGTGTTTTCTTATTTGGGTACATGCTTTTTGCTGGGAACGGGTAAAAATAAGCTCCCGCGCGACCATGGCAGGGCATATGCGCATGACGGGACAATTTCAGCGGGAAAGCCGCGGGGCGCGGGCTTTGTGTTTATTCTGGTGTTTGTGGCGGCGGTTCTGATTTTTGGAAACCCGGACAGGGAAATCATCATTTATCTCATTCTGACGGTAGCCGCCATGATGACGGGCTTTCTTGACGACTGCGCGAAGGTGTCCTGGGGCGAGCTGCGCAAGGGTCTGCTCGACCTTGTGATTGCCATTATGACAGCGATAACCGTGGTAAATTTTAACGGAAGCGATGTGCTTATTTCCCTGACAGGGCAGACAATCCGGCTGCATCCGGCAGTTTACGGAATACTGGCGGTAATCCTCGTGTGGGCGTCCATCAATGTGACGAACTGTGCGGACGGCGTCGACGGATTGTCGGGAACGCTTTCCTCCATAACCCTTGCGACCATTTACTTCATTATCCATTCAAGAGGAGCCGCGCCCGAATTTGCGTATACTATTTTGCTGTTTATTGCCTGTATTTTGGGATATTTGTGGTATAATGCCACGCCCAGCAGCCTTATGATGGGAGATGCGGGCTCCCGCGCCATAGGGCTTTTTATTGCTATTTCCGTAATAAAGACAGGAAGTCCGTTTTTGTATATTCCTGTAGCCTTTGTGCTGATGGTGGACGGAGGCATCGGGCTTGTGAAGGTTTCGCTTCTGCGCTTTTTTAAAATTAAAATTCTCACAAAGGTACGCACGCCGCTGCACGACCATGTGCGCAAAAACAGGAACTGGTCAAACGCCCAGACCGTCTTTAAATTTGCAATTATACAGATTATGATATCATTGGCGGTGCTGTGGCTTGTTGTGGTGTGAGAAGAGGTTAAGCTGAAAAATATTGAAAAAAAGGTTGACACATGGGTTAGTTTATGCTAACCTAATACATGTAAGGAGAGGATAACTGAAATTCGTTTGAACAAACCTTAGAAATTCTTCCTATCACTTATATCACACAGCCAAGGGGCTGTCGCTTTAACGAATAAAATTTCGTGAGGCGACAGCCTCTTTTATGC
>JAJQDE010000049.1 GCA_021202335.1 Lachnospiraceae bacterium
GTCTTTTATCATGATATTGCATAAATTACGGCTGTCAATTCAGCTCCGTTTTTGGGGATATATGACAAGATTGTTTAATTTGTCGCTTTTTTTGTTGACTTTTACCGCCGATGTGTGCCGATGTGTTGCACTATATGTGCTGCACTATATGTGCTGCACTATATGTGCTGTCTATGCGCAAAGGTTCCTACCGGATATAAAAATCATGTCCTCCATAGGAAAATAAATATGTCAGATTCTCGTCAAACCACTCAACGCTGTCCGGCTCCGCGTATTTTCTTGCCATAAAGAACAGCGCTCCCTCAGAAGCATCCTCACCATAAAGCGCACTGTAAACAACCTCCCTTGTTTCCTCGGAGATTTCCACATTATAGATTGTTCCGTTTGAAACAGGTGAAAACTGTGTGACGTTCTGCTCCTTTTGGAACACCACATCCGTCACATTGTTTGGAAATTTTGAGCTTTTTACACGATTAATCACAACGTTTGCAACTAAAAGCTTGCCCTTCCTATCCTCGCCTCCCGCTTCCGCCTGCACGATTTTCATAAGATTTTGAATATCCTCATCCGTAACTGAAATACAATATGAGTGCTCTATCGTGTTATATGAAATAACGCGTTCCAATGATTCAAACCGTTCCGGCTCCACAATTTTTGTCAGGCTGCTGCTGTCCGCCTGCACCTCTATTCCTTTAGAAAACACAAGGAGTCCGGCACACAGTATATTTGCAATAAATAATACAATAAAGCTTTTTGAATACATATTTTTGTTTTGTGCCCTTTCCCACACCATCAATTGATATGATTACGCGGCAGAACCGTTATTATTAATCTATTCGCTTGTCCCCCAAAAAATACATATTTTTTTACATTTTATAAAAATTATGTTAAGATTTTTTTACATTTCAACTGCTGTAGTACCTTATACTGCCGAAGCGCGGTCGCGTCAGCGACCGTTTTCCTAAGCGCGAAGTGCGCATCCTCGCGGAGCGTTTTATCGTATAGGACGAACTTTCCTATACGATAAAAAGAGATACAGCTAATATTTTAGCTATATCTCTCCGCGACTTTTAAATGTCTTTTCAAAGTATATGTGTAAATCCGTATTAATATTGACATCTGTTACTTCATTTGTATATGTTGCACTCACTAATATTATTTAGACTTTAGTCAGACTCAGCCATTCCTCAACTGTCTTTATATCCTTCCTAACAGCTTTGGCAATCTTATCCATAGGCATACCCATATCATACAATTCATACACTGTGTTTCTTAACGCTTCATCTCTTCCTTCCTCTCTTCCTTCTTCTAATCCTTTCTCTCTTCCTTCTTCTCTTCCTTTCTCTAACCCTTCCAACCTTATTGTCTCAAATACACTGCTCATAATCTTCACTCCTTCCTCACTTTCTTTAAAAAGCTTCACTCTGTTTGCCAATTCACTATAAAATATCTCATCAGGTTCCGTACACTTCAGGTCATGGATAAGCTTTCCAACCTTATCATCACCTGAATACTTACCATTAACATAAATTATATGCGAACCGTCACCAAAAGGTCTGTCCAGTCCCAAAATCATCCTGTCAATACGATACACTGACTGATTTCCCTTCAGCACATCTTCTTCAGTAATGAAAATAACATAGCTCTCCGGCAGCTTATCAAAATCATACAATGCATTGCACTCATCAACAGCAACAACGTCCAATGTTAAGGAGTGTCCCGTAAATACCTCCATGACAGGCTGTGTTTCAACGCTTGTCACTGTAAGGTCCTCTCTGTCCAATATTACATTCAAAAGACACTGTACACATTCCTTATCCATAAACCAAATTATACCAAATATAATCCACTCAACACAAACCACTATTTATGATAGTATGGGAGAAAATGCCATTATTTGTAATGCCTGTATAATTGCTTTCCATTTGCAGCCGCCTTTATAAACTGCATAGATATCCGCCTCTTACAGGTATTATACTACTTCTCATTTCCGTGCACAAGTCGTTTCATTTACAGTTTCTGCTTACTTTACATCGTTACCACTGCCAATAGTATAATTTTCAAAATCAGCCCTTTAAATTTGTTATAATCAATGTTATATTTACAGTAAACAACTTTAAGTCGTTTAACCGCCGGCAAAACAAACCTCGCCTTTATTTCACTCCAAATTCGCAGGTTTGAACAGGAATGGGGGATTTTATGCAAAAGGGCGTTTTGGAGGCAACGAAAAAAGACGGCACTGTATACTACCGTGCATCCATAACATACAGACGAAAGCATATCAGTCTCGGCGGATTTGCTACGGAGCAGTCCGCATCCTGCGCATACCGCGAGGCATGCAGGCTGATTGAAACGCCCGCTGTCACTGTGACCGGCTATGTTGAGGACTCGCCTCTTCCTTTTGAAAAGTGGGTAATTCTCATAAATTTCAGAGATAACGGCATTTATTTCTGTACGCCGATTTATGCGCGCCGCAGATTTTTTTACTATTACCTGTCGCCGTCGCATGTTCTGAAATTTGATATTGACGATTTGTTTTTCTATTCCTCCCACAAAATCATGCAGCGCGGCGGGCATCTTTTTGTGGCGGATTACGGCATGCAGGTAAATATTCTGAGCCGTTACGGCATCCGCGGCTTCGCCGTTGCCGGGAAGGATTATGTTTTTGAGAACGGCGACGACATGGATTTCCGGCATGAAAATCTGCGTATCATAAACAGATATCAGGGCGTGGCAGAGGTCAGCTTTCGCGGCAAAAAAAAATACAGGGCACGTATCAACGTGCCCGGCTATTTTGTAATCGGTCATTATTCATCGGAGATTGACGCCGCCATCGCCTACAATAAAGCAATTGACATTTTAAAGAAAAACGGAGTTCGGAAAAATTATACGCCAAATTATATAGAAGGCTTATCCCCTTCCGTTTATGCCGATATTTATTCACGGCTTAAAATCTCCGAAAAAATTATTCGCTATAATCCTTAAAGCTCATAATAAGCGCGGCATCCCCGGACACACCGCTTATGCTCGCATCGGAGTCGTACTGCCACATGCCAAATTCATATGGATATTCCGGCTCCGTGCCGTCCTCCACGTACCACACGTCATAATCCGCAAGCTGCTCCATATCCACCATTGTGAGCAGCCATTCCATATCGCCGTAAAGCATTGCGGTATAACCTTCATCCTCTACGCTGTCCATGAACGCTTTTGCAATCGATGTCCTTGAAGCAGTGTCCAACGACTCAATCCGAGCCATATCATCCTCTACCGTCTGCATCACAAACGCAACCGGATATGTAATGTCATAATCCGCTATCGCATCCAGCAGCTCCTGCGCCTCCTCGCGCGCCTCGGATTTGCTTATCGCCTGCGAACAGAAATAAACGCCTATATCAAGTCCCGCTTTCTTTGCGGCCTTGAGATTGTCCTTATACTGCTCGTCAAACACAATATTTCCGCTGCTGTATCCCCTTGCGCCCACCTTAATCATCACAAAGCTGCAGCCTGCCCTTTTCAGCTTGGAAAAGTCAACCTCGCCCAATTCAGCGGAAATGTCCGCGCCGCATGCCGAAACAAGCTTTCCATCCTCGTAATAGTTCATAATCGGCTTTTGGTATGTGAGCTTTGAATAGTCATAATCATTTCTCGGAATATTCTCATTGATATCCACCCATTCCTTTGTCCCGTCGGAATGAGTCACCTGTATCTGAGTGATTTCTTCCTCTTCCTCGTCCTCCTCCTTCGGTTCGTTATCCTTTACGCTTTCCTTATCCGCCATATCATACACGGCGGTCTTTCCGTTTGCAAGCTCATCAGCCGTAACCGTCTTATCCTCCGTGGACGCTTCGGACGAGCCATCCGACACAACCTCTCCCGTTGTCTGATTTGTGACTGTCCCGTTGTTTTTCCCCGAGCCGGAGCTGCTCTCGCGCCCTGTGTCGGGAAGTGTCCATATATCAAGCTGGTCTGAAGTGAGCTTGTTTTCGGAGGCTGAAGCAGTCTGCCCCTCCGACTGCGCAGACTGTGCCTCCCTCTGCGCAACTGCCGCCGCATAGCCACTGCCGTCGCTCTTGCTTTTCCCTCCGTTTGCCCAAAAAACAAGCGCTGTCACGCCAAGCACCACCACAGACATGATAAGCGCCATGTACAGATATATCATTTTCGAGCCGGAGCCCTGCTCCTCCTCATAATAGTCATCGTTTTGAAGCTTCATGACAATCCCCCGTTCTTTTATGCTTTACAAATCATCAGGCTTGAGAAATATGGGAAACGACTTTCGTCGTTCACTATATATAACATAATTCATGGATATATTATAAGGTATGCGAATGATAAATTCAATTCATTTTAAAAATACCGGATAATTCCGCGGACAATTCCGTTTTTTCATTGTTCAGGCATGTATCTTTTTGCTATAATATATCTTATTAGAAGCTGCAAAGCAGATTCTAATAAGATATATTGACCCGGGAAACATTTTCCATAAGGAGCATGATTATGTTTTTCATGAAACACGTAAAGCCGAAGACCGCTGCCCTTCTGCTTTTTATTGAAAGCGCCCTGTTTCTGACTTCATGTGCAGGGGCTTCCTCCGCTTACCCTATTACCAAAACAGGCTTTGCCTTTGACACTGTTATTTCAATCACAATCTATGACAGCCAAAAAAGCGCTGTTTTAGACGAATGTCTTTCGCTTTGCGAGCGGTATGATACGCTTTTCAGCGCCACCCGCGAGGACTCAGAAATATGGCAGCTCAACCACCGCGGCAAAGAACCCACAGATATCTCCTTTGAAACGGCTTCGCTTATCCAAGCCGCGCTCTATTGGTGCGAACAGTCCGGCGGAGCTTTGGATTTGACCATGCTGCCCGTATCGGAGGCATGGAACATCGCAGGGCAAATGACACTGATGTCAGAAAATCCCGATTATGAATATGTGATTCCCGATACCGATACGCTGAACGCCCTTCTTTCGCATGTAAATTACAAAAACGTCGTGCTGTATGATGAAGCCGGAACGGTTGTCGGCTATGAACAGACTCTATCCCACGATACGCAGTACAGCGCAGCGATTTTGGACACGCATGCCGCCATCGACTTAGGCTTTATCGCAAAAGGTTATATTGCCGACCGGCTTAAGGAGGTCATGCTTTCGTCCGGCATTGAGAGCGGCATTATCAGCCTTGGCGGAAATATTCTTCTCATCGGCGCAAAGCCTGACGGTTCGCCATTTCGTGTCGGAATACAAAAGCCCTTCGGAAACGCAGGCGAATCGATTGTCACGCTGCAAAAAACTGACATGAGTGTCGTTTCCTCGGGGTGTTATGAAAGATACTTTATTGCAGACGACGGAAGCATCCTGCATCATATTCTCGACACGGCAACAGGCGCTCCCGTCCAAAATGAGCTGTACGGCGTCACAATACTCTCCGGCTCATCCCTGCAAGGCGACGCGCTAAGCACCTGCTGCTATATTTTAGGGCTTGAGAAGGGGCTTGAGCTGGTCAATTCCCTTGACGGTATTGAAGCCGTATTTATCACAAGTGATTATGAAGTAATCACCACGCCCGGGTGCAATGTGTCAAATTCATAAGAGTCTGTTCAGGCTTCAAGCTTTACAATCGCTTTCCTCGGACATTTCTCCATGCACGCGCCGCAGCCGGTACATTTCGACTGGTCAATATACGCGTTGAAATCCTTCACTGTAACCGCCCCCAACGGACATACCTTTGCGCACAGACCACAGCCTATGCAGCCGCTCTTACATGCCTTCATCGTCACGGGACCCTTGTCCTTTGAGCTGCACGCCACCACAGCCTTGGAATTATACGGAACCAGTTCAATCAGCTCCTTCGGGCATGCCGCCACGCACTTTCCGCACGCCTTGCACTTTTCCCTGTCGACCCTTGCAATCCCGTTCACGATATGTATTGCGTCAAACGGACACGCCTTTACACAATTACCAAAGCCAATGCAGCCGTGACTGCACAACTTCGCGCCGCCGTCAGGCACATACCTTACCATGCCGCAGTCCTCGATACCTGTATATTCATAATTTTTTGTCGTTCTCTCACAATCGCCCGCGCACTTAACAAAGGCAGTCAGCCTCACGGCTTCCAAAGCCTCCACGCCCATAATCTGCGCTATTTTCTCACCCACGGCTTCGCCGCCCACCGGACAGGCGTTCACCGCAGCCTCGCCCTTTGCTATCGCAGCCGCAAGCCCCGAACAGCCCGGATATCCGCAGCCTCCGCAGTTATTTCCCGGAAGCGCTCCAAGCACTGCTTCCTCCTTCTCGTCAACCTCTACCTTAAACACAATGCCTGCCACGCCAAGGAAGATGCCTAAAAGCAAGCCCACCGCACCGACAACGATCAGTGCCGTCAAAATCGCTGAAATATTCATCCCGATTACTCCTAATCAATTGTTAAAAATAGTTTTTACAGCAGCCCCGAAAAGCCACAAAACGCAATCGCCATAAGCCCTGCCGTTATGAGCACAATCGGCATTCCCCGAAAGGACTCCGGAATTTCGTTGTCCTCAATTTTTTCCCTTATTCCGGCAAGAATTACAATCGCTATCAGAAAGCCGACCGCCGTAAAAAAACCACTCGCAATGCTGAAGCCTATGCCATAGCTTTTCTGCACGTTTGTCAGTGCGACGCCGAGCACCGCGCAGTTTGTCGTAATAAGCGGCAGATAAACGCCAAGCGCCTGATAAAGCGCCGGCAGATATTTTCTCAGAAACATCTCAACAAACTGCACCAGCGCCGCAATCACAAGAATGAACACAATCGTCTGCAAATATGTGATGTCAAGCCTCACTAAAACAAATTTGTATATCACTGCCGCCACGCCGGACGCAATCGTTATGACAAAAATGACTGCCGCACCCATTCCAACAGCCGTATTCACCTTTTTTGAAACCCCGAGGAACGGGCACAGCCCCAAAAACTGACTTAACACCACATTACTCACCAAAGAGGAGCTTACAAGCAAAACCAATAAATCCTTTACTACCTCCGACATTGCTACTCCTCCTTTCCATTCTTATCGGCAGCCGCAACGGAGCCTGACGGTGCGTTTACGTCCACAAAACGGTGCGCGCAGCCGCTCTCACCGCAGGCTGTACAGTCCGTGCTGCAGCCCGACTGTATTTTATCCGCGCTGCGCCCCTTCTCCTGCATACTCCGCTTAACCTTGTTTTGGAGCGCAGTAAGCGCCGCCAGCACAAAGAAAGCTCCCGGAGCAAGCACAAAAATACTGATCGGCACATACTCCGGCGGCTCGCTCATTCCGATTGCCGAGGATAAGCCGGCAAGCGCATTGTTTATGACAGGAAAGCCAAAGACCTCGCCTGCCCCCAAAAGCTCGCGCACAATGCCGATTGCAGTAAGCGCCGCAGTAAAGCCAAGCCCCATTCCAAGCCCGTCAAAGAAAGACGGGACAACCGCATTTTTTGATGCAAACGACTCCGCGCGCCCCAAAATAATACAGTTTACCACAATCAGCGGAATGTATATGCCAAGCGCGTCATACAGACCGGGAATAAAGCCCTCCAGCAAAAGCTCCGCCATCGTCACAAACGATGCGACAATCACGATAAATGCAGGTATGCGCACCCTGTTCGGTATAATCCGGCGCAGAAGCGAAATGATGACATTACTCAGCACCAGCACCGCCGTGGTGGTCAGTCCCATTCCAAGCCCGTTTACCGCAGAGGTCGTGACTGCAAGCGTCGGGCACATTCCAAGCGTAAGCACGAAGGTCGGATTTTCCTTCACAAGTCCGTTGAAAAATATGGTCCCGTTTTTACTTTTCAATCGAAGCACCTCCCTCATCATAAGCAATAATCTGCTCCCGGAAATATTTCAGCCCCGCGTTGACTCCGTCAACCACCGCGCTTGTGGTGATTGTAGCGCCGCTGATTGCGTCAATCTCATTTTCGCCTTGCGCGCCTGATTTTGTATATGAAAAGCTTTCCGCCCTTTTATCCTCAAACTGCGGCACAAGCACATCACCCGCCTTCATGCCAAGCCCCGCCGTTTCGGAAATGCTAAGAAGCGATATGCCGTTGAGGACTCCGTCGAGCGTAACGCCCATGGAAAATTGTATGTCGCCGCCATAGCCGTCATGGTCCGTCACGGTAATCACATAGCCCAAAAGCTCTCCGTCCGAGTCAAGCGCCTGCTGCACCTCGTCAATACTCACGCCGTCCGTTTCTGCGCTCACAGCCGCCCCCTCGTCATCCGTCAGCGTTTGAAAGCTCTCTGCGGCGGCAAAGACCTCCGCGCTCGCCTCCTGCTTTGCGCTTGCCTTCTGTCTTGCAATCGGCTCCTTTGTCACATCATAAACGACGCCAAGGAGCAGCCCCGCCACAACCGTGATTGCAAAGAGAATAAGCGCATCCTTTATCATGCCTGACTTTTCACTCATTTTGCCGCCCCCTTCCTTGTCCCTTTCTTACCAAAGGCAGCCGGTCTTGTAAATTGCTCTATCAGCGGTACAAGCAGATTTCCTAAAATAATGGCATAGGAAACGCCCTCTGCGGAAGCCCCGAAAAGCCGGAATATACCCGTCATAATCCCCAAAAATACGCCATATACATACTGCCCCCTTGCCGTAATCGGACGCGTCACATAATCCGTCGCCATAAAAAACGCTCCCAGCATCAGACCGCCTCCCGCAAGCTGCGACACTATGTACTGCACGTCAAAGCCTCTCCCGCCGAAAAGCAGGATAAACAGAGCAAAGCTTATCAGATACGATGCGGGCACCCTCAAATCAATCACTCTCATAACGAGCAGAAACACCGCTCCGATTAAAATTGCTATCACGCTTGTTTCTCCGATTGTCCCTGCCATCGTCCCAAGCACCATGTCGGACAGGCCGACCTGTTCGCCCGCCCGGATTGCCGCAAGCGGCGTTGCGCCTGTGTAGGCGTCGCAGTCAAAGCTTGTCATGATAGACGTAAATGAAATAAGCAAAAAGCACCTCGCCCCCAGCGCGGGATTCATGAAGTTCTGCCCCAGCCCGCCAAAAAGCATTTTGACCACGATTATCGCAAACACACCGCCTATAACTCCAATCCAAAGCGGAGCGGCAGGCGGCAGATTGAGCGCCAGCAAAAGCCCGGTCACTGCTGCCGAAAAATCCGTTACGGTGTTCTTCCTTTTCATGCCTCTGTCAAACAGGTACTCTGACAAAACCGCCGACGCCACCGTCACCGCCACAAGCCACAATGCATGCAGCCCGAAATTAAATACTCCGAATATCGTTGCCGGAAGGAGCGCAATAAGCACATACTGCATAATCCGCGCCGTCGTATCGCCTGCCCTCACATGCGGATTTGACGATACCCTGAATTTATTATCCTCCACGATTACTACCTCCATTCAATAACCTGCTAAGAACGCCGTTCCCGTATTCTTTCTTTCCGCATCGACTTGATTGCCTGCGTAAGATGCCTTTTGGCCGGACAAATATAGCTGCAGCAGCCGCACTCCATACACTCCATTCCGTCGTATGCCACAAAGCTCTCCGCATCATGCCGCTGTGAAAAATCAGCAAGCTTTTTCGGCAGCAGACGGCTGGGGCATACCTCCACGCACCGGCCGCAATTGATACAGGGCGAAGGCTCCATGGCAGATACCTCGTCATGCGTAAGGCATAAGAGCGCCGAAGCTGTTTTAGTTGTCGGCACATTCAGGTCAAAGAGCGCAAAGCCCATCATCGGACCGCCTGAAACAACCTTTTCAGGCGTGCACTTAAGCCCTCCCGCCTCATCAATCAAATCCTTATAATTCATTCCAATCCTGACATAAAAATTCCCAGGATCATTTACCGCATCCCCCGTCACGGTGACAATACGGTTCATAAGCGGCTTTCCCTCCTTTACGGCATGGTAAACCGCCACGATAGTATCAACATTATCGACCACACAGCCTGCGTCTGCCGGAAGCATGGAAGAGTTAATCTCACGCCCCGTCACCGCATAGATAAGCTGACGCTCCGCGCCCTGCGGATATTTTGTTTTTAACACCTTCACGGTTATTTTCGGCTCGTTACGGGTAAGCTTTTCCAAAAGCGCCGCGCAGTCCGCCTTATTGTCCTCCACCGCAAGGATTCCCTGCGCATTGTCAAAGAGCCGCAGAATAATTTTGAGCCCCTCTATCAGCTTTTCAGGCTCCTCTATCATTCTCCTGTAATCAGATGTGAGATACGGCTCGCACTCCGCACAGTTTGCTATCACGTATTCAATTTTATCAGGCTCCTTTGGGGAAAGCTTTACATGCGTCGGGAAACCCGCACCGCCCATTCCGACCACGCCTGCCTCGCGGATTAAATCAATTATCTCCTGCTTTGAGAGCTTGTCCGCGTCATGCGGCGTATATCCGACCTCCTCAAAAAGTCCGTCGTTATCGACAATAATCGAATTGACCATATCGCCCGTAACGACACGCCTTGGCTCTATCGTTTTTACCGTACCGGACACCGTGGCGTAAATGGGAGCTGAAACAAAGCCGCCCGCTTCCGCAATTTTCTGCCCCGCAATAACCCTGTCGCCCTTTTTTACAATCGGCGCCGCCGGCGCGCCGATATGCTGACTTAAGGGATATACCATCTCACCCTTTGGAACGATGGTTTTCATCGGCTTATCCTTTGACAAATCTTTCCCGTCATACGGGTGAACTCCGCCGCCAAATGTGAATTTCACCATATCCTTCTCCATTTCCGCATATGCAAAATTTAAATATCGTTTTCTCTCTTTACTATACTATTTTTTTCATTAACTTTCACTACATTTTTAGAATATTTTCCGGGTTTTTTATGGAAAAAGGTTGTCAAATCCCCCGACCGCCGGTAAAGCCTTTGACAGAAGCCGGGGCATGTGGTAACCTATTA
>JAJQDE010000061.1:0-159644 GCA_021202335.1 Lachnospiraceae bacterium
AAGCAGTACGACGCCGGAAAGCAGTACAGAGGAAGAAAGCAGCAGTACGCCGGAAAGCAGCACAGAGGAAGAAAGCAGCACAACGCCGGAGAGTAGCAGTACGCCGGAAAGCAGTACAGAAGAAGAGAGCAGTACAGAAGAAGAGAGCAGCAGTACGCCGGAAAGCAGTACAGAAGAAGAAAGCAGTGCAGAGGAAGAGGGTAGCACAGAGGAAAGCGGCACAGAGGAGGAAAGCAGCACAGAAGAAGAAAGCAGCACAGAAGAAGAAAGCTGCACAGAAGAAGAAAGCAGTACAGAAGAAGAAAGCAGCACAGAGGAAAGCGGCACAGAGGAGGAAAGCAGCACAGAAGAAAGCAGTACGGATGAAAACATCGAGGACGATGCGAATTACTCTCAGGGTATATGGGCGGCATCTGTTTCGGATTACACCTACACAGGCTCCGCAATCAAGCCGACAGTCAGGGTATACAGCGGGACAACGCGCCTGACCTTGGGCACGGATTATACCGTTTCCTATAAGAACAACACCAATGCGGGTACGGCGTCTATTACGGTCAAAGGAAAGGGCAGCTATGCGGGTACGGACACGGTGGACTTTGCAATCAATCCCGTAAACATCGAGGGCGAGGACATAACGGCGGACGGAATAACGCTTGCCTATAACGGAAAGACGCAGACGGCAAAGCCTGTTGTGTATTTTGGAAGCAAAAAGCTTTCCGCCGGGAAGGACTACACCGTTTCGGGGAATACGCAGGCAAGCGTCGGGCAGTATGAGATAACCCTTACGGGCGCCGGCAATTTCACCGGCAAAAGGACGCTGGATTTTGGGATTACCGATGCGACGCTGATAAGCAAGGCAAAGGTTTCAAAGATAGCGGCGAAAGCTTATACGGGAAGCGAAATCACCCTGACCGACAGTGAGCTTGTCGTCAGTTACGGAAAAGAAACGCTTCAAAACGGCACGGATTACACCGTTTCCTATTCCGATAACGTCAACGCGGGCACGGCGACAGTTACCATAAAAGGCAAGGGAAACTATGCGGGCACGAAAAAGGCGGTATTCGTCATAACGGGCACGCCGATAAAGAGCGCGGAAGTGTCGGGGCTTTCAGATTTGGAATATACGGGAAGCGAGCAGATGCTTTCAGGGCTTACCCTGAAGGATAACGGGACTAAGCTTACCCTTGGCAGGGATTATACGCTCTCATACGCAAACAATACAAAGGTGGGTAAGGCGACCATGACGATTACGGGAACGGGAGCATACAGCGGAAGCGTAAAGAAAAATTTCAAAATAACTGCACGGGAAATTTCCGACTGCAGCGTGTCCGTCGGAAGCAGCGCGCCATACAGCAAGGGCGGCGCGACGGCGGCTGTCAGCGTGTCATACAACGGGACGGCTCTTATCTTGGGTACGGACTATACTGTTTCTTATAAAAACAATAAGGCGGCGGGGAGTACGGCAACCGTGATTGTAAAAGGAAAAGGGAATTTCACGGGCGAGAAATCCGAGCAGTTTACCGTGACGAAAAAAGCGCTGTCGGACGTTATTATCAGCGTTCCCGACGTTGCGGCGTCTGACAAAGCGGGTAAGTGGATGAGCAAGCCCGTCCTTATCGACACCGACGGGAAGAAGCTTTCGGCGGGGAAGGATTACTCCGGCGAAATCGTATACAAAATATCGGGAAGCGACACAGCGCTGTCCGCAAAAGACACGCTGTCCGACATCGGTACAAAGATAACGGTGACGCTTAACGCAGCCGAAAACGGGAACTATACGGGTGAAGCCACCGCAACCTACCGCATTACAAAGCAGAGCTTCGCAAAGGCGAAGATTACGGTAAAGCCGCAGAGCTATACCGGAAGCGCGGTGACGCTGACCGGCGACGACATCACCGTCA
Organism: Lachnospiraceae bacterium; assembly: GCA_021202335.1. GTDB lineage: Bacteria > Bacillota > Clostridia > Lachnospirales > Lachnospiraceae > COE1. The sequence continues at coordinate 1,902 of JAJQDE010000061.1, forward strand.
CGCTGGACGGAAAGACACTGACTTACGGAGCTGATTATGAGATAGTGGCGGACAGCTACCTGAATAACGTGAAGAAGGGAAAGGCAAGCGTTTACATTAGAGGTCTTGGCGCCTACGGCGGGACAAAGACCGTGAAGTTTACCATTACCGCAAGGACAATTCAATTTTAACTGAAATCAGCACCACCGGCTATGCAGGTGGTGCTGATTTTTACATATTTTTCCGCGCATAAGGAACACTATATTTACAGTCCCACGCTGTCATGGTTTTGCGTGTTTTGCGGCAATCGGTTTTGACGTTTGTGCAGACATGTGGTAAAATAATGTATCATTATATTTTGGAGGAAACGTATATGCTGTTGGACGATAAGACGATATTGATAACGGGCGGCACCGGCTCATTTGGTCATTGCTTTACAAAATACGTGCTGGAAAATTATAATCCCAAGAAGCTTATAATTTATTCAAGGGATGAATTTAAGCAGTGGATGATGGCAAATGAATTTGAGCGTTACAAGGACAGGCTCCGCTTTTTTATTGGCGATGTGCGCGACTATGAGCGCATGAAGCGCGCCTTTGAGGGCGTGGACTTTGTTATTCACGCGGCGGCGATGAAGCAGGTGCCCGCGTGCGAGTACAATCCGAACGAGGCGATAAAGACCAACGTAAACGGCGCGCAGAATATTATCGAAGCGGCGCTGAACACGGGAGTCAAAAAGGTGGTGGCGCTTTCGACGGACAAGGCGGTCAATCCGGTAAATCTGTACGGCGGCACGAAGCTTGTGTCGGATAAGCTCTTTATCGCGGCAAATGCTTACTGCGGCGGCAGGGATTTGAGCTTTTCCATCGTAAGATACGGAAACGTGGCGGGCAGCAGAGGCTCCGTCATTCCCTTCTTCGGACAGCTTATCCGTGAGGGGGCAGAGGAGCTGCCGATTACGGATTACAGAATGACGCGTTTCTGGATTAGCCTTACGGAAGGCGTAAAGCTTGTAATCAAGGCACTTGAGGAAGCGAAGGGCGGCGAAACCTTTATCAGCAAAATCCCGTCGTTTAAGGTGACTGACCTTGCGGAGGCGATGGCGCCCGGGATAAGGACGGTGGAAACGGGAATCCGTCCGGGTGAAAAGCTCCATGAGGTGATGGTTACGGCGGAAGATTCAATGACGACCTATGAATATGATAAGCACTTTATCATTTATCCGCAGATGTTTTGGCAGGAGTCAAAGCGTCCCAATCCGAGCGGAAGGAAGGTTGAGGACGGCTTCTCGTATTCATCGGGCAGTAATACGCAGTGGCTTACTGTTGAACAGATCAGAGAGCTTTTAAAAACGGACTTGCATGATTAATTGGGAACAGAGTCAGCAGAATGGGGGGAAAGAACGGTGGAAAAACCGGCGATAGAGGGCGGCGTTCCCGTTAGGGAAACAAAGCTGTTTTATGGACATCAGTTTATTGACGAGGCGGATGTGGCGGCGGTGACAGAGGTGCTCACGAGCGATTATCTCACCTGCGGCCCAAAGGTGGAGGAGCTTGAGCAAAAGCTCTGTGCGCTCACGGGTGCAAAGCATGCCGTGGTGTGCAGCAACGGCACGGCGGCGCTTCACATTGCGGCGCTTGCGGCGGGAGTCGGAGAGGGCGACGAGGTGATTACGACGCCGATAACCTTTGCGGCGTCCGCAAACTGCGAGCTGTACTGCGGCGCGCGTCCGGTGTTTGCGGACATCAATCCGCGGACATACAATATCAGCCCCGAAAGCGTGGCGGAAAAGCTTACCGACCGGACAAGGGCAGTCGTGGCGGTTGATTTTACGGGGCAGGCGGTGGAGCTTGAGCCGCTGCTTAAGCTCTGCCATGAGCGCGGCGTGGTTCTGATAGAGGACGGCGCTCATTCGATTGGAACAAAATACAAGGGCAGACCCGTGGGAAGCATTGCGGACATGACTACATTCAGCTTTCATCCGGTAAAGACCGTGACGGGCGGCGAGGGCGGCGCGGTGCTCACTAACGACGACAGGCTTTATGAGCGTCTTGTGCTTTTCCGCTCGCACGGCATTACAAGGAAGCCTGCGCTTTTGGAGCGCGAGCCGCACGGGCCGTGGTATTACGAGCAGATTGATTTGGGCTATAATTATAGGATTACGGACATTCAGTGCGCGCTGATTTTAAGCCAGTTGGACAAGCTGTCCCGTTTTTCGGCGCGGCGAAAGGAAATTGTCGCGCGCTATGATGAGGCGTTTCGCAGGATGCCGGAGCTTTTTGTCCAGGAGGAAATCAGGGAGTCGGACACGACAAGGCATCTGTACATCCTGCGTATCGTGCCGGAGCGGCTTCGCATTGACAGAAAGGGCTTTTTTGAAGCGCTTGCGGCGGAAAACATATGCTGCAACGTACACTATATTCCGGTGTATTGGCATCCGTATTATGAGCGCCTTGGCTATCGCAGAGGGCTTTGCCCGAACGCGGAGAAGCTTTACAACGAGATATTGAGCCTGCCGCTTTATTATTCGCTTAATGACAGCGATGTGGAGGACGTGATTGCGGCGGTGAAAAGGATTGTGGACTACTATAGGAAATAAGGTTTACGAAGCCGTGCCGGAATGGAGATTATTATGAAAAGCGTAGCAGTTATAACAGCAAGAGGCGGCAGTAAGCGTATTCCGCGCAAAAACATAAAGCCGTTTTTGGGAAAGCCGATTTTGGAGTACAGCATAGAGGCGGCGCTTGCGGCGGACATGTTTCATGAGGTCATGGTGTCGACCGACGACGAGGAGATTGCCGCAGTGGCAAAGCGCGCGGGAGCGAAGGTTCCGTTTATGCGCAGCCAAAAGGCGTCGGACGATTTTGCGACGACGGCGGACGTGATAGACGAGGTGCTTTGCGCCTATGAAAGGATAGGAATGAGCTTCGGGTATGTATGCTGCATCTATCCGACTGCCCCGTTTGTGACGGCAAACGCCATCAAAACGGCGATGATGCTTTTGGAGCAGGAGCAGGCGGACAGTGTGATTCCGGTGGTGAAATTCTCATTCCCGCCGCAGAGGGGTGTGGTCATTGAGGACGGCAGGCTTGCGCCGAAGTGGAAAGAGTGTATGAACATGCGCTCACAGGATTTGGAGCCGCTGTATCATGACTGCGGGCAGTTTTACTGCCTGAACGCGGCAAGCTTCCGAAAGCAGAAGGCAATCTGGATGGAGAAGTCCGTGCCGTTCATTCAGGACCCTATGACGGTGCAGGACATTGACACGCTGGAGGACTGGAAGCTTGCGGAAATGAAGTACAGGCTGCTGTACATGGACTAAGCGGAAAAGAGGGATTATGAGCATGCAGATAAGCATAAACGGCAGACCGGTCGGCGACGGCGCTCCGGCGTATATTATCGCGGAGATGTCCGGCAATCATGCAGGAAGCAGGGAACGCGCCCTTGAAATCATTAACGCGGCAAAGGAGGCGGGCGCGGACTGCATTAAAATACAGACCTATACGGCGGATACGATGACGCTGGACTGCCATAACGAATATTTTAATATCGGCAGGGGAACCTGGGAGGGAGAAAATCTGTATTCCCTCTATCAAAAGGCGCATACGCCGTGGGAATGGCAGGAGGAGCTGCGCGACGAGGCGGCGCGTGTGGGGATTGACTTTCTGTCCACGCCGTTTGACAATACCTCGGTGGATTTTCTTGAGGGGCTTGGCGTAAGCTTTTACAAGCTTGCCTCCTTTGAGCTTGTGGACATACCGCTGATAGAGTACATCGCGTCGAAGCAGAAGCCGATTATCATGTCGACCGGAATGGGAACGCCCGAGGAAATAGGCGAGGCGGTCAATGCCGTCTATTCCACGGGGAACAGGCGGCTTGCGCTGATGAAGTGCGTGAGCGCCTACCCGGCAAAGAGCGAGGAAATGAACCTGCGCACCATTTCGGATTTGAAAAGGCGGTTTGATATCCCGGTGGGGCTTTCCGACCATTCGATGGGGAGCTTCGGCGCGTCAACGGCGGTCGCAATGGGCGCTAATATCATAGAGAAGCACTTTTGCATAAGCCGCGCGGTTAAAAATCCCGACTCCACGTTCTCAATGGAGCCTGACGAGTTCAGGAAAATGGTGGAGAGCGTGCGCGAGGTTGAAAAAGCGATGGGCAGCGTAACCTATGGCGTATCGCCGCAGGAGGAGTCAAACGCGTGCTTTCGCCGTTCGCTCTTTGTGGTGGAGGATATCAGGGAGGGCGAGGCGCTCACGCCTGAAAATATCAGGAGCATCCGTCCCGCATACGGCTTAAAGCCAAAGTATTACAAGGCGGTTTTGGGCAAAAGGGCGGCGTGCGATTTAAAGCGCGGAACGCCGCTTGCGCCTGAGTATGTGGAGGGCTTTGAAGGTGATGGGCTTAGCTTTTAGAAAAGTGCGTCCGTCGGACGTTGATCTGCTGTACGAGTGGGCAAACGACAAGGCGGTGCGCGCCAATTCCTTTAATACGGAGCAGATACCGTATGAAAGCCATGTGAAATGGTTTGCGGGCATTTTGGACGCGGAAACGGTGTATCAGTATATTTTGTGTGAGGACGGTATTCCGGTGGGGCAGCTGCGGCTAAACACAGACGGGGAAAATGCCGTCATAAGCTTTTCGGTTTCCCCCGAAAGGCGCGGGGAGGGGCTTGGAAGCGCGATGCTTAAAATGCTGCCGGAGCAGATAAGGAAGGATAAAATAACAGGAGTCACTAAATTGACGGGCATGGTAAAGCGCGAAAATGCGGCGTCGGCGGCAGCCTTTGAAAAATGCGGATATACAAGGCGGGAAAGACCGGAATGTCTTGAATTTACGTATTGCCCGGAACCTTGGTTATATATTCGCGCCGACGGCAATGCCGAAATAGGAATGGGACATATAATGCGCTGCCTTTCGATAGCGGAGGCAGTGTGTGAGATAAAGAGCGGAAGCAATGAAAAACCGGTGTTTCTTACCGCAGATTCGGGCTGTGCGGATTTGATACGGGAGCGCGGCTTTGCGGTGGAGATACTGGGGACGGATTTTCGCGACATGCACTCGGAGCTGCCCGTCTTAAAGAGGCTGCTGCCGAAGGAGCGCGCCTTGGTGATTTTGGTCGACAGCTATCAGGCGGACAGCGGATATTTTGATATGCTCAACGGCATATCAGAGCTTGTGCATACGGCGTGCCTTGAGGATATGGGACAGCCATATCCCGCAGAGCTTCTGATAAATTATAATATCTATGCGCCGGTGCTTAGCGGCTGCTACCGGACAGGCAAAAAACCGTTGGCGACGCTTCTCGGCGCGGAGTACATACCGCTCCGGAAAGCGTTCCGGGAGGATGCGGAGTACAAGGTCAGAGATAACGTAACAAATGTTATGATTATTACGGGCGGAAGCGACCCGTATTTTGCATCGGACGCTTTTTTGAGCGCGTTTTTGGCGGAGCAAAAGCTTAGCCCGGATAAAATAACGTGGCATATTGTAAGCGGACCGTTCAATGCATTTGCCGACAGGCTCCGAGAAAAATACAGATGTTATGAAAACGTGATCATACATGAAGGGCTGAAGGATTTAAAGCCGCTGATGAAGGAGTGCGACGTGGCGCTTACCGCGGCGGGAAGCACGGTTTACGAGCTTAGTGCGCCGGGCGTGCCGATGCTGGTGTTTTATTTTGCCGAAAATCAAAGGCAGGGAGCGCAGGAGCTTGCAAGGCGGACGGATATCGTGAACGCGGGCTGCTTTTGCGATGACGCTGAGGCGGTGGTGCAGAGGGCTGCCCTGACGCTCCGAAAATGCGTTTCTGACAGGAATTACAGAGAGCTGCTGCACAGGCAGGAGCGGGAGCTTGTGGACGGAAAGGGCGCGGAGCGGATTGCCGCGGCTCTTTTGGGTCTGACGCTTTGTAATGGGGATTATACAGAGGAGGCTTGATATGGCGCAAACAAAGGGCAGACAACTGAATTATGAATTGCTGCGCATCGCTGCGATGCTGATGATTGTGTGCCTGCATTATTTGAGCAAGGGCGGGCTGCTGACCGACCCGGCGCAGGAGTCATTGGGCGCATCGGATTATGCGGCTTGGCTGATTGAGGCGTTCTGCCTTGCCGCAGTGAATGTCTATGTGCTTATAAGCGGGTACTTTGGCGCGGAATCCATGGATTCCGCGGGGAAAAATGTATGGAAGCGGCCGCTTGCCATATGGAAGCAGGTGTTCTTTTATTCGGCTGCGATAGGTGCGCTTGCCTGCCTTTTTGGAGGCGTTTGGCCTGATATTTATACGGTATTCACATATCTGTTCCCGATTGTCACGGAGCATTATTGGTTTGCCACCTCGTATATTATCCTCTGCCTGTTTATGCCGTTTTTAAACAGGGGCGTGAGGGAGCTTGAGAAGAAGGAGCTGGAAAAGCTTATAGGCGCGTTTCTGCTGATTTTCTGCATTGCAAAGACCGTAATCCCGATGCAGCTTCCGTGGGATAACGGGGGTTATGACCCGTTTTGGTTTGTGACGCTCTATCTTACCGGCGCGTATATCCGCCGATACGGGCTGCCGTTTGCCGCAGGGAAGCTTAAATCGGCGGCGCTCTATGCTGCCTGTGCGCTTGGCATGTTTGCGTCGCTTTTGCTGCTTCGCAGGATTTACCTTGCGACGGGGCGTCTTGAGGAGTTCATTCACTACGCTTACACCTACAATCACCTGTTTTGCTATCTTGGAGCCATAGGGCTGTTTGCGTGCTTTGGTTTTCTGCGTATTCCCGAGCGCGCAAGGAAGCCGATAGAATCCGTGGCAGGTGCGTCCTTTGGCGTTTATCTTATTCATGAGCATATTGACATACGTTATCTGTGGACGGACCTGTTTGACGCCGGGGCGATGGCGGGAGCGCCGCTTTACCGTTTTCTTGGGCGTATGCTTGTGGCAGTGCTTTTGGTGTATGCGGTGTGTACGCTTATAGAGCTTGCAAGGAGGAGGGCGCGGATAAAGCATATATTAGCGGCAGTCCTGTGTTTTTGGCCCATGCGCCATGCTTTTACCGGTATTGACCTTATGGACGCGGGATATGCGCTCGGCAATTACCGTTTTTTTGACGAAATGGATCCAATGTGGCGGCTTGCCACATATCTTTCCAACGCGGCGGGGCTTTTGATATCAAAGCTTCCCGGCGCGGGCACATGGGCGGGGATGAATCTGTATTGCGGCGCGCTTATCGGCGCGGCTGCGGCTGCGGCGTATCTGTATCTGTGCAGAATGTTCGAAGAGCGCGTCAGGGCGGGGGTTTATCTCATGTTTGCGGCGGAGCTTGCCGCGCTCTCCCTTTGCTGGGCGCCGGGTGTTGTGCTTTACCACTATTTGGGTTACCTGCTTATGACCATAGCCGTCCTTGTGCTTTACCGCGCAATCGTGAAGGACAGCAGGGCGTGCTTTGCCGCGGCGGGTGTGCTTTTGGGAATCTGCGTGGCAGTCAGGATGCCAAACATCACCTATATGGCGCTGATTTTGCCGCTGTGGTATTCGTGCCTTGCAAGAGGGGAGAAGCCCGGAAGGCTTGTAAGCCGCACGCTGTACTGTGTGGGAGGCTATGCGGCGGGGCTTGCCGCGACGCTTGGATATATCTGCATCCGCTACGGCGTGTCTGCATATCCGGAAATGGTGGCATGGCTTTTTGGAATGACCGACACGGCGACGGACTATAAGCCGGCGTCGATGCTTGCGGCAATGTTTGGGGATTATGCCGCATACAGTGTGTGGCTTTTGCTCTTTGCCGTTTACGGCGCGGCTGGAGCGCTATGGTTTTGGATAACTGGCGTTATATTCAGCAAAAACGGGAGTGCGCACAAAAAAATAACACTTGCATCTGAAATTATATATGTTTTGGGAATGGCGGTGCTTTTGCGCTTATGCTACGGCAGGGGGATGTTTGACTTTGACTATACCGCGTTTTTCAGCATGTATAAGTGGGCGACGGTTTATCTGCTGCTTGTGCTGCTGTGCTGCGTGTGGACTCTTGTGTCAAAGAAAACGGAGTATGAGCTGAAGCTTTGGGCGGTATTTTTGCCGGTAATCATATTCATAACGCCGCTGGGCAGCAATAACGGGCTTTATCCGATTATCAATAATCTGTTTCTGATTGCGCCTGTGTCCGTCGTTTTGTTTGGCAGGCTTTTTGGCACGATAAGGGCAGCCGGGCGGCTTAAGCCCGGTATGCGCTTTGCCGCAGCCGGCATATGCGTGTTTGCGCTTGTCTGCACCGCGGCTCAGGGTATTTTGTTTGGAGCGTGCTTTGTGTTCCATGACCAAAAGAACCCGGGTGAGGAACGGGAGGCGGTGGAGCTTTCATGCAGCGGCGTCCTTTCGGGGATGAAAACGACTGTCGCTAAGAAGGAGGCGCTTGAGGGGCTTGACTGCTTTCTTTATGAAAGCGGCTTAAACAGTGAGGACGTTATCCTGTATGGGAATATTCCGGCTGTTGCGTATATTTTCGACATGGAGCCTGCGATTTTTACGACATGGCCCGACTTAGACTCGAACGGAATTGACCGGCTTACGGCGGATTTGGACGCATTGTACCGGGACGGGGAAACGCCTGTCGTGATTTTCGGCTTGGAAACGCTTGAAAAGAACGGGAAATACGAGGCAATATGCGCGTTTATGGAGCAGTCCGGATATGAGAAGCAGTATGAGAACGGGCTGTTTGCGGTATACTCGCCCAATTCCAATATTTGCCTTGCAAAAAGCCTGTATAATGTGTAGAATGTATAAAAGAAAGAGGATGGGGAGGAGAACCGCATGATTAATTTTAACGTGCCCCCTTTTACGGGCAAAGAGATGGAATATATCAGTCAGGCTGTTGAAAACCAAAAAATCTGTGGGGACGGACCCTTTACGAAAAAATGCAGTGAATGGATAGAAAGGCAGACCGGCACGGCAAAATGTCTGCTTACCCCGTCATGCACCCACGCGACCGAGCTTGCCGCGCTGCTTGCTGACATAAAGGAGGGCGATGAGGTTATCATGCCCTCGTATACTTTCGTGTCCACAGCCGACGCGTTTGTGCTTCGGGGGGCGACGGCAGTGTTCGTGGATATCCGCCCCGACACTATGAATATTGATGAGAACAAAATCGAGGAGGCGATAACGCCGAGGACGCGGGCGATTGTTCCCGTGCATTATGCCGGTGTTGCCTGTGAGATGGATAAAATAATGGAAATCGCAGGGAAGCATAACCTTCTTGTGATAGAGGACGCCGCGCAGGGTATTATGGCTTCCTATAAGGGCAAGGCTTTGGGCGCGATTGGCGATTTCGGCTGCTATTCGTTCCATGAAACGAAAAACTTAAGCATGGGCGAGGGCGGCGCACTTCTGATAAAGGATGGGAAGTATATTGAGTCCGCTGAGATTATCCGCGAAAAGGGAACGGACAGGTCTAAATTTTTCAGGGGACAGGTTGACAAATACCGCTGGATGAATTACGGCTCGTCGTATCTGCCAAGCGACATGAACGCCGCGTATCTGTGGGCGCAGCTTGAATTGGCGGATGAAATCACGGCGGCGCGCCTTGCACGGTGGGAGCAGTACAATGAGCTTTTGCAGCCGCTTGAAGCGAGGGGGCTTATCGAGCTTCCGACAATACCCGAGGGCTGTAAGCACAATGGGCATATGTACTATATAAAGGTAAAGGATTTAGAGGAGCGCACGCGCTTCATGGAGGAATTTATGAAGCCAAACGGCGTTTATGCGGTGTCGCATTATGAACCGCTCCACACTGCGCCTGCGGGTATTAAATTCGGCAGGTTTTCGGGTGAGGATGTTTATACGACAAGGGAAAGTCAGCGTATAGCGCGTCTGCCTATGTATTATAAGCTCACGGAGGCGGAGGTTTGCTATATCACGGATAAGATAAAGGAGTTTTATCGCGTATGACGGATAACCGCACAGGCGGGAAAGCAGGCAGATTGTGTGCGCTGCTCGTATTCACCCTTCTGCTGGTGGCTGTTCCCGCAATCGGCTTTGACTTTTACTATGATTTGAATGACGATACCCTGATTAAGGATGTTATTTCGGGCGCTTATACGGGCAGCCCCGGCGGGTACAGCGTTCAGCTTTTGTATCCGCTTTCGTGGCTGATATCGCTTCCGTACAGAGTGGCGCCTGATTTTGCATGGTACGGTCTGTTTTTGTGTATCTGCCAGTTTGGAACGGCAATACTGATTGCCGTCAGGCTGACTGCGCTTTTTGGGTCGCCAAAGAGCCGTGCGGCGGCGCTGCTTGCGGAGCTTCTGATTTTCCTCGGGCTGTTTTTCAGGGAGCTTGTGATAATCCAGTACAGTGTTACCGCAGGTATCTGCATGGCGGGCGCAATCTTTTTGTTTGCCACCTCAGATCATAAAAAAGAGAAAAATGCCGTTTGGCTTTTGCTTGTGCTGCTTGCCTTTTCCATAAGGACAGAGGTGTGCCTTATGCTGCTGCCGTTTCTTTTGGCGGCGGGTGTGTTTGGCATTGCGTCGGAGGAGAAAATCCTGACGCGCGCCAATTTCAGAAAATACGTCCTTCCCGTGTGCGGCGCGGCGCTCGGCATGCTGATGCTTTTAAGCCTTGACATGCTCGCTTATCATGGGAACGAATGGAGCAATTTCAGGGACTTTTTTGACGCGAGGACAAAGCTCTACGACTTCTACGGACTGCCCGATTATGGGTCAAACAGCGAATTTTATGACTCCGTGGGGCTTTCACGGGAATCCTATACGCTGCTTGAAAACTATAATTTTGCTTTGGACGATTCCATTAACACATGGCTTTTGGAGTCTGTTGCGGAGTATCAGAAGGGGAAGCTCAACAGCACCTTTGGCTTTGTGAGCAAAAACAGTGTCCCCGAGGCGCTGTGGCTCTACAAAAACAGGCTTTTGGGTGGCGCGTCTGCCGGTGATTTGGCGGTGGCGGCGTCATATCTGCTCTACCTGTCGGTCTGTCTGCTGCTGCCCGGTAAAGGGAGCTTTTGGCAGGCGGCGCGCAGCGTGCTGCCGAAAACGGCGCTGCTTTTGGTTATAAGGAGCGTTTTGTGGTTATATTTATATATGATAGACCGGGTGCTTGAGCGCGTGACGGAGCCGCTTATAATGGCGGAGCTTGCGTGTGTGCTCGGCTTTTTGATAAGAGATGCCAAGCGCATGCGGGATATCGGTGAGGATACCTGCCTGCAAAATAAGAGAGCCGCGTTCGGGGCGGTATATACTATCGCGGCTTTAGGGCTTTTTGCGGCGGCTCTGCACGGCGTTTCGGGCGTTCGGGAAGAGTATGCGGCAAGGGAAAAGGCTGACGGCAGGTGGTACGCGCTTATGGACTATTGCCGTCAGAACGGGCAGAGCTATTACATGATAGACGTGTACTCCGCTACATCCTACGAAGGCGCGTCCTATTCGGAAAAGATATTCCGGAATGTGGACAATTCCTATAAAAACTTTGACTACTGCGGGGGCTGGCTTGCAAAGAGCCCTCTTGCAAGGCAGAAGCTTTCGGACAGGGGCTACCGCGATGTGCAGAGCGCGCTTATTGCCGATACGGGAATGTATTTTGTGGCTGCGCCCGGCAGGGATATGGAGTGGCTTGAGGCGTATTATGCAAAAAGGGGCGCTGCCGTGGCATGCAGCCGCGTCGATGAGATTTATACGGACGCCGGGGAAACGGCATTTTATGTATACCGGATAAGGAGGGCTGACAATGAAGCCAATGGATAGGGAACGCCGGCTTGAGGGCGGGAGCATTTATTTAAGGCCGATTACGGCGCAGGACACGGAGCTTGTGCTTTCATGGCGCAATTCGCGCAGGGTCGTTGAGAATTTTATATACAGGGAGCATATCTCCCGGCAGGAGCATATGAGCTGGCTTGAGAATAAGGTGTTTGCGGGGAAGGTGCATCAGTTTGTAATCTGCGGCGCATCGGACGATACGCCGTTTGGCTCGGTTTATCTGCAAAATTTTGACGAGGCGAACAACAAGGCGGAGTGGGGGCTGTTTTTGGGCGGCGAGGCTCCGCAGGGAAAGGGAGTCGGCACCCAAACGGGCTTTCTCATATTGGATTACGCCTTCGGTGAGCTTGGGCTTCACAAGCTGTGCTCAAGGGTGCTTGCCCGTAATAAGCCGTGCATACGCATGAATGAAAAGCTGGGCTACAGGCAGGAGGCATACTTAAAGGAAGAGCTGCTCATAGATGGGAAGTATGAGGATTTAATCTGTTACGGAACGCTAAAAGGAGAGATACGGCGATGAGTAAAATCAGCTTTGTCATACCCTGCTACCAAAGCGCGGGCACGATTGAGGCGGTGGTGGCGGAAATCATGGATACCATGAAGGGGCTTGAAGCCTATGAGTATGACATTTTTCTTGTAAACGACTGCTCGCCCGACGACACCTACGAGGTGATAAAACGGATATGCCGCAGCCGGTCCAATGTGACGGGAATCAGCCTTGCGAAAAATTTCGGGCAGCACGCCGCGCTGATGGCGGGGCTTAGGAGGTCGGACGGCGATATTGTGGTATGCCTTGACGACGACGGTCAGACGCCGGCAAACGAGGCGGGCAAGCTGATAGAGAGCATCGAAAAGGGAAGCGATGTGGTTTATGCAAGCTATTCCTCCAAAAAGCACAGCGCCTTCCGCAACTTCGGCAGCCGCATCAACGACCTTATGGCGAGGGTGATGCTGGGAAAGCCTAAGGAGCTGCAGCTTACAAGCTATTTTGCGGCAAGGCGGTTTGTGGTTGACAGTATGCTTCAATATGAGCATAATTATCCGTATATTATCGGGCTGGTGCTGCGCGCGACCAAAAATATCACAAACGTCCCCGTAAGCCACAGGAGCCGTGAGGTCGGTAAATCCGGCTACACCGTGCGTAAGCTTTTGGCGCTTTGGCTCAACGGCTTTACGGCGTTTTCCATCTTCCCGCTGCGCATGGCGACCGCGGCAGGAGTAGTCTTTGCCGCGTCTGGCTTTCTTTACGGCATTTACACTATTATCAAAAGGCTGGTAAATCCCAACGTGCCGATGGGCTTCAGCTCCCTGATGGCGGCGGTGGTGTTTATCGGCGGGATGCTCATGATCATGCTCGGGCTTATCGGGGAATATATCGGGCGCATCTACATCAGCATAAACAATTCCCCGCAGTATGTGGTACGCGAGGAAACAGGGGCGAAGGAGGAGGAGCGCTCGTGATAAGGGACGCACTTTTTAATATGGTAAACGATACGGCGCATATTAAAAGAAATGCCGTGGTACAGATTATCATTGTGACCATAGCGTTTGTGCTGCTTATGCGCGTGTTCCCGCAGGGCGCGGTGAAGAGCCATACTTACTCGAGGCAGCAGGCATATGATACATCGGCAAAGGCTGAGCTTGCGGGCGATGCGTTTACAAGCAGCGACAAGAAGCTCCAAACGGTCTGGTTTTCCGGCACTCATTTGTATTCCGTAAAGCTCTACATGCTGTGCAGCGTGCCGGATAAGGACAACAGGTCCGATATTGTGCTTTTCAGATTATATGATGAAAACTTTTCGTGTATTTACGAGGAGGAGTGCTGCTGCGGAGATATTGAGGACAGAGGGTGGCTTAAGGCGACTCCCGATATTGACGTGGAGCCGGAGCGGGCATATTATTATGAAGTGATTGTCCCTGAGGACTGCGAGGCCAAGTTTGAGCTTCCGGTGGCGGAGCGCGGGGCGCTGGGTCAGACCGAAAACGGCACGCTTTATATCGACGGTATTATCAATGACGAGCTTTCCCTGATTGCGGATTTTGATTATTCAAAGGAGCTGACCGTGTTTGGGATTATCCTGCGCTATGCGCTGATTCTGATTGCCGCCGCTTTGCTGTACACGACCGCGGCCGTTTTGATTGACCAATATGACGCACGTTTTTTGAAGGATTTCGAAAAGCATGCTTTTTACGCGCGGGTTTTTGCAAGCGCCGTCGTGGTCTGCTTTGCGCTGTTTCTGGTTGTGTTCTGTGTGGTGATGGGGCGCTTCAGCAGGGAAATAGCGGACAGGGTGTGCTTTTTGATCGGCATTATCGTGGGGACGGCATGGCTTATGCTTGCGCTGTGGCTGCGCCGGGTATATCCCGAAAAGCCGAAAACGACAAAGCTCTCCGCCGGCAGGAAGCTTTCGCTTATCTGGCGCAATTATATTCAGACGGTGTGCTTTGGCATTTTGTTTTACGAGCTGTGTCAGTATGTAAACGCCGACAGGGAATATTATCACTATACCAACACGCGCCGTATGCTGATACTTTTGGCGATTGCCTTTCTTATGATGTATACCGAAAAGCAGTTTATAAACAAATTCAGCGTTTTGTGGCTGCTTGCGTCGGCGGCAGGCTCCGCAATTTACTGCAGGGGCTTTGAGCATGGCACGAACGAGCGTGAGCTTGCGGCTCTGACCTGTGGGGTGGTTGTGGCGTGGGGGTTACTGCTTATCAACATGCTCATTCTTCTTACAGACATGCTCAAGGACCGGGAGCGTCGCGGCAGGCTTTTTACCGGAATTAAGCCTGTACAGCTCATATATGGTCTTTTGTGGATTGTGTTTTCCGGATTTATGTACGCGTACCGGTTTGAAAAGGTATGGGTGTTTACTGCGACATTGCCCTTTGTGACAATGTTTTTCCTGCGTTTAACGCCTGCCTCAAAAAGCCGGCTTTTAAAAAATCTGACAAACGGAATATTGCTGAGCTTTGGCTTCGTGGCGTTGTTTTGCTTCGTGCACAGACCGCATCATTACTGGATGCTCTACCGCTATGGCGGGATTTTTCATACGGTGGCGTGTACGGGAATGTATCTTGCAGTGGTGTTTGGCGCGGCAGTGGGAAAGCTTTTCGGCAGGCTGAAGGAACGTGGGAATATCCTTGTAAGCTGTCCGGGCGAGTGCTTTATCGCGTCGGCGTCGGCAGGCTATATTTTCCTTACGATGTCGCGGACCGCATATCTTGCGGCGTTTGTGACGGCGGCGCTTGTGGCGGCGCTTGCCGCGTTTGCTTTACATAAGACGGCAGGGGCGGTGTGCAGGGAGCTTGGGATGCTTTTGCTGCTTGTGGCGCTGTGTATTCCTTTGGTGTTTAGCGCGGTGAGGATGATACCTGCCGTTATCAACGATCCGATCCGCTACGACCTTGAGTATCAGGACAGGGGTTTTATGATTTACAGAGGGGATCCTATTGACTCTGACAAATACATGACGGTGACGCGGTTTTTCTCGACTCTGTTCGGGCGGTTTAAGACGGAGGAAGCGGTAAGAGGCGATGATGAGGACGATGACGAGGCATGGAACGCGTACAATGAGGCTCGGGCTTATCTTGCTTATACGGGAAACGACATTGCGGGCACGGCGCTTATGGCGGCGGTAAATGATGATGAGGATGACGACGATGATGATGAGGACGAGGAGGAGGAGAGCGACACGCTGTCAAACGGGAGGCTTGATATCTTCCTGGATTATCTTAAGGCGCTGTCACTTGAAGGGCATGAGAACATGGCGCTTGTGAACGCAGAGGGCAAGGAGCATGTACACGCCCACAATTCCTATTTGCAGGCAGCCTACAATTTTGGTATCATAGCAGGTGTGGTGTTTTTGGCAATATGCGCCGTGAGCCTTTGGTGCTCTATAAGGCTTGCGCTTACGCAGGCGGAAAAATTCGGAATTTATCTTGTGCCGTTTACGCTTATCGTTGTGTTTGGAATGGTCAGCCTGACGGAATGGGCGTTCCACCCGTGCATACCTGCGGGCTTTTGCTTTTTGTTTATGCAGCCGCTGCTGATTAGTGCCGGGCGGGCGTGAAAATAATCATATGGCTGTTGCCCGGCGCTCAGAAATGGGGATTAACATGAAAAAATTATTGAATCGCATTAATATGCAGCTTTTGCACAGGAGCGCGGTGCTTGTGATCATTGATATTATGATGGTGTGCGTTGCAGGCATCATGCCGCTTTGGCTGCGTTTTGAGCTGAAATACACGGACATTCCCGAAATTTATTTAAGCTCGGCATGGAATTTCATGCTGATAAATGTTATCATCACGCTCATAGTGTTTTATATTTTTAAGCTTTATCACAGCCTGTGGGCGTTTGCGGGGACGGCGGAGGCGCAGAACATTATTGCGGCATGCTGTCTGTGCGCGGTGCTCAATTTCCTCGGAATGAAGCTTTTGAAATATCCCATTCCGCGAAGCTATTATTTTATGTATGTGATGGTGCTCACGGCGGGGACTACGCTTGTGCGCTTCTCATACCGTATTGTGCGCGGAATGCGCCATAAGCGCCATAACAGGAAAAACGGCACGCGCGTTATGATTATCGGTGCGGGCGAGGCGGGACATGCCGTCATCAAGGAGATTTTAAACAGCAGCTTCAGCACCATGACGATTAAATGCATTATCGACGACAATGAGAGCAAATGGGGGCGCTATATCCTCGGGGTGAGGATTGTAGGCGGAAGAAATAAAATCGTGGAGTATGCGGCCCTGTACGGAATTGATGAAATCATTATCGCAATCCCGTCGGCAAACCGCGCCACGATGAAGGAGATTGTGGAAATCTGCAAGGAAACGAGCTGCAAGCTGCGCACGCTCCCGGGAATTTACCAGCTTGTAAACGGAGAGGTCAATGTCAGCAAGCTGCGGGACGTGGACGTGGAGGATTTGCTCGGGCGCGACCCGATTAAGGTTGACCTTGATTCCATCTTAAATTATGTCAGGGGAAAATCCGTGCTGGTGACGGGCGGCGGCGGCTCCATCGGAAGCGAGCTTTGCAGACAGATTGCCGGGCATCAGCCGGGGCGGCTTATCATCGTTGATATCTACGAAAACAACGCATACGAAATCCAGCAGGAGCTTAAACGCAAATACCCTAAGCTTGATCTGGTCGTGCTGATTGCCTCTGTCAGGAACACAAACCGCATGAACAGCATTATGGAGCAGTACAAGCCGGATATCATTTATCACGCGGCGGCTCACAAGCATGTGCCGCTTATGGAGGTAAGCCCCAACGAGGCGATAAAAAACAATGTTTTTGGAACGTGGAAAACGGCGCAGGCAGCGGTTCAGAACGGGGTGAAGAAATTCGTGCTCATTTCGACTGACAAGGCGGTGAACCCGACGAACATCATGGGCGCGAGCAAGCGTATATGTGAGATGATTGTTCAAACCTACAACCGCCATTACGACACGGAATTTGTGGCGGTGCGGTTCGGTAATGTGCTTGGCAGCAACGGCAGCGTCATTCCGCTTTTTAAGCAGCAGATTGCCGCGGGGGGGCCGGTGACGGTGACGCACCCGGACATTATCCGCTACTTTATGACTATTCCCGAAGCGGTTTCTCTGGTGCTTCAGGCGGGCGTATACGCAAAGGGCGGCGAGATTTTCGTGCTCGACATGGGAGAGCCGGTAAAAATCTTAGACCTTGCAAAAAATTTAATCAGGCTTTCAGGCTATAAGGTAGACGAGGACATCAAAATTGAGTTCACGGGGCTTAGGCCGGGCGAGAAGCTTTATGAGGAGCTTCTGATGAACGAGGAGGGGCTGACGGACACGGAGAATAAGCTTATCCATATCGGAAAGCCGATTGAGTTTGACGAGTCGCAATTTTACGTGCAGCTAAACAATTTAAAGCACGCCGTTGAGCAGGAATGTGCCGATGTGCGCCCGCTTATCCGGGAGATTGTACCGACCTACATTCCGAAGGATATGTAATGTACGCCTCTAATCCTTGTATAAAACCAAATTTTGGCATATACTGATATTAACTTGTTTATCTGATGAGAATGAGGGGGAATGGTGCGAAATGTTTAATCCGGAAAATAAATTTGAAGCGTTTGAAAACAGGCTGTGGCTGTCAAGCCCTACTATGCACGGCGATGAGTTGGAGTATATGAAGGAAGCGTATGGAACAAATTGGATGTCCACGGTCGGGAAAAATCTGGATGAGCTGGAACGGCTTGTGTGCGAAAAGACGGGAAGCAAATATGCCGTTGCGCTCTCGTCGGGGACTGCCGCGCTCCATCTTGCGGTAAAGCTTGCCGGCGTCAAGAGGGGCGAGAAGGTGTTCTGCACTGATATGACATTTGGCGCGACAGTCAACCCTGTTGTGTACGAGGGCGGCGTTCCCGTGTTTACGGATACGGAATATGATACGTGGAATATGAGCCCTGACGCGCTTGAAAGGGCGTTTGAGCTATACCCGGATGTCAAGACGGTTGTGCTTGCGCATTTGTACGGCACACCCGCAAAAATTGATGAGCTTAGGGAAATATGCGATAAGCATGGAGCGGTTATTGTTGAGGACGCGGCGGAGTCGTTTGGCGCGACATACAAGGGCAGGCAGACAGGGACATTTGGCAGATATAACTGTATTTCATTTAATGGCAACAAGATAATAACCGGCTCGTCCGGGGGAATGCTTTTGACGGACGATGAGGCTGCTGCGCAAAAAGCAAGAAAGTGGTCAACGCAGTCAAGGGAGAACGCGCCGTGGTACCAGCATGAGGAGCTGGGGTACAATTACCGCATGAGCAATGTCATAGCGGGAGTTGCAAGGGGGCAGATGCCTTACCTTGCCGAACATATAGCGAAGAAAAAGGCAATTTATGAACGCTATAAAAAAGGCTTTGCGGATTTGCCGGTGCGTATGAACCCATATGATAAAAAAAACAGCGAGCCTAATTTCTGGCTTTCGTGCATGATTATAGATAAAGACGCTATGTGCGGGCAAAAACGGGGCGATTGTGACGTTGAGTATTTCCCGGAGCATGGAAAGAGCTGTCCTACGGAAATATTGGAAACGCTTGCGAAATATAATGCGGAGGGGCGCCCGATATGGAAGCCGATGCATATGCAGCCGATTTACGGCGGCAATGCTTTTGTGCCCGAGGGCGATGCCGGAGCCGATATTTTTTACAGAGGGCTTTGCCTGCCGTCAGACATAAAAATGATGCCAAAGCAGCAGGAAAGAGTTATTGAGCTTGTGAGGGCGTGCTTTGAGTAGGAAGAAGGCGAGCTATGGAACAGGAGAAGCGTAAGCGGAGCTTTTATGAGAAATATGTAAAAAGGCTGCTGGATATCATGATATCCCTTACAGCCCTGATAATATTAAGCCCGGTGTTTTTGGCGGTGGCGGCGCTGGTGAGGATAAAGCTCGGCTCCCCCGTCATTTTCCGGCAGCAGCGCCCCGGCTTTCATGAGAGGGTGTTCGGACTTTGCAAATTCCGCTCCATGACAGACGCGCGCGGCGAAAACGGCGAGCTTTTGCCGGACGAGGCACGCCTCACCAAATTCGGGAAAACGCTTCGTGCCACCAGTCTTGACGAGCTGCCCGAGCTTTGGAATATTTTAAAGGGCGATATGAGCCTGATAGGCCCGCGGCCGCTGTTGGTGAAATATCTTCCGCTTTATAACGACTTTCAAAGGCACAGGCATGACGTGCGCCCGGGGCTTACCGGGTGGGCGCAGGTAAACGGCAGGAACGCAATCAGTTGGGAGCGGCGCTTTGAGTATGACGTAGAGTATGTACAAAAAATATCGTTTGCCTTTGATTTAAAAATACTGCTTCAGACAGTGGCGGTAGTCTTTCGCCACAGCGGCATCAGCAGCGCCACGGACGCCACGATGGAGGCGTTTACGGGGACTGCACAGGAAGCCGGGGCTGAAAGAGGCTCGGATTGAAACAGCTATATGGGAGGGATTTTTGCTTGAATATTCTATTTTGCAGTGTGGGACGCCGCTGCGAGCTTTTAAAGGATTTTAAGAGGACGCTCGGCAGCAGGGTGCGCCTGATTGTGACGGACAACAGCCCGTATGCTCCCGCTTTGGAGTTTGCGGACGTCAGCTACCGGGGGCCGCTGATTTATGACAAGGCATACATTCCGATGCTTTTGGAGATATGTAAGAGGGAAGGGATTGACGCGGTAACTACGCTGATAGACCCCGAGATTGCAATTCTTTCAGAGCATAGGGAGGCGTTTGAGGAGCTGGGCGTGACGGTGCTTGCCCCGTACCGGGAAACGGCAGCGCTGTGCTTTGATAAGTATGAGATGTCAAAATATTTGGAGAAAAAGGGGATTCCAACCGTGAAAACCTTTGGCAGTCTCGACGGCTTTATGAGAGCATACGAAAAAGGGGAGATTGATTTTCCGGTGTTCGTAAAGCCGAGGACAGGGAGCGGAAGCGTGGGGGCAAGACGCATTGACACCCGCAAGATGCTTGAGGAGGTCGTTTCCCGGGATGAAACGCTGATTATTCAGGAGCTTATGACAGGTGAGGATATGGACGCGGATGTCTATGTGGACACTGTCAGCCATAAGCCGGTGGCGATATTTTCAAAGAAAAAGATATCGACTACGATAGGCGGCGCGAACAAGACGATTTCCTTTAAGGATGAAAGACTATTTGATTTTGTCCAAAAAGCCCTGTCCGTGTTTGAATTTAACGGACCGCTTGACATGGATCTGTTTTATCAGGACGGAGAGTATTATCTGTCGGAAATAAACCCGCGCTTTGGAGGCGCGTACCTTCACGCATACGGCGCAGGGGTTGACTTTCCCGCGCTTATTTATAATAATGTGAAGGAAAAGAAGGAAAACGCGGCGCGCATCGGCGAATACGATGAGGGCGTTGTGATGATGATGTATGACAGCGTTGTGATAAAGAAGCTCAAGGATATCCAAGAAAACATGGTAAGCTTATGAAAATACTGATTTTGACAAATTATGCAAATGGCCTTTATCTCTTCCGGAAGGAGCTTTTGAGCGCATTTGCGCAGGACGGTCACGAGGTAGCGGCGTTGCTTCCTCCCGATGAAAATGCGGACAGGCTCAGGGGCTTGTGCCGCGTCATAGAAACGCCGTTTGACAGGCGGGGCGTCAATCCGCTTAAGGATATGGGATTGTTCCTGTCTTATCTGGCGCTGTTAAAAAAGGAAAAGCCCGATGTCGTGCTTACTTATACGGTAAAGCCAAACGTTTACGGGGGGATTGCGTGCCGCATAAGAGGAGTGCCGTATCTGTGCAACGTCACGGGGCTTGGGACGGCGATTGAAAACGGCGGGCTTTTGAGCGGTATTCTTCTTGCGATGTACCGGATTTCCATGAAATCGGCGCGGCGGGTGTTTTTTCAGAACATGAAAAACCGTGATTTCATGAATAAAAGGAACATTGCGGTTCACAACAGCGCGCTTTTGCCGGGCTCGGGCGTGAATTTGCTTGAGCATCCCTTTCGGGATTACCCGACGGAGGAGAAGCATGTACGCTTTCTTGCCGTAATACGTATTATGAAGGATAAGGGCATTGAGGAATATCTTGAGGCAGCCCGGATCATGAAAAAAAAGGACAAGAGCCTGAAGTTTTATCTTGCGGGCGAGTACGAGGAGGAAACAAGGAGCCTGTATGAGCCGCAGATAGAGGAGCTTTCCGGGAAAAAGGTGATTAAATATCTGGGACATATTGATAATGTGGAGGAGGTCATGGCAAAAAGCCATATTATCGTACATCCGTCATACCACGAGGGGCTATCCAACGTCCTGCTGGAGGCGGCGGCGTGCGGGCGGCCTGTGCTTGCGAGCGATATAGGCGGCTGCATGGAAACCTTTTCGGAGGGAGAGAGCGGCTTCGGCTTTGCAGTAAAAAGCGCTGACGCACTTGTGCAGGCGATGGAAAAAATCCTTGCGCTTTCAGCGGAGGAGCGTCGGCAGATGGGGATTGCGGGGCGCGCATGGGTCGAGAAGAACTTTGACAGAAGCATTATCATAAAGGCATATAGAAACGAACTGAAGGAGGTTAGGACAAAATGAGCTTATTTGAGGACATTGTAAACGGAAAAGAGAAGCTTTCGCTTGTGGGGCTTGGCTATGTGGGGATGCCGATTGCCGTGGCATTTGCAAGGAAAATCAAGGTAGTGGGCTTTGATCTCAACGCGGCAAAGATTGAGCTTTACAAATCGGGAGTGGATCCGACAAACGAGGTGGGCGACGAGGTGATTAAAAACACGGCGGTGGAGTTTACTGCGGACGCGTCAAAGCTAAAGGAGGCAAAGTTCCATATCGTGGCTGTACCGACGCCGGTAAACGACGACCACACGCCCGACCTTACGCCTGTTGAGGGAGCAAGCCGCATTTTGGGGCAGAACCTTACAAAAGGCTCAATCGTGGTGTTTGAGTCGACGGTATATCCGGGTGTTACGGAGGATATCTGCGTGCCGATTTTGGAGAAGGAATCCGGCTTAAAGTGCGGTGTTGATTTTAAAATCGGTTATTCGCCGGAGCGCATCAACCCGGGCGATAAGGTTCACCGCCTCGAAACCATTACAAAGATTGTGTCGGGCATGGACGCCGATACACTGGATGAGATTGCGCACATATATGAGCTTGTGGTGGAGGCGGGCGTGTACCGTGCGGAGTCGATTAAGGTAGCCGAGGCGGCAAAGGTAATCGAGAACAGCCAAAGGGATATCAATATCGCGTTTATGAACGAGCTTTCCATTATTTTCAATAAAATGGGAATTGACACAAAATCCGTGCTTGAGGCGGCGGGAACAAAGTGGAATTTCCTGAAATTTCAGCCCGGGCTTGTCGGAGGGCACTGCATAGGCGTAGATCCCTATTATCTTACCTACAAGGCTGAGGAGCTTGGATATCACTCGCAGATAATCCTTGCGGGCAGGCGCATAAACGACGATATGGGAAAATATGTCGCTGAAAATCTGGTGAAAAATCTGATAAAAGCCGATATTCCCGTAAAACGCGCGCGCGTGGCAATCCTTGGCTTTACCTTTAAGGAGAACTGCCCCGACACGAGAAACACTAAGGTGATTGATATTTACAAGGAGCTTCAGGAATACGGCATTACCGCAAGGGTTACGGACGACAACGCCGACGCGGCTGAGGCAAAGAGCCTTTACGGCATTAGCTTTACGCCGATGAAGGATATTAAGGACTGTGACGCCGTGATTTTAGCGGTAGCTCATGAGGCTTACAAAAAGCTTTCGATGGCGGATTTGGACGCGCTCTATGCGGATAACGGCAGACACAAGGTGCTCACGGACTTAAAGGGTATTTTGGATAAAAAAGCGTATTTGGATGCGGGCTACATCTACTGGCGCTTATAGGCTTGAAAATCCATATAATGAAAGGAAGAAGGACATGGGCTATAAGGATTTAAAATTTGACGAGGGCAGCGTCTTTTTGGTAACGGGCGGGGCGGGCTTTATAGGCTCGAACCTCTGCGAGGCGATTGCGGATATGGGATATCAGGTCAGATGTCTTGACGATTTATCCACGGGTAAAGAGGAGAACGTCAGGATGTTTACGGACAGACCAAACTATACCTTCATAAAGGGCGATATCAAGGATTTGGACACCTGCATGAAGGCGTGCGAGGGCGTGGATTATGTGCTGAACCAGGCGGCGTGGGGCTCGGTGCCCAGAAGCATCGAGATGCCGCTGTTTTATGAGCGCAACAACATAATGGGAACGCTGAACATGATGGAGGCTGCAAGGCAAAACGGCGTGAAGAAGTTTGTCTATGCCTCAAGCTCATCTGTTTACGGCGACCATCCCGTGCTTCCCAAAAAGGAAGGGCAGGAGGGCAATCTGCTGTCCCCATACGCGCTCACAAAGCGCGCCGACGAGGAGTACGGAAAGCTCTATAAAAGGCTTTACGGGCTTGACACCTATGGGATGCGCTACTTTAACGTGTTCGGGCGCAGACAGGACCCTGACGGCGCATACGCGGCGGTCATTCCGAAGTTCATCAGGCAGCTTCTTAACGATGAGGCGCCGACGATAAACGGTGACGGAAAGCAGTCAAGGGACTTTACCTATATTGACAATGTGATCGAGGCGAATTTAAAGGCGTGCCTTGCCTCAAGCGACACGGCGGGAGAGGCGTTCAACATTGCCTACGGCGGCAGGGAATACCTGATTGACATTTATTACGGGCTTTGCAATGCGCTCGGAAAGAATATAGAGCCGCATTTCGGACCTGACCGCGCGGGGGATATAAAACATTCCAACGCTGACATTTCCAAGGCGAGGGAGCTTTTGGGCTACGACCCCGAGTTTGACTTTGAGAAGGGTATCGCGCTTGCCATCGACTGGTACAGGGATAATCTGTGATGGTGGCGGCTATGAGAGATACCGGAATGAAAATCTGCATAAGAATGGACGATATTACACCTGATATGGATTGGGCGAAGTTCCTGCGCTTTAAGGAGCTTTGCAATCTGTATCAGGTTAAGCCGCTTATAGGGGTAGTGCCGAAAAATGAAGATAAAAGCCTTAAGCGCGATAAGCCGCGCGGGGATTTTTGGGAATATATAAGGCAGCTTCAGGCGGAGGGCTGGCAGGTGGCGCAGCACGGCTATACCCATGTTTATGCGACCGACGAGCCGGGGCTTTTTCCGATCAACAGGTTCTCGGAATTTGCAGGCGTGGAGTACAGCGAGCAGTACGAGGCAGTCAGGCTGGGACAGGAAATTTTGAGGGAGCACGGAATAGAAACCGATATTTTCATGGCGCCCGGGCACTCCTACGATAAGCATACCTTCAAGGCGCTTGAGAATTTAGGCTATTGGCGCATTACGGACGGCTTTGGGAAAAGGCCTTACGCAAGGTATGGCATGGTATTTTACCCGATTGCGTTCAGGCAGGAAAGCGCGCTGAAGGCAAAAAGAGGCTATACGACGCTTGTGGTGCATACCAATACTTTGGAGGAGGAGGATTTTGCGCGCTATGAGCGGATTTTCCGGGAGTGCCGGGGCAGGCTTATTTCATATACGGAGCTTTTGGGAGTCGAGCCGGTATACCGCGGCTGTATAGGAGCGGCGGCGGAATATCTGATGGCGCTTGCAAAGCAAAGGTTGGTCGCGCTTGCGGCAGCATTTAAGCGCTGCCGGCGAAAAAAAGGGTGAAGCATGGGAATTGTGAGCATTTTATTTTACCTGATATGGTATTTTCATGACGGTGTGATAATCACGCCGGATTCGGAATCGTATATCGCGATGCAGTCGGACAGGGAGCCGGGGTACTGCCTGTACCTGTGGCTTATGCGCTCAATTTTCGGGAATGACCTTTATCTTGACGCGGCGGCAGTGCTCCAATGCGTGATAGCGGGAATTTCTACGGCGGTCTTTGTGCTGTCGCTGAAGAAGCGATTTAGGCTGAACAGACAGGTAAGCTTTGGAATATGGGCAATCCAATGCGGCCTTACGCTTTTAAACCGTTTCGTGGCGGCAAGAGGGTACAGCTATTTTAACAGCATAAGGACGGAGGCGCTTGCCTATTCCTTCTGGCTTTTCCTGATGCTTGGGCTTATAGGGATTTTGTATGACAGAAATAAGAAAAGCGTCGCCGTAAGCCTTATATGGGCAATCGTGCTGACAAGCATACGAAAGCAGATGCTTATAGCGTTCGTGCTGATTTTTGTCTGCTGCATTTATGCGTGGCGGCGGGAAAAGGGCTGGAAGAGGGCGGTATCGTATGCGATTATTATTGCCGCCTTCGGCTTTTTGGCGGCAAGGCTGACTGACTGCGCGTATAATTATGCGTTCTGGAGTGAGTTTACGGCGCATACGGGGGATTCGAGCTTTATCCTCGGAAATGAGATTTATGCCGCAAATGCGGGTATGGCGGAGAGCATTTCCTCCGAAACCGACAGGGAGATATTTTTGGAAATCCTTTCGCGCTGCGACCTTGAGGAATACAATATCAGATATGCGGGCAGCGGCTGGTACGGGCTGCAGGATCATTACAGCAATTCCTATGACAGGATAAAGTTTGACATTGTTATGCCGGTCATCCGCGAGTATCAGGACAGCATCGGCATGCCTGAGGCGCTGCGGGACGCCGGCTACAATGAGATAGCGGGAACCATCATGCGGGAGATACTGCTCCCATGTGTCCCGAATCTGCTGAAAATTTTTGCGGTGAATGTGATCAGCGGTTTTATCACCACGATATTAAAGGTGCATCCGGTTTTGAATGTGGCGGCGGTTTTCCTGTATCTGGCATACATTGCGCTTTTTGCGCGGCTTGCCGCGAAGGGCTCTTACAGAGGGGCATGCAGCGCCCTGCAGTTTGCGGCGCTTGTGCTTGTGTCGCTTGTGACGACGATTGTGTTTACCTCAGCTACGATTTACTGTCAGATGCGCTACATGCTCTACAATACCGGACTGTTTTATCAGGCGGGGCTTATTATGCTGTATGAGCTGCTAAGAAAAAAACGGGAGGATTCTGATGGCGGAGAATAAGCAGATACGTGTGCTTCATGTGCTGGGCACGACAAACCTCGGCGGTGCGGAAAGCAGGGTTATGGAGCTGTACCGGAGCATGGACAGGGAGCGCGTGCAGTTTGACTTTTTAATCCACACCGACCGCAAGGGGGATTACAGCGATGAAATATTAAAGCTGGGCGGAAGCATATACAGTGTTCCGCGCTTTACCGGGAAAAACTATCGCGCGTACAAAAATGCGCTTTCGGAGTTTTTCGGGAAGCATAACGGCTATGCCGCGGTACACGGGCATATGACGAGCACTGCGTCCATCTATCTGCCCATTGCCAAAAGGGCGGGAATCCCTCTGACAATCGCACACGCAAGGAGCGCGGGCGTTGACAGGGGAATAAGAGGCGCCGCGACAAAAATCCTAAGGCTGCCATTGAAGAACCGCGCCGATGTTCTGTTTACCTGCTCCGCAGAGGCGGGAAAGGCAGTTTACGGGAAGAAAGCCGTAAGGCAGGGAAAGGTATGGACCGTCCCGAACGCCATTGACGCGGAGCGCTTCAAATTCAACGGCAGTGTCAGGGATAAGGTGCGAGAGGAGCTGGGGCTTACTGACAAATTTGTGATAGGGCATGTGGGACGCTTTGGCTTTATGAAAAATCACGAATATCTGCTCGACGTCTTTGGAGAGCTGTGCAGGCTGCGCGATGATGCCGCGCTGGCACTCATAGGAAGAGGGGAGCTGGAAAACAAAATAAGGCAAAAGGCTAAAGACCTCGGATTGGAGCAAAAGGTATATTTTTTAGGAGTGCGCCCTAATGTGGAGGAATATTATCAGGCGTTTGATTATTTTGTGTTCCCATCAACCTTTGAGGGACTTCCGGGGAGCGCCGCGGAGGCACAGGCGGCAGGGCTTCACTGCCTGATTTCCGACAGGGTGACAAGGGAGGCGGCGCTTACGGATTTGGCAGTTTATAAAAGCATAGATGTGCCTGCCGCGGAATGGGCCGGGGAAATACAAAGAAACGCGCACGCTGCCCTGACGCGAAGAGATACGCACCGGGAGATTATTGCCGGGGGATTTGACGTTAAAATGCAGGCAGAGCAAATGGAGGCATTTTACCGCACGGGGAAAAATCCGCCGGGGCATCAGACTTATAGTGAACGACAAAATATTTGAATAAATTGGGGGAAATATGCAACGCAAGAAAATCCTGCTGATTACGCCAATGCTTCATCAGGGAGGCTTTGAGCGGATATGCGCCATGACGGCAAGGCTGCTTTCGGACATATATGAGGTTCACATTGCGGTGTTTACCAAAAAAGACATGTTCTATGATGTGACGGGCATAGACCTGATTGACTTAAAGCTCCCCGCAAAAAACGGGAGGCTCGGCAAAATCGGCAATATCATAAAAAGGACAGCCCGTCTTAGGGCGCTCAAAAAAAGCCTGGGGATTGACATAAGCTACAGCTTCGGCACCACTGCAAACATCGCAAACGTTCTATCAAAGACTAAGGACAGGACGTGGGCGGGAATAAGGGGCTACGGCGCACTGACGGACAGCGGCATAGGGCTTATATGCAGACGGGCGGATATGGTGATAAGCTGCACAAAAGCCATGGAGGCTGACATCATACAAAGGTTTGCGCCAAAGGCATGCGCGACTCTGTACAATCCCTGCGATACGGCGGAAATAGAGAGGCTTTCGTGCGATGAAAGCGCCATTGCTCCGGAGGACGCCGCGTTTATCGCAGGGCATGGAGCCGTAATCGCTTCGATGGGAAGGGAGGACGACCTTAAGGGCTTTTGGCATCTGATTAAGAGCTTTTCGCTTGTCAGGGAAGCGCTGCCCGATGCCGGGCTTATGATTATAGGCGACGGTGAGTACAGGGAATACCGGGAGCTTGCAAAAGCCCTGCGGATAGAGGACGCGGTGCTCTTTACGGGAGTGCGCGCAAATCCGTTTGCGCTGCTAAAGCGTGCCGATTTGTATGCTTTGACCTCGGAAACAGAGGGCTTTCCCAACGCCCTGATTGAGGCGATGGCGTGCAGGGTACCCTGCGTGAGCGTCAACTGCATGACGGGGCCCGGCGAAATCCTCTCGGACGATTACACGAAATATACGGACAGGCATCAGGTATACGAGGCGGAATATGGAGTTTTGACAGGCATATTTACGGGAGAAAAAAATCTTGACGCGGCTGTGATCACGGACGAGGAAAAGACCTTTGCGGATACAGTGGTACGGCTTTTGACCGACAGCGGCAGGAAAAACGCTTATAAGGAAAGGGCATACAAAAGAGCCGGAGCTTTTGGCATGGAAGCGTATGTGGAAAAAATAACTAAGCTTGCGGATGCTGCGGGAGGTGGCGTGTGAAAAAAATAGTTTTTCATTTAAACTGCCTTGAGCGGGGCGGGGCGGAGCGTGTCGTCGCAAACCTTTCGGGACAGTTTGCCCAAAACGGCTATGAGGTGTATATCGCGACCCAGTGGCAGGGGGCGGACGAGTATGAGATTGACCCGCGCGTTACGCGCGTGCATGTGGGCTTGAGCGAAAAACAGGAAAAGCATGGCAGAATCCTGAAATATGCCGACAGGATTGTCAATCTGCGCAAATTTTTAAAAAAGACAAAGCCTGATATCGTAATCGCCTTTGCAAGGCTGGCAAACTATCGCGCGCTTGCGGCGACAATCGGCACGAACATTCCCGTGCTGATATCGGTGCGCATCAATCCTGTCGGCTTTTATGATTTTCTCCCGGATAAAATACAGATACCCTTGCTGTTTCGGCGCGCGGCGGGCTGCGTGTTCCAAACTCCCGAACAGAGGGACTTTTTTCCGCGGTTTATACGGAAGAAATCAAGGATTATCCTAAACCCGATAGGCAGTCAGTTTATCGGGAATCCTATTCCTGCCGATAAGGACCGCGAAAAGGCAGTGGTTCATTCGGGCAGGCTGGTGGATTTTAAAAATCAGCTTCTGTTGATACGGGCATTTGTGCGGGTGCACGAAAAGCATCCGGACTATGTGCTTAAAATTTACGGACCCGATTCCTTTGACGGGACAAGAGAAAAGCTTGAGGCGCTGATTGATGAGAAAAACGCGCGGGATTATGTGCTGCTTATGGGCGGCAGCTCAAGCCTTGAGAAGGATATGATATGCGGAGCCGTGGCGGCGTTTTCCTCCGACTACGAGGGAATGCCCAACGCTCTGCTTGAGGCTATGGCGTTAGGGCTTCCCGTGGTGGCGACGGACTGTCCGCCCGGAGGCCCGCGCATGGTGATAGAGCACGAAAAAAACGGGCTTTTGGTGCCCGTAAATGACGAGGAGGCGCTCGCCGGGGCGATCAACAGGCTGATAGAGGACAGGGCGCTTGCGGCGCGGCTTGGCGCGGAGGCGGCAAAAATCTCAAAGAGAGCGGGCGCAGACCGCATTTTTGAGGAATGGAAGGATTATATTGAAGATATATTGAAAAAAGCTTAAAGGGCAGAAGGAGGCGCAGGAGCAATGTGCGGAATATGTGGCTTTATATCTGAAAAATGTATCACGAAGGAGCAGCTTAAGGGCATGAATGATACGATGCTTCACAGAGGTCCGAACGACAGCGGTGAGGAGATATTTGACGCGGCAGGAGGCTTTTATGTGGGGATGGCGCACAGACGCCTTTCCATACTCGACCTTTCCATGCTGGGGCATCAGCCGATGCACTCCTGCGACGACAGGCTTGTGATTGCCTTCAACGGCGAAATTTACAATTTTTTGGAGCTGCGCCGTGAGCTTAAGGGATATCCGTTTAAGTCAAGCTGTGACACGGAGGTCATTCTTGCGGCATATTTAAAGTGGGGTATCTCATGCATAGAGCGTTTCGAGGGAATGTTTGCCATCTCACTTTACGACAAAAAAACTGATGAGCTTTATCTTGTCCGCGACAGAATAGGAAAGAAGCCGCTGTACTATTGGCTTGACGGGGATAACCTTGTTTACGCCTCAGAGCTTAAGCCCATCATGGCTTATCCGGGCTTTCCCAAAAGCATCAACAGGTCAGTCATCAAGAGATACATCTACCAGCAGTGCGTGAACGAGCCGTACTCCATCTTTGAGAATGTATATAAGGTAGAGCCGGGGCAGATTGTCCGTTACAGTCAGGGCAGGCTTGATAAATGGAAGTATTGGGACATTGCGGAGGTTTATGCCCGGAAAAAGCAGGAGGGCGCAGGCTCCTATGAGGAGGCAAAGCAGGAGCTTAAGGCAATTCTTCGGGACTGCGTGAAAAAGAGAATGACAGCGGATGTGCCCGTGGGGGCGTTTTTGAGCGGCGGCTACGACTCCTCGCTTGTGACGGCGCTTGCGCAGGACGTAAGCGGCAGCAAGCCCGTAAGGACATATTCCATCGGCTTTAACGAGGAGCGCTACAATGAGGCGAAGTATGCGAAGGCGGTGGCGGAGCATTTGGGAACCGAGCACACGGAGCTTTATATAGACGAGAGCGCCATGTTTGACATGGTGGACAGCATACCGAGGTACTATGACGAGCCGTTTGCGGACAGCTCCCAGATTCCCTCCATGCTGGTGGCGGGGCTTGCGTCTAAGGACGTTACGGTGGTTCTGTCAGGGGACGGCGGCGACGAGTTTTTCTGCGGCTATAATATCTACGACAATGTGGCTCAGGCGCAGAAGCTTGACCCGCTCGGCAGGCTGACCTATGGCGTATGCATGGCGCCGCCCGCAAAAAGGCTCGGACTGTTTGACAGGCTGCCCTTCCGCGTGCGCGTGGTGGCGGCAAACTGCGACAGCGAAACGAAAACCCAGCTTGGCGGACAGGGCTATATCAGGGTAATCGATAAAATGCTCGAGGAGGGAGATGTGCCGTTTAAGTTCCCGATTGAGTCGAAATATAATGAGCGCAACTGGCAGGAGCGCAGAATGCTTCTCGATGAGGAAACCTATCTGCCGGGGGATATTCTTTGCAAGGTGGACAGGGCGTCCATGAAGTATTCAATCGAGGCGCGGTGCCCGATTTTGGATGTGAGGGTCATGGAATACTCTTACAGGCTTCCGCACGGATACAAGTATGCAAACGGCGTAAAGAAGCGCATTTTAAAGGATATCGCATACGATTATATTCCCAAGGGGCTTTTGGACCGGCCGAAGGTGGGCTTCGGGGTGCCGCTTGACAAATGGCTTCGGGGGCCTTTAAGAGAGCGGCTTGAGGCAATGTGCAGTACGGACTGTCTGAAAAGGCAGGGGATATTTGATGCGGAGTATGTAAACGGCTTTATCAATGAGTACCTGAAAACGGGCGATAAGGGACCAGCCTCGGGGGCAAATTACTCAAAGGTGGCGTGGTCGTTTTTTGCCTTTCAGCAGTGGTATGAGGAGTACATGGCGTAAAGTCATAACGCTCTGGAATGGAGATTAGGATGAAGCGGATAGCGTTATTTATAAATTCCCTGCAAAAGGGAGGCTCGGAGAGAGTTATGGTAAATCTTGCCGGGTATTTTCACGGACAAGGCTATGACGTCATTTTGATTACGCAGTACCGTAGAGATGAGGAATATGAGCTTTCTCCCAAAATCAGGCGCATTTATTCGGAGCCTGAGCCGGAGGAGCTTACGAAAAGCAGGCTTAAAAATTTTATTATCAGATTTGAAAGGCTGAGGAATATCTGGAAGCAGTACAAGCCGGATATTATTCTGTCGTTTTTGGGGAAAAACAATCTGATGGCGATAGCGACGGCGTCGTTCCTGCCATGCAGGGTGGCGGTTTCCGTGCGCGGCGAGCCGACGATGGAATACGACAGCCGGCTGATGCGGCTTTTGGCAAAGCTGATGTTTCGCTTTGCGGACGGCGTGATTTTGCAGACCGCGCGGGCACGGGAATTTTTCCCGAAGGCCGTGCGCAAAAAAAGCGTGATTTTAAAAAACCCGCTCAACCCCGCCTTTGTCGGGAGAGAGCGGCTTGCCCGGCGCGACAATGTGATTGTGGCTGCGGGGCGGCTTGACGATAACAAAAACCACGCCATGCTGATACACGCGTTTTCAAGGATTGCGGGAGAGTACCCGGAAATGAGGCTTGTGATATACGGAGAGGGTGAGCTTAGGGGGCAGCTTACTCAGCTTATAGCGGAAAAGAGGCTTGAGGACAGGATAGAGCTTCCGGGCAGCATTGACGACATTGCGGAGGCGGTAGGCAGGGCAAGGATTTTCACACTCACCTCAAACACCGAGGGAATGCCTAATTCCGTCATTGAGGCTATGGTTCTGGGCACGCCCGTCATAGCTACCGACTGTCCTTGCGGAGGCCCCGCGTCACTTATAGAAAACGGGGAAAACGGCATACTTGTGCCGGTGGGTGACGCGTACGCGCTTGCCGACGCCATGCGTAAAATCCTTTCGGATAAGGAGCTTGAGCTTAAGCTTGGCGAAAACGCGGCTAAGCTTTCGGACGAGCTTGACCCGGAAAGGGTATGCGCGCAATGGCTGGAATATTTAGTTAAAAATTTATAAAATTCATAAAATGACCGATGGTCACTATTGCAAAAACGGAAGCTGATGTATTATTATACTAGACGATAAAAGAATGAAAAATAAATTTTTCATTCAATAAAAAATAAATTTTTCATTCAAAAAAATTTTTCATTCAATAAATTTTCATTCAACGGGAATGGGGGATGGTTATGCAGGGGGAGGCTTCGCAGGAAAAAAATGAGGGCGGATTTATGCTCAAGGCCGCAACCTTCATTGTTGACAGGAGAAATCTGTTTTTTCTGCTTTTTATTATCGCGATTATTTTTTCGGTTATCGCAATGAATTGGGTGACGGTGGAAAACGAGCTGTCAGCTTATCTGCCGGACACGACGGAAACGAGTCAGGGGCTTGACCTGATGGAGGAGCAGTTTATTACATACGGAACGGCAAAGGTCATGGTGACTAATATCCCTTACGATGAGGCATACGCGCTTTACGAGCGGATAGAGGCTCTTGACACGGTCATTCTGCTCGACTTTGAGAACACTGCGGAGTATTACAACAATTTCTCCGCACTCTATCAGATTACCTTTGCATATCCGGAGGACGATGACAGGGCGCTTGAGGCTTTGGCGGAGATTGAGGAAATGCTTGCGGACTATGACATTTACGTGTCGACCGACATGGGCGACGCTTCGGCGGAGCAGCTTGCGGAGGAGATGAATACCATAAGCGTGCTGGTCGCAATTGTTGTGGTGAGCGTGCTGCTTTTGACCTCACAGACATGGGCGGAGGTGCCGGTGCTGCTTTTGACCTTCTGCTCGGCGGCGCTGATTGCGAAGGGGGCAAACGCCTTTTTGGGAACGATTTCCTTTGTGTCAAATTCCGTTACCGTTGTGCTGCAGCTTGCGCTGTCGGTGGATTACGCCGTTATTTTCTGCAACCGCTATAAGGAGGAGCATAAGACGCTTGACATACGTGAGGCGGATATCGTGGCGCTGAGCAAGGCGATACCGGAGATATTCTCAAGCTCGCTCACCACAATCGGCGGTCTGGTAGCGATGATGTTCATGCAGTTCGGCATAGGTCCTGACATGGCAATCTGTCTGATAAGCGCCATACTGCTGGCTTTAGTGTCGGTGTTCCTTTTGATGCCGGGGCTTATCATGCTCTTTGGCAGGGCGATGGATAAGACAAAGCACAGAAGCTTTATTCCCGCCATTCCGTTTGTCGGGAAATTTGCGTACAGGACGAGGTATGTCATGCCGGTGATTTTTGTGGCGGTGCTCATCGCCGCGTGTGTTATTCAGTCTAAATGCCCGTATGTGTATGGCTACACCATGATTGAAACGCCCGTAAAGAGCGACGCAATGCTTGTCGACGAGCTGATTGACGAGAGCTTCGGCACGGATAATTATGTGGCGATGCTTGTGCCGGCGGGAGATTATGAAAAGGAAAAAAGGCTGATGCGCGAGCTTGACGCAAGGCAGGAGGTAGACCACACGCAGGGGCTTGCCAACACGGAAGCGATGGACGATTACAGCCTCACCGATAAGCTTAACGCAAGAGAGCTTTCCGAGCTTTTGGAGATTGACTATGAGATGGCGGAGCTTGTGTATATGGCATACGCCGTGAACGATGAGAATTACGCAAAGATTGTCAACGGCTTTTCGGATTACAGCGTGCCGCTGATAGACATTGTGATGTTTTTGTATGACGAGGTGGACGAGGGCTATGTGACTCTTGACGATGATTTGATGGAGGATTTGGAGGAGGCGCACGATAAGATGCAGATTGCGCTCGACCAGCTCCAGGGCGAGGATTACAGCCGTATTCTTGTCTACCTGACCCTTCCCGAGGAGGGGGACGAAACCTTTGCATTTTTGGATGAGATGCACGACATTGCGGATAAGTATTACGAGGACGCGCAGATTTTAATTCCGGGCGAATCCACCAGCGAGTACGACCTTTACAAAACCTTTCAGCGCGATAATACGGTCGTCAACGTAGTGTCGATTTTGGCGGTTATGGTGGTGCTGCTGTTTACGTTTATGTCCGCGGGGATGCCAGTGCTCTTAATCCTTGTCATTCAGGGCGCAATCTGGATTAATTTTGCATTTCCGGCATTGCAGCAGAAAAACGTGTTTTTCTTAAGCTCCATGATTGTTTCCTCTATTCAGATGGGCGCGAATATCGATTATGCCATCGTTATTTCGGGGCGCTTTATGGAGCTTAAGGATAAGATGCCAAAGCGCGATGCAATCATCGAAACCATGAATTTTGCGTTCCCGACGATTGTCACATCGGGCACCATGCTTTCGCTTGCGGGAATTTTTATCGGAAGGATGTCGTCCGACGGCGCGGTGTGCGGTATCGGGCAGTGCCTCGGACGGGGTACGATTATTTCCATTTTCATTGTAATGTTCATTCTTCCGCAAATTCTTCTTTTGGGCGAGAAGATTATCGACAGAACCTCCTTTGCGGTATCAATGCCGGTGAAGCTTGGGGGAGCGAGGATGGATGGGCTTATGCGTGTTGACGGTATGGTGAGAGGCCATATTAACGGTACCGTCACCGGAGAGATACACGGGTTTATCCGCGGCGAGGCGAACCTGCTTGTGAATATGGGAACGCTTGAGCAGCGTCCGGACGATGACTCGGACTCCGGGAAGCTCATAGAGGCGGCTGAAAGCATTGCGGAAAACCATGGCAGGGAGGGAGAAGAGCGATGATTGGAAAAGCGCAGGGAAAACGAATATTGGCACTGCTCATGTCGGCAGCGCTGCTTTTGCCGATGCCCGGCGCGGCATCTCCTGACCGGGTATATGCCGCAGAAACGGAAGGCGCGCAGGACGCTTCGGAGGATATTATATATGAAAGCATAGACATTTACACGGCGGAGGATCTGATTGCGCTTGCGGATAACTGCTATGTGGATTCGTGGTCGGAAAACAAGTCGGTTACGTTAAAGGCGGATATCGATTTGAGCGGAGTGGACGATTTTTACGCAATCCCCGTGTTTGGCGGCATCTTTGACGGAAACGGGCACACAATATCGGGCTTTAAACACACCGGGGCGGGCTATGTTACGGGCTTTTTCCGATATATCGAGAGCAGCGGGCTGGTGAAGGGTTTAACGCTCAAGGGAAATATCGAGGGCGATGAGGAGGAGGAATGTATCGGCGGCCTGTGCGGAGTAAATTACGGAACCATCAGGGGCTGTACCTTTACGGGAACCGTTAAAGGGCTTGACACCATCGGCGGCATCGTGGGAATCAATGAGGGCAGCGGAACGATTACCGGCTGCACGGTGAACGGGCGCATTTTGGGAAATTACTCAACGGGCGGCGTCGCCGGCATCAACCACGGCGTTATCTCCGGCAGCACAAACCGTGCGGGCATAAACGACAACACGGAATGGGTTGAGGAGGACGACGAGCTTGGAACAGGCATCTTCCTGAGCGTCAGCATAAGCGATGATGAAGCGCAGCTATACAGCGGCGTGGACGCGGGCGGCATCGCCGGCTATTCCGACGGGATGATTTCAACCTGTACGAATGAGGGAACTGTCGGTTATGAACATTCGGGCTACAATATCGGCGGCATTGCCGGCAGACAGGCGGGCATGGTATCGCTGTGCACAAACAGCGGCGAGGTCTATGGGCGTAAGGACGTAGGCGGGATTGTCGGTCAGATGGAGCCTTATATTGAGGTGAATGAGGCCGAGTCGCTGCGCAGCGCGATAAATAAGCTGCATGATGTGATAGATAAGACGATTGACGACGTTGAGGCGACAAAGAATGTGCTTAAGCCGGATGTGGATTCGCTTGCGGAGTATTCTGACGCGGCGGTGGATGCGGGTGATGAGCTTGTAGGGCAGCTTACGGATTTCGTGGACGATAATATTGACCAGGTAAACGCGTTCGGCGACCGCATGGAGTATGTGCTTGACATGCTTCCGGGGGTGATGGACGGTATGGATGCGGCGCTTGATGCTTCCTCTAATCTGCCGGGTATTTTAGATGACCTTGGCGATGATCTGGACATCACTTCCGCGACATATAAAACGACGGAATACCAGCGCGTTTCGCTTGTGACTACGGTGGGCGGCACGCTTACCTCAGATAAGGAGGAGCCTGCCGAGGGCGATACGGTGACTGTGACGGTTACGCCGGAGCAGGATTACCGCATGAAAAGCAAATCGCTTTCCGTAAAGGATAAGAACGGGAAAAAGATTTCATATACTGACGCGGGAAACGGGTCGTATACATTTACAATGCCAAAAAACAATGTGCTTGTGACGGTGGAATTTGAACACACGGGAAGCTTTTCGGCTGCGTCGGTCAGCACCGCGAACACGCTTAAGGGGGCGGCTTCGGAGGAGTCCGAGGAGGAAACCGGGCAGGAGGAAAAGGCTGAGGAAAGCGATGTTTCAGAAGAAGTATTATCAGAAGCATCTTCGGAATCTGCTTCTAGCGAAAATTCCTCAGAAGAAAATTCTTCAGAAGAAGATTCTTCAGAAGAAGATTCTTCTGAGGAAATAGCTTTAATAGAAGAAGCATCAGAAACATCCTCAGAATCTGCTTCCGGCGAAGCATCTTCAGAATCTGCTTCTGAAGAAGCAGATTCTGAAACCTCCTCTGAGGACGGTGAGGAAACGGTGTCTGCCGCGCTGATTGCGCTTTCGTCAAATCTCGGGGGAACGGCGTCCTATACCTGTGATACGCAAGGGGTAGTGACGATCACGATTACTCCCTATGACGGCTATGCCGTAAACGGAAGCCCGACCGTAAAGGACAGCAAAAACAAAAAGGTGTCCGTTTCCAAAAAGAAAGCGGACGGCACGGTGTATACCTTTAATATATCCAATTCCGTGCAGCCATGTACGGTTAAAATCAAGTTTAAGACGGTCAATAAGGCTGAAGCCGCCGAAACGGCTCTTGAAAATGTGGAAGGCTCCGCAGACGACCTTTCGGAAGCGGTAAGCAGCATCAAAGAATCGCTGGCAAAGATAAAAGCCGCGCTGCAAAGCTCTGACGGCACGGTGAAAACATGGGGCACGCTTAGCGATGAGCAAAAGCAGACGATACAGGAGGAGCTGTTAAGCCTTTCCGAAAGCCTGTCAGATATCCTTTCGGCAGGTTCTTCCACGCTCAGCGCCCTGACGTCGCTTTCAAACGTGCTTTCAACGCTGGATATTTCGGCAGCGCTTGACGATGTGAAGGAGGATATAGACGATGCGACTGACTGCCTGGATGCGATAATATCCGGCTTTAAATCGGCGTCAAATTCCGTCCGAGATATTGTGAACTATCTGAACGCGCAGCCCGATATTGAGTTTGCAAAGCTCGGGGACGATTTTGACACCGCAAAGGAAAGTCTGCACGACCAACTTAAGGGAGTTTCCGACAGCCTGTCGTCATTGAGCGACAACGCGTCGGCATACTCGGACGTAATAAATGAGGATTTACGTGATGTCAACGACCAGCTCAATGTTGTATTTAATCTGCTTGCCGACACCATGACGGATTTAAGCGAGCTTGACCTTGAGCAATACTATGAGGACGATATTGACGATGAAACGCTTGCGGAGCTTACCACGGGAAGAACGGACGCCTGCACGAATAAGGGTGTTGTAAAGGGTGATATCAATGTGGGCGGTGTCGCCGGCTCCATGTCGATTGACAGCGAGGACTTGGAGGGGAACGCGGCGGGAAGCGTTGATTTTGAGCTTGGCAGCAGGTTTATTACCAGGTGCGCCATAACGGACAGCGTCAATGAGGGCTATGTCACCGCAAAGAAGAACGGCGCGGGCGGCATTGTCGGATATATGAACCACGGCGTTGTCGTTGACTCCGAAGGCTACGGAAGCGTTGAGAGCACGGAGGGCAGCTATGTGGGCGGCATCGCGGGCGAATCGCACACGATTATCAGACGCTGCTATTCGCTTAGCTGTGTTTCGGGTGTGAAAAATGTGGGCGGCATTGCAGGCTACGCTGAAACGCTGAAAAGCTGCTACTCGATGTCGGACGTGTCAGCCGAGAACGGCAGGCTGGGCGCCATCGCAGGGCAGATAAGCGGCTATGAGGATATAGATGACAGCGGCGACGGTGAATTAAAGGTATCTGATAACTATTATGTCGGCGACGATATCTACGGCATTGACAATATCAGCTATACGGGGGTTGCGGAGCCGATAACCTATGGGGAGCTTTTGACGGTGGAAAGCCTTCCCACTCAGTTTTGGCATTTGAAGGTCATATATAAGATTGAGGACACCTATCTTGGCTCGCAGGAGGTAAAGTATGGTGAAACGCTTAACCTTCTTGACTATCCGGAGGTTCCCGAAAAGGAAGGCTTTTATGCGGTATGGGAGGATGTCACGGATCAAACGATGAGCGGTACGCTCGTGGTGGAGGCGCAGTATAAGGACAATGTGACGGTCGTGCAAAGCGGCGGAGA
Source organism: Lachnospiraceae bacterium (assembly GCA_021202335.1). Lineage (GTDB taxonomy): Bacteria > Bacillota > Clostridia > Lachnospirales > Lachnospiraceae > COE1. Next base: position 41,064 of record JAJQDE010000061.1, read on the forward strand.
TGAAGCGGCGGAAAGCGGAGGCTATGTCAGACCGTATGCGCTCGTAAACGAAGCCTTTACCGAGGACACGGCGCTGAGCGCAGCGGTCATAACGCCGGAAACGCTTCCCGACAGGGCGGCGCGCAGAAAGAGCGTGACATATGAGGTATCGCTTGAAAACAGCGGGCTTGGCGAGGACGACTGCTTTGCTGTAAGGCTTTTAAGCCCGGATGATGAGGCTTCGGTCTGGGCGTATAGGGACGGCGCGTGGACACAGCTTGAAAGCAAGGTCAGAGGGCAGTATTTGCAGGTTGACATGATTGGAACCGGCGAGATGTTCTGCCTGATTGACGAGGGTGTTCCCACGGTATGGATTGCCCTGGGAGCCTGCGCGGCAATAATTTTGCTTGCATTATTCTTCAAAACATTCCGGAGACTGAAACAAAAAAGAAAAAAAGCGGCATAATGCTTTTCCTGCACAAGCGCAAAACCACACGCTATTGTTGACCGAATTGCGAGAATCGGGTATGATATTTTTAATAAACAATAGAGGTGAACGAATGCAAAACGAAAATATGAATGCCACTCGGATTCGCGTAGCGGAATTAATGCGTATCTGTGTAACATACGTGTGTATTGTTGAAGTGGTAATGTTTGTTGTAAATTATCTGCGCGATAACTTTGCTTATTCCATGTGGGAATATTTGGCGCTGTATGTAGTCATTCCCATTGTGTGGAACATACTTATGTGCTTCCTTCTGAACGCAGTCAATCGCACGGATAAGCTCAGCGACTCGCAAAAGACACTGCTTGTCGTGTTCATAATATCAAAAATATGCGCCTGTGTCGCAATCGTGCACTCATATTACATAGAGACACAGTGCGTGTTTGCAATAGCAATCGTGGTGGCTGCGCTGATAGGCGGCAGGAAAACGATAATTTTCGCCATATTTGATTCAATTGCGATGTTAGCCGTGACGCTGGGGCTGACATCCGTTTTCTATCCTGCGCGCGACATAGGCATGATGATCGAATCAACGGTCATCGCAGTCGTCGTGCTTGTCGCATTAGGCACAATCACAATGGCCATATCACAATATGTCAAACAGAACGACAGCATGATGATGCAGTATATGAAGCAGCTTGAAAAAGCCGTGCACGATTCTAAGCTGGACATAATGACAGGACTGTACCATCACGCTGAGTTTTACAATATTATGCAGATTCTGATGTCCGGCGGGGAAAACAAGCTGTCCGTTGCCATCATCGACATCGACAGATTCAAGTCCATCAATGACATGTATGGGCACGAGAGCGGCGATAAGGTCATAATCGCTATCGCCGATGTCATCCGCAGCCGGAACAACGACGAATCGGTCTTTGTGTCGCGCTACGGGGGAGAGGAGTTCGCGTTCATTTTCGTCAATACCGACAGGGAAAAGGCCGTCTGTGAGCTGCAGATGATACGCAAAGAAATCAATGGCCTGCGATTTGACTTTGATAAGGATAAAGCTGTCACAGTCAGTGGCGGAATGTTTGAGTGCTTCGCCAAGTCATATTCCGCCGAGGACATTTTCGGCTACGCTGATAAGGCGCTTTATTATGCCAAAAATCACGGGCGGGACCAGCTTTGCATCTATGATGAGCTTAATGGTGCGGTGAGGGTTTGATAAGGCTCGCCCTTTCCTTTATAATTTTTTTGTCACTTTTTTATGTAAATCTATGGAAAAAGAGGGGAAAATGGGTTATTATGTAAAAAAGTAGCATTTTAACATGTTTTTCAGGGAGGGACAAATGCGGCATAAGGGTTTAAAAGGAGCAAAACGCGCGGCAGCGGTGATTTTGGCAGCGGCGCTTATGGTAACGGATGTGCAGCCTGCGGCGGCGTCTGAGAATGTGGCTGCTGCGGTAGCGGAGGAGGAAACGGAGGTAAAGATTTCCGAAACGGAAACTTCCGAAACGGAAACCTCAGAGGCGGAAACAGAGGCTTCCGAGGCGGAAGCCTCCGAAACGGAAAGTTCCGAAACGGAAAGCGAGACTCAAATCGAAGCATCTGAAACGGAAATTTCCGAAACGGAAACCGAAGCTTCCGAGGAGGAAGAAGAAACAGAGATCGAAGTAAAAATTTCCGGGACGGAAATTTCCGAGACGGAAACCTCCGAAACGGAAACCTCCGAAACGGAAACTTTGGAAACGGAAGCTTCCGAGACGGAAACCGAATCCGCGAATTCAGTTCCCGTGCCTGACGTGGACGACGCTGTATATGAGCCTGCAGACATTGACTTCACGTCTGCGGGAGGCTCTGTGGCAATCGCAGGCTTTTATTCGGGTACGCTTGAGCAGAACGAGGACGGCACATACAGCATTAACAACAAGGATCAATTTCTGATTTTTTTGGCGTCGGAAACCGATTATGGCGACAGTACGGTTGTGTTAAACTGTGATGTGGACATGAGTGGAGAAACGGCGCAGTTTGCCAATACCTTTGCGGGCAGCTTTGACGGAAACGGTCATTCCATATACAATTTTGCGGTGTCGGGAGGTCTGTTTTATCAGATTGGCGATGACGGAGAGGTGAAAAACCTGCATTTGAGCGGGGTAACTTATGCGGACGATACGGCGACGGCAGCCGTGGCGCTGACAAATAACGGCAAAATATCGAATGTGACAGTGACGGCGGACATAAATGTGACGGCGGCGATGACGGCGACAGCGGGAATTGCGGTGGAAAACTCAGGCACGATATCCGGCTGCGTGTTTGCGGGAAGCATTACGGCAGACTCCGACACGGATAATGCGGCAAAGGCAATCGGCGGCATTGTGTCGGAAAATAAAGGAACAGTGGACGGCTGCTACGCATTGGGCAGCATATCGACAAACGCCACGACAATCGGCGGCATCGCGGCGCGCAACTATAAGACGGTTAAAAGCTGCGCAAGCTATATGAGCATCACTGGGGCTTACTGCATCGGAGGCATCACGGCGGAGAACACAAGAACCGTTACGGGCTGTGCAAACTATGGCGCGGTTACGCAGCAAAACAGCTCCGACGAGGGCTTGGCCGGCGGTATTGCCGCAAAAAACACGGACACAATATCCGACTGTGCAAATTACGCGGAAATATCCGGAGCATATAAAAGCATCGGCGGCATAGCCGGCAGCAGCTCGGGGACGGTCACGGGCTGCGGAAATTACGCAAAGGTGTCAGGCTCCGAAAATTTGGGCGGCATCGTGGGGCTTTTCAACGGCTCGGGCGAGGACGAAGAGTATCTGATTGAGAAGAGCTTTAATCAGGGAACAGTTTACGCGGTTTCAAACGACGACAGCCAAAATCAGGGTGTGGGCGGAATTTTGGGAGCTGCCTCGAAAAGTGCGTCGCTTACTGTTACGGACTGCTATAACACCGCGGACATAAGCGGTGCCGCGGACACGGTATACATCGGCGGAATTGCAGGTATTCTTTACGCGGGAAGCATTACGGGCGTGTACAATGCCGGAACTGTAACGGCTGCGGATATTACGGACAGCTTCGACCCGTATGCCGCAATGATAGCCGGCTTTTTGGGCGCGGAGGACGATATTTCCTGCACAGGCTGCCTGTTTTTGCAAGGCGACAGCGATACGCTTTATTACCGGGAAAGCGGCGCGGTCACGGCGACGGATGAGGGCGTAACTGCGGATGTATTAAAGAGTGCGGATGCGCTTACAATATTGGGCGACGGCTTTGCGGCGGACGAAAGCAGCATTAACGGCGGATATCCGATTGTAAGCGGGCAGAGTGCGGCAGCTTATCAATATGTGGTTTTATACGAATTAAACGGCGGCAGCGCGGATTATTATTTTGAGGTAGTGCAGAGCGGGGCATTGATTGAAGAGCCTGATGAGCCTGCAAAGAGCTATGCCTCTTTCAAGGGCTGGTATCAGGATGAAAGCCTTGGAACGGCGTACAGCTTTTCTTTGACCGTTTCCGGCTCAATGCTTTTATATGCCGGCTGGGATGAGGAGGATGCGGTCGAGTCAATAACGCTTGCGCAATCCTCGGTGACACTGATAACGGGGGAGAGCTTTGACCTTGCGGAAAAGGTGGTGTTTGAGCCGTCGGATGCGGTGAACACGGAGCTTACCTTCAGCTCAAGCGACGCCTCGGTTGCATCGGTGAGTACGGATGGAGTTATCACGGCGGTCGCGGCAGGAACTGCAACAATTACCGTTAAGCTTTCGGACGGCTCGCTTGACACGGAGCTTACATTTGCGGTCACGGTGACGGATGAGAGCAATATCGTGCGCTTTAAGCTTTACGGGGACGAAACAAATGCGGAGGTAGAAAAGGTAACAATCTCCATGAACGACCCGGTAACGGTGCAGGCGGTATTCGGCGCGACTCCGTCCTCAAGCGCAACCGTGCAGTGGTCGAGCAGCAACACAAGCTATGTCACGGTATCGGAAAGAAGCGATCTGGTGAGTGTGAACGCTGCGGATATTGATGCCGTGCAGTCGACAGCGGAGCTTGACAATAATTATATAGTAGTTACCTGTACGCTTATAGATTCGGGTGTGACATATACGGGTACGCTCAGGGTGACGGTAAGGCCGCCTGCGGAAAGCATTTCGGTGTATGTGGGGACGGAGGACGCTACGGATAAGACCGTATATTTTGATATTGGCACAAATACCTTTGTTGCAGTCGACAGCACGACGCTTTCGGAAGCCGTAAGTGAGCTTTCGGCGGCGGTTCTCCCTAAGGCGGCTGACCAGGACGTGGAATGGAGCTCGTCTGACAGCTCCGTCATAAAGTTCAGCGATTCTGACAGCGGGGCTGCAACGGGAATAGGCGAGGGAGAGGCTACGGTCACGGCGACGGCGGCTGACGGCAGCACGGATTCGTCGGGAAATGCCATTACGGGAAGCACGACCGTGAAGGCACGGCGAATGGTTCAGAGCCTTTCCTACACGCCTAAATCGACCTCCGGCGATACGCTGTCGCTTGACGCAAACGGGCGCATTGAGATTACGGAGGGTACGAGCATAAAGCTTGTGCCGACCTATGTTCCGGCGGATGCGACGATACAGACGGTGGCGTGGACAAACGGCAATAAAAACGCGCTCGGCATAAGCGCCAATACATCTACGAATGTTTTAACCGTAACGGCTAAGAGCGTTGCGGACGAAACCGTAGTCAAGCTGACGGCGGAAACGACGGACATGAGCGGGATATCCTGCGAGGTGGAATTTGTCATCAAGCCCAAGGTGGAGGAGATAAAGATTTACAGGTCGGACGACCTTGACACCTGCGTCAGCGGAAAGAATATAGGCGTCGACCCTGAAACGGACAGCGAAACCTTCAGCCTTGTCGCGGTAAACAAGCCGGACAATGCCTCGCAGATGGTTACATGGTCGATTGACGATACGACTGTCGCGGCGCTTACGGACAACGGGGACGCCACATGCAGCGTGACGGTAAAGAAGGAAGGCTCGGCGGTCATCACGGCGATGGCGACGGACGGCAGCGGCGTTACGGCGATAACGACGCTGAACGTCACATCAATGGCGACGAGCATCGAGATAGAGGGCAGCTCCATGGTCATGGTCGGAAAGAGCATTACGCTCACGGCGACCGTATACCCGAAGTCCAACGATAACCAAACAGTCACATGGGAGTCGCTTATGCCGGCATATGCTTCCGTAAATGAAAGCACCGGCGTGGTCACGGGAATAAAGACGGGATATGCCGTCATAAGCGCGACGGCGGCTGACGGCAGCGGAGTGTCAAGCTCACATGCCGTGTATATTAAGGACGCGCCGACGGATTTTGATATTATGGTACCTGACGGCGATGACGACGAAGATAACGATGAGATTTTGACGGGGGAAACAATCGGGCTTGACCCCGATGCCGGCAGTGATACATATACGGTTGCGGCAAGAATTCTGCCTGACACGGCAAGTCAGGAGGTTGAGTGGGAATCAAGCGACGAAACGGTTGCGACGGTTGAGGACGGAGTTATTACGGCTAAGGCTCTCGGCACGGCGACTATCACGGCGTCTGCCGTTGACGGCAGCGGGAAAACGGCGAGCGTGAAGGTGAATGTCGCCACTCTCGTAAAGAGCATCGAAATCACGGGCAGCCATTACGTCGGCAAAGGAAAGAGCATTACGCTCACGGCAAGCGTTGGCGATAAGGATGCGGCGGACACCTCGCTTGTGTGGGAAAGCGAGGCGACGGGTGTTGCCACAGTCAGCAAAAAGGGCGTTGTAAAGGGCGTAGCTGACGGCAAAGCGACCATCACGGCGACGGCGGCTGACGGCAGCGGGGTTCAAGCGGAATATGTGGTTTATGTTGTGACCAAAAAGAACGATGTTGACATCAGCGTATATGACTCTGACTCAAGCTGCGAGATAACAACGGACAGCAGCGATAAAAAGTATATAGAGGATTATGACCTTGCGGACAAGGCGACAGGCACGATTTACCTTAAGGCAAGCTTAAGCGGCGGCTCGGCGGCGTCTGACGAATATCCGATGGATATAAGCTGGAGCAGCTCGGACAGCAGCATTGCTGCGGTCGAGGCGTCTGACAGCGTTGCGGGCGTCGGCGTTGTCACTGTCTATAAGGCGGGAACGGTAAAAATTACAGCAAAGACGGCGGAGGGGTACGCCACAAGCGACTATGTTACGCTTACGGTTGTAAACACCAACCCTTATGTCGAGGTCACGGGCACGGGAAATATTCTGGCAAACGGCAAGTCCATGCAGCTTTCGGCAGGAAGCGTGACGGTTGACTGGTATTCGAGCAATGAAAGCCTTGCGACAGTAAACGCAAAGGGCGTGGTGAAGGCGGCAAAAACAGGCTCGGGTGAGGTGACGATAACGGCAAAGGCTGTCGGCGGAACACATTCAGGCACCTACACCGTCACTGTGGGCGCAGCCGTAAAAAATGTCGGAGTCACGATAGAAAATGACGGCACGGCGGAAACGGTTACAGGTCAGACGCTCGGCGCGGATTTGGTGAACGGATATAACGGGCAGTCGATAAAGCTCGGCGCGCTTCTTGACGGCGCGGAAAGCGATAATGTCACATGGAAATCCTCAAGCGCAAAGATTGCGACGATAGACGAGGACGGCAACGTGGAGCTGCTCAAAAACGGCAAGGTTACGTTTACGGCGACTGCGACGGACGGCAGCAAAAAGAAGGGCAAGGTGATAATTCAGGTCACAAAGCAGGTTACGTCAATGTCGCCCGCAGATGATATCAGCGAGATTACGGTGGGGTATAAAAAATCCGTGCAGCTTAGCGTGGACTACAAGCCGCTTGCGTCGACGACGCACAAGTCGACATGGGTGAGCAGCAATCCTTCCGTGGTGAGCGTCAATAAATCAAGCGGGAAAATCACCGGAAAGACGATAAGCAGCGAGCCGGTTACGGTTACTGCGACGGCGGCTGACGGCAGCGGCGTAAGCTGCAGCTTTACGGTTTACGTAAAGGCGGCTGTTGGCAAGGTAGAGGTAGTAAAGTCCGGAAATGAATATCGCGATGTTGTAGGTATAGATTTAAGCTCAAGTACGGATACTGTTACATTGACGACGAACCTCTATACAAAGAGCGGCAAGGAGTATATTGCGCTCGACGCTCAGAGCGTAAGCTGGAAATCAGGCAATGAGGATATTGCCACGGTTGATGAAAGCGGTATAGTGACCGGACTTAAAAACGGAGAGGTTACGATTACGGCAACAGCAACGGACGGCAGCAAAAAGTCGGGCAAGGTTAAAATATATATAGGAAAGCTCATTAAGAGCATTTCGATTTCGGACACCTACGCGGACGGAATAAGCATGAATCTGCGAACCAAAAAGACCTTAAAGCTTGCGGACGAGCTTACGATAAGCCCTATTACAGCCACCAATCAAAAGCTTACATACACAAGCAGCGATAAGAGCGTTGTGTCGGTAAACTCAAGCGGAAAGCTCACGGCAAAGAAGGCGGGCACCGCGACCGTGACAGTATCTCCCAAGGACGGTTCCGGAACAGATCTGACAATAACCGTGACGGTGACGAAGTAATGAATTTGTGAAAAAGGACGGTTGAAAGGATAGCTTATGTGCGGAATAGCGGGCTTTTGCAACAACCCGGTGAATTGGCGGGAAAATATCGAAAGGATGAACCAAAGAATGCTCCGGCGGGGGCCTGACGCGGGCGGTGCGTGGGCAAGCCCTGACGGGAGCGTGGCGCTCGGGCACAGGAGGCTTTCAATCGTTGACCTGTCCGAAACCGGCGCGCAGCCGATGCAGTCGGCGTCGGGAAGGTATGTCTGCGTGTTTAACGGGGAAATATATAATTACCGCACCATCAGGGACAGGCTCCTTGAGCAGAAGAAGGTCACTGCGTTCCGGGGAAGCTCGGACACGGAGGTGCTGCTTGAGGCGTTTGAGGCATACGGCGTGAAGGAAACGCTTGCGCTCTGCAAGGGAATGTTCGCGATAGCGCTCTTTGACAGACAGACCAAAAGGCTTACCCTGATGCGCGACAGGATTGGAGAAAAGCCGCTCTATTACGGCTTTGTAAACGGAAGCTTTGTATTTGCGTCCGATATAGGCAGCATCAGCGTGCTTGACGGCTTTCACAATGAAATAGACACAAGCGTGCTGCAGATTTATTTTATCCACGGCTATATACCTGCGCCGTACTCTATTTATAAGGATATTTATAAGCTGGATGCAGGCTGCATCTTAGAGCTGGACGCGCCCTACGACACTCCGAGGATAAGCCCCTACTGGTCCGTGCGGGAAGCCGCAAAATACGGGGAAGCGCATCCCTTTACGGGCACGAGGCAGGAAGCCGCGGACGAGCTTGAGAGGCTTTTGAAGGCAGCCATAAAGGAGCAGATGGTGGCGGACGTTCCTGTCGGCGCGTTTTTGTCGGCGGGCATAGACAGCAGTACAATTGTGGCGCTGATGCAGGCGCAGTCTGATTTAAAGGTAAAAAGCTTTACAATAGGCATGGACGACCCGAAGTACAACGAGGCAGTTTACGCAAAGGAAATCGCAAGGCATTTGGGAACGGAGCACACGGAGCTGTATATCACGTCCGAGGACGCAAAGGCGGTCATACCTAAGCTTGCGGGGATATTCGGTGAGCCGTTTGCCGATTCCTCGCAGATACCGACCTATCTGGTGAGCAGGCTTACAAGGGAGCATGTGACCGTGTCCTTAAGCGGGGATGCGGGCGACGAGCTGTTCTGTGGATATGCAACCTATTCGTCCATCGACAGGATATGGGGAAAAATGAAAGCGTATCCGTATGCCCTGCGAAAGCCGTTAAGCAGCCTTTTGGTAAATTGCCCGTTTACGAAAGGCAGACAGGTTCTTCAGACAAAGGCTTATCTGCTTGGAGCAAAAAGCCCGGAGCACCTCTATGAGCTGTCGAACGCGCAGGAGGCAGGGAACTTAAGCATTGCGCTTGACAGGAATGTGCGCGGATATAAGCACAATATGCAGCCTTACGGGGATTTGCGCGACACGCAGAGCCGTATCATGCTGATGGATATGGAAAGGTACCATCCGGACGATATTCTGGTAAAGGTTGACAGGACTGCGATGGCAGTTTCGCTGGAAACAAGGGTGCCGATGCTGGACAGGGATGTGGTTGAGTTTGCGTGGACTCTGCCGATGGAATATAAAAAGCAGGACGGCGTCGGAAAGCTGGTGCTGAGGGACGTGCTTTACCGTTATGTTCCGAAGGAAATGATGGACAGACCCAAAAAAGGCTTTTCCATTCCGATTACAAAATGGCTTAGAGAGCCGGGGCTTAAGGAGTGGGCGGAGGAGCTGCTGGACAAAAATACCATCAGAAGTCAGGGCATTTTGGACGCCGATGTGGTATGGAGAATGTGGACGGACTATATCGAGCATGGCAATTGGCGCATACAGCTATGGTATATTTTGATGTTCCAAAGCTGGATGGCGGAGCAGAGGGCATTGGGCTGACGCCCGGATTTGCAGACTCCGGCAGGAATGGGGATTTTTATGATTTTCGTTTTACTCAATTGGGCATATATTTTTGTTACCGCATTTTTGCTTGGCTTTGCCTTTTCAAGGCTTACGCAGCGCTTATTTGGTTATCGGCCGGAAAATATAATTGAAATTATATTTTTCGGTCTTATTGCTGCGACTGTGTATGCGCAGCTTTTCAGTTTGTTTTGGGGAGTTGGGGCAGCCGCGGATTTTGTGCTTGCGGCAGTCTGCGCGGTGATTTTTATTTTTTGGAGAAAAAATATCATGCGCCTGCTTACCCGGAGCCTTAAAAGCAGCGGGGCAGGATATAAAGCAGCGCTTGCCGGGCTTGTGCTTGTCTGGTGCTACTGTACCTCAAGGGGATATATGCACTACGATTCGGACCTGTATCACGCGCAGAGTATACGCTGGATTGAGGAATACGGCGTGGTGCCGGGGCTTGGGAACATACATGTGCGCTTTGCCTACAACAGCTCGTTCTTTGCGCTGTCAGCCCTCTATGGCATGCGGGATGTTTTCGGGCAGTCGCTTCACACCGTAAACGGTCTGATCGCATTGCTTTTGAGCGTCGAGTTGATTTCGATGTTCACAAAGCGCGCCCGTGGAGCCTTGGGGGGCTTTGCGCTCTCTGATTTTGCAAGGCTTGGCGCGTTTTATTATCTCACGCTGATTTACAGCGATATTGTGTCGCCCGCGTCGGATTACTGCGTGATGTGCGTGGTTTTTTATATTGTCATAAGGGGGCTTTCTTATTTGGAGAGGGAAGAGAAGGCGGCAGCGCCTTACGCGCTTTTGTGCGTGGCGGGGGTATATGGCGTGACGCTGAAGCTCACGGCGGGAGTGCTGCTGCTTCTTGTACTCAAGCCTGCGTATATGCTGTTGAAGGAAAAACGTTTCAGGGAAATCTGTCTGTATGTATTGATGGGGGCGCTCGTGCTTGCCCCGTGGATGATAAGGACGGCATTGATATCGGGATATCTTTTATACCCGTTTCCCGCGCTCGATGTGCTGGATGTCGATTGGAAAATTGACGCCGCCGCGGCAGCGCTCGATGCGGCGGAGATAAAGACATGGGGGCGCGGACTGAATGACGCGTCGCTTGTCGGGCTTCCCATATGGGAGTGGTTCCCGCAGTGGTTTAAAACCACGCTTCCGGCAATAGGAAAGCTTTTCGTGTCGGCGGACATAGTGTGCGCGGCGATTGCTGCGGGGCTTTGCGTCTGCTTTCTTTTGCGTCCGCGAAACAAAAAACCGGTGGAGGGTACGGCTGATAAGCTTTTGGTGCTTGCGGCGGTCACGGCTTCATATGTTTTCTGGCAGTTGTCCGCTCCGCTTCTGCGCTACGGGTATGCGTATGTGCTTTTGCTGATAACGCTTACCGGCGGTATTTTGTATCAGCGCATAGGGGGCAATACGCGCCTTGTGTGGTGCGCGGCGGTGGTGCTTGCGGCGGCAAAAGCCGTTTCGCTTGCGGATTATGCGGCGGATATGGCGGATAAGCCGTATTATGTGCGGCAGCAGGACTATGGCAGCTATGCTTTGGAGAGCTTTGAGGCGGGGGGCATAACGTTTTATTACCCCGTAAGCGGCGACCGTGTAGGCTATGAAAGCTTTCCGGCAATTCCAAGAAGGGTGGAACTGCAGCTTAGGGGAGATACGATTAAGGACGGCTTCAGGGCAAAATAGCGACCGCGCTCGGCACATTTTTTATTTATATTTGAGAGGACTTCATAAAAATTTAAGGAAATATAGGCGTTCTGTGAGCTATACAATTCCCTGAAAGTGTGATATAAAATTGATTAGCAGTGCGGATTGAAAAATAAATTCGCGGGTTTGGGCAGGAATGGGGGATTAAATCGCGTGAGCGAATACAGACATGAGCACAAATACATATGCTCCGAGCGGCAGCTGGTGTGTATTCAAAACAGAATAGAGCCGTATATGAGCCTTGACGGGAATGTGGGAAGCAATGGAAGGTATACGATACGGAGCCTTTACTTTGACACCTATGATAACGCATGTTACCGGGATAATCTGGCGGGCGTTGACCCGCGGGAGAAATTCAGGCTCAGGATATACGATGGCGACGCTTCCTTCATCAGGCTTGAGCTGAAGCAGAAGCGGCATGGAATGACGAGAAAGCTCTCCTGCCCCATTGACGAAGCGCTGTGCCGTAAGCTGATGAGCGGGGAACCGCTGCAGCCCGATGAAACGGATGAGCCGTTGTATCGGAAGCTGTTTCTTGAGCAGAGCACAAGGCTTCTTCAACCGAAGGTTATTGTTGAGTATGAGAGAATACCGTATGTGTACAGGGACGGGAATGTCAGAGTTACCTTTGATACCAATATAAGAAGCAGCGTTGAAATCGGAGGCTTCTTAGAGAAAAGCGTTGCCGCAAGACCGGTGATGGGCACGGGATATCATGTGCTTGAGGTAAAATTCGATGAGTTTATCCCCGATTTTATCCATCATGCGGTGCAGACGGACAGATTGCGTCAGACAGCCTTTTCCAAATACTGTCTGTGCAGAAAATATAATTTAAAAGCGGGATTGAGCGGAAACGGGGGACTGATGTAATGAGTACAAGAGATGTATTAAAGGAATCCTTTATCAGAAATTTTACGGCGGAGGGGGTAAGCACGGCGGATATATTTTTAGTGCTGGGCGTGACGCTTGCAATATCGCTGTATATTTTTTTTGTATACCGCATTATAACAAGAAACGGCTTTTATAATAAGAGCTTTAATATATCGCTTGCGGCAGTGGCAATGATTACGGCGGCAATCATCATCACGATACAGTCGAGCATTGTGGTATCGCTTGGCATGGTGGGCGCGCTGTCGATTGTCCGTTTCAGGACGGCGGTAAAGGACCCGATGGATCTGATGTTTATGTTTTGGGCGATTGCCATAGGAATTATCTGCGGCGCGGGACTGTACAGTGTTGCGATTTTGGTTTCTTTTATAATAACAATCGTTATATTTGTGCTGGATCAGTTTCCCGTGGTCAATGCGCCGGCAATCCTTGTGGTGCGTGCCGCACAAAACGATATTGAAAAAAATATCACGGATATTATTTCGGATTATACCAAACACTATAAGGTGAAATCGAGAAACATGAGCGTGGACGGGCTTAACATGGTGATTGAGCTGCGCGTGAAGGACGGCGGCGCGCTGCTTTCCGGAATATATGAGCTTGAGGGAGTGGATTACGCATCGCTTCTTGACCATGACGGAGATGTGACTTTTTAAAAGCCTTAAAAAAGTCTGCCTTTTTAAGACTTGCTTCTTACTCTTTACCAAAGGAAATTTATATGGTATGATTAGAACAGGTAAGTGACATGAGGCGAGAAATGAAAGAAAGATTTTTGGAAATAAAAGACCGCCTGCCTGAGTGGCTTACGGCAGGCGCCGCGTTTATTTATTATTGGATTATGGCATTGTATAAGCTTAATCAGACCCCGATATGGCAGGACGAGGCGATGGAATTTTATTGCTCCATACCCGTGAAGGGAGCCATAGAGGGCGTGACAAAGCTTACGTCGATGTATGAAAGAATGGCATATATCCAACAGCAGCCCCCCTTGTACAATTGGCTGATGTGCCTGTGGCTTCAGGTAAGCGAAGGGGAATGGTGGTTCCGCTTTTCAAGCGTGATTTTCGGTCTTGGAGCCGTCATCGGATTGTATTTTATTATAAGGAAGCTTTGCAACCGCTTTATGGCGGCTTTTTGTGTTATAATCTGGTCGAGCATTTACATCCTGATGTATTACGTCAAAGAGGCCTCCGAGTATATGCTGCTGGTCATGCTTTTGATGTGGCTGATTTATGCGCTGTTGCTGCTCTGCGAGGAAATGACCGCAAAGCGTATTCTCATATTTACGTTCCTGTGCGTGGCGGCGGTATATACGCATTACGGCGCGGTGTTTGCGGTAGTTCCCATGGCATTAGGCGTACTGATTATTGCAGGTATGCGCAGGGATTTTTCAAATCTGCGGCTTGGACTTTGCTCCTTTGGCATTGCGGGTATTGCGGGCGGATTTTTACTTCTTTACTTCTTTTTGCTTCCTCAGTCGTCAAATCAGATTTCCACATTGTTTTCGGAGCGTGAGATTATCATTGAAAACGGCAATATTTTCGGCGATTTCTGCTTTAGCCTCGCAAGCGTTTTTAAGTGGTGCGTGATTGACATCGACAGGGATACGGAAAGGCTGGGGCTGATACTGAATGTACTTTTGATTGTGCTGATAGCGGCGCTGTTTTATGTGGCGTTTAAAACCAAAAGCTTTTTTATCAGGGTGTTTTTTTGGTGCAATGTGGCGGTTTTTATGCTCTACTATGTCGTTACCAAGCTTAACCTGTATGCCTACGGCTGGTATGGGAACCGCTACAACATGTTTATTTTCCCGCTGTGGTTTGTATTGACGGCGGTGTCGCTGTATGAGCTTATCGGGCTTATTAAAAACGCCGGACATGTGTGGGCGCCAAAGCTTGCGCGGCTGGCGGGCGTGTGTCTTGTGCTGGGCGGACTGCTGTATTGCCTTTACGGCGATTACCGCATCAGCAACCACTGGTGGAAGAGCGATCTGCGTACGGTTGTGGCGCAGTGGTATGAGCTGGAGGGTTATGATACTCCGACAATCCTTGATTTTCACCAGCGTTATGCTTTTGTGTACTATTTTACGCATGACGGGCGTTATGATGAAACACAGTGGGAGAACATTGTGTATAATGATGAGCTTGAAACATATTCCCACAATAAATCGGAAACGTGGCAGGAATATATACTGAAAATCTATGATGGTGAGCTTCCCGATGAGGTGTATCTTGTGACAAATGAGTGGAACGCTTTTTGCAGGGCGTTTGAGCATTTGGGCTATACGGCTGAGCCTGTGGTCGACACGACGGCGAAGCTGTACCATATGGTGAAGGCGGAATAGGAATATATGATAATCATTCATGTGATGGGCGGGCTGGGCAACCAGCTTTACCAGTATGCGCTGTCTGAAAAATTAAAGATGCTCGGAAAAGAAGTCAGGCTTGATTTTTACGCTTACCGTGAGGCAAGGGGCGGCGACAGGGAATGGCGGGAGCTTGACCTTGAGCGGCTTGAGGGCTTGGAATATGAGCCGTGCACTGCCAATGAGCGCATGCTTTTTTTGGACAACAGTATGAAGCTTACCGACCGTGTGCGCAGGAAGCTTACGGGCAGAAAGGACAGGACGGTCGCGGAAAACGCCGATTACATGCCTGAGATTTTTGAGATGGACAATGTGTATCTGTACGGCTATTGGGCATGTGAGAGGTATTATAGTGATATCGGGGAGCTTTTACGGAGCAAAATCCGTTTTCCGCAGAGCAAAAATCCTAAAAATATTGAGGCGCTTGCCGCGATGGAGAGGGAAAACGCCGTGAGCGTACACATAAGGCGCAAGGATTACCTGACCGTGGCGGACGGGAAGCGCTATATGGGAATTTGCACGGATGCGTATTACAAAAAAGCCTTTGATTATATAAACCGAACGGTTGACAATCCGATTTACTATGTTTTTTCGGACGATGTGGATTACGCAAGGGAACATTTCGGCGCTTGGGGGGACAGCCGCAGCATGCGCATCGTGGACTGGAATACGGGAAGCGACAGCATGTATGATATGCAGCTTATGAGCCGGTGCAGGCACAACATCTGTGCCAACAGTACCTTCAGTATATGGGGCGCAAGGCTGAACCCGCACAGCGGCAAGCTTATGCTGCGCCCGCTGCATCACGATAATTACGAAACGGCGCAGCCTGCCCGCATACACGAGAACTGGAAGGGCTGGACGCTTATTGATGCGGCAGGAGAGATTGTTTATGAACGATGATTTGATTTCGGTGATTGTGCCGGTATATAATGTGGAAGGGTACCTTGAACGGTGCGTAAATTCGATTTTGTGCCAGACCTATGAAAGCCTTGAGGTTATTTTGGTCGACGACGGCTCGACGGACGCGTCGCCTGGTATGTGTGATGAATTTGCCGTTAGGGACGGGCGCGTCAGGGTCATTCATAAGGAAAACGGCGGGCTGTCCGATGCAAGGAATGCGGGGCTTTCCATTGCGTCGGGTGAATATATCGGGTATGTTGACAGCGATGACCGGATAGAGCCTGATATGTATGAGCTGATGCATAGGGCGTGCGTGGAAAATGACGCGCAGCTTTGCGTGTGCCGCTATTTCAGCGAGTATGAGGACCGGACGGAGGGCGGAGGAACCGGCACATGCTCCGTGCTGTCCCGGGATGAGCTGCTTCGCGTCTATATCGGCGGGGATGAGCGGTATGTGATATACAATTCGGTGTGGAGCAAGCTTTTCAGGCGCAGCCTTGTGGAAGGAATGGAATTTCCAAAGGGGCGCAATTCTGAGGATATCGTGTACACCACGAGAGCCTTCTGTATGCTTGAGCGCGCCGCGTACATCGACAAATGCCTTTATCATTATGTGATTGACAGGGAGGACAGCATCATGAACGTGTCGCGGGGAGAGCGCATGTTCTGGGACGAGCTGCCGTTTTGGCGGGAGCATATCGCGCTGATAGGAGAGCTTGTTTCGGAGGAAATGGCGGATTTTGCCTTTTATCACTTTTGCAGACGATTGTTATTTTATTATGTGGACATGCGCAATGGGAAGCGTCGGGACAATGCGCGCATTTATGCGGACAGACTCGCAGACGAGCTGAATAAGGACAGGCTTAAGATAAAGCGGGTATATAAGAGCGTGCCCGCCTCCCGGGGCGACCGGGCAAGAATGAGGCTGTTTTTGCTTTGTCCCCCGCTTTATGCGTTTGCGGTAAGGCTTTACGATAAATATTTCATACCGGTAAGGACGGGTAGGGTAAATGCTTTTTAATTCATATCTGTTTATATTATGTTTTTTTCCGCTGGCGGTCGCGGGCTATTATGCGCTGCATCACTTTGGGAAGCCGAGGGCGGCGCTTGGGTATCTTCTGCTGATGTCCATGTGGTTTTACGGCTGCAACAGCGTAAAATATCTTTTCATACTGCTTGCGGGCATTTTGCTGAACTTTACGGTGGTGGAGCTGCTTAGCCGCGCGGAAAGGGCGCTTTTTCGCAGGCTGCTGCTTGCGGCGGGGCTTGCCGTGAATTTGGGAATTTTGTTTTATTATAAATATTATGACTTTTTTATTGAAAACATAAACGCATGGCTCAAAACGGATTACAGGCTTTTGCAGCTTATGCTTCCGCTGGGGATAAGCTTTTACACCTTCCAGCAGCTTTCCTATGTGATTGATTCCTACAAGGGGGAGAGCGAGAAATACGGTCTTTTGGAGTATGCCGTTTATGTGTCCTTTTTTCCGCAGCTTATTGCGGGACCGATTGTGTATCATGATGAGCTGATACCGCAGCTTCGCGACGAAAAAAACCATAAAATAAATTATGAAAACCTTAGTAAGGGGCTGTATGCCTTTTCGCTGGGCTTGGCAAAGAAGGTTCTGATTGCGGACACGCTGTCTAAAATTGTTACAATCGGCTATGATGATATGCAGCAGATATATACGGTAACGGTTGTTATTGTGATGCTCAGCTATGCTTTGCAGATTTATTTTGACTTTAGCGGCTACTGCGACATGGCATACGGCATTGCCTATATGTTTAACGTTAAGCTGCCCGTCAACTTTAATTCGCCGTATAAGGCGGTTTCGGTAACGGATTTTTGGAAGCGCTGGCACATCACTCTCACGAGGTTTTTCACAAAATATGTGTATATTCCGCTTGGCGGCAGCAGAAAGGGGAAAATACGCACATATGTCAACGTGATGCTTGTGTTTTTGATCAGCGGTATATGGCACGGCGCAAATTGGACATTCATTCTTTGGGGCGTGCTGAACGGAGCGGCGAACGTGCTGGACAGAATGGCAGGGCGCTTTTTTGACAGGGTGCCGAAAATCATACGGCAAATTGTCACCTTTTTGCTTGCGACCTGCGCGTGGAGCCTGTTCCGGTCGGATTCGATTTATTGGTTTAAAAAGCTTTGGCGGCATTTGAAGCGTTTCAGGGGCGGCGTGGTCTATGAGCCGATTGTCAGTACCTTTAACAATCTGATTGAAACGCGCATCCTATACAGGCTGGGGCTTGGCGGCGTCATAGACCGCTTTCCCCTCATGCCTATTGCCGAGTTTCTTGCAATACTGATTTTAGCCTGCTTTTACATGAAAAACACTCAGGAGAAGGTGGAGCAGGGAAGCTACGGCGCATGGCGCATGACAGTGACGATTGTGCTGCTGCTCTGGAGCGTGCTGTCGCTCTCCGATGTGAGTGAGTTTTTGTATTTTAACTTTTGATGCAACAGTTTGGCCATGGTGCGATATGTGAGTGCCTCATGCTTGCATGAAGGCACGCGCATATTGTGCCATGAGCTGAACGCCTGATTATGAGCAAAAGGAGCTGCGAAGCAGCGGGAAGCCGTGAAGCGGCGTTTTGCGAATTGGCGTGCCCAAACTGTTGCAAGCTTAATCCCCGGGAGGTAACGCAATGCGCAGATGGTTTATCCGCTGCCTGTCATCCAGCGTCATAATCGTGCTTGTCATGGCAGCGGCAGCTTGGATTATTGACCCCTATTTTCATTTTCATAAGCCGTTTTCATTCCTGTCCTACCGCC
This sequence comes from Lachnospiraceae bacterium, assembly GCA_021202335.1. GTDB lineage: Bacteria > Bacillota > Clostridia > Lachnospirales > Lachnospiraceae > COE1. The sequence goes on from JAJQDE010000061.1 coordinate 59,705, forward strand.
TTTATGACGAGCGCTACACAAACGACGGCATATCCAGACATTTTGACTATGACGCAATCATCACGGGCACCTCGATGGCGCAGAACTTTAAGACGAGCGAGGCGGATGAGCTGTTTGGAGCAAAATTCGTGAAGGAAACCTTTTCGGGCGCAGGCTTTAAGGAGCTTTCGCAAAAGCTTACAAGGGCGCTGGCGCGAAACGGCGACCTGAAAACAGTGATATGGTCCGTGGATTACAATGCAATCCTCCGCGACAGGGATTATGATATTTATGAGGGCTATCCGGAGTATCTGTATGACGATAACCCGCTCAACGACGTAAATTATATTTTCAATAAAGCCGTATGGTATGAGGGCATTCTCCCTAATCTGGTGATGACGCTTACCGGGCAGGAGAGCACCACGATGGACGAGTATTCGTCGTGGGATAAGGAGCTTGGCTATGAGTGCGTGATGGCAGGCTATGAGCGCTGGGAGGAACGCGCCGAAATGTCGCCGGGGCTTAGCGATGAGGAGCGGGAGATGGTGGCGGAGAATATCAGGCAGAACCTTGTGGAGCCGGCAAACGCTTATCCCGACACCACCTTTTACCTGTTTTATACGCCATACAGCATATGCTATTGGGATTACCTTAATCAGGAGGGGCTGATGCTGCGGCAGCTTGAGGCTGAACAGATTGCCACGGAGCTGCTGCTGCAATGCCCGAATGTAAGGCTTTACAATTTCAACGACAGGTACGACATCATTACGGATTTTGACAATTACCGGGACAGGGAGCATTACGGAGCGCATATCAATTCGCGGATTTTGGAGTGGCTTGCGCAGGGTGAGGGCGTTGTGACCGCGGATAATTATTTGGAGCTTTTGGAGCAGGAAAAAAATTATTATCTGAATTATGATTATGAGGAGATATTTAATGAATAATAATTTAAAAAAGCTGGGATATATTTTTGACGGAAAGCAAAAGCGCAGGCTGGTATTTTTGGGTGTGCTGATTTTTATAGGCGGCATTTTGGAAACCTTAAGCGTTTCCGCGCTTCTGCCCGTTGTGGCGGCGCTTGTGGATGTGGACGCGACGATGGAGAAGTGGTATGTGCGCCCGATTTTGGACGCGTTCGGCATACACGGCTCTACGCAGTTCATCGTGGCGCTTCTGTCTGCGCTGATTGTCATTTATATTGTCAAGAACGCGTATCTTCTGCTGCTTGTGAACGTAAGGACAAGGTTTATCACATACAGCAAAAATACGCTGATAAGCAGAGTCCTGAGAGAGTTTCTGAACCGCCCGTATGAATTTTATCTGGACGCGGATATTCCTACGGTTTTCCGACTTACGGACAGCGATATCCCCAATGTGTTCAACATGATCATGGCGCTGATATCACTGGCATCGGAGGCAGTCGTGTTTGTGATGATATGCGTGGTGCTGGTGCTGAAGGACTGGAAAATGACGCTGTTTCTGGTGGCAGTCATGCTGGTGATGACGCTTCTGCTCACTAAAATCCTAAAGCCGCTGCTTAGCCGTCTTGGAAAGAAAAATCAGGACATACAGTCCAGGATTGCCAAGTGGAGGATTGAGGCGATTTACGGTATAAAGGATGTCAAGGTGCTTCACAGGGAAGCGTTTTTTGCGGACAATTATGAGTCGTCCGGTGAAATCGGAGCGGGCATTGCGAAGGTCTATGCGGTGCTCAACAGTCTGCCGAGGCTTTTGGTGGAAACTATCTTTATATGCAGCCTTTTAGGCTATATAATGGTCTATATGCTTATGGGAAACGAGCTTTCGGCGCTGATTGAAACACTGACCGTGTTCGGAGCGGCGGCAATCCGTCTGATGCCCTGCGTGAACCGCATTAACACCTACATTACGGAGGTGGCATACGCCCAGCCGAGCCTTGACTATGTTTATGAAAACCTGAACATGAGCGCGATTACGCGCGCAAACGATAAGACGGTAAAAGCAAAAAATCCCGAAGTCAGCATCAGCCTGAAGGATAAAATAGAGCTAAAGGGCATAGAGTACGCCTATCCGAACACCGACACCATGATTTTTGCGGGTGCGGACATGGTAGTGCCATACGGCAAGTCGGTCGGCATCATGGGACCGTCGGGAGCGGGAAAGTCCACGATAGTTGATATTCTGCTGGGGCTTTTAAGGGCAAAAAGGGGCACGATTACCTGTGACGGTGTGGATATTTTTGAAAATTATCCCTCGTGGCTTGCGCAGATTGGGTACATTCCGCAGTCGATTTATCTTGTGGACGAGCCGGTCAGGAATAACATTGCCTTTGGCATCTCGGACGATGAGATTGACGATGGGCGCATATGGCAGGCGCTCGAGGAGGCGCAGCTTAAGGATTTTATCGAAACGCTGCCGGAGGGGCTTGACACTGCCATCGGCGACAGGGGCGTGAGGCTTTCGGGAGGGCAAAGACAGCGTCTTGGCATTGCTCGGGCGCTTTACCACAATCCTGAAATCCTTGTTTTCGACGAGGCAACCTCCGCGCTCGACAATGAAACGGAGGCGGCTCTGATGGAGGCAATCAACAGCTTTCACGGCAAAAAAACAATGATTATCATTGCTCACCGGTTAAATACTATTGAGAAATGTGATATTATTTATAAGGTAGATAAAGGAAAAATCGTACACACTACCTTAGCATGAGGGGATTAAAGAGTGGACAGACAGATTATTGCAACCGAATTATTAAAGGGGCAGGGGCTTGGGAACCGGCTTTTCTGCTATGTCACGACCCGCTGCCTTGCGCTGGAGTCGGGCAGGGATTTTGCTATTTTAAACAGGGAGCTGCTTGCCGATAATATCCACAACGACAAGGGCATATATTTCATGGATTTGGACTGCGGCGTTGAGCTTCAAAGAGATGAGCTTGAGAATGTTTATCATGAAAAGGAAGAAAGGATTTATCTTGGCAATTCAAAGCATGATATTAAGAACGGGTGTTATGTTGCGGGAGCCGACGAAGCGCTTTGGCATTTTAAGGAGTCGACGCTGCTTTACGGGAATCTTCAGTCGGAGGCATATTTTGGAAAGTACCGGGCACAGATCAGAGAGTGGCTGCGCGTAAAGCCGGAATATGACAACATGGAGTATTCCAGGGAAAATCTCTGCATCATCAATATCCGCGGCGGCGAGTATGCCGGAAGCCCCGAGCTGTTTCTGCGGCGCAAATACTGGCTGGACGCAATGAAAATCATGCGCGGTAAGCGAAGCGACATGGAATTTATGGTGGTGACCGATGATTTGGAGGCGGCAAGGCGGATTTTGCCGGAGGTGGAGGCGTTTCATTTTGACCTTGCGGGCGATTACACCGTGATAAAAAACGCGCATTATTTAATCCTGTCCAATTCGACCTTTGCATTTTTTCCGGCGTTTACCGGCGAAGCCGTAAAATACATTATTGCGCCGAAATACTGGGCAAGACATAACGTGTCGGACGGCTACTGGGCGTCGGAGCAGAATATTTACTCGGATTTTGTATATTTGGACAGAAGGGGCAGACTGTTTACGGCAAAGGAGTGCCGCAGAGAGCTGGAGGAATACAAAAGGAACGCGAAGAAGCGCCGGCAGCCGGGAAAGCAGCTGCGGGGCGTAAGGCTGATTGCGGCAAGGCTTCATGCGGCATGGCTTATTGACAAGGATTTGTCGGTCAGGCTGTTTCGCTCCTTAAGGCGCAGAATCAGAGGGAGGTGGACTTTTGGTGCATGAGCATACCGCCCGTGAGGCAAAAAAGCTTAGTCTGCCGCAGGTAACGCTGGTGGCTGTGACAAGCGTAAATATAAAAGAAACGATACAGGCGATGGAATACAGTATGCGGGGCATCGACTTTGGCGATGCGGTGCTTATCACGCACAAAAAACCGCTTGGGCTGCCAAAATCAATACGTTACAGCCATACGGCGCGGCTTAAGGATATTGACGACTTCAATTATAAGATGGTGTACGGGCTGGGGGAGTATATCCGGACGGATTATGCCATGCTTGTCCACGCTGACGGCTTTGTGGTGCATCCCGAGCTGTGGCGCGATGAGTTTTTGGACTACGATTATATCGGCGCGCCCTGGCCGCTGCCGCCAAAGGGAGATACGACGACCTACCGCGACAGGGACGGAAACATCTGCCGCGTCGGCAACAGCGTCGGCATCCGCAGCAAAAGGCTGATGGACTATCCGAAGCAGGCGGATATCCCGTGGGAGGGGGAATTTGCCTACGGGAAGATGTGGTATCATGAGGACGGCTTTATCTGCTGCAAAATTAAACATCTCTTGGAGGCGGAGGGCATGAAAATCGCGCCGCTTGAGGTGGCAAAATACTTCGGACATGAGCATATGATACCTGAAACAGAAGGGATAACGCCCTTTGCCTTCCACAAGTGGGAGGGGACAAACGCGCAGTACCCGAATTTTTTCAAGCCGAAGCTTAAAGAGAGAATGAAAAGCACACTGCGCAGTATGGGGATAAAACACTAAGCTTAAAGGATAATCGGATGATAAGAGGCATTGTAAAAAAGTACAAAGGATTTACATGCGCCGCAGCGCTTGAGATAGCATTTATCTGTCTGCTTGCGGCGGCATCGTTTGGAAAGGCAGAGGAGATAACGCTTGACGCGGATAATCTGATAATCTGTGACGACAGCGTTACGGTTGACGAATACCGGGAGGTCGATTCCCTGCAGATAAGCGAGGATACGCTGGTGGTGTACGACAACAAGTCGAAAGGAGGCAGCGGGAAATCGCTGTATGCTTCGGCGCAAAACGATACGGAACCGTTTGCCCGATATATAGCGGAAAGCGGGAAGCTGACAGCAGCGCCCGGCGTGTACGAGCTTGAGGTGCAGTATTATTCGCTGATGCGTGACAACGAAAACAGCGCGGACTGTGACGACAGCACCGCATCTATACAGCTTGTGTCTGACAATAATCAGGAAAAGATTTATTATAACGCGGTGGTGCTCCGGGATTCGCTGACGGTCAACAGCTCGAGAGTATGGATAAGGTCGCTTGGCAGTATAGATGATTTGGAGATTAAGGTTTACTTTTTCGGAGCGGGCAGCGTCAGGGTCGACAGCATTACGCTTAAGGAGCTGCCGCTTTGGCGGATTCTCAAAATCGCGCTGTGGGTTTTGGTATTTGCCGGCATTGATTTTCTGTATTTATATTTATTTACCGACAATCATCATAAAAAGAAAAATATTGTATTGCTTCTGACGGCGGCTACTCTGTTTGCAAGCCTTCCGCTGGCGGCGGATTACCTCCTGAGAGGGCATGACATGGATTTTCATGTGGCAAGGATATGGGCGCTTGCTGACAATATTAAGGCGGGTCAATGGCTGTTTCCCATCCAAACAGGGATGCTGAACGGCTACGGCTATGCGGCGCCGATATTTTACGGGCAGATTTTTCTGACTCTGCCTGCCGTCCTGTACAATTTGGGAGCGCCCTTACAGGTATGCTATCAACTGTATGTATTCGCCGTGAATATCGCAACAGTACTGATAAGCTATTTCTGTTTTAAGGGAATCACAAAGGACGACAAAGCCGCGGCGCTCGGCTCGTTTCTATATTCTCTTTCCGCATACAGGATAGCGAATATCTATTTGCGGGCGGCTCTTGGCGAGTATACGGCAATGATATTTCATCCGCTCATTATATGCGGTTTTATCAGGATTTACCAAAAGGAAGCTTCCAAAATCAATTGGAAGGACTGCGTTTTGGTAGTATTGGGGATTACGGGCGTTATGCAAAGCCATGTCCTGTCGCTTGAAATCGCAATGATATTCATGGCGCTGCTTAGCCTGATATGCTTAAAAAGAACCCTTGAGCCGCGGCGGCTTGCCGCGCTGGTCATGACGGTATTTGCCACGATGGCGTTATGCGCTTCGTTCCTGCTGCCGTTTTTGTCCTCCATGTCGATGGATATTCACGTAAATGAGGGCGAGGCGGGAAAAATACAGCAGCAGGGGACTTATCTGCTGCAGGTGCTGGGTGTGTTTATGACGTCGGGCGGCTCGTCCGTTTCGGGCATGACGGGAGAGATGCCGCTTGCGCTAGGCTTTTCTCTTGTGCTGGGTGTTCTGCTGTTCCTATGGTGCTGCACCAAAAAATATGAATGGGGCATCCAAAAGGACGCGCAGATGAAAACCGGAACAATATGCACGGCGTTTACAATAATATGCATTGTGCTTTCGGCAAGGTTTTTTCCATGGGACAGCCTGGAGGCAGTCAGCACGACGGCTGACCGTTTGGTGAGCGTGGTGCAGTTCCCGTGGAGATATCTGTCCGTCGCCACGGCTTTTGCCGCGACGGCGTCGGTGATTGCCGCTGCCGTATTAAATACGCATAAGGGCGAGGCTGCGTTATACAGGGTAGGGGCGGTGCTGATTGCGTTTACCCTGGTGTGCATAGGCTCCTTTTACACGGACTTTTCCAATTCCGTTTCGGCATATGAGGTATACGGAGAAGCGGACGCGGAGAAAAATGACGTTGTCAGCGGCGAGTATCTGCCCGCGGGGACAATAAAGGAATCGCTTAGCCGGCGCAGTGTGTTGGCGGATTTTGAAAGCATTGAGGTATCGGATTATGAGTCCGACCACGGCAAAACCGTATTTCATTGCAGGAATACAAGCGATGAGGACCGGCTTGTGCAGATTCCGATTTTGAATTATGACAATTACCATGCCTACACTGACGACGGAACGGAGCTTAAGATAAAAAACGGCGATAACAACAGGGTGGCGATAAAGGTTCCTGCAAAATATGACGACTGCATAAGCGTGGTATATGAGGTTCCTGTTCTATGGAAAACAGCTTATGCCCTGTCTGCGGCGACTCTTCTTGCAATAATCGCTCTGGCAGTATATGATTATATTAGGGCGAAAAGAAATAATATAAATAAAAATCATGCTTAAAAGGAAATGCTGATATGGTATATGACTGTTTTCAATTTTTTAATGAGTTGGATATCCTGAAAATCAGGCTGAACGTGCTGAACCCTGTGGTGGATAAATTTGTCATCAGCGAGGCGACGGAAACCTTTTCCGGAATGAAAAAGCCGTTGTATTACGAAGAAAACAGGGAGATGTTTGCGGAATTTGCGGACAAGATTATCCATGTGGTCGTGGAGGACACGCCGGCAGGCGACACCCATTACCGCGATACCTTCCAAAAGAATGCGGTGACGCGGGGGCTTGCGGGCTGCAACGACGATGATATCATTCTGTTCAGCGACCTTGACGAGATACCCAATCCCGACAAAATCCGGGAGATACTTGAAAATTTCCGGACGGATAAAATCTATCATTTTGCGCAGCGGCTTTTTTACTGCTATCTGAACATGGAGGAGGTTTCGGGAAATCTGCTCTCTTATGCGGGCGAATTTGAGGGCGTGGAGCGCAAAAGGTGGATAGGCACAAAGATGTGCAGCTATAAGCTTCTCAGGGAACAGGGGCTGCAGTTGGGCGAGCTTCGCTTTCCCGAGAGAAAGGAAATCGGTATACGCGTGGAGGACGGCGGCTGGCATTTTGGCTATATGGGAGGACACGGCGAGAGGGATATCCGAAAGCGCGTGCAGGAAAAGGTGGTTTCCGCAGCACATCAGGAATATAATTCGAAACGTGTGTTATCGAATGTGACGGACCAAATTAAGGACGGCAAGGATATTTTCGGCAGAAACGCTGAGTTTGTCCGATGCGAGATAGACGATAGCTTCCCGGAGTACATCAGGGAGCATAAAGAGGAGCTGGATTTCCTTATAATGCACGATGAGGGCGCGGCGGCAAAATCGCTCAGACGCGCAAAAATGAAGATAAAAAGCATGTGTTATGGCACATTGCCGGTAATCAAACGACTTGGAAAGAAAGTGTTGGGGAAATGACATTGAATATGCCAAAGGTTTCCATATGCGCGCCCGCTTATAATAACGCGCCGGAGGTAAGGCGTCTGCTGGACTCGATATATGCGCAGGAATATACTGACTTTGAAGTGAATATATCCGATGATTCCACAAACGATGAGATTGAACGTATGGTGGCGGCGTACCGGGAGAGCCGGGGGAATATAAACTATATCCGGAACCGTGAACCGTATGGGCATATATTTAATTGGAACGCCGCGATTAAAATGGCGCATGGGGAATATATTAAAATCATGTTCAGCGACGACTGGTTTACGGATGAAAAAAGCCTAGGCGCTTATGTGGAGCTTTTGGACAAGGCTCCCGGCGCGATGCTTGCGTTTTCCGGCAGCAGGCAGGTGGAGCTTGACAACGCCATGAAATACCGCGACAGATGCGCTTCACCCGCGTTTATCGGGGCACTGCGCAGCGATTACAGGCACTTGTTTTGCGGGAACGGGATAGGCGCTCCGAGCGCAACGATTTACAGGCGCGGTGAGTCGCTTACCATGTTTGATGAGAAAAGCAATTGGGCGTCGGACATGTATCTGTATTTTGATCTGCTGATTAAAAGCCCTGAATTTGCGTATACGACGCGGCCGCTTATATCTATTGGGGAGCATAAAAGCCAGTATACGGAAAGCTTTTCCGAGAAGGATAGGCGCATATACAACGATTACCGCTATATGTATGAAAAGTACGGGCTGAGGGAAAGCAGGGAGTGCAGCGAATACTTTACGAGGAGCTTTATCGTAAAGTATGGCAGGGGCATGAGCGAAGCGGGGAAGCTTGGAATAGGGCGGCTGACGTATCTGAGGGCATTTGTAATGGAGCTTTTCGACAGCGTGCGATGCTTTGCCGCGGCAAGAATGGGGGATTAATTTGAAAAAAACGGACAACTTTTTTATCATACACAATTTTAATACGGTTCCGACCGATCTGACCAGGCTTTGCAATGACTGCATAATCTACGACTGCTCCACTGACAGCGCCGTAAAGCCTGAGCTGAGGCGCATGGGGCTGAAGGTAAGGGATGTTGAAAACACAGGGCATAATATTACGACATATTTTTCTTATTTTGCGCAGAATTATGACGAGCTTCCCGAGGTGATGTGCCTTTTGAAGGGGAATATGATAGGACGCCACTGCTCAAGGGAGTTTTTTGAACAGGTGTATGACGACAAGAGCTTTACCTTTTTGTATGACGAAAAGCAATATTGGGATAAATTTTCGAGGTATAGAGGAAACGGTGAAAAAAACGAGCTGGGAAACACATTCCTTGCGATGGAAAACGTATATGTGGAGAAAAACGATTCGTGGTATGTGGAGTCGCCAAACCACCCGAAAAAATATTTTAACGACCCGGACGACCTTCTCAGATTTATATACAAAAAGCCCATGATACCGCAGTATTTTATGTTTGCCCCCGGAGCATGCTATATAGTGCGGCGCGAGCAGATACGGCGCCACAGCAGGGAATTTTACCTTAATCTGAACAAAATCATGAATTACGGGATGAATCCGGGCTTTCCCTCTGAGGCGCATCAGATTGAAAGAATACTGCCTATTCTGTTTAATTCGCTTTCCGAGGTGAACGACTATATGAACGATGAGGCGGCGTTTGAGGCAAAGCTGCCGGAATGCAGCGCCTATATACAATATAAATACGAAAACAGACCAAGAAAATTCAAGAAGCTGAGGCAGATGTTAGGTTTAATAGTGTGAAAAATAAGCTTGATAGCTTATTTTTCACACGGCTATTTGTGTCGGAGCGTCACAAATAGCTTTGATGGCAGACGCAAATCTGCTATTTGCGTCGCCCCGTCGCTAACGCTCCGGAATAGAGATTAAAATGATGAAAACAGACAGAATAAGAAAAGCAGGGGAGGCATGCTTTTGGCTTGCCCTAGTGATAGAGCTGATTATTGTGATGGTTGACAAAAGCGCATATATTAATCCGATAGAAGGGCAGCTTTTCAGGCTCACCTTCGCGCTGTGCTGCGCAAAGATAGCGGCGACGAAATACTCGCGCGGTGAATGGCTTTGCATCCTCTTTTTCGGGGCAGTCGCGTTTATCTCGTATCTTGTCAACGAGCGCGATGAAACGGTCCGGATTGTGGCGTTTGTGGCGGCGTGCAAGGGTGTGGAGCTGAAGCGGATGCTGAAGCTTACGCTTTGGCTCACCTTCGCAGGCTCCGTGGTGCTGTTTGTCCTTTCGGGCGTGGGCGTTTTTGGTGATTTTAAGATAACGGCAAATTTTGGAAGAGGAGAGTACCCGAGCATCATAGAAACGCGCTACTGCTTTGGAATGGGACATCCAAACGCCTTTCAGTGTATGCTGTTCATGATGGTTACGCTCTGTCTGTATCTTTATTCGGAAAAAATGAAGCTTTATCATTTTGCGCTTTTGGAGCTGGCAAACTATCTGTCATACAGATACACGGATTCCAAGACGGGATTTCTGGTGTGTACGGCAGTGGTCGCGGGAGTGGCGCTGCTCAAATACTGCGTGTATCTTAGGCGGAACAAATACCTTTATATCCTGTGCGCGCTGTTCGTAATCGGAATTGTCGTGTTTTCCGCCATAGGCTCCCACACGGGGATAGAGAATGAGCTTATAGACAGGCTTGACACGATATTGAACGGAAGATTTAAATTTGCCCATCAGATAGAGGCGTCGCGCCTTGAAAACTGGCTTCCCTTTGCGTCCGCAGAAAACACGGAATACTTTGACGCAGGCTTTATCAGGCTGTTTTACTGGTATGGGATAATCCCGGGCGTTATTTATGTGCTCATGCATCTGTATCTTATATATCAAAGCCGCAAAAACGAGGATTATGCCATAGCCGTGATTGTGGCAGGCTATGAGCTGTTTACCATCATGGAGGCGCATCTGATATCCGTTTATATATTGAGGAACTATCTTTTCATATGGCTGGGATTTTACTGGTATCAGCCGTTTGCGGCGCGAGCCGGATATGAAGGGTACCTTTGGGAAGCAAAAAAGCTGATAAATAATGGAGGTCGGACATGAAGCTTGTGAGTGTGATAGTCCTTGCGTACAATTCCGCAGATACAATAGTGCAGACGCTGGACAGTATAAAAGACCAAAGCTATAAAAATATAGAGCTGATTGTCACGGACGACTGCTCGCCCGACGATACGGTGGAAACGGTAAAGGGCTGGATTGGGCGAAACGAGGGCGCACTGACAAAAATAAGGCTGGTAACGGCGGAGGAAAACACGGGTATTCCCGGGAATATCAATCGCGCGCTGAAGCATGCCGCCGGGGATTACGTAAAGCTGATAGCAGCAGACGATTACATGACAAGGGACGCGATATCCGAGTATGTGCGCTTCTGTGAGAAAAATCCGGATGCGATTCCCATTGCGAGGGTGCGCCTGTTTTCAGATGAAAAGCTTGATAAAAACACGCTTGCGCCGATAGAAGCATACTGTAACAGGTGTTACGAATTTGCAGCGATAACGGATTACAAGCAGCAATATCACATGTTATTAAAACAAAACTGCATCGTGGCGCCTTCAGGCTCCTTCTATCCTATGAAGGTGATAAGAGAGCTTGGCGGCTATGATGAGCGTTATCGATGGTTTGAGGATTACCCGATGCATCTCAAGGTGATGCGCGCGGGGTACCGCTGCGGTTTTATCAACCGCGAGCTTGTCTGCTACAGAATATCGGGCGGCTCAATTACCGCATCCTCCCGGCTTCGCCTGAAAAAGGCGGAGATGAAGCTGTTTTTCCATGAGAGAATGTACTATATGATACAGGCTGGAATGGCGTGGGAGGCAGTTAAGCAGGTAAGGTATTGGGTGAAGATTGCGTTAAAGACGTAATGCCGAATGGAGATTAAAATGCACAAAAGATTTTTACGCTTTGCCTTTATAGTCGGTTCCTTTATATGCTTTTTGTGCCTTACGTACCGTGCCGGCGGGGGACACAGGCAAAGGCTCTTTTCATATTTTGCTGATGAAGCAGAGTTTGACAGCCTGCTTGAAGAGCGCAGCGAAACCAATCGGGATTTTGTTAATTCAATCAGCGTTGACGGACAGATGTTAGTGAAGGACATTGATACGGATACCTTTTATTATTCCATCAATGAAACCGGCACATCCGCATATAATCCGATTGTTGAGCCGGATTTGACCGACAGGAATGCAAGGCTTGCAGTCAAAAAAAAATACATAACAAATGATTTTATTGAAACGAATGATACGATTGAGCTTATCGTGTATACGGATAATGTATATAAGCGCTATTATCTGAAAGCAACGCTTCTGCCGATTATGGAAATAAGCTGCCCCAGGGCGGATTCGGAAGCTGATGTGCCGATGCGCATGCGGCTTTACGATAACCGCGCCAATGTGGGGTACCGTGTGAGCGACTCCGAGGGGAGTATGCATATCAGGGGCGGAACCTCCATAAACTATCCGAAAAAGGGCTGGAAGCTGTCGCTTAAAAATCCGGAGCGCATGTCGCTTTTGGGTATGCGCAGCGACGACGATTGGATATTGTATGCGGCGTATAACGACCAGGAGAGAATACGAAACGTGTTTTCGACAAAGCTTTGGAAAGAGGGCTGCGCGTCAAATAACAGATTCGGTATTGACAATGGAGTGGAGTACAAATATGTTGAGCTTTTCCTGAACGGCAGCTATTACGGGCTGTATGCGTTGGGATATCCTGTGGACGACGATGTTTTGGACATAGCGGACGGGGAATATACCTACAAAAAGAAGTATTGGGACTGGGAGGCGGCGGAAGACTTTTCAAAGCCGGGCGCTATGGCAGGGTATGAGCTTGAGTCAAGGCGTGAAAATGATATAAGCGCGTGGAAGCCCCTTCGCGACTATTATGAGCTGCTGTATTCTCCGCAGCCACGGCCGGACAGCGAGCTTATAAGCGCAGTGGATATCGGAAATTCGATTGACACATACATATTCCTCAATCTGATACAGGGAGCCGACCATGTGGACAACCGCAGCATCCACAACGTCTATATTACGGCAAAGCTTATGGCGGATGATTATATCATGCTTTATACGCCGTGGGACATGGATCAGGCGTGGGGAAATGTATGGTCTGACGACGCATTGAATTGGTGCGAGGCTTACGGGGCTGCTCCGGAGGACAACTACGTGCTCAACAGCGGAGCTGTCGCAGCGCTTGTAAACAGGGGCAACGAGGTGATGATCAACGCTGTGTCATGGCGCTATGAGGAGCTGCGCGAAGGCGCATGGTCTGATGAAAACATCAATAAGCTGATTGACGGCTACGAAACGGATATATATGAGTCCGGCGCATATTTAAGGGATATGGAACGCTGGGGGGATGCGACAAGCCAAAATCCGGAAATCGGGCTGGAGCTGTTCAGGGAATATGTGCTTGCGCGTTTTGAATACGCTGACGAATATTATGGAAGGAATGGAGATTAAGATGATTATCGCGGCAAACTACGCGGACAAAAAATTTAGAAGGGCGCAAAGGCTGAACAGCCAAACCGCAAAGCAATGGGGAGCCGACCGCGTGCTTGAGTACACGGATAAGGACATTGACCCTGAATTTCGCGCGGCAAATAAGGCGATACTCGACAATCCCAAAGGTGGCGGCTATTATCTTTGGAAGCCGTATGTGTTTTATAAGGCGTATCAGGAGCTTTCGGAGGGCGATTATCTGATTTATACGGACGCAGGCTCTGTTTATGTCGATGAAATCCAAAAGCTTATCGACTGCATGGAGAGGGAGCAGGTCAACATAATGATTTTCTGCCTTGAGAATGAAAGATTGGAGCGCAGGCACACGAAGCGCGACGCGTTTATCCTCACAGGCTGCGATGCGCCTAGGTTTGCGGACACGCCGCAGTCAATAGGCGGGTATATGGTATGTAAAAAAAGCCGGGACGTTGAGGAATTTTTTAAGGAAGTGTTAAGGTATGCGCAGGATATACGCATAATCTCTGACAATCCTAACACGCTCGGAAAGGATAATTACCCGGATTTTGAAAGCCACCGCCATGACCAGTCGGTAATATCGCTTATTTCAAAGAAAAGGGGGATTAAAAGGTTTCGCGATCCCTCTCAATATGGTATAATTAACCATTATCCGCCTGATGTGGAAAAGAGAAGCACATATCCGCAGATTATCGATTCGCATAGGCTGAATGTCGGCAGTATGAGGGAGCTTGCCTTTAAACAGACAAAGCCTATGACAAAGCTTCGCAAATTCAGGAAAAAGGTAGAGAACAAGCTTCGCGAGAGGAAATTGTAAATGGATAAAAAGGAAAAATGGCTTAAATATGAGAAGCGCTGGAAATGGCGCGATATATATTTCAATAAAGCGCTGCGGCGGCACGGGATTGTAAAGTATTTCCACAGGGAGCCTGTAATGCCGCATTACGCGCACAAGCGGGTTATGAGCCCTAAAAAAACAAACGATTACATCTATGACAGGATTATGGGGGGGAAGCCCTTTATGGCGTGCCGCTTTGGAAACACTGAGCTGCAGACCATGGTGGGAGATTTGGCGGTCAGGTACAAGGGACATTCGCCCGCAGACGACGAATATCTTGACAGATGGTTTACAAGGCTCGGCGCCGGAGCAGGCTTTTTTCCCGTGGATTACAAATATCTTCATCCGTTTACGGATTTGATGCTCGATTCCTGCAGGCAGGTGGATCTGCTTGCCATGTGGCATTTAAATATGGAGGATTTTATCATTGAGGAATTTGTTCCCCGGGCGGATTTGACCTTTCTTTTCAGGCTCGAGCCGTGGCTTTACGGCGGCCGTCCGTGGACCGCGGCACTGGAAGGCAAAAAAGTGCTTATCATTCACCCGTTTGAGGACAGCATCAGGGCGCAGTACCCAAAGCGCAGGGAAATATGGGGAGAAAAGCCTATATTGCCCGATTTTGAGCTAAAGACGCTTAAAGCCGTGCAGACAATCTGCGGTGAGAAGGACGAACGCTTTGCGACGTGGTTTGACGCGCTGGAATATATGTACAATGAGGCGATGAAGATAGATTTTGACGTTGCAATCATCGGCTGCGGCGCGTATGGCTTTCCGCTCGCGGCAAAGCTTAAATGCGCGGGGAAGCAGGCGATACATTTGGGCGGCGCGACACAGCTCATGTTTGGCATCAAGGGCTACCGCTGGGAGAACAACTATCCGTCAAAAATTGCGACCTTCTTTAATGACGCATGGATTTACCCTAGTGCGTCGGAAACGCCGAAAAACGCGAAAACAGTGGAAAAGGGATGCTATTGGTGATGAAAACGCTTGCTTATAGGATTTACAGAAAAATCATTTATTTTTTTCGCAGAATATATGTATCGGCTGCGCCGATGCGCGGCGCGCTTACCCATGAGAAGCGTCCCGTGCGCGTTATAGTATCGCTTACGAGCTATCCGGAACGGTTTTCGCATATCCACATTGCGCTCAAAAGCATTATGCTCCAGACCATGAAGCCCGACAAAATAATTGTATGGCTTGATGATGATGTGGATAGGGCGCAGCTTACTCCGAGGATGCTTGCGCTTGAAAAGTACGGTATTGAATACAGAAGCATGCCAGGGGATTTCAAGCCGCACAAAAAATATTTTCATGCCATGCAGGAATTTCCCGACGATATTATAGTGACGGTGGACGACGACCAGATATATTCAAGGGATATGATAGAAACGCTGATTAAAACGCATGAGAGATATCCCGATGCGGTGTGCGCAAGGCGTGTACACAAAATGACGAAAAATCCGGACGGCACGATAGCGCCCTACAATGAATGGCTGGGGGAATACTGCGGCTGCGATAAGCCCTCGCATGCGCTTGTGGCGACGGGAGTAGGCGGAGTGCTTTATCCGCCCCATTGCCTTTATGAGAAAGCGTTTGACACGGAGCTTATCACACGCCTTTGCCTGAAGGCGGACGACATATGGCTTAAATTCATGGAGCTGCTTAATGGAACCCGCGTGGTATGGGCGCCTTGCAGAGTGCCAATGCCCTGCCTGTTGGAAAAGGAACAAGGGACAAGCCTGAGAAGCGAAAATGTGGGGCGCAACAGGAATGATGCGTACTTTTCAATGGTGCGGGATTATTTTAACGTGCAGGCGGACGCCTTTGAAATTTAGGTGTGACAATGCTGTAATGAAAGGAGTATAACGATAAAATGCAGGAAATGTTAGTGTCCGTGATTACCCCGTGCTATAACAGCGGCAGTACCATAGAAAAAAACCTGGAGTGTATCGAAAACCAGACCTACAAAAATTTGGAATATATTATCATCGACGGCGGCTCCACGGACGGCACACTCGAAATCATAGAGCGGCACAGGAGCAGACTCCCGGAGAATTTAAAGCTTGTGTCGGAGAAGGACAAAGGCATTTATGACGCCATGAACAAGGGAGTGCGGCTTGCGGGAGGGAAGCTTATCGGCATCGTAAACAGCGACGACTGGTATGAGGACGATACGGTCGGGCTGGCGGTTTCAAATTATCAGGGAAATAAGTACGAGGTTGTCTATGGTATGCAGCGCAATATATTAAACGGCAGGGCGAAAACTACCTTTATACATTACCATGATTTTCTGACAGAGCAGATGATAACGCATCCCACCTGCTTTGTGACTGCGGACACATACAGGGATTTGGGGCTTTTTGATACTAAGTACCGTTCGGCGGCGGATTACGATCTGATGCTGCGCTTTTACGAGAGCGGTAAGGTAGTGTTTACGCCTGTGATGAGGGTGATGTCAAATTTCAGGCTTGGCGGGATGTCAGGCAGCCAGACGGGAGTGCGGGAAAATGCCGCAATCCGATACCGGCATGGCTGCATGAGCAGGAGAAGATACCGGTTCGTGGTGGCAAAAAGCCGGCTCTACGAATGGACGCATAAAAAACGCCATGGTGTGCCGGCTTGCTCCATTAGTCACTCCCTGCGGTCATGACATGGAGGCGAAATATGAAGCTTGCCTATATATCCTTAAACACGGAAAACAAAAATTTGAGTAAATATTACAACTCACAGGCGGAGGGGCTTGCGCGTGATCTCGCAAAAGGAGGGCATGAGGTAACGGTTTATCATCCCATACCTGACCTTGAGGCTGACAAGGAGTGCGTATGGAAGGGCGCCGTAAAAATCGAATATATTAAGTGCGGGCACATAGGAAAGCATGCCATAATAGACCTTTCCATGCTTGATGCGGATAAGGACTGCTATATCACGGCATCGGACAATTATCTTTTTTTTGGCAGGCTTTACAGATGGTGTCGGAGGAACAATATCCTCTGTCTGCCATATATCGGAGTGGCTCACAGCAATAATTCTTCAAAGATAAAGAGAAAAATTGTTGACATTTTATGTAATAATGTTAAATATTATAAGAGAATACCTACTGTCGTAAAAACTCCCGCTTTGGAACAAAGCCTTAGGGCTGAGGGAGCTTCAACGCTGTTCTGTGTGCCGGTAGGCTTGGACGAGGAGCTTTTAAAGCAGGATTATCATAAGTATGACGCTGAAGTCTTAAAGAAAAAATGGGATTATGGAAATACTGACAGGGTAATCCTTTTTGTGGGACGCATGACAGCCGAGAAGCAGCCCTTAAAAATGATGGAAATTTTTCAAAAAATGCTTGAGCACGACGGCAATTACAGGCTTTTGATGGTAGGCAGCGGCGAGCTTTTGGAGAATGTAAGGAGTAAAACAGCCGCATATGGGCTTGAACATGCGGTAAGGATTTGCGAGAGAGTGCAAAACGACCGCATGTGGGAGCTTTACCGCATGTCGGAATGCTATATTAATTTAAACACGCATGAGATATTCGGCATGGCGATTTTGGAGGCAATGTACTATGAATGTACGGTAATTGCGCTTAGGGCGCCCGGTCCTGAGCTTATCATAGAAAACGGTATATCAGGATATCTGTGCGACAGCGGTGACGAGCTGATACAAAGGGTGCTGACTGCGGACATGGCAGAGCCGGCAAAGACGGCGCATAGGCAGGTCGTGCAGCGCTTTTTGTGGGAAAGCCGGGCAAAGAGGCTTGAGAATATTATCTGCGATGTTTTGGGCGCGGCTCAATCGCGGTAAAGGAGTCGGATTTGAATAAAAACACATTAAGGGTTTACCGCCATGAGGTGAAATTCCTGCTTTCGATGACGGAATATGAGCAGCTAAAGCGGCTTTTAGGCTCGCTTCTTATAAAAGACGTGAATATGAAGCGAAGCGGAGATTATTATATACGCTCGCTGTATTTTGACACTCCCGAAAACAGCGATTACCATGATAAGCTGATAGGAGCTGCGCAAAGGAAAAAGATAAGGCTCAGGATATATGACACGGCAGCCGACCGGGTAAAGCTGGAAATCAAAAACAAGAATGGGGACTATTCCATAAAGGAAACCACGACGATAAGCCGTGAAGCCGCAATCCTGCTTTCGGGCGGAAATTACGGTGCGCTTGACGGATATGGCGACGATATATCAGGGAAAGCGTATGTTATGCTGTCCTCCTATGCATATATGCCGAAGGTGCTCGTGGATTATGAAAGGGAGGCATATCTTCTTCCGGTTGAAAATGTCAGGCTTACCTTTGATAAGAGAGTGCGCGCATGTTCCGCACGCGGATGCCGGGCGGGAGCCGGGCTTTTCGACGGCAGCAGCGCGTTTGTGGGAGTGCTTGAGCCGGGATATATGATTCTTGAGGTAAAGTACGACAGGTATCTCCCGGCATATGTGAAAAACGTGCTTTCAAGCATAAATATGCAGCGGATGTCAATCAGCAAATACTGTATGGCGCGGGAAACCGTGGGATAAAAAACAAGCTTTGTCGGTTCTGCAAATTTGAGTAATAATGGAGGATTATGGCGGATGAGCAAGAAGGAAATTTTTAAGTATCTGATTGAGTCAAATTCAAGCATCTCAGTATATCAGGTGGTGTTTGCGATGCTGGCGGCGCTTGTGCTGGGGCTGTTTATGTATTTTATGTATCGGAAAACCTATTCAGGGGTCGCATATTCCAAGAGCTTTAACCAGACATTGGTGCTTTTGGCAGTGATTGTTACGATGGTCATGACAATTATAGGGGGAAGCCTTGCGCTTTCGCTCGGCATGGTAGGCTCTTTGTCCGTAATCCGTTTCCGCACCGCCATAAAGGAGCCTAAGGACATGGCATTCCTTTTTTGGGCGATTGCGATAGGGCTTTCCTGCGGCGCTGAAATGTATGTGGTGGCTGTAGTCGGAAGCGCTGTCATAGCAATACTGCTCCTGTTTTTCAGGAAGGACGCGTATGATGGAAACACATATCTTATTGCGGTGCGGGGAAATGCGCTTGACAGCGGCGCGATAGAAAAGCTTATCGGTGAAAACACAAGAAGCTGGAAGCTTCGCATGCGCAGCTCCACAGGGGAGTATGACGAAATCACCTATGAGGCGGGATTGAAGAAAAGTAATGCTTCGGAGCTTGCAAGGGCATTGAGGGAAATTGATGGGACAGACGCGGTGAATGTGGTGACATATACGGGAGAAGTCATAGGCTGATGAGAAAAAACATTTTATCAGGGGTTTGGAGAATTTTAATCATTGCGGTACCGCTTGCCGTGACAGCGGCGATGATATATGTAAGGGCATCGCAGCTTCAGGCGTATGGCGAGAAGGGAACGCACCTTTTGATAAACGAGGTTGTGGCGGACAACCTTTCCACATTGAAGGACGGGAATGGCGTGTATTCGGATTGGATTGAGCTGTACAATCCGACGGACCATGCGATAAGCCTAAAGGGCTATTATCTGTCGGACAGCAAAAATGAGCTTACAAAATGGGCGTTTCCCGACGTAAGCATTGACAGCGGCGGGTATTTGATTGTTTTTTGCGACGCGGGGGAAGGCCTTCTGCATGCGAATTTTTCCATAAACTCAGATAAGGAAACCATTTACTTAAGTGATGAGAATGAAAATGTGACAGACAGCATTAAGCTTGAAAATCAGCAGTGCGACATTTCATATGGAAGGACATTCGGAAATTATGATGAAACGGGATTTTTGCCGTACTGCACGCCGGGAGCGGCCAATCCGTCGTATTTTGGCAGTAGCGACCCGGCATATGCTGACTGGGGAGAGGTCTGCTTTTCCCTTGACGGCGGTCTGTATGATGAAAGCATACAGGTGGAGCTTTACTGTGATATAGAGGGCGCGGCGATAATCTACACACTTGACGGGAGCGAGCCGGACATCGGCAATGCGTATATTTACGACAGGCCGATAGAGATTACCGACGAGGGCAGACCAAATCAATACACGACAAAAAAATGTCTGGTGCGGCCAAGCAGCAACGCGGATAATGCGGACACTGTATACGGCGTAAACGAAGTGTACAAGGGAACCGTAATTAGGGCAAGGATATTAAAGGATGCGAAGCTTTCCTCCTCCATACAGACCAACACGTATTTTATCAATTCGGATTATTCAATGCCTGTTGTGTCGCTTTCCACCGATCCGGACGGGCTGTTTGACGATGTGGAGGGTGCGTATGTGCTGGGATATACCTACTACACGATGCGAAAGTACGGGGTGAATACAACACGCGCAAACAGCGGTATGCAAAAGGATTTGGCAGGGCACATAGAGATTTACGGTACGGACGGCAGCGTGTTTGAGGATGATGTGACGTTTTCAATTGCGGGCGGCTCAAGTGTCAGGACGAATCTGCAAAAGAGCTTTAACGTGATTTTGGAAAACGAAAGCATATCGGGAGATATGTTCGGGGCTTTGGCGGCAGTGGAATACGGACGTTTTACCCTGCGCGGACCGGGAAGCGGCGTGGTGCAGAGAAATAAATATGTCTATCCGAGCGCGTTTGTTTCCAACTATATCAGCGGCGAGGACACGGGCGGTCAGAGCAGCCGGTATTGCCTCCTGTTTATTGACGGGGAATATTGGGGCATATACAGCCTTATGGAGCCAAAAGGCAAGGAATACATGAGTGTGCTTACGGGCGCATCGAAAAAGGATATTACAATCGCCGCACCATATGACGACATTTATGACGATGAATTTGACGCGCTTTTTGACGGGATAAAAAACCATGATTTTAGCAAAGCGGAAAGCTACGAGTGGATAAAGACAGAGATTGACATGGATAACTATATGGCGTGCGTGCTCGCGGAGGCATTTTTCGGAAATACGGATGGAATCAGCAACGGCGACCATAATCTGTATATATGGAAGGAAGCCGGCGGATTGTGGAAATGGCAGATATTTGACTTTGACGCTACAATGGTGGATAATGAGAACTATATCAGAGAGATGATAGAGTTTGATTATTTGGACAGCGAGCATGAGGAAAAGAAAAGCTTCACATCGTGGCTTTTCGGGAAGCTTTGGGAATCTGAGGAGTTTAGGGAGGATTTTACGGCATATGTGAGGCGGCAATGCGAAGGGCTTTACAGCAGGGAGAATGTGACGGCGGCGTTTGAGGAGCATATTTCTCAGCTGCAGCCGGAAATTCAGGAAAATCTTCTTCGGTGTGAAATGGATTACACTGCTCTTAAAAAGCTGAGCTTTTGGATAAGGGGCATAGACGCCGAATATGAAAATTACACGATGGAGGACTGGGAGATTACAGTCAGCGACATGCGCAGATTTTTGGAGAACAGAACAAAGCGCGTGCTGGAGTTTTTGGATGAATTGGGGGTTTGAGCGAGAAAGGGGTATTGTTAATATGACAATTAAGTGCAATGTTTTGGACCGACAATTTCAGATGCACCAAAGCGAATATGAGGAGGCAGCCTTAAGGGTGCTCCGTTCGGGCTGGTATGTGCTTGGAAACGAGGTCGCAGCGTTTGAGGAGGAATTTGCCGCATACACGGGGAGAAAATACTGCGTCGGGTTAAATTCCGGGCTTGACGCGCTTATTATGTCCGTGCGCGCGCTGGGCATAGGCGAGGGCGATGAGGTCATCGTGCAGTCAAACACCTATATCGCGACAGTGCTTGGGATTACGGAAAATAAGGCGACGCCCGTTTTCGTGGAGCCGGACGAATACTTTAACATGGATGCGGAAAAAATCGAACAGGCAATTACGCCAAAGACAAGGGCGATCATGGTTACGCATTTATATGGGCAGGCAAGCAATATGGAACCGATTGCCCGGATTGCGAAAAAGCATCATTTAGAGCTGCTTGAGGACTGCGCGCAGTCGCACGGCGCGTGCTTTGAAGGCAAAATGACGGGAAGCTTTGGCATTTCCGGCTGCTTTAGCTTTTATCCGACCAAAAATCTCGGCGCCTTTGGCGACGCGGGCGCGGTGGTGACGGATGATGAAGGGCTTGCGGATGAGCTTAGGATGATGAGAAATTACGGCAGCCGCGTCAGATATTATAATGAAATAGAAGGACTTAACTCAAGACTCGACGAGCTGCAGGCGGCATTTCTGAGGATAAAGCTGAAATATGTTGACAATCTTAATAGTGAGAGAAGGGCTCTTGCTTTGGCATACGATACCGGCATCAAAAATGATAAAATTGCCCTGCCGAAGGTTCGCCCCGGCGCGGACAATATTTGGCATCAGTATGTGGTACGCTGTGGGGAGCGTGACAGATTGCGGCAGTATTTACAGGAGAACGATATCCAAACGCAGATTCATTATCCTATACCGCCGCATCTTGCCGAATGTTATCGGCATTTAGGGTATAAAAAGGGCGATTTTCCTATAGCGGAGCGCTATGCGGATGAGGTCTTAAGCCTTCCCATCTACACGGGCATGACAGGGGCGGAGCAGGACTATGTTATTGAAAAATTAAATAGTTTCAGCTTAATGAATTCTGAAAGGGAGAATTGTGTATGAATATAGAGGATTGCAGGCTGCTGGAGTTTCCGCAGAGGGGCGATGAGCGGGGGCATCTTGTTGCAATAGAGGGCTGCGGGGATATTCCCTTTGAAATCAAGCGCGTATTTTATATTTATGGTTCCGACAGGAACGTTGTGCGCGGGCGGCACGCGAATAACAATTCGGAGTTCGTG
This sequence comes from Lachnospiraceae bacterium, assembly GCA_021202335.1. Lineage (GTDB taxonomy): Bacteria > Bacillota > Clostridia > Lachnospirales > Lachnospiraceae > COE1. The sequence goes on from JAJQDE010000061.1 coordinate 82,638, forward strand.
CTGATAAACGTGTCCGGTACGTCAAAGGTAAAGGTCGACGACGGCAGAAAAACTAAAATATTTGATTTGGACAGACCGCATATCGGCATCTATCTGCCGCGGCTCGTTTGGAAGGATATGTATGATTTTTCAGAGGATTCCGTGCTGCTTTGCCTGTCAAGCGAGCATTACGACGCCGGGGAGTATATCAGAGATTACGACAGCTACCTGGAGATTATGAAAAAGCATTGGGAGGAAGAAAATGCTTAGACGGCTTGAGGAAAAGGATGCGCCGCTGATGCTGGAGTGGATGTACGACAGCGAAATCAATTGCAATTTTAGAGCGGATTTTGCCTCTGCCACATTGGAGAGCGCAAAAGAATTTATACGCGGCAGTTTTACTGATAAAGACATGAACTTTGCTTTTGTTGATGAAAACGACGAGTACATGGGGACAATAAGCTTAAAGAATATTTCATATGAGGATAGCAGCGCCGAGTATGCGGTAGTCGCAAGGAAAAAGGCGCAGGGCACGGGAGCTGCGATGAGGGCGACAAAGGAGCTTCTTAATTATGCCTTTGAGAAACTTAAGCTCCACAAGGTATACCTAAACGTGCTCGAGGAAAATGTGAGGGCGCAGAGGCTGTATGAAAAGTGTGGCTTTGTCTGCGAAGGAAGCGCTGTCGACGCGGTGAAAATAAAGGGAGTGTATAGGACGCTTAAGTGGTACGGCATAATAAATGAAAGATGAAGCTCTGATGAAAAAAGTCAGATGCAATGATAAAGAAAAGCAGTGAAAGAAAAGGAAAGGAAACCGGAATATGACAGCGGAAGAAGTGACTGACCGGATTGCAGAGATATGCGGGCAAAATTCGGTGGAGGAGGCCTGGTTATTCGGCTCGTGCGCAATCGGGATTTTTCGGATTCCTTTGTGCTGAGTGGGACAAGTGCAAAATTTTGCATAACGTTTGAATTGGCATGGAAGGTCATGAAGGATATATTGGTGCAGTATTATGCGATTACGGGGTTTGTGACGGGTTCCCCCAAGGAGGTATTAAAACAGTCTTTTAAGACATATCTGATAACGGACGGCAGATGGCTTGATATGCTGAGGGTCAGAAATGAACTGTCGCATGATTATGATGATGCGGTTATCAGAGCTCATTGCGGGAATATTATTGGTATATATTCGGATTTATTTACAGACTTGGAAGAAAGAGTTGATAAATTATTGAGCAATCCCGCCGGGTGAATTGACCCGATTTTGAATATGTAAAACAAGGGGGCTGGAACAGGGATGAAACCGGCTGCATTAGGTATAACGAAATTTGAGGATATCGTAAACGAAAATGTATTTTATGTTGACAAGACATATTTTATACGGGAGTGGCTTGCCGGCAGTGACCGCGTAACGCTTGTCACAAGACCGAGACGTTTCGGAAAGACACTGACATTAAATATGGTGGAAACCTTTTTTTCCAAAGCATATGAGGGCAGAAGCGACCTGTTCGAACGCTTTGATGTATGGAAGGACGAGAAGCTGCGCACTATGCAGGGGCAATATCCCGTGATAAACCTGAGCTTTGCTGATGTGAAGCAGGACAGCTACGAGAGCATGACGGCAAAGATGAAACGGATTATTTCGACGTTGTATAAGCGGCATAGGTATCTGCTCGATTCGGACAAACTAAGTAAGGATGACAAGGCTGTATTTACGGCGTATCTTGAGAGAAAAGCGACGGATGAGGAATGTATGGAATCACTCTTAAGGCTGTCGGAATATATGCATATTCATTTTGAAAAGCCGGTCATAATTTTGATGGACGAATACGACACGCCAATGCTCGAGGCATACACGGCAGGCTATTGGGATAAGGCAATCGTCTACATCCGCAGGATGTTTCACGCCACCTACAAGGATAATCCAAACCTTTTCAGAGGTCTAATGACGGGAATTACAAGAATAACGCAGGAATCCGTATTTTCTGATTTGAATAACGTTGCGGTAGTGACGACTACTACCGAGCTTTTTGAAACGAGCTTTGGGTTTACTGAGGATGAAGTCCATGATGCGTTAAGAGAGTATGGGTTGTATGAGAAAAAGGATGAAGTCAGACGGTGGTATGACGGCTTTAGGTTTGGCAGGAGGTCTGATATATACAATCCGTGGTCTATAATAAATTTCCTGAAATTTGGGAAATTTGAGCCATATTGGATGAACACAAGTGGGAATGGACTGGTAGGAAAGCTTTTGCGCGAAGGTTCGGTTGATGTTAAGAATGATTTTGAAAATCTCCTTAACGGAGGGACAATCTGCTCCGAGATAGATGAGGCGATAACCTATGCGGAGCTTTCGGGGGCTTCAAAATCCATATGGAGTTGGCTTGTTACGACGGGCTATATCAAAATAGTGTCTGAGCAGACACCGTGCTATGAGCTTGCGCTCACAAATTATGAGGTGCGGCTTGCTTTTGCAAAGCTTGTAAAAAAGTGGTTTGATGGGAGCTATGACAATTATAAGGGGCTTATGCGCAAGCTTTTGGAGGGTGATTTGGAAAGCCTGCAGTATTATATGGAAAAGGTGACGCGGCAGACCTTCAGTTTTTTCGACGTTGGAAACGAATCGACGGAAACGGAGAGGACAGAGCAGTTTTATCACGGTTTTACGCTTGGACTGATAGCTGATTTAAACAATACGCATGTCGTTACCTCAAACCGTGAGAGCGGTTTCGGAAGATACGATGTGTGCATAGAGCCGAATGACGTGTCTAAGGACGGTATTATTATAGAATTTAAGATATTTGACCCCAAAAAGGAAAAGACGCTTGAGGAAACGGCGCGCCGTGCGTTAAAGCAGATAGAGGACAGAAAATATGAAACGGCGCTTAAAGCTAAAGGGATAAAGACTGTGCGCAGATACGGTTTTGCTTTTAAGGGTAAGGAAGTGCTTATAATGGAGGCTGATGAAGAAAAACGTCAGATATAATGAGAAAGAAAAGCAGTGAGGGAAAATGAAAGGAACTCGGGATATGACAGCGGAAGAAGTGACTGACCAGATTGCAGGAATGTATGACAATGGAGTATAAGAGGAATTGAGGAAATATATTAAAAAAATAATAAATCTCCCTAAAAGAATATATCGCGGCATAGAGGGCAGCAGGTACCGCAGGGGAAAATATCGAAACAGCATATCAGTGCTTTCGGCGTCGCAAACGATTGATAAGCTTTTGGAAGCGCAGTGCAGCTTCTGCAGGTTTGGCGATGGGGAAATTGCGGTTATGAGAGGAGAAGGGATAGCCTTTCAAAAGGCGGACAGAGGGCTTGGCGAGCGCCTTTTGGAAATCCTTCAGTCCGAGGATGAGGGGCTTCTTGTGGGGATAAATTATTTTTATCTGAACCCCGTGACAGGAGTAAACGGATTTACCCGGAATTTTTTGAACTGTCTTCAGATGCAGCGGAGATTTTTGATAAAAAACTGCAGTAAAAAGAGAACCTATATTGACGCTGCGATTACGCAAATGTATCAAAACTATAACGAATATGATTTTGACGCTCATTTTAAAAGGCTCCAAAAGCTTTTTGAAGGCCAAAAGGTTGTTCTTATCTGCGGCGAAAACGTTCTGAGTGACATCAGATATAATGCGCTTGACGTTTGCAAACAGATCCAATACATTTACGGACCGTCAAGGGATGCATATGACCGGCATGATGAACTGTTAAAAAAAGCGCTTGAAACGGACAAGGATTTTATCGTCTGCGTTATACTCGGACCTGAGGCAAAGGTCTTGGTTTATGATTTGTTTAAGCATAACAGAATTGCCTGGGATATCGGGCACTATTTGAAGGATTACGATTCATACATGCGGCAGCAGCCGCGGACGGATGCCGCAATAGAGCAGTTTTTTAAGCCCGATTAACAAACTTAGCCGCTCCCTGCGGTCGTGACGTGAGGTGAACAATGTATAAAAAGATAAAATATATTTTAGACAGAGAACAAAAAATAAAATTATTTGTCCTGCTTATTGTCATTCTTGTGGGAGCCCTTGTGGAGCTTTTGGGCGTATCTTCCATTATGCCGCTTATTGATGTGGCGACAAATCCTGACGCAGTGAATGAAAAATGGTATCTTGTGCTTGTAAGCGATACGTTTGGATTTAGTGAAGTCAAGCAGATTATCGCATTTCTTGCGCTTGTGCTGGTAGGCGTGTATATTGTCAAAAATCTGTATATCAGCATGATGTACAGTTTGCAGTACAGATTTATTTTTAATAATCAAAGACGGCTTGCCGTGAAAATGATGAATGCGTATATGCACCAAAACTATCTGTTTCATGTGTCGAGAAATGTCGCAGAGCTTCAGAGAAACGTTACTGAGGATGTAAACGGATTTTACACGGTAGTGTTGAACGCGATGCAGTTTATCGCGGAAGCGAGCGTATGCATTGTGCTTGTCGTATACCTGATGCGGACCGACGTCATGACTACGCTGGTGGTGGCGGCGCTGGTTTTTGTTTTTGCAGTGCTGGTGGGTATTGTGTTCAAAAAGACTCTCGTAAAAAAGGGAAAAGAGAACAGGAGCGTCAGCATAAGCCTTACCAAGTGGGTGCTGCAGTCATTTTCGGGAATAAAAGAGATTAAGGTCATGAACAGAGAAGGCTTTTTTCTTCAAAATTACGAGAGTACATACCGCAGATTTACGGTATTGCAAAGGCAGCAGTCAATGCTTACGTTTATTCCACGCCCCATCATGGAAACGGTCTGCGTCGGCGGGCTTCTTCTGACAATGGCGGTTAAGGTATATGTGCTTGATACGGATTTGACTGAATTTGTCCCTGCATTATCAGTGTTTGCGATAGCGGCGTTCAGAATGCTCCCGTCATTCAACAGGATTTCCGGTTACATGAGCGCAATGATGTTCAACAGACCGGCGATAGATGTGCTTTATGATGATCTGGTGGAAATAGAAAAGCTCAATGGAAAAGCTTATGAAGAAAATGGAGCTGCCAAGCCGCTTGTTATAAAAAACGGCATTTCGATTAAAAACGTATCCTTTCAATATCCTGCTTCGGACAGGCAGGTGCTTAAAAATCTTGATTTAGAGATTAAAAACAACACGTCCGTAGCCCTTATCGGCGCATCAGGAGCGGGAAAATCAACGCTTGCAGATGTGATACTGGGAGTTTTGGAGCCGCAAAGCGGAAGCATCCTTGTGGACGGAAAGGATATCAGCCAAAATATGGGCGCATGGCACGCAGCCATCGGCTATATTCCGCAGGCTATATATCTTATGGACGATACAATCAGGGCAAATGTCGCGTTTGGAATAGAGGAAGGTAAGATAGATGAAGCGATGCTTTGGAAAGCGCTGCATGAGGCACAGCTTGAGGAGTTTGTAAAGGACTTGCCGGACGGGCTTGATACGATGATAGGCGACAGGGGAGTCAAGCTTTCGGGAGGACAGCGCCAGCGCATCGGCATCGCCAGAGCCTTATATGGAAATCCGCAGGTGCTTATACTTGACGAGGCGACATCGGCGCTTGATAATGAAACGGAAAAGGAAGTAATGGATGCGATAGACAGTCTTCACGGTACGAGAACACTGATTGTGATTGCCCACAGACTCACCACGATAAGAAAATGCGACAAAATTTACGAAGTGGGAAACGGCACAATCCGTGCAAGGAGTAAGGAAGAGGTATTTGGGGGATAGGTTTTATCCATAATGCCGGATAAACCGGTTATTATTTGGAATATTTTGAAACGCGGGGAAAAGTGTAATGCTAAAGAAACACTTTACATTATTGGTAAGCATATGTACAATTTTAAGCATCGGATTTGCATTTATCAATATTGTATATAATGAAACATATATGCTGTTGGTATATGATTTAAAAACCGGATTTACTGATAATGTTTCATATGCAGTAAGTGCTGCAGTGCTGATAGTTCTGACAGCGATACTTGGGGGGGGGTATATGGAGAATCCTGTTTGGCAGAATACATGTCATTGTGATGGTTACAATAAGGGGCAGGCTGTTTGTTGCCGCGACGGATGAAGATGATGGAGCCGATATAAATGCTGACAGACGGATAGACCTTGCATTTGTTTTAAATGTAATATGCAGTGCAGTCATTATTGCCTGCATGACGAATTTCATCGCTTTTTTTACGGAAACAAATATAACGGAAGGTACATGGGGATATCCGAAAACTGTCGGTCATTCGTTTGGGGCGGCGGATGGATATGACTATACGGGTTCATTGGAAGCTTTCCTATATAACTATAAATTGGGAAGAAGAACGATGGAAGTAGATTTAATCCTTACAACGGATGACAGGCTTGTGCTCAAACATGATTGGGATACGCCGGAACAGTTCGGGATATCCGAGGATAATCCGCCGGACGAGGAAACCTTTTTAAACACGAAAATCTTGGGAAAATATACGCCGTTAAGCTTTTCGGGGCTTTGTGAACTTATGGTGGAGTACCCGGATATATGGATTATCACTGATACAAAAAGCGTGGAAAGTGAAGAAATCAAGAAACAGTTTGCGGTTATGCTTGATACGGTGCACCGGTTAGGGTGCGAAGAAATTTTGGACAGGCTTATTATTCAGGTATATCATGAGGAGATGTATCAAATTGTAAATGATATATATCGGTTTGATAATTACATTTTTACCATGTATTGGCGGTTTGACAGCGATGATTGGCTGGAAACTACCAAAGAAGTATGCCGATTTTGCGTAAATAATGGAATAGAAACGATTACGATTGGGACGAATAGGATTTCGCCCGAAATGGAAGCTGTTGCAGAACGCTATGGAAGAAAAGTATATATCCATACGGTGAACGATCTGCAAAAAGCAGAGCAATATTTCCAAATGGGGGTAACGGGGATATATACCGATATAATAACAGATGAGGATTTGCGGCAAAGTAAAACGGGAGATATTAAATGAAAGAAATTAACCGGGAAAATAGAAGATTTTTAATAGTATTAATAGGAATCATGCTTATATGGGCGCTAAGCCTTTATCCGTTCAAGTTTGGCGGCTGGAATCAGATCATGCTGGCTTTTTCGTACAGATTTGGATTTATACAGAGGGCGTTTATCGGGAGCGTGATTGATGTTGTTTCAACGGTATTTAGGATACCATTGAAATATATGAGATATCTGTATGGAATCAGTACGGTGGGAATATTTACGTTAGGCGCGCTGCTTATTGTATATAAGGCGTTGATACATGCTGAAGGCGACAATACCGTAAAGTGCTTTTATAAGGGTATGGCGCTGGTGTTTTTTATGGGACCGGGGTGGTGCACGAATTACAATAATTTTGCACTCACGGATATGTGGCTTCCGATGATTTCATTAATCGGGGTATGGTTTATTCTTAAAGGGAAGCATGTTTGGATTTCTCTGGCAGCGACTGTTATCTGCGTACTGATTCATCCGGCATATGTTTTTTTATATTTCAATTTGATTTTGGCAGCATTTATATATAAGGAATTTTTGGCAAATGACAGAACGGATAAAAAAAGCCTTATTTGGCTGGCAATTGTTTTTGCTTTTGGTTCAGTGTTATTTATATATATGATGTTTTTCTCGCATGCGCGTGAGGGCGTCACTGCTGATGAAATAATGCAGAGAGCGGCAATTGTTGTCGATAAAAGTGTTGAGGAGATAAGCAACCATGAACCGACTGTAAGAGGGTATCTGCTGAGGGACGGCGGCGAAAGTGGTGTACAGCTTGTAATAAACAGCTATTGGCTTTTGCTGGCGGTATCGGTTATAATGTTTATGCCCTTTATTTTTGAAATCTTTAAATATTGGAAATACGTTTATAAAGAAGCTAAGAGCAATGGAATAAAGAACCACATACTTTACGCCTTGTTGCCGATGGGCGTAGTTACGGCTGCGCCAATGTATATTATGCATAATGATTATGGAAGATGGACTTATGCGGTATTTTTCTATGAGTTTGCAATTATTTGGATTTTTAATTTATTGAAAGATGCGAACGTAAAAAAAGCAACGTATGATTTGATGGAAAGAGTATTTTCGCATAAGGCTTATTATCTGCTGCTGCTTTTTTATGCCGCTGTGTCAGGACCATTTCAGCAGAATTTAATTAATCCGATGATTTCAAAGCTGGAAACGCTTGGATGGAAGCTTTTGGGAGTGTATTGATTATGGCTGTGGAGGAAGAAACTAATTCAAAAGTAAATATATTGAAACAGGTTATAGTTCAGGTAATAATGTTTATGCTTATATTTCTTACCTGCAGCCTGGTATGGTGCATGGACAACTTTGGGAATATAGGTATGGAGCAAATTGTTTTCACGCTGAATATGCCTTTAAAGGGAGCATCGACTAATTATTTTTACAGTTACTTTATAAGAGCATTTTTGCCTGCGATTATTCTGTTTGTGTTGGAGATGTTCCTATGGTTCAAAAAGAAGAAACGGGCGTATATTCTTCAGGCTCAGATAAGAGGTAAAAGCCATGATGTGCGCTTGTGGCCGATAAGAGTCAGCCCTTTAGCAACAATATTTGTGTTTGCTGTTTGGACATTTGGAATTGTATGTACGGCGGATGATAATTTTCAGATATCAGATTATATAAAAAATCAGTTGGAGGCTTCGGAATTCATAGAAGAAAATTATGTAAATCCGTTGAGTATAGATATTACATTTCCGGATGATAAACCTAATATAATATGTATCTATATGGAGTCGGCGGAAACGAGTCTGCAGGATTTTGATAACGGAGGATTGATGGATGTAAATGTGATTCCTGAAATGACGGCGCTTGCCAAAGAGAATATCAGTTTTTCACAGTCAGGACTTATTGAAGGCGCGGCGGTCGCGCCGGGCTGCGGATGGACAATGGCAGGGCTGGTGGCACAGACGGCAGGTATTCCCATTAAGCTTTACACATATGGGGATGAGGGCGCTCTGTATAATTCACTGGGAGCTTATAAATCGTTTCTGCCGGGAGTGGTGAGCATCGGTGAAATATTGGAGGATGAGGGATATCATAACTTTTTCATGGCAGGCTCGGATTTTAGCTTTGGCGGAAGAACAGATTACTTTGAACAGCACGGAAACTATACAATATGGGATTTGTATTCTGCGAAAGAAGAAGGGAAAATCCCAGAGGATTATAGCGAGGCCTGGGGCTTTGAGGACGAGAAGCTTTATGAATATGCTAAGGAAAAGCTGTTGGAGCTTGCAAGCAAGGATGAACCGTTTAATTTTTCCATGCTTACGGTTGATACACATGCAGGGGGAGGGTACCGGTGTGAATTATGTCCGGATACGTTTGAGGACAACTATTTGAATGTATGGGCGTGCGCCTCACAACAGGTATATAATTTTGTAGAGTGGATAAAGGAGCAGGAATTTTATGAAAATACAGTGGTTTATATAGCAGGTGACCATTGTAGTATGGAGAGTGATTTCCTTACGGATTACTCATCGGATAAATTTAACGGAAGTGTTGACAGAAAAGTTTATAATGTGTTTATCAATGCGAGATCAGCCCCGTTAAAGACGGAGAATAGAAAATTTACAACGATGGATTTGTGCCCGACTGTGCTTGCCGCCATGGGAGCCGTCATAGAGGGTGACAGGATAGGCTTAGGAGTGAATCTGTTTTCCGATAGCAGCACTTTGGCTGAAATATATGGGTATGACACACTGTTTTCGGAACTGTCAAAGAAATCTAACTTTTATGATAATGAATTATTATATACAAATTAAAAAAGAACAAACAAAGCTTGAAGAAAGCTCGTTATGACTATTTGTGCAGGAGCGTCACAAATAGCTTTGATGGAATTACGTTGCTAACGCTCCGGAATGGAGGATTAAAATGTTCACTTATTTGATAGTTTTAGGAACCGGGGCGATAACTTTTGTTATTGAGAAGAAACTGGCAGGAAAGCGGGATGACAGGGCCGTTTTTATGGTAATTGAATATTTGATGTATGTTGGCATTGATTTAGTGTCAACATATTTGCTGCTTAGTCCGACGGGAAGGATTACAATGGTGCAGTCTGAAGCGGGAACCTCGGAAATTGTATACGGCAGTTCTGCAATTATCGTGTCGATTGTGCTGTCTGTAATATGGGGGCTGGTATTTGCGTTTTTGAATAAAAACGTTAAGTTTGATGTGCGTATTGATAAGAAGTGAGAAGGCGCGGCGGGATGGATAAATTAAAAAAAGCCATAAAAATATTAGCTGTATTACTGATAGCATTGATTATATTTTTTAAAATAGAGGAAATAGCGGATTGTATTACGTCATTTAAGGCAAAAGTATTCTCTGTCATGGAAAATCCGGAGAATACAGAAAACTTAAGTTTGACAGATGTTGATTTTTCGGTGTATACACCTCTTGCGGATGAAGAAGGAGCTTGGTATTGCAATAATCCGATTGTTGCACATGCTGGGGGGGGGTATTATGGGAAAACATATACTAATTGCCTGGAGGCTATGCGGCTGGCTGTTGAAAATGGGATTAACGTTATAGAGGTTGATATGGTGGTGACTTCGGATAATCAGATAATTCTGAAGCACGATTGGGATGAGGATGAGGACGGAAATGATATTGTGCTGTCGCATAAGGAGTTTATGAGTAGTGCTATTGAACGGTTGTATACTCCAATGGATATTTATTCCCTGTTTGAACTGATGAACTCTTATGATGAGCTTTATATTATTGTGGATGTGAAAGCGCCGCTTGAAGTATATGAGCTTTTGGCTGAGGCGGCGAGGGATACGGATAATCTGGAACTGATGGATCGGTTTATCATACAACTGTATACAAGGGACAGTATTTCACAGATTAAGGAGATATATCCGTTTCCGAGTCTGTTATATACTCTATATGTGAGCGGCGACAGGGATTTCAACGCTATTGCGGCTTTTTGCCTCGAAAATGACATTCACGTCATTACAATGCCCGTCGGCTGGGCAGCCTCTTATGAAGATGAACTCAAGGTGTTTAATGAACAGAATGTGCATGTGTATGTCCATACCGTAAATGACATTCAGACGGTAATTGACATGAACGGCAGGGGTATATCCGGATTTTACAGTGATTGGCTGCGCCCGGAGGACTTGAGAAAAGTGGGACTCTTATCTGATTAGAGAAAGGTAAAGGTACTTAAAGCTTTGGGAAAAATAATCTCAGCAGATGAAACAATTCAAACGGCATATTTAAAGCTTTCAAAGCCATTCAAAACAGCATTTTCTTCCGCGTGTATTTGGGGCATTGCGGCGCATTTATACATGTTTATGAATAAGCTTCCAAACTATGACGATATGGGACTAAACGGATTTGGAGCGACATTTAAGCTTGGAAGGTGGTTTTTATGGGTTTTAGGCGCCGCAGCATATCATTTGGATTTTGTTTACAGCCTGCCGTGGGTAAACGGTATGCTCACACTTTTCTTTATTGCATTGTCAGCGGGGCTTGTGGCGGATATTTTCAGCGTGAAGAGCTTTGTGGGCAATGCGCTGATGGGAGCGGCAATGGTGGTATATCCAAGCTGGACTGCTACATTTTTCTTTATGTTTACTGCGCCATATTACGCTGTTTCATTGTTTTTGGCGGTCTTGGCTGTTTATATATCAATGAAAGGAGCACGGAGCTTCGTACCGTCTGCCTTTCTTATTGCCTGCTCATTGGGAATTTATCAGGCGTATCTCCCGTTTGCGGCGATAATATATGTTATGGCGCTGCTGTTGATGCTTACCGAAAGTAAAAACGACTATATTAAAATAATCAGAAGTTCTTTTTACTATCTCGCACAGCTTGCTGCAGGGGTGGCAATCTATCTGGTTATTACAAAGATATCATTGATTGTCACCGGTCAGGAATTAGCGGATTATAAGGGCGTTAATTCGATGGGAAGTCTTTCGGGCTTTCGGTTTTCCGAATTTATTGAAACCGTCCTGTACGATTTTTTAGGGCTGGCTTATAACAATAATTTGGAGCTTAGCTATAATTATGTGACGAAATTTATGTATGCGTTCTTGATTGTGTTGTCGGGAGCGTTTATAATACTATTGATAATACGGAATATAAAAGAAAGACAATATCTTAAAGCAATAGAAACGGCGGTGATTGCGGCTGCTTTTGTTATTGCAATAAACAGCATCTGTCTTGTAAGCGATGAGGTGTACTCATTGATGCGGTATTCATATGTGGGTCTGTTGCTCCTTCCCATATGCCTTGTTGACAGATACAAAAATTCTTCGCAGGGACAGCGCAAGGTTAATCATATATTGAGGGCGGAGTGGGCGATGGTATTGGTTTTAGCTGCCGGAATTATGAGCTATTGCCATTTTGCAAATGCACAGTATTTAAGTATGGATTTAGGCCTTAAACAGGCGTCCTCATATTATGGGACGATTATCACCCAAATAAAAGAACTCGAGGGTTATGAACCTGAGATGAAGACGGCGTTCATAGGATATGATAATATAGAAGATAAGAGCCTGTACAGAAATCAGATTATGGAAGTATTTGAAATGAGTGGCAGGGACAGTGTAATGGCGCAGGCTTACAGCATAGAATACTTTTTGAAATACTATTGCGGATTTGACACGGAGCTGATTGAAATTGATTCAGATAATGAAGAAGTGCGGCAAATGCCAACATATCCTATGGAAGGTTCCATAAAAATAGTTGATGATGTCGTTGTGGTAAAGTTTTCGGATGGAATGTAAAATTGGGAGAGATTAGGGCAAATATACAAAAAGAAAAGAAAAATATCTTCGCAGCGGCAAAGAATCTGTTATGCTCGCAGAAAGCGCCGGGATTGATTGAATACGGGATTCTTTTTTTGTTCTTTATGCTTACGTTTACGACAATGATGTACGGAGATACAAAAGCGTTCGTGCATTACGGCGTAAATTTTTGGAAGAGCATTACGGAAGGCGGCGGACTTCGCAATTTTTATGAGTATTCCAACGATATGCTGGCGTATTACAGAGCTAACGGAATTGGCGGAGCATATGAAGTGATTTATGATTTCCCGGTTTATATCGTGCTTGGCATATGGAATTTTCCATTGTGGATTGTATGCAGCGCTTTTGGGATTGAAGAAACATCGAGCATGTGGACAATGCTTTATTCAAAATCAGAATATATTGCGGCGCTTATCATCGTGGCATATCTTATACGTAAAATCTGCAGGAATATCGGCGTGGAGGATGTTATGTCGAAGTGGGCGGCGTTTCTGTTTTTGTCCTCAACGCTTGTGTTTGTGGAGATAGGAATTGCAGGGCAGTTAGACGTGCTGGGAATGCCCTTTACGTTATTGGCAGTATATTATTTTCGGAAAAAATGCAGATGGAAATTTTTACTGTTTTTTTCCATATCCGTTACCTTTAAGCAGTTTCCGCTGTTTATATTTCTTCCTTTGGTGATGCTGATAGAGAAAAACGTTTTAAAAATAGCTGTCGATACCCTTATTGTCTTTGCGGTCACTATCATTTCAGGACTGCCTTTTCCTAAGGGTACGGAGGCCATGCAGGTAAAGGAAGAAATCAGAAGTCAATTTATGGCATCTTTTTTGGGGGTAAAGGCTCCGCTGTATAACAGTGCAGTTCCGGTCATAGTGCTTCTGATAGGCGGGCTATGCGTATTCTGTTACTTGAAAAATATAAGGGATGATAGGGAACTGGAGCAATATTCCGTATTTATCCCTGCACTGTCAATGTTCGTATTGTTTATATCATTTGACAGCAATCCGTATTGGTTTATACATCTTGCGCCTTTTATGGCAATATTGATTGCATATAATTCAAGCCGCTTTAATCAGTTGATTTTATTTGAAACGGTTGGGATGCTGTGTCTGATATTGAACCAGTTTGGGGCAAATTATTGGGTATATGAGAGTTATTGGGCGCGGGGGATGCTTTTGGATAAGATATTCGGATATCCTGAAAATCTTATAACCTTGGAACGCTTTGGCGCATCTGCGGGGCTGGATGAATTTTACGGAGTGTTTTTTGCCGGATTTGTTATTTGCATCGTAGCCTGCCTGCTCATAAGCCTGCCGGGAAAAATGAAGCAGGGTGAGGATGTTGCCGTAAGACCGTATGCGATGCTCAGAATGCTTTTAAACGCAGGAATTTCATGGATACCCGGATTTTTGTTTGTGATTTCTCATTACATCACTCTTAACTGACATTTGGCATTGCTTTTGGAATGGAGGAGTATATGAAAAAATATGTCAATATAGCGAAAGGCATTGCGATACAGCTGCTCATATTGGCGCTGTTTCTGCTTTATTTCAGCATGGCATGGTGTTCGGATAATTTTGGAAACATCGGACTGAATGAAATAGTATTTACGCTAAACATGCCGCTTAAGGGGGCAGCAAACTCATATTTTCAGACATATTTTACGGACGCGTTGCTTCCAACGATTATTGGCTTTGCAATAGAGCTTATATTATATATATTTCCTAAGAAAAAGCGGTATGAGTTAAGCGCCTGCGTGGGAAGAAGGACATGGAAAGTCAGCATATTTCCGCTAAAGCTGAATGGTTTTATATGGAGCGGAATCATTCTGTTTTGGCTTGTTATAATTGTCAATGCGGCAGATGAAAAGTTTAATGTGTATGATTTTATAAGAGACCAGCTGGAAGCATCGGAGTTTATAGAAAACGAGTATGTCGATGCCGCGTTGGTGGAAATTAAATTTCCGGAGGAAAAAAGGAATCTGATATGTATTTATCTTGAATCGGCGGAATCGTCGTTTCAGGATAAAGAAAACGGAGGGCTTTTAGATGTGAATATCATACCGGAAATGACAGAGCTTGCGAAAAACAATATAAGCTTTTCACAGTCAGAACTGATAGAAGGCGCGGCGGTTGCGCCATCATGCGGATGGACAATCGCGGGGTTGGTTGCACAGACATCGGGACTTCCCTTAAAGCTGTTCAACTTTGATGATGCTTTGGATGGCACTGATAATACCATGGATAAATATGTATCATTTATGCCGGGCGCGACGACGCTTGGAGATATTTTGGAACAGGAAGGGTATTATAATTTCTTTATGGCGGGTTCGGATTTTACCTTTGGAGGCAGACGCGATTATTTCACGCAGCATGGAAATTATGAAATATGGGATTATAACACTGCGATAGAGCTTGGAAAGATAGAGGAGGACTATAAAGAAGGATGGGGATTTGAAGACAGAAAGCTTTATGATTATGCAAAGGAAAAACTTTTGGAGCTTGCGCAGGAGGAGCAGCCGTTTAATTTTTCGATGCTTACGGTTGATACGCATACGGGAGGCGGTTACCTGTGCGAGCTGTGCCCTGATACATTTGAAACAAGATATGAAAACGTTTGGGCATGCGCGTCATACCAGTTGAGTGATTTTATAGAATGGATACAGCAGCAGGATTTTTACGAGAATACAACGATATGCATTTCAGGAGACCACAGCAGTATGCAGGAAGGGTTCCTTACGGAATATGATTATGACAAGCACAGGGGGAATATAGAGAGAAAGGTTTATAATGTGTTTATCAATACAGCGTATGAGCCTGTGAATATGAAAAACAGGCAATTCACTACGTTGGATTATTTTCCGACTGTTTTGGCAGCCGTAGGGGCGGAAATAGAAGGAAACAGGTTGGGGCTCGGCACCAATCTGTTTTCTGACAGAGATACATTGGCAGAGGAATATGGTTTTGAGGATATGTTTGAGGAATTGAATAAGAAGTCGAATTTTTATGACAGTGAAATTTTATATCCGGAAAGGTAGGAAACGGTATGTTTAATTATGTAATAATGGCAGGAAGCGGGGCAATCACATATCTGCTTGTTCAGAAGTGCTCGGGAAAGTGTGTGGAAAGATGGCACGATGCATGTATTGAATTTTTTATGTATGTTATGACAGACATGCTGACAGTTTATTTCTGTATGAGCCCGTTGGGGCGTGTGACGCGCGTTGACGATATGACGGGTGGCGTGTCGGAGCTTCAATATGGAAATATGTCTATTTTGTTTTCAATTGTAATTGCGGTAGTTTGGGGAATTGTATTTTCGTTTTTAAAGAAGAAGGTTGACGTTAAAACGGAAATCAGCGAAAAATAAACGCTTGCGTGAGTGGCGTATGGAAAAATGGGGCAGTGGCATTTGGAAAGATTAGACGATATTTTAAAAAAAATTTATGATAAAATAAGCGGGCGGTTCAGATTAGCGTTTATATCCGCTATGGCGTCAGGAATTGTGGCGCATATGTATATGTTTATGAATAAACTGCCGAACCATGATGATTTGGGAATAAACAATTTTGGCAGCACCTTCAGAAATGGACGGTGGTTTTTGTGGGTAGTGGGTTCTGTTGCGTATCATTTGGATTTGGTATTCAGTCTTCCTTGGGTCAACGGACTTGTTACCCTGTTGCTTCTCGGCATTTGTGCGGGACTTGTCGCGGAGCTGATTGGGATGAAAAGCAGAATTGCAAATGTGATTTTGGGAGCCGCGCTTGTGGTTTTCCCGAGTTGGACGGGAACCTTCTTTTTTATGTTTACCGCTCCGTACTATGCGCTGGCGGTTTTGATGTCAGTTATTTCCGTCAGGCTTATGGTCCGCAAAAGCAAGGCTACATGGCTTTCACCCATATTATTTGCCTGCGCGCTTGGAATATACCAGTCCTACCTTCCGTTTACGGCTACCCTTTATGTGGTACTGCTGTTTCTCATGCTGTTTGATGAGCGATACGGATATTTGGATATATTAAAACAATCGTTGCTGTATCTTTTTAATTTGACGATTGGAGTCTTAATGTACTTCGGTTGCATGAAGCTTTCCTTGTTTCTTACCGGACAGGAGCTGAGCGCATACAAGGGAATAAGTTCAATGGGACGGCTGGATTTCTCAAGAATTCCCCAAATATGCAGGATGATAGGTGTAAATTTTTTTGGAATATTTTTAAACAATAATTTGGAGTTGAGTTACAATTACATTACCAAGGGAATGTATTTGATTTTGATGGCAGCATGCGCGGTGCTGATAGTGGGATTGTTACTGTCCCTGCTGAAAAGAAGAGATATATTGAAAGCGATAGAAACAGTTGTGCTGACAGGAGCATTTGTTGTTGCCATAAATTTGATTTATATTATGTGCGAGGATGGATTTTATTCTCTGATGTACTATTCTTATGTTTTCCTGATAATATTTCCGTTTGCGCTTTTGGACAGGCGCATGGAACAGGTGGAGCGCAAATCCGTGATAGCCGGCGAGTATATAATGACATTAGCGGCTGTGTTGGGAATCTTAAGCTATTGTCACTTTGCGAACGGTCAGTATTTCAGCATGCAGCTAAGCTTTGATCAGGCACTAAGTTATTACACCACTATGATTACCGAAATAAAGAGTACGAAGGGATATAATGAGGATATGAAGGTGGTGTTTGGCGGAGTTGACATAGTGGATAAAACATTATATCATAATGAAATCATGAGTGTATTTTCAATGAGCGGACGTGATGATGCATTGGCGGATGCACACAGCAAACAGTTATTTATTTTGTATTACTGCGGTTTTGATGCGGAAATTGCAGGTACGGATATATTGTCAGAGGAGTCCCGGCTTATATTGGAAGCTATGCCGACATATCCCAATGATGGTTCCATACGGATTTTAGACGATACTGTGGTGGTTAAGCTGTCGGAGCAGGAGGATGCAGAGGAATAGTGTGAAAATAAGCTTGATAGCTTATAATGGCGTTTCTGCCGTTAAAGCGCAGAACAGACCGTGAAAAACGAATGGAGATTAGATATAAATGGAAAAGTACATTGGCGTGTTGGCGATGTGCATTGCGGCGGGAATCCTGTCGGCGCTGGTGCACATGCTGCTTGCAGATAAAGAGGAAAGAAGCTTTCATATAAAAAACGTATATTTTTATTCTGTTGTTTTTTACGGAGCTATGTCGCTTATGAAGGCTGCTGTCGGGGAAGGCGGGAAAACACTTTTTTCTGCTTTCAACGATATGGAAGCCTTAACATATATACATTATGGCGTGCCGCTTATTATAATGGCGCTTGCCCTTCCCATATTGATAAAGCTTGTGTTGGGCTTTGGGAAAGGGCAGCGGTTTATTGGACTTTTCCTGTCAATTTTTTCGTTTATCATAGGGCTGGAATTTTTGCTGTGGGGAGTTATAAGCTCCTATAACTATATTGCGGTATGCATTGCTGCAATGCTGCTTTCCTTTGGAATTTTGTTTTTTTATAAGGGAGAGATTCGTTTTTTTGCAAAAGAAAATGCGAAAGCAAGAGCGGCGTTTATTCTGCCGATTCTTTTGCTGTGGATTGTAATTGTTTTGATTTTTGAGCCAAACCAGTTGCTTCTTAACAATTTGGACGAGTTTTCCATACCTTATTTTACGTTTTTTGGTATTATGCTTGCTGAGGGGGCTGCTATGGCGGCAGTCTATACTGTTATCTGTGTGTTTGTACTGTCGGACAGACAGCTTAAGCTGTTTGGGACGATTATATTCGGTATTTCAGCGGCGGGTTATATTCAGGGGAATTTCCTGAATGGCGAAATGCTTCTGATGGACGGGAATGTTCAAACGTGGAGCAGCGTGCAGAAGGCTATAAACGGCGCTGCATGGATTATTATGCTTGCAGTGGCAGCGTATTTGAATTACAACAGGCGTTTTAAAGGTATATGCAGGAAAATCGTGTCGGCGGTATGTGTTTATATCTGCCTGGTACAGCTTCTTTCGCTTGTCTTTATGATAGCATCCGCGAAATTCCCGGACGAGGAAAACGAGTTTGTGCTGACTACTAACCATATGCTTGAGCTGGATGATGAAAATAATGTTGTTGTTTTTGTCTTGGACTGGTTCGACAGGCAGATTATGGATGATATAGAGGAGGAAAATCCTGATTTTACGGAAGCGCTTAAGGACTTTACGGAATACACTGACACGACAAGCAGATACGCGTTTACGGCATTGTCTGTTCCGTATCTGCTTACGGGAGTCGAGTGGGAGTATGGCATGGAAGCGGATGAGTATTGCGAGTACGCCTACGGCAACGGTAATTTCCTGAGCGATATAGAAGGGCAAAATTACAGCCTGGGCGTATATACGGGTTCGAGGCATGTGGGCGACGCCGTAAAAGAGAAGCTGATAAATTACTCAAATGAGATTACGCGGGAGATTGGCATTAAAAAGGCATTTTATGTGATGAGCGATACATCCAAGTACAAAATGGCTCCGTTTGCGGCAAAACAGATGTATTTTTATACTACGGATGATATCGCTGAGATTGTGGTAAACAGCGGAGAATATACGGCAAACAATGATATTGTATTTTACAATGAATTGTCACAAAACAAGCTTTCAATCGATGAGAGCGGAGCGTATGAGGGAGCGTTTAGATTTTATCATTTAAAAGGAGCGCATCCTCAATTTACCATGAATGAAAACTTTGAGGAGGTAGAGGGAGATGGCGGCACTCAGCTTTCACAGTCGAAGGGCTCTTTAAAGATTGTGTATCAATATATTGACGAGATGAAAAAGCTGGGGGTTTATGATAATGCGACCATTATCATAACTGCTGACCACGGACAAAATACAAATGTGATGAAAGAATCTGCTCTTGATACGGATTATGATATGACGTCGACGCCGATTCTTTTTGTAAAGCTGCCAAATGAACAGCATGATGACGGACCCGCAAAAAGCAGCGCGCAGGTGTCGCACACGGATTTTGCGGCAACTGTCATCAATGCGGTAGGCGGAAACCCGGCTGAATACGGAAGAACCTTTGCGGAGATTGATGAGGACGAGGTGAGGGACAGGGTATTTACTTATGTGGTGGCTCCGGATAAAAAATACGCGAGGTATGTTATTACAGGGGATTCCAATAATCCTGAAGCGTGGAGGGAAGCTGCCGGGGACGGGGCGGATTAAGGGCTTAAAACAGATTGACAAAAACATGAACGTTTTGAACATGAACGTTTTGAACATGAATGTTTTGCAAAAACACTTGAAACTGTAAATTTAATGTGATATTATGATAAAAGTTCGGCAAGAATATAAAAACAGAGTAAAATGTATAAAAAATGCCAAGAAGGAGACTCTTGTCAGAGGAAACGACAGGAATACGGCGTCGCCGACTGAGAGCGCCGTGCGCGGAAGCTGATGAAGGGAACGCTCCGGAGCAGATTATTCGAAAGACGTTAAGTTGATTAGGGTAATACGTAGACGTGCGTTAAACGTGAGAGCGGGCAGAGTTTATGCTCTTTAGAGCAGTCCTTTGCCAATGCGGGTGGTACCGCGGGTATTTCAAGATTATCCGTCCCGGAATATGTTTGTATTCCGGGACGTTTTTTATCGTATAGGAAAGTTCGTCCTATACGATAAAAACGCTCCGCGTGGATGCGCACTCGCGCGAAGGAGAAATAAGTCGCATTTTTTGGCAGTCCGGTTATGAATTCAGCAGGAGGAATTGAAAATGTATCGGAATATTACAATGAAAGAGATTGGGGAACAGCATATCGGCAGCACTCTGCAGGTTGCAGGATGGGTGGAAAATATCCGTGACCACGGCGGCGTGTCGTTTATCGACTTGCGCGATATGTACGGAGTGCTGCAGGTGGTCATGCGTGACACCTCCCTTTTGAACGGCATTACAAAAGAAATGTGCGTGTCAATTGAGGGAATTGTCGAGAAAAGAGACGAGGAAACCTATAACCCGAAAATCCCAACGGGAACGATAGAGCTTGAGGCAAAAAAGGTGGATATTCTCGGCAGGGTGTACTCTCAGCTCCCGTTCGAGGTAATGACCTCAAAGGAAACGAGAGAGGATGTGCGCCTCAAATACCGTTATCTGGACCTTCGCAACGCAAAGGTGCGGGATAAAATCCTTTTCCGCTCGCAGGTAATCAGCTTTTTGCGGCAGAAAATGACGGAGCTTGGCTTCGTTGAAATACAGACGCCGATTTTGTGCGCTTCCTCGCCCGAGGGCGCGAGGGATTACATTGTGCCTTCAAGAAAATATAAAGGGAAATTTTATGCGCTTCCACAGGCGCCCCAGCAGTATAAGCAGCTTCTGATGGTGTCGGGCATCGACAAATATTTTCAGATAGCGCCCTGCTTCCGCGATGAGGATGCGCGTGCGGACCGCTCGCCCGGAGAATTTTACCAGCTTGACTTTGAAATGAGCTTCGCAACGCAGGAGGATGTGTTCCGGGTCGGCGAGGAAATCCTTTCGTCAACCTTTGAAAAATTTGCCCCCGAGGGATATGAGGTCACAAAGGCGCCATATCCGGTTATCAGCTACAAACAGGCGATGTTAGAGTTTGGCACGGATAAGCCCGACCTTAGAAATCCGCTGCGCATAATTGACGTGACGGAATTTTTCCAAAGCTGTACCTTTAAGCCGTTTATCGGAAGGACAGTGCGGGCGATTAAGGTACACGCCGATATGTCGAAGGGCTTCCATGAAAAGCTTTTGAGCTTTGCAACAGGGATGGGAATGGGCGGACTCGGATATCTTGAGGTCGCGGAGGATATGAGCTATAAGGGACCGATTGACAAGTTCATTCCGCAGGAGCTGAAATCAAGGCTTAGCGTGATTGCGGGGCTTGAAGCGGGAGATACCATATTCTTTATTGCGGACAAGGAGGAGCGCGCAAACTATTATGCGGGGCAGCTTAGGATTGAGCTTGGCAACAGACTGGAGCTGTGTGAGAAGCAGGCTTACCGGTTCTGCTATGTGAAGGATTTTCCGATGTATGAAACTGACCCTGAAACAAAGAAAATCGGTTTTACGCATAATCCGTTTTCGATGCCGCAGGGAGGGCTTGAAGCGCTTGAAAATGAAAATCCGTTGGAAATTTTGGCGTATCAGTATGACATAGTATGCAACGGCGTGGAGCTGTCGAGCGGCGCGGTCAGAAACCATGATCTGGACATTATGAAGAAGGCGTTTGCGATTGCGGGCTATGATGAGGAAACGCTGAAATCCAAATTCGGTGCGCTCTATCAGGCGTTTCAGTTCGGAGCTCCGCCACATGCTGGAATGGCTCCCGGCGTGGACAGGATGCTGATGCTTTTAAAGAACGAGGAGAACATCCGGGAGGTCATTGCGTTTCCTATGAGCGGCTCGGCGCAGGATTTGATGTGCGGAGCGCCGAACGATGTCACGGAGCAGCAGCTTCGGGAGGTTCATATTAAAATCAGGTCGTAGAAAGGAGCAGCTTATGGCAAATGTAATTACGGATGAAACAATCGATTATGTCGGTATTCTTGCAAAGCTTGAGCTCTCGGAGGAGGAAAAGGAGCAGGCAAAGAAGGACATGGGCAGCATGCTCGACTATATTGATAAGCTCGGCGAGCTTGAAACCACGGGGATTGAGCCGATGTCGCATGTGTTTCCGGTGCAGAACGTGTTTCGGGAAGATGTTGTGACGAACGGCGATGAGAGTGCAAAAATCTTAAAGAACGCACCCGGAGAAAAGGACAACATGTTTATGGTGCCCAAAACAGTTTAGTCCGGAAGAATGGGGGATATTGAATGGATTTATTGGCATACAGCGCCGTAGAGCTTTCGGCGGCGATAAAGGAAGGCAAGACGACTGCCGTTGAGGCGATGGAGGCAGTGCTTGCAAAAATTGATGAAAAAGAGAGCGGCATTCACGCCTATGTCACCATAGACCGGGAGGCTGCCCTTGAGTCGGCAGCCCGCGTGCAGAAAAAAATCGAAGCGGGAGAGCTTACGGGACCGCTTGCGGGCGTGCCGGTGGCAATCAAGGACAATATGTGTACGGAAGGAATGCTCACGACCTGCTCGTCAAAAATACTCGGCAATTTTATCCCGACCTTTTCGGCGGAGGCGGTGCTCAATCTTGAAAAGGCGGGTGCGGTGCTTATTGGCAAGACCAACATGGACGAATTTGCAATGGGCTCCACGACGGAAACCTCCGCATACGGAGAAACGAAAAACCCGTGGAATTTGGAGCATGTGCCGGGCGGTTCATCAGGAGGCTCTGCGGCGGCTGTGGCGGCAGGAGAGTGCTTTTTTGCTCTGGGCTCGGATACGGGCGGTTCAATCAGGCAGCCGGCGTCGTTTTGCGGCGTGGTGGGCTTGAAGCCGACCTACGGTACTGTTTCAAGATACGGACTGATTGCCTACGGCTCGTCCTTGGATCAAATAGGACCGCTCACAAAAAATGTTTCGGACTGCGCGGCAGTGCTTGAGGCAATCGCTTCTCATGACAGTAAGGATTCTACCTCAGTGGAGCGCGATGATACGGACTTTACGTCTGCTCTGTCCGCGGATGTAACAGGCATGAAAATAGGAATCCCCCGCGATTATTTCGGGGAAGGGCTTGACGCCCGGGTGAAGGAAGCGGTGCTTGCGGCGGCGAAAGCGCTTGAGGAAAAGGGGGCTGTTGTCGAGGAATTTGACTTAAGCCTCGTGGAATATGCAATCCCGGCTTACTATACAATCGCGGCTGCGGAGGCAAGCTCTAATCTGGAACGCTTTGACGGCGTGAAATACGGCTACCGAACCCCTGAATATGAGGGTTTGCACAATATGTATAAAAAAACACGCTCCGAAGGCTTCGGCGCTGAGGTAAAGCGCAGGATTATGCTCGGCTCGTTTGTGTTAAGCTCAGGCTACTATGATGCATATTATCTCAAGGCGCTTAAGGTAAAGGCGATGATAAAAAAGGCGTTTGACGATGCGTTTGTGAAGTATGACTGCATTCTCGGACCTGTAGCTCCCACGACTGCCCTGCGGCTTGGCGAGAGCCTGTCCGACCCCTTAAAGATGTATCTTGGCGATATTTACACCATATCCGTAAATCTTGCCGGGCTTCCCGGAATTTCAGTTCCGTGCGGAAGGGATGCAAAGGGGCTTCCGATAGGTTTACAGCTTATAGCCGACAGCTTCAGGGAAAAGACGCTCATCAGGGCGGCATATACCTACGAGCAGCTTCGCGGTGAGTTCGGCACGGCAATTTAGGAAAGGACGGGGATGGAGAAATGGCAAAGCAATATGAAACGGTCATAGGTCTTGAGGTGCATGTGGAGCTTGCGACTAAGACAAAGATATTCTGCGGCTGTTCCACGGAGTTTGGCGGAGCGCCCAACACACATACCTGCCCTGTCTGCACAGGCATGCCGGGCTCGCTGCCCGTGCTCAACAGGCAGGTGGTAAACTATGCGATAGCAGTCGGGCTTGCGACGAACTGTGAGATTACGCAGTATTGTAAATTTGACAGAAAGAATTATTTTTATCCCGACAATCCGCAGAATTATCAGATAAGCCAGCTTTACCTGCCAATCTGCCGAAACGGCCATGTGGATATCGAAACCGCGGATGGCAGGAAATCGGTGGGAATCCATGAAATCCACATGGAGGAGGACGCGGGAAAGCTTATCCATGACGAGTGGGAGGATTGCTCATTGGTCGATTATAACCGCTCCGGAGTTCCGCTTATCGAGATAGTGTCCGAGCCTGATATGAGAAGCGCGGAGGAAGTGACAGCCTATCTTGAAAAGCTGCGCATGACTATACAATATCTGGGTGCGTCGGACTGCAAGCTGAATGAAGGCTCAATGCGCGCGGACGTGAACTTGTCGGTGCGTGAGATTGGGGCGGAGGAGTTTGGAACACGCACGGAGATGAAAAACCTGAATTCGTTTAAGGCAATCACGCGTGCAATCGAAAACGAGCGCGAGCGTCAGATTGACCTGTTGGAGTCAGGGCAGCAGGTGGAGCAGGAAACAAGGCGCTGGGATGATGCGGGAGAGTATTCCTACGCGATGCGTTCAAAGGAGGATGCGCAGGATTACCGGTATTTTCCCGACCCGGATCTGGTTCCCGTGTATATCAGTGATGAATGGCTTGAGGAAATCCGCAGCAGCCGTCCTGAGCTTCGTGAAGAGAAAATGGAGCGCTATAAGAGGGAGTTTGACCTGCCGGATTATGATATCGGTATTATCACGGGTTCAAAGCGCATGGCGGATTTGTTTGAGGAAACGGTGGCAATATGCAGTCAGCCCAAAAAGGTTTCAAACTGGATTATGGGAGAAACTTTGCGCCTTCTCAAGGAGAGGAACATGGATGCGGGCGATATCCGCTTTTCGCCGGAAAATCTTGCAAAGCTCATAGGTCTTGTGGAGAGCAAGGCTGTCAACTCCACGGTTGCCAAGGAAGTGTTTGAGGTCATGTTTGACGAGGACATTGACCCGGAGGCATATGTGGAGGAGAAGGGATTAAAAACAGTAAACGATGAGGCTGCGCTCAGAAGCGCGGTTGAGGCGGTTATCGATGCCAATCCGCAGTCTGTGGAGGACTACCGCGGCGGCAGGGAAAAGGCAATCGGCTTCCTGGTAGGGCAGACGATGAAAGCGATGAAGGGAAAAGCAGACCCCGGAATGATAAACCGGATTTTAAAGGAGCTTTTGTAATAATAGATGGTCTGTTTTTGCTTTGAACGGGTGGCATTTGCCCGTTTGAAAAAATAGTACAAAAAAATAGTACAAAAAAATATTGAAAAAATAATTGACAATATTCCGCGCTGAAAGTATACTAATCTAGTATGCGTGTAAAAAGAGGCATTTA
Organism: Lachnospiraceae bacterium; assembly: GCA_021202335.1. Classification (GTDB taxonomy): domain Bacteria; phylum Bacillota; class Clostridia; order Lachnospirales; family Lachnospiraceae; genus COE1. The sequence goes on from JAJQDE010000061.1 coordinate 108,252, forward strand.
GTGATGATTTTACAGGAGGTGAAAAAGAATGCCAACATTTAACCAATTAGTAAGAAAAGGACGTCAGGAAACAGTTAAGAAGTCTACTGCACCGGCACTTCAGAGAGGCTACAACTCTTTAAAGAAGCGCGCTACAAACACATCTTCTCCTCAAAAGAGAGGCGTTTGCACGGCAGTTAAGACTGCAACACCTAAGAAGCCTAATTCGGCTCTTAGAAAGATTGCCAGAGTTCGTCTTTCAAACGGAATGGAGGTAACAAGCTACATTCCCGGCGAGGGCCACAACTTACAGGAGCATAGTGTTGTTCTTATCAGAGGCGGACGTGTTAAGGACTTACCCGGTACAAGATATCATATTATCAGAGGTACTCTTGATACTGCCGGAGTCGCTAACAGAAAGCAGGCCCGCTCTAAGTATGGAGCTAAGAGGCCGAAAGCAGGTAAATAATAATTAATTTACCACGTACCACAAAAAAACTAATTAGTGTTGGGATTCTGATTTAATACCTTTGACTGTAAATAAAGAAAGATTAAAATAGAAAACCGCACGAACACAAGGTTTTATTAATGTGAGTACCGTTGATTTAATCAAATAGTGGCAATTCGCCGTTTGGGCGGGTGCGCTATCAATAATTAAGGAGGGAAGAACCGTGCCACGTAAAGGACATATTCAAAAAAGAGACGTATTGGCAGATCCCATATACGGAAATAAAGTGGTTACTAAGCTTATCAACAATGTTATGTTGGATGGCAAAAAGGGTGTAGCCCAAAAGATTGTATATGGAGCATTTGCAAGAGTAGAAGAGAAAGCACAGAAGCCTGCGTTGGATGTATTTGAGGAGGCAATGAACAATATCATGCCGTTACTTGAGTGCAAGGCAAGACGTATCGGCGGCGCCACTTATCAGGTGCCTCTTGAGGTAAAGCCTGACCGCCGTCAGACATTGGGACTCCGCTGGCTGGTATTTTTTGCCCGCAAGAGAGGCGAAAAGACCATGGAGGAAAGACTGGCGAATGAAATTATCGATGCGTCAAATAATACAGGTGGAGCAGTAAAGAGAAAAGAAGATATGCACAAGATGGCAGAGGCAAACAAAGCTTTCGCACACTACCGTTTCTAATAATGAAATGGTTCTGCCGCGAAGCTTCAGCCTTTGCGCATTACCGCTTCTAATATTGTTTCTAATTAATTAAGGAGGAAGAACCTTGGCTGGGAGAGAATATCCTTTAGAGAGAACCAGAAATATTGGTATTATGGCTCATATTGATGCCGGCAAGACCACTCTTACAGAGCGTATCTTATACTATACCGGTGTTAATTATAAAATTGGTGATACACATGAAGGTACTGCTACCATGGACTGGATGGAGCAGGAGCAGGAAAGAGGTATCACAATTACGTCAGCCGCTACAACATGCCACTGGACACATCAGGAGAATGCGAAGCCTCAGGAGGGCGCTTTAGAGCACCGTATCAATATTATTGATACACCGGGTCATGTGGACTTTACGGTAGAGGTTGAACGTTCGCTTCGCGTGCTGGACGGCGCCGTGGGCGTTTTCTGCGCAAAGGGCGGCGTAGAGCCGCAGTCAGAGAACGTATGGCGTCAGGCTGACACCTACAATGTTCCGAGAATGGCTTTTATTAACAAGATGGATATCTTGGGCGCTAATTTTTACGGCGCTGTGGAGCAGATTAGGACGAGATTGGGTAAAAATGCAATTGTCCTTCAATTGCCTATAGGTAAGGAGGATAGTTTCAAAGGGATTGTCGATCTGATGGAAATGAAGGCTTACATCTATAATGATGATAAGGGCGATGACATTTCGATTACTGATATCCCCGCAGATATGACAGACGATGCAGAGCTTTACCATTCAGAGATGGTGGAAAAGATTTGTGAGCTGGATGATGATTTAACGATGATGTACCTTGAGGGAGAGGAGCCGTCGGTAGAGCAGCTTAAGGCAGTCCTCAGAAAGGCTACATGCGAGTGTACGGCAGTTCCGGTATGCTGCGGTTCTGCTTACAGAAATAAGGGCGTACAGAAGCTTTTGGACGCGATTCTTGACTTTATGCCGGCTCCTACCGACATCCCTCCTATCAAGGGTGTTGATTTGGACGGCAACGATGTGGTAAGGCATTCGTCAGATGAAGAGCCGTTTTCGGCGCTTGCATTTAAGATTATGGCAGACCCGTTTGTCGGTAAGCTGGCATTCTTCAGAGTTTATTCAGGTATGATGAATTCAGGCTCTTATGTATTAAATGCTACAAAGGATAAGAAGGAGCGCGTGGGACGTATTCTGCAGATGCATGCCAATAAAAGGCAGGAGTTAGACAAGGTTTACTCCGGCGACATCGCGGCAGCAGTCGGCTTTAAGTTTACAACCACAGGCGACACAATCTGTGATGAGCAGCACCCAGTTATCCTGGAGTCCATGGAGTTCCCTGAGCCTGTTATCGAGCTTGCCATTGAGCCTAAGACAAAGGCAGGACAGGGCAAGATGGGCGAGGCGCTTGCTAAGCTTGCAGAGGAAGACCCGACTTTCCGTGCACACACAAATCAGGAAACAGGTCAGACAATTATCGCAGGTATGGGTGAGCTTCATCTTGAGATTATTGTAGACAGGCTTCTTCGTGAGTTTAAGGTAGAGGCAAACGTTGGCGCGCCTCAGGTTGCATACAAGGAGGCTATCACAAAAGAGGTTGATATCGATTCTAAGTACGCAAAGCAGTCAGGCGGACGCGGACAGTACGGACACTGTAAGGTTAAGTTCAGTCCGATGGATGCGAACGGTGAGGAGCTCTTTAAGTTTGAATCCAGCGTTGTCGGCGGTGCGATTCCGAAGGAATACATTCCCGCAATCGGTGAAGGTATTGAGGAAGCTACGCACGCAGGTATACTTGGCGGCTTCCCTGTTGTCGGAGTATACGCAAACGTATATGACGGTTCGTACCATGAGGTCGATTCTTCGGAGATGGCATTCCACATTGCAGGTTCACTTGCATTTAAGGAGGCTATGCAGAAAGCGGCTCCAGTGCTTCTTGAGCCTATCATGAAGGTTGAAGTAACAATGCCTGAAGAGTATATGGGTGATATTATCGGCGATATTAATGCTCGCCGCGGACGTATTGAGGGTATGGACGACCTTGGCGGCGGCAAGATTGTCAGAGGTTATGTTCCTCTTGCAGAGATGTTCGGTTATTCTACCGACCTGCGTTCGAGAACGCAGGGACGCGGAAACTACTCAATGTTCTTTGAAAAATATGAGCAGGTTCCCAAGAGTGTGCAGGATAAAGTGCTTGCTGCAAGGAAAGGCTGATGTTTTTGCCCCAAAACGGTACTATTTTATAAATAATGCTTGAAAATCCCAACAATTTCTAATATAATTAAGCGTAGTTGGGTAAAGTTTTATGTAGAATGAAACTAATTAAAATTTTTAATATCTATTAAGGAGGACTTTTAAAATGGCAAAGGCTAAATTTGAAAGAAGTAAACCCCATTGTAACATTGGTACAATTGGACACGTTGACCATGGTAAAACAACTTTGACAGCAGCAATCACAAAGGTATTGGCTGAGAGAGTTGCAGGTAACGTAGCAACAGATTTTGAGAATATTGATAAGGCTCCCGAAGAGAGAGAGCGTGGTATTACGATTAATACTGCACACGTTGAGTACGAAACAGAGAAAAGGCATTACGCACATGTGGACTGCCCGGGTCATGCAGATTATGTAAAGAACATGATTACAGGTGCTGCACAGATGGATGGCGCTATCCTTGTTGTAGCTGCAACGGATGGTGTTATGGCGCAGACAAAGGAGCATATCCTTCTTTCACGTCAGGTAGGCGTACCTAAGATTGTTGTATTTATGAATAAGTGCGACATGGTTGACGACCCTGAGTTACTTGAGCTTGTTGAGATGGAAATTACAGAGCAGCTTGAGGAGTACGGTTTCACGGATTGCCCTATCATTAAGGGTTCTGCTTTGAAGGCTCTTGAGGATCCCAGCGGAGAGTGGGGCGATAAGATTATAGAGCTTATGGATACAGTTGATGAATATATTCCTGATCCTGTACGTGCAACAGATCAGCCGTTCCTTATGCCGATTGAGGATATCTTTACAATCACAGGTCGTGGTACTGTTGCTACCGGTAGAGTTGAGCGTGGTGTGCTTCACCTTAACGAGGAAGTTGAAATCGTTGGTATCAGCGAGGAAACAAAAAAGACTGTTTGTACAGGTATTGAGATGTTCAGAAAGCTTCTTGATGAGGCACAGGCCGGTGATAACATCGGAGCTCTTCTCCGTGGTATCCAGAGAACGGAAATCCAAAGAGGACAGGTTCTTGCAAAGCCCGGTACGGTTACATGCCACAAGAAGTTTACGGCTCAGGTTTACGTTCTGACAAAGGACGAGGGTGGCCGTCATACACCTTTCTTTAACAACTATCGTCCGCAGTTCTATTTCAGAACAACAGACGTAACAGGCGTTTGCAACCTTCCTGAGGGTACAGAGATGTGCATGCCTGGCGATAACGTAGAAATGACAATTGAGCTTATCCATCCTATCGCTATGGAGCAGGGACTTACATTCGCTATCCGTGAGGGTGGTAGGACTGTTGGGTCAGGCCGTGTTGCTACAATCATTGAGTAATTAATAAAGTTGGATTTTATAAGGACTTCGAGTGTTTTGCTCGAAGTCCTTTTTCTAATCTCTGTTTGAAAAATATATACGTGATAACAGAATGATAACAAAAATTCACTAATTCTGATAAAGCAGTGTATTATGTTATTATTTTAAGATTTTGAAAATTGGGAAAGTCCCCAAAATGATATAGACGTATAAGGAAAAAATACCTATAATATATCTTATGAGAAGCTGCAAAGCAGATTCTCATAAAAGCCCTCGTAAGAGGGCGCAAATCTGATTACAGGGTTCGCGAAGCGGTTCCTGTAATACATCATAAAATAAAAAAACGGATTTTATAATAAAGAAAATGGAGCTTCTTATGTCAAACGAAAACAGAACGTCAGTTGATGCACAAAAAACAGAGCTTTTCGAGCGCGCGCCGATTCCGCAGGCGGTCATGAAAATGGCTATTCCTACGGTGCTAAGCTCGCTTGTCATGGTAATCTATAATTTGGCGGACACCTACTTTGTGGGGATGCTGAATGATTCGATAGAAAACGCGGCGGTCACTTTGGCGGCGCCTGTGCTTTTGGCATTCAATGCAGTGATAAACCTGTTCGGGGTGGGCGGCTCAAGTTTGATGAGCCGTTACATGGGGCAAAAGGAGTATGCGGCGGTGAGAAAAAGCTCCGCCGTAAGCTTTTATTTTGCGCTGGGATTTTCCGTACTGTTTTCCGCTGCGTTTGCCATTTTCCATACACAGCTCCTTAGGCTGCTGGGAACGACCGTTGATACGGCGGCGGCAACATGGAGGTATCTTCGCTGGACGACTGTCTGCGGCGCGGTTCCTGCGATTTTAAATGTGGTATTGGCAAATCTGGTGCGTGAGGAAGGAAATTCCCTCCATGCCGGTATCGGAACGATGAGCGGCTGCATCTTAAATATGCTTCTCGATCCGTTTTTTATTCTTCCGTTCGGACTTGGGCTGGGAGCCGCCGGCGCGGGGCTTGCAACCTTCCTTTCAAACTGTGCGGCGTGTATTTACTTTTTTGCGCTTTTGCGGGTGCGCCGCGGGCAGACGTTTGTTTGCGTTAATCCGCGGGTATTTTCCTTTGACGCAAAAATCATTGGGCAGATTTGCGCCGTCGGCGTTCCGGCTGCGATACAAAATCTTCTCAACGTGACGGGAATGACGATTTTGAATAATTTCACGGCGGCGTACGGTTCTACGGCAGTCGCCGCCATGGGAATTACGCAAAAAATCAATATGATTCCCATGTATATTGCCATGGGTGTTTCGCAGGGGATTATGCCGCTGGTCGGCTATAACTATGCCTGCGGGAACCGCAGCCGCATGAGAAAAGCAGTCACATTTACCGCTAAAATAAGCGTTTCGTTTATTCTTCTGATGACGGTCGTTTATTACGTGGGAAGCAAAGACCTGATTGGGCTGTTTATGAAAAATGATGAGGTTATCGCCTATGGCAGCCGTTTCCTGCGCGGTATGTGCATAGGCTTGGTATTTTTGACAATTGATTTTCTGGCGGTCGGTGTATTTCAGGCGTGCGGCATGGGAAAGGCGTCGCTTATTTTTGCGATTCTCAGGAAAATTGTCCTTGAAATTCCTGCTCTGTTTTTATTAAATCGGATTTTACCGCTGTACGGGCTTGCCTATGCGCAGACCTGCGCGGAATTTGTACTCGCCATTGCGGCGATTGTCCTGCTGCGGGAAATTTTGCGCACACAGGATAAGGCTTTGGGGTAGGCGTTGAGAAAACGGCGTAATTTTGTGTTAAGCTTAAGGCAGCATACTTAAGGAAGCATGGTAAAAATAGCATTAAAATTTGAAGTACAATTGGAGGCGAATGGAGATTATATGGCTTTTGACTTTAAAAAAGAATATAAGGAATTTTATATGCCTAAGAACAAGCCCGAAATCGTAACTGTGCCAAAGATGAATTATATTGCGGTAAGAGGCAAGGGCAATCCAAACGAAGAAGGTGGAGCATACCGGCAGGCTATCAGTGTGTTGTATGCCGTGGCATATACTTTGAAAATGAGTTATAAAACAGATTATAAAATTGAAGGCTTTTTTGAGTATGTGGTTCCTCCGCTTGAGGGATTTTGGTGGCAGGAGGATGTCAGCGGAGTTGATTACGGCAATAAGGACTCATTTCATTGGATTTCCGTCATAAGATTGCCTGATTTTGTTTCAAAAGAGGATTTTGCCTGGGCGGTGGAAACAGCGGCAAAAAAGAAAAAAACAGATTGCTCATCTGCGGAATTTTTTACCGTTGATGAGGGATTGTGTGTCCAAATTATGCATATCGGAGCATTTGACGATGAACCTAAATCCGTAGCTTTGATGGACGCTTATCTTGAGGCAAAAGGGTATGAAAATGATTTGACAGATACGAGGCTGCATCATGAAATTTATCTGTCCGATGCAAGAAAGGTTGTTCCGGAAAAATGGAAAACCGTAATCAGGCATCCGATTCGACATAAGGAGGTTAAAATCATTAGCCACTCTCTGTGGTCGTGATATGAGGTGAAAAATGGAATTTTATGAAGCTGTGGAAAAGAGAAGAACTGTAAGGGAGTTTTTAGATAAAGAGGTTGACTTTGAAGCAATAAAAAGAATTTTGGAAGCAGGCAACAAGGCGCCGACATGGAACCATAACCGCAACTGGAGCTTTATAGTTTTAAGGACAGATAAGGAAAAAGAATTTGCTTTTGAGGAATCAAAGAAAATAGCCGATAAATTTGATGCGGAAAAGTACCTGAATGTTCCAAGACCATATCCTGTTACACTGGGGCAGAAAATGTACGCCCATGCAATGCCTAGACAGTTTACAATGCTGAAGGATGCTCCCTATGTCATAATTCCTGTATTCAAATGTAAGGAGCTGAATGCTGAAAGCATATCTAAGCTAAATCCGTTTTCGACAATCTGGTGTGTTGTAGAGAATATTTTTTTGGCGGCATCAGCAGAAGGCTTATCCTGTTCTATGAGGATACCGTTGAATGACGAACACGATAAAGTAAAAGCACGCTTGAAAGTTCCGGCAACATATATGATTCCGGTCTTTATTGGAATCGGTTATGCTGATTCAAACGAAAAGAAATTATAACAAAAATACCCTGAGCTTGAAAAGCAAATTCATTTTGGCAAATGGAAATGATTTAAGAATAATATTTTAACGATAGGGTGCTTTCGGTTTGTGTTTGGAATTTTAGGGGAAGCTTAAGGGATATGAATATAAAAGAATTTTGGAGAGCTGTTCTTGCTCAGGATGAAACGGAAATCAGAAAATATTTTGATAGTGACGCTTATATAAATTGGCACTGTACAAATGAGCATTTTAATGTTGACGAATACATTATTGCTAATTGCGAGTACCCCGGAGAATGGGCCGGGGTTGTTGAGCGGATAGAGAAGATTTTGTGCAATGATCATGATTTGATTATTACCGTGACAGTTGTATACCCGAAGGACAGGAGCAGTTCATTTCATGTAACGTCATTTATACAAACACAAAACGATAAAATAATTTCGATGGATGAATATTGGGCTGATGATACAGAGGCTCCTCAATGGAGAAAGGATAAGCATATAGGAGGGTATTTGAAGGAGTAAGGGAAACCCGTCTGATTGATTGCCGAAAGGAAGCTGCCTGTATTTTTCAAAAATTTTACATATATTCCACAGGAGTATGGTAGCTGCCTTTACAAACGCACGTTAATATTTCTTTATAACCCAAACGCCTGTCATGCAGGGAGCTTGGTATGTTATCAACATCAAGAGAAGAGGAGATTAAAGAGATGAGACGATTCAATCACAAAGCAACGGCAGCGCTGATGTCTGTGGTTCTGATGGCCTCCGCACTGATCGGCTGCGGAATGGCTGCGGAAAAAACAGCCGTAAGCACGGAAGTGACAAACGAGGTTTATGAGGCAAACGCTGCCAATAAGGCTAAGACGGTATCAAACGGCACGCCGAAGTACATTTTCTTATTTATTGGCGATGGCATGAGCTATCCTCAGATACAGTCAGCTTCATACTATTTGGGAGCAAAGAGCAGTACGGGCGGAGATGTGACGGGCGGAGAGGCGCTGTCATTCATGAATTTCCCGACGGCGGGCTCTGCGCAGACCTATGACAGCACATCCTTCTGCCCTGATTCCGCGTCGACCGCAACCTCGATTTCCACCGGACATAAGACATACAGCGGAGTAATCAACATGGATACCACAAAGACCGTGGCATATGAAACGGTGGCGGAAAAGCTCAAGTCGCAGTTGGGCTACAAAATCGGCATACTGACAACGGTAAATTTGAACCATGCAACGCCGGCGGCCTTTTATGCGCATCAGGCATCAAGAAACAACTATTATGAGATAGCGCAGGAGCTGGTGGCAAGCGGCTTTGATTATTTTGCGGGCGGCGGTCTTTTAAAGCCGACAGGCGTAAACAAGGATTTGCCGAGCATATATGACGTTGCAGAGGAAGCAGGTTACACAGTAGTCACCACACAGGCTGAAATAGAGGCAGTGACGGCTGATACGGGAAAAGTCATTGCAATCGATGAGCATCTTGCGGATTCAAGCGCCATGGCATACGAGGTGGACCGCGAGGACGGACAGTGGCAGTTGGCTGATTATGTGGAGAAGGGCATTGATGTTTTGGACAACGATACAGGCTTCTTCATGATGGTGGAAGGCGGCAAGATTGACTGGGCATGCCATGCAAACGATGCGGCGGCGACAATTAACGACACAATCGCGTTTGACAGGGCGGTTCAGAAGGCATATGCATTTTATGAGGAGCATCCGGCTGAAACCCTGATTTTGGTGACGGGCGACCATGAAACGGGCGGTATGACAATCGGCTATGCAGGGACCAATTACGATACATTCTTGAAAAACCTTGAGAACCAGACAATTTCCTTTGCAAAGTTTGACACGGACTATGTGGCTTCATATAAGGAAAACAACACGCCGTTTGAGCAGGTGCTGGCTGATATTCAGGAGAATTTCGGTTTTGTGGCTCCGGAAAACGCGGCGCAGGCTAAGGCTGAGGAGCTTGTACTGACTGATTATGAGGTTGAAAAGCTGAAAACCGCATATAAGAGAACCCTCAAGGTCGGAACCTCAACCCAAAGTGAAATGACACAGGAGGAGTACGAATTATACGGTACATACGAACCGCTTTCCGTTACGATTACACACATTATGAACAATAAGGCGGGAGTGTCGTTTACCTCTTATTCGCACACGGGTCTTCCGGTTCCGGTATTTGCAATCGGCAACGGCTCAAGCCTGTTTGAGGGCTACTATGATAACACGGATATTTACAACAAGCTTGCCACGCTGACAAGCATAAAATAAAAAACGGAGGCTTCAGATGAAACGGAGATATCAAAAATATATCCTGCCTCATCTGCCTTTCCTGATATGCGTGATACTGTTATGCGTCCTCATGGCCCTGCCCACGGGCTATGAGGACGCTGTCATTTATCAGGGTACGGACAGATGCAAGGCTAAGGTGCTGGCGACAGACGAATCCGCAGTAATCCACAGCGGGCTGATACAGTCAGGAGAACAGACCTGTACGGTGCGTTTGCTGGGCGGAAAGTTCAAGGGACAGGAAACGCAGGCGTATAATCTGCTGACAGGCTCGCTGCAAAACGATAAAATTTTCTCAGAGGGTGATATGGCGCAGGTGGTCATCAGCTATCAGGACGACGCTATTCTTTCCGTGAATATGATAGACCATTACAGACTCGACAAGGAGCTGATTCTGCTGCTGATTTTTGCCGTGGTGCTGGTGCTGTTTGCAAAGGGAATAGGCTTGCGCAGTCTGCTGTCCTTTGCCATCTCGGTGCTGTGCATTTGGAAGGTGCTGGTGCCTGCGTGCTTAAACGGCAGCAACCCGGTAGTAACCGGACTTGTGTTGATAACGCTGCTGACCGTTGTGATCATTTCCCTTGTATACGGCTATGACAGGCGTTTTCTGGCGGCGACGGCAGGGGTTTTGTTGGGCGTTGTCACTACATGTATTCTTGGCATTATCTTTACGTTGCTTTTTAAGATACACGGAGCGGTGATGAGCAATTCGGAAAGTCTTTTGTATTCGGGGTATGAGTATCTGAACCTGACGGAAATTTTCATGGCGAGCGTATTTATCGGGGCGAGCGGAGCCATTATGGACATTGCCGTGGATATCACGTCTGCGGTAAACGAGGTCGTGGAAAAGAAGCCGGAGATAGGCAGAAGGGAAGCGGCAATGTCGGGGATACATGTAGGGCGCGCCGCGATGGGAACCATGACGACCACGCTGCTGCTTGCGTATTCGGGCGGATATCTGGCGCTGCTGATGGTGTTTATGGCGCAGGGAACGCCGGTTTACAATATCCTGAATTATAAATACGTGGCGTAGGAAATCCTGCACACAATTGTCGGCAGCTTCGGGCTGGTGGCAGTGGCGCCGTTTACCGCGCTTATGAGCGGACTGCTTTTGACGCGCAGACATGATAATCCTCTTTAGAAGCACTTGATATTTCCGACCGATGCGTCTATACTTTTAAACAGAAAAAAGAAATCTTAATTGCACAAACATTGCTTTAGGCGCAAATGGCAGCGCGGAAATGAGGGAAATGATGAGTCAGAAGAAGGAAATCAGCGGGGAATTGCTGACCGGAGAACGGGCGCTTTTTCAGGGACATGATTTGAAAATAGTTGATAGCATTTTTGCGGACGGGGAATCTCCGCTTAAGGAAAGCAGGGATATTGAGCTTTACGGCTGTATGTTCAAATGGAAATATCCGCTTTGGTACTCAAAAAATATTACGGTCAAAAACAGCACATGGTTTGAGCAGGGGCGGGCAGGCGTGTGGTACACGGACAAAATCACTGCGGAGGACTGCGCGGTTGAGGCGCCGAAAAATTTTCGCCGCTGTAATGACGTTACCCTTCGCAACGTGTCCTTCCCGAACGCGGCGGAAACGCTTTGGAGCTGCCGCGGCGTTTTGATGGAGCAGGTGATGGCAAAGGGAGATTACTTTGCGATGAACAGCGCGGATATGGTTATCCGGGGGCTTACGCTTTACGGCAATTATCCCTTTGACGGAGCGGAGAATGTGGAAATCCGCAATTCCCGTCTGCTGTCTAAGGACGCTTTTTGGAACAGCGCAAACGTCACGGTGTACGACTCCTTTATTTCAGGGGAATATCTGGGGTGGAACGCTAAAAACCTGACCTTTGTAAATTGCACCATAGAGAGCCTGCAGGGCTTGTGCTACATAGATAATCTGGTGATGAAAAACGGCAGACTGCTGAACACGACCCTGGCGTTTGAGTATTCTACCGTTGACGCTCAGATTGACAGTCAGATTGACAGTGTGATAAACCCGAGCGGCGGGACAATCCGCGCCGAATCCATCGGGGAGCTGATTATGGAACGGGATAAGATTGACCCGGACAAGACAACTATTGTCTGCCGGCAGCAGCCGGCAAAAAACGAGTGCGTATGAAGGAGGCAGACGGGTGAATTACGATTTTGACAAGCCGGTAAACAGAAGAAACACAAATTCTCTCAAATGGAACGTGGGAGAAAACGAGCTTCCCATGTGGGTGGCGGATATGGACTTTGAAACCGCGCCGGAAATCCGCGAGGCAATCATGGAAAGGGCGGCGCACGGAGTGTTCGGCTACACGGATATTCCCAAGGAATGGTACCGGGCATACACGGATTGGTGGGAGAAGCGCCACGGCCTTGCTATGCAGGAGGAGTGGCTGATTTTCTGCACGGGAATAGTCCCTGCCATCTCAAGCATTGTGCGCAAGCTGACTACGCCGGCGGAAAAGGTGCTGCTTCAGACACCGGTCTACAACATCTTTTTTAATTCCATTGTAAATAACGGGCGGGAGGTTCTGCAAAGCCCTCTGCTTTATGATGGGAACGAGTACCGGATTGACTTTGAGGATTTGGAGCGCAGGCTTGCGGATCCGCAGACTGCAATGATGATTTTGTGCAATCCGCACAATCCCATAGGAAAAATATGGGAGCGGGAAACGTTGGAGCGGATTGGCGAGCTGTGCATGAAGCACCATGTGATTGTCGTGTCTGATGAAATCCATTGCGATCTGACGGCTCCCGGTCGTGAATATATCCCGTTTGCATCGGTGTCCGAGGCATGCCGTGAGATCGGCATTACCTGTATTGCTCCGACCAAGACGTTTAATCTGGCGGGATTGCAGACGGCGGCTGTCGCCGTGCCGAATGAAGCGCTGCGCCACAAGGTTTGGCGCGGACTCAACACGGACGAGGCGGCGGAGCCGAACGCTTTTGCGATGGGCGCTGCGATAGCGGCATTTACCAAGGGGGCTGCTTGGCTGGACGCGCTTCGCGCATATATTCATGAAAATAAAGAAACGGCCGTGCAGTATGCGGCAGAGCATATCCCGCAGCTTAAAATCGTTCCGTCCGAGGCGACCTATCTGCTGTGGCTGGATATCGGGGCGCTGACTGAGGACAGCGCGCAGGCGGCACGTTTTATCAGGGAACGGACGGGACTTTATTTATCCGAGGGCAGTCAGTTTGGCGGAAACGGCGCCCGTTTTTTGCGCATGAACACGGCGTGTCCGCGACATGTGCTTTTGGATGGCATGGAGCGTCTTAAGAGAGGACTTGCGCTTTTTGTGGATATTTCATAAAAATATTATTGAAAGTGGTTGAAAATTGAGCTATAAGGTGCATATGACTCATAAAAAATAAAACTTAAGAAGGAGAAGTGCATATGAAACTCAAAACAAAATTAATGATGCTGGTTATAGTTCCCATCGTCGTGCTGGGTTTGGGACTTGCCATTATAGCTTACAACATGGCGGAGAACTCTCTTGTCGACAGCATTGAGGCGCAGCTGCAGATTGCCTGTGAGGGATACACGGACGATTTATATGCCTTTCAGCTGCAGAATATAGACATCACGGTGTTTGAGGGAGATACGCGAGTGGCAAGCTCGATAGACGGCGTGGTAGGAACGAAGGCTTCCGATGCCGTTATTGAAGCCGTGTGGCAGAATAAGGAAACATATTTCAGCAGGAATGCGGACGTGAACGGCACTCCGTATTACGGCTTCTACATACCCGTGGACGACGGGATGCTTTTTGCAGGCAAGCCGCAGGCGACAGTAAAGAGCGAGCTGAACAGCCTGCTGCGCGTGATACTTATCTGTGCGATAGTGCTTGTGATAATAGCGGCGGTAGTTGCATATATTGTGGCGAATATACTGGTGAAGGCAATCGTTGCGGTTGAAACCCTTGTGGGAAAGGTTGCAGACGGCGACCTCACGACGAAGATGGACGAGCGCAAGGGCAGGGACGAAATCAGCGTGATTTGGAATTCCGTCAGAACCATGCTTGGAAACCTGACGCGGATAGCGACCGAATCAAAGAATGTCAGCAAGGATGTGTATGCGTCGTCTACAGAGCTTCACAGAACATCATCGTCAACGCTTCGCGCCTGTGAGGAAATTTCAAAGGCGATTGAGGATGTGGCGCAGAACAACACAAGTCAGGCGGGCGTTGCATCGGATATAACAGCGGAAATCGGAATTATGCAGGAAAAGACGGCTGATATCTCCGAGTGCGTTACGGGGATTGAGGGCTGTTCGACAATTTTGGTGGACAACTGCAACGATATGCGGGTTAAGATTGCGGACACGCAGAAGAACAGCAGCATGATGTCCGAGAGCGTAATCCGGATTAAGGATAAGATTGATGAAACGAACAAGGTTATAGCAAAGATGTCTGAAATCCTTGTAGGCATTGAGGATATCGCGTCACAGACAAAGCTGCTGTCGCTGAACGCTTCCATAGAGGCTGCAAGGGCAGGGGAGCTTGGCAAGGGCTTCAGCGTTGTCGCAGACAATATCCGCACGCTGTCGGAGAACACGGCGCAGGAGCTTGTCCGTATTAAGGATATCATCCAAAACATAACGGGCGACTTTAAGGCATGCGCGGAGAGCATTGACGTGGCGGTAAAGAACAATGAGGAAAGCTCAAAGAGTATTTCGCAGGTTATCAGCTCATTTGAAGCGGTGGACAACGCGATTCAGGACACCTCAAGGCAGGTGCAGCTTATCAGCGCAGCAGTCGAGGAAACGAATACGCAGCTCCAGGGCGTGTCGCATGATATCGTTACCTTGGGGCAGGCGTCGGAGAGCAACGCGGCAGCCAGCGAGGAGGTCAACGCATCCGTTGAGGAGCTGACCGCGCTGATGAATTCCGTGGATGAAAGCTCGTCGGCATTGACGCGCGAGGCGCAGGTGCTTGAGGAAGTGCTGAAAATATTTAAGCTGTAAATAAGATTGTAATACAAAACCCGGGCGAACCGATGCGGTATAAAACCACATCGGTTCGCCCGGGCTTTTATTGTATGGGAAGGCGGTGCTATATATGCACCTGCTTAATATTCCCGTACATTCTCCTCGCCGTTCATAACGCGCAGCGCCCCCTGTGCGAGAGCAAGCAGCTCGTCCTCGCCGGGATATACCGTGAACGGGGCAATCCATTCCGCGCGCTCCTTGAGAGTCGCAACCACGTCCGCGGCGTATGAGATACCGCCGGTAACGATAATTTGGTCTACCCTGCCGTTCAGAACGCACGCCATTGAGCCGATATCCTTTGACACCTGCAGCAGGAATGCCTCTTTCGCCTCGGCAGCCTTTTCGTTGCCCTCGGCAGCCATTTTTGACACCTCGCGCATGTCGTTCGTGCCAAGGTATGCGTTGAAGCCGCCTTTGCCGATGAGCTTGCCGTATATCTCCTTTTCGGTGTATTTTCCCGAGAAGCACATTTTGACAAGCGCGCCGCAGGGAACACCGCCCGCGCGCTCGGGAGAGAAAGCACCGTCGCCGTCAAAGGCGCTGAACACGTCGATTACCCTTCCTCCCTCATGCGCTCCGACAGATACGCCGCCGCCCATATGGACAACGATTAAACGAAGCGACTCGTAAGGCTTGCCGATTTCCTTTGCATATCTTTTTGCCACTGCTTTTTGGTTCAGCGCATGGAAAATGCTGCCGCGCGGAATTTCGGGCATGCCGGAATATCTTGCAATCGGCATCAGCTCGTCAACCACAACAGGGTCAACTATATATGCGGGCACTCCGATGGAATCGGCAAGCTCTCTTGCCAAAATGCCGCCGAGATTGGACGCGTGCTGTCCCTGCACGCCGATTTTTAAGTCCTCAAGCAGCGTGTCAGTCACCGCGTATGTACCGCCGGGAATCGGCTTAAGCATACCGCCGCGCCCAACTATCACGTCAAGCGACTTAAGATCAAAATTTTTCCTGTCTAATAAGTCCGTGATGATTTTCTTCCGGAAATCCTTCTGCTCCACAATGGTATTATATTGCGATATTTCCTCTGTTGAGTGCCTTAAGGTTTCCTCAAACAACAGGGTTTCGTCCTCGAAAACACCGATTTTGGTGGAGGTGGAACCCGGGTTTATGATTAAGCTTTTGATTGACATATTTATCCTCCCATTCATTATTTATTTCTGACGCATTGCTTCAGCGACAACTGCCGCAAGCGCGATGGAATTGAGCTTTGCCTCAAAGGAATCGGAGCGCGAGGTCAGAATGACGGGAGCTGCGGTGCCTGTAAGTATATTGCCGTTTTTCACCTCGCACAGATGCGTCAGCACCTTGTACACAAGGTTGCCCGCGTGGATATCCGGGAAAAGAAGCACATCGGCGTCGCCCGCGATTTGTCTGCCCGTGCCGCCCTTGTGGGAAGCAGCCTCCCTGTCGATTGCCATATCCATAGAGAGAGGACCGTCGATAATACAGCCTGTGATTTTGCCCTCGGCGTTCATTTTGGTAAGCTCATCGGCGTCAACGGTGCAGGGCATCTTGGGATTGACGACCTCAACCGCCGCGACCGGCGCAACCTTAGGCTCTGCGATGCCGCATGCGTGGCAGACCTCAACGGTATTGTTGATGATGGCGACCTTGTCCTCCAGCGTGGGATAGGTCATAAACGCAACGTCGGATAAGAATAAAAGACGGTCAATGCCCTTTACCTCAAACACGCACACATGTGACAGCGCCCTGCCCGTGCGAAGCCCGACCTCCTTGTCCAGCACGCTTTTCAGGAAGCTCTTGGTATCGATAAGCCCCTTCATGTACATGTCAGCCTTGCCGTCATGAACCAGCTTTACGGCAGTGCGGGCAGCCGCAACAGGCTCCTCCTCATTGATAATCGTAAAGCCTGTCAAATCCATTCCGATTGATGCGGCAGCTGCACGTATCTTTTCCTCGCTGCCGACAAGAATGGCGTCTGCAATATTCTTCTGCTTTGCGGCTCTTACTGCCTCCAAAACCGGCTCGTCCTCGGCGACTGCCACCGCTACGGTCTTGAGGCTGCATTCCGAAACCTTTTTCAGTAAATCTTCAAAACCTTTACTCATTTCAATCCTCCATGCCGCCTATGGCGGCTCAAATAGAAATAAAAATAAAAATCGTTACATAGTCCGTTAAAATAATAACACTTCATAAAAACATGGTCAAGTAAATCCTTTCCTGTTTTATCATATAGGAAAGTTCGTCCTATACGATAAAACGCTCCGCGCAGATGCTTTGTTAAATCCGTTTTTCGCGGCGGAAGGCTCCGCCGAAATGGAGTCTGCGGATAGGCTTTTCGCCGCGGTGCGAAACCCTTCCGTCATTTGCCGCGTCCACAAGAAAGCGATAGACCTGCAGCCGCTTTTTTTCATAATCCTCCTCGTCGTAGACATTTTTGTAGAAATTATTGTAATATTCAAAAACCATCAGCTTCATTTTAACGGTTTTGCTGATGCTCATGCCTTGGCAGGAAAGGGAACCCTTGGTCTTTACGTAGTAGTAGATTGGAATCCGCAGCGCGTAAAATATGTTGGCATGCAGGATATATTCCAGATTAAAGAGAAAGTCCTCGCACCAACTGATTGAGGCGTCCATGCGGAGCCGGTATTTTTCGATTAAATCCCTGCGGAAAAGCTTGTTCCAAAGCACGCCGTAATAGAAATCCGCAGGATTTTCCATCATGTGCCGGGCAAATTCCTCCCTTGTCAGTATGCCGTCCTCTTTGATATCGCCCTTGTGGGAAACGCGTTCGCCGACTACGCGGTAAAAATCCGCGATAACCATGTCGCAGTTAAATTCCGCTGCGGCGCACACCAAAAGTCCTGTCGCATCGGGAGTAATCCAGTCGTCGCTGTCGATGAATTGGATATAAGTGCCTGCGGCATTGCTGATGGCGATATTGCGCGTGTCGGAAACGCCGGTATTTTCCTTGTGTATGACCCGGATGCGGGAATCCTTTGCCGCGTACTTATCGCAGATGGCGCCGGAGGAATCCGTGCTCCCGTCGTCTGCAAGGATTAACTCAAAGTCGGTATATTCCTGATTGATGATGCTGTCGACACACCGCCTGAGATAATTCTCCGCATTGCGGATGGGAACGATGATACTGACTGTCGGTTTTATGCTCATTGCATCCAATGCTTATCACCCTATATATTGTATTCGGCTCTGACGCAACGCACAGCCTGTTAAAATAGTAGCACTTTCAAAAAAAGCGGTCAAGCAAATCAGGCAAAAAGAGAAATACCGGCTCAAAACGGTGGACTTGTCTGCGAAAATGGAATACAATGTTTTTTATCGGAGAAAATTAACGCCGCGCCCTTTGCAGCATATATTATAACAACAATCCGGTTGCGAGGGAAAAGGTGACTTGCAGGGAGCGTATTTTATCAAACGACTATATGGACATTCTTTTGGATTACGTGCTTTCCCCTGAATATGGCTATGAGCCGCAGGCGGATTACGGCTATCATGCGCTCGGAAATGACAGGGGGATTCTGTTTATAGAAAGAAGCGACCGTGTGCAGAGCATGATTGCGGAGCGGACGTATTCCTTTATGCCCAAATGCTACGGACTGATGGAGTGCAGGGCGGCGCAGGGCGCGGGGCTGAATACCTTAAGCCTTGCGGAAACCGGAATATTAAGGGTGCAAAACGCCCCGCTTAATCTCAAGGGCAGTGATGTGACGATTGGGTTTATCGACACAGGCATACGCTACAGCGATGAGGTTTTCAGGGACTATGCGGGCAGAAGCCGCATTGACGCCATTTGGGATCAGACCATTCAGACGGGCACGCCGCCCGAGGGCTTTGCGTATGGCTCCGAGTATACTAACGCGATGATAAACGAGGCGCTTGCAGACGATAATCCGCTCTCCGTCGTCCCCAGCACGGACGCGAACGGGCACGGGAGCATTATGGCGGCAGCGGCAGCGGGCAGCTCCATCGAAAACGGAAGCTTTATCGGAGCCGCGCCCGAATGTCGGATTGTGGCGGTAAAGCTAAAGGAGGCAAAGCAGTATCTTAGGGATTACTATAAAATCCCCCCGGGAGTCCCCTGTTACAGCGAAACGGATATTCTGCAGGCGATACAGTATCTTCAAAAATATGTGAGCATTTTCACGAAGCCGCTTGTTATATGCCTCGGCGTCGGCACGAGCTTGGGCGACCACACGGGCGTGGGAACGCTTGGAAACTACATTGATTATTTCAGCCAAAAAAGAAGCCGCGTGTTTGTCACGGCGGGAGGAAACGAGGGCAACGCCGCGCACCATTTCCACGGAGAAATAAGCGAAAGGCAGAGCCAAAGGGATGTGGAGGTCCGCGTAGGCGAAAATGAGCGCGGCTTTATTATGGATCTGTGGGGAGATGCGCCGTATTTTTATAATGCGGCAATCCGTTCGCCCGGCGGTGAGACAATCCGCTGGAATAATCCGCGCAGCACGGTGCCGCAGGAGTTTAGCTTTATATATGAAAGCACGAGAATCGTGATAGAGTATCAGCTTGTGGAAACGATGTCGGGCGCGGAGGTTATCCGCTTTCGCTTTATTGAGCCGACGGCGGGCGTGTGGAATATCCGGATAAGCTCGGAGGGCAATACGGTCGGCGGCAGCTTTGACATTTGGCTTCCCATTACCGAATTTCTTTCCGCTGACACTTATTTTTTGGAGCCGGACCCGCAGACCACGATTACGGAGCCGGGCTATGTACACAGCGCGGTCACGGCTGCGGCATATCAGACTTCAAACAACAGCATTGCCGCCTTTTCGGGGCGCGGCTATGCCAGAGATAACTATGTTGTGCCGGATATCGCCGCGCCGGGCGTGAGCGTTTCGACACCCTATGGCGCGGCAAGCGGAAGCAGCGTTGCGGCGGCGCTTACTGCGGGAGGCTGCGCGCTGCGGCTGGAGTGGGCGGTGGTGCGCCAAAACGATATCATGGTCAATTCCGTGAACGTTAAAAACTATTTAATCCGCGGGGCGCAGCGGGTTTCGTATCTTGAATATCCCAACAGGGAGTGGGGCTATGGGCGTTTGGACATAGCCGGCGTTTTTGAATTTCTTGCAGGGCTTAGCTGACAGTAAAAAAATAAAAAAGGAGCGAAAAATGGTACATTTTGTGGGCGCGGGAAGCGGCGCGCCGGATTTGATAACAGTAAGGGGTATGCGGCTTATCGGGTCTGCGGATGTCATCATCTACACAGGCTCGCTGATAAATCCGGAGCTTTTGGGCTGTGCGGCCAAGAGCTGCCGGCTGCATAACAGCGCATACCTGAATTTGGACGAAGTGATTGCGCTTATGAAGGATGCGGAGGAACAGGGGCTTACGACAGTGCGTCTGCATACGGGTGACACCTCGCTTTACAGCGCAGTCAGAGAGCAGATGGACAGGCTGAGCCGGTTAGGAATCGCCTACGATGTGTGCCCGGGGGTAAGCTCCTTTTGCGGCGCGGCGGCGGCGCTTGGGGCTGAGTACACGCTTCCCGGCGTTTCCCAGTCCGTCATCATCACGCGCATGGCGGGTAGGACGCCCGTGAGGGAGCAGGAGAGCATGAGAAGCCTTGCGTCGCATCAGGCGACCATGGTTATATTTCTGAGCATGGGGCTTTTAGAGGAGCTGACGCGGGAGCTTATCGCGGGCGGTTACGGAGAGGACACGCCCGCCGCGATTGTATATAAGGCGACGTGGCCGGAGCAGAAGGTGATTTACTGCACGGTGTCCGGGCTTGCGCAGGCGGCGGAAAAAAACGGGATTACAAAGACGGCGCTTGTGGCGGTCGGGTATTTTCTCGGCGATTCCTATGAGCTTTCAAAGCTGTACGATGCGGCGTTTGCGACAGAGTACCGCAGCGCGGACACAAGGGCCTGCGGGACGGACGGGGGTAAGGATAAATAAATGGAAATCATTGCGGCGGCATACACAAGGCAGGGCGGAGAGCTTTGCGCGCATCTGATTGAGGAGCTTTCCGAAAGGGGGCATGCGTGTAAGGGATATATTTTTGCAAGGTATGAAAACAGCCGCCTTCTTCCCTTTGACGACCTTGAGCCGATTATCGGCGGTGCGTTTGAGAAGAGGCAGGCATTGATACTGATTTGCGCGATGGGGATTGCGGTCAGGAAAATCAGCGGATTTATTAAATCAAAGACGACCGATTCCCCGGTCGTGGTGGTTGATGAAACGGGACATTTTTGCATACCTGTGCTTTCGGGGCATTTGGGCGGAGCAAATGCGCTCGGCAGGCTGTGCGCGGAAATTACGGGGGGCGTTCCCGTGATTACGACGGCGACGGACCTTCACGGCAGGTTTGCGCCGGATATGTTTGCAAAAAGCAACGGGCTTGTTATCGCGGACATGGCGGCGGCAAAGCGCATAGCGGCGGATTTGCCGGAACAAAAGAGGATTTATATGTACGCGGAGGGAGTAAGCTTTGCAAACAGGCCCTCCGACGAGTCGGTAATCATCACGGACGACATTGAGCGTGCAAGGGCGGGCGGCATCATCATATCCGCAAGGACAGTGGAGTCTTGCGGCGCGCTGTGGCTTATTCCGCGTCAGGTGACGCTTGGAATAGGGTGCAGGCGCGGCACGCCAAAGGAGCAGATAGCCTCGGCGGCGGCTTACGTGCTTACGGAAAACGGGCTTTCTTTTGCGGCAGTGAAGCAAATCTGTTCCATTGATTTAAAAAAGGATGAGAAGGGGCTTGTGGAATTTGCCGCTGAAAACGGGCTTATATTCCGCACCTTTGACAGCGCCGCGCTTGCGGCAGTGGAGGGGGATTTTTGCGGCTCGGAATTTGTCCGCGGCGCAACGGGAGTCGACAACGTGTGCGAGAGGAGCGCAGTGGCAGGAAGCGGCGGCGCGCTTATCGTGAGGAAAACCGTGCGGGAGCATGTGACGGTGGCGGCGGCGCTCTCTGAAGCGGAGCTGTATTTTGACTAGGAAAAGGGTGAGCGGATTTTGAAGAGGGTATTGGTTTTTGGCGGCACCACTGAGGGGAAGAAAACGCTCGAGCTGTTAGAGCGGCTTGGCATTGAGGCATATGTGAGCGTGGCGACGCAGTACGGCGCGCAGACGCTTGATCAAAAGCCGCGCTGCTGCGAGATTATCACAGGGCGGCTGGACGCTTCGCAGATGGCGGATTTTTTAAGCAGGAACCGGATTTTGCTCGTGATTGACGCGACGCACCCGTATGCCGTTGAGGTGACTGCAAACATTAAGACCGCCTGTGCCGCGGCGGGAAACGATGCCGCGTATTTAAGGCTTGCGCGCGGGCAGGGCGAAAGGCTTTCGGACGCTCTTTATTTCCCCGGAATGGAGGAGGCGGCGCAGTACCTTTGCGGGAAAGAGGGCAATGTGCTTCTGACCACCGGAAGCAAGGATTTAGCCTGTTTTACAGTCATCGATGATTTTAAAAGCCGGGTGTATGCGCGAATCCTTCCGGCGGCGCAGTCGGCGGATATTGCGCTTGCGGCGGGCTATCTGGGAGAGCATCTGATTTTCGGACAGGGCCCCTTTTCAGAGCGGCAGAATGTTGATATCCTTAAGCAATGCGGGGCGCGGTATCTTGTGACAAAGGACACGGGAGCGGAGGGCGGCTTGCCCCCAAAAGCGAGTGCGGCGCGCAGGCTGGGAGTCCGCCTTTTGATTGTGGAACGCCCAAAGGAAACGGGAGGCGTTACGCTTGAGGAGCTTGCCGTATATTTGCAGAAGGAGAGGGGACGCTTATGCGGAGATTTATGATAGCGGGAACTTCCGGCGGAAGCGGGAAAACGACCATAACCTGTGCCATATTACAGGCGCTTGTAAACAGGGGAATGAAGGCCGCAAGCTTTAAGTGCGGGCCCGATTACATAGACCCAATGTTCCACAGCCGCATCATAGGGGCAAGGTCGCGCAATCTGGACGGTTATTTCATGGATAGAGACACGCTTTGCCGGCTGCTTGACAAAAATTCGCGCGAGGCGGATGTGGCGGTCATAGAGGGCGTGATGGGATATTACGACGGGCTTGGCATGGAGAATACGGCAAGCTCATATGCGCTGGCAAGGGACACGGGTACGCCCGTTATCCTCGTCGTGCCATGCAGGGGAATGAGCAGGTCTGTTCAGGCGCTAATCGACGGATTTTGCCTTTTTGAGAAGGACTCAAATATTCGGGGAGTGATATTCAATCAGCTTGCGCCGGCGCTTTACCCCGCCATGCAGGAGTATTGCCGCAGCAGAAATATCCGTGCGCTCGGTTATTTCCCGAGGGTGGAAGAGGCGGGGCTTGAGAGCAGGCATTTGGGACTTGTCACGGCGGACGAGATAGCGGATATCAAAGAAAGGCTGCAGCTTTTGGCGCGGACAGCCGAGAAGTATCTTGATATTGACGCAGTTTTGGAGCTTGCGGAAGCCTCGTTGGATTTATCCGCACGGGAATATCAGGCGATATATAATAAGGAAGAAAAGGTTCCCGGCGCCGGAGTACGCATCGCGGTTGCAAGGGATAGGGCTTTTTGCTTTTACTATGAGGATAATCTGGAGCTTTTAAGGGAGCTTGGCTGCGAGCTTGCGGAGTTTTCCCCATTGGAGGACAGGGCGCTTCCTCCGGACATCGACGGGCTGATTTTGGGCGGCGGCTATCCTGAGCTTTACGGCAGTACGCTTGAGAAGAACGAGGCAATGCGCCGCTGCGTAAAGGAGCGGATTCTCGGTGGGCTTCCCACACACGCGGAGTGCGGCGGTTTCATGTATCTGCACAGGGAGATAACGGCGCCGGACGGCACAAGGAGCAGGATGGCGGGCGTTTTGGACGCAAGCTGTGCCTTTACGCAAAGGCTGCAGCACTTCGGCTATGTGGAGCTTGAGGCGTTAAAGGATAATCTTCTGTGCAAAAAGGGCATGCGCATACGTGCGCACGAATTTCACAGGTGCGTTTCCGATATTGCCGCAGACACCTTTTTGACACGGAAAAACGGGAAAGAGTGGACGAGCTTTGTTTCCACGGACACTTTGCTTGCGGGCTTTCCGCATATCCACTATTATACCTCCCTGCAGCTTGCCCTAAGCTTCGTGCAAAAATGCGCCGCATACAGAAAAGCTAAAGAAAAAGCATAGGGGGATAAAGTCATGTACCGGTATACTACAATCTCCATATTTGCGGGGGTTTTGCTGGATTTTATCGTAGGCGACCCGCACGGGATTATGCATCCCGTCGTTATTATCGGAAAAATGATTAACTGTTTGGAAGCCGTGTTAAGGCGGATTTTTCCCGACACGGCAGGAGGAAAGCGTGCGGCGGGGACGCTGCTTTGGGTGATGGTTGTCCTGATCTCCTGCGCGGCTCCCGCAGCGGTTTTATACGCGGCGTGGCGGCTTCACCCGGCGGCGTACTGCGTTATTGCGTCGGTCATGTGCTGTCAGATTATGGCGACAAAGGCGCTTAAGGACGAGAGCGGCAAGGTTTACCAGGCGCTTATGGAGCGGGATATCGTAAAGGCGCGCCGGTGCGTGTCGATGATTGTGGGCAGAGATACGGACTCGCTCGACGAGGCGGGGGTGACAAGGGCGGCGGTAGAAACTGTCGCGGAAAACACCTCCGACGGAAGCATCGCGCCGCTGTTTTATCTTATGCTGGGCGGTCCCGTCCTCGGCTTTGCCTATAAGGCAGTGAACACAATGGATTCAATGCTTGGCTATAAGAACGGGAAATATCTGGATTTTGGCAGAACCGCCGCGAGGATGGATGATGTATGGAACTTCATACCGTCAAGGCTTGCTGCCGTGTTTATGACACTTGCGTCATTTTTTGCCGGCTTTGACGGCAAAAACGCGTGGAGAATTTTTCTGCGTGACAGGCAAAAATCGTCAAGCCCCAATGCGGGACAGACGGAGGCTGTCTGCGCGGGAGCCTTGGGCGTGCGGCTTTTGGGCGACTGCCGGTATTTCGGCGAGCTTCATCACAAGGAAACTGTCGGGGACGCGGACAGGGAGCCGGAGCCGGAGGATATCATGCGCGCGAACAGGCTGCTTTATGTAACGGTAATTCTCGCGGCGTTTGCTTTCGGCGCGCTGCGGCTTTTGTGGAAATGGTAAGGAGGATTGGAATGGCGCGTGCAATTATGGTGCAGGGGACAATGTCCAACGCGGGAAAAAGCCTTGTGGTGGCAGGGCTTTGCAGAATATTCAGACAGGACGGGCTGCGCGCGTGCCCGTTTAAATCGCAGAACATGGCGTTAAACTCATTTATCACGGAAGAGGGGCTTGAGATGGGGAGGGCGCAGGTCATGCAGGCGCAGGCGGCGGGCATTGCGCCCTCCGTCAGAATGAATCCGATTTTGATCAAGCCCAACAGCGACACGGGCTCGCAGGTTATTGTAAACGGTGAAGTGCGCGGAAATATGACGGCAGCGGAGTATTACAAAAGAAAGCGTGAGCTTGTGCCGGAAATACTGAAGGCATACCGCGGGCTGGAAAGCGAATATGACGTCATGGTAATCGAGGGGGCGGGAAGCCCGGCGGAGATTAATCTGAAGGAAAACGATATCGTCAACATGGGAATGGCAAAAATGGCGGACGCGCCCGTGCTTCTTGTGGGAGATATCGACAGAGGTGGCGTGTTTGCCCAGCTGTACGGCACCGTAAAGCTTTTGGAGATAGAGGAGCAGCAAAGAATAAAGGGGCTTGTCATAAACAAATTCCGAGGCGACGCCGGCATTTTAAGACCGGGGCTTGAGCAGCTTGAGAAGCTGACGGGAATCCCCGTGATAGGCACGCTTCCGTATATGCGGCTGGATATCGATGATGAGGACAGCCTTTCGCAGCGTCTGTGTGGCGGATGCGGGGCTGCAGGGGAACGCCCCGTAAAAATCGCCGTCGTAAGGCTGCCGAGGCTTTCCAATTTTACGGACTTTTCCGTGTTTGACCGCTTTGCGCAGGCTTCGCTTTTTTATACCGCCTCGCCGGAGGCTTTGGAGAGCGCGGATTTGATTATCCTTCCGGGGAGCAAGAGCACAATGGCGGATTTGCTGTGGCTCAGGCAGAACGGGATTGAGCCGGCAATCCAAAAGGCGGCGCGGCGCGGCGTGCCTGTCTTTGGCATATGCGGCGGCTATCAGATGCTCGGGCAGGAGCTGCGCGACCCCAAAGGAGTGGAAGGCGGCGGAGTGATGCGGGGTATGGGGCTTTTGCCCGTTATCACCGTGTTTGATGAAAAAAAGCACAGGTCGCAGGTCAGGGGCGCTTTTTTGGAAATAAAGGGAGCACTGAAAAAACTGACAGGAATGTCATTTTCGGGCTATGAAATACATCACGGAAGTACCGTCCATGCGGACTGCGCAGACGGGGCGGCGCCGGTTGCTCAGCTTGCGGCAGGGGTGTATGACGGTGCGCAGAGCGAAAACGTTTACGGCACATATGTCCACGGAATTTTCGACGAGGGCGGCGCGGCGGCAGCCATAGTGGAGGCGCTGCTTGAGAAAAAGGGTCTGCGCATGGAGGCTGGGGCGGCATATGACGCAGACGAATACAGGCAGCACCAGTACGATTTGCTTGCGGAGGGAATAAGGAGCAGCATGGACATGGATATGCTTTATCGGATTATCGGGCTGCGGAAAGGGGGCAGGAGAGCATGAAGCATGGGCTTGAACAAATATTGCCGGAGCAGATTGAAAAGCGCAGCTTTGAAATAATAGAGAGCGAGCTGCCAAAGGACAGGGAAATCCCCGCGCTGCAAAAGCCGATTGTGAAACGCGTCATTCACACAACGGCGGATTTTGACTATCTGGATAATCTGATTTTTTCGGAGGGCGCGGTGGAAAGGGCGGTTGCGGCATTAAGGCGCGGCGCGTGCATTGTCACCGACACAAGCATGGGCAAGGCGGGCGTGAATAAGGCGTCGCTTGAGCGGCTTGGCGCGCAGGTATACTGTTACATGGCGGATGAGGATGTTGCAAGGGAGGCAAGGGAGCGCGGCTGCACCAGAGCGACGGTCTGCATGGATAAAGCCGCAGGGCTTTCCGGACCGTTGATATTTGCGATAGGCAACGCGCCGACTGCGCTTGTGCGTATCTGCGAGCTGATAAACGCGGGGAGGCTTGCGCCGGAGCTTGTTATCGGAGTGCCGGTGGGCTTTGTAAATGTGGTGCAGTCAAAGGAGCTGCTTATGCAGACAGACACGGACTACATCGTGGCAAAGGGCAGAAAGGGCGGCAGCAATGTGGCGGCGGCAATCTGCAACGCGCTGATATATATGGCAATGGGGGAAACAAAGGTATGACGGATTTTTCGGATTTTTCAGATATAAGATTAAGCCCGCTTGACGGGGCGGCTATGGCAAAGGCAAAAAAAAACTGGGACAGCATCGCAAAGCCCCTTGGAAGCCTTGGACGGCTTGAGGAGCTTGTGATACGGATGGCGGGAATTTTCGGCAGTCCGGACGTGCGCATCGATAAGCGGTGCGCGCTGATAGCTTGTGCGGATAACGGAGTGGTGGCGGAAAATATTTCGCAGTCCGACAGTCAGGTTACGGTTTCCGTGGCAAGGGAGATTGCGCAGGGAAAATCCAATATAAATATTATGGGAAGAACGGCAGACGTCGACGTGTATGCCGTGGACGTAGGGATGTGCGCTGATGCGGAGTGCGAGGGCATAATCAACAGGAAAACCGCAAAGGGCACCGGGAACATTGCGGCGGGCGCAGCCATGAGCAGACAACAGGCGATGCAGACAATACGGACGGGAATGGAGCTTGTCGGCACGATGAAGGAAAAGGGCTACCAAATCGTTGTCACGGGTGAGATGGGAATAGGAAATACCACGACCTCAAGCGCCCTTACGGCAGTGCTTCTTGGCAAAGCGGCGGCAGAGGTGACAGGGAGGGGCGCAGGCCTTACGTCCGACGGATTGAAAAGAAAGGTGGAAACCATTGAGCGCGCAATCAGAGTAAACAATGCGCGGGCGGAGGACGAGCCGGTCCTTCTGCTCTCAAAGCTTGGCGGCTACGACATTGCGGCAATGACCGGAATGTTCATAGGCGGCGCGGTGTACGGGCTTCCCATCTTAATCGACGGCGTGATTTCATCGGTGGCGGCGCTGCTTGCGTATCGCCTCGTGCCCGGATGCAGGGATTATATGATTGCCACGCATGTCACGGAGGAGCCGGCGGGAAGGGCGATACTGGAGCGGTTAAAGCTGAAGCCGGTCATACACGCGGGCATGTATCTTGGCGAAGGGACAGGCGCGGTGTGTATGCTTCCGCTTTTGGATATCGCATTGAGCGAGTACCGCTACGCGCACAGATTTATCGACACGGATATTGAGCAATATAAGGAATTAGTGTGAAAAATAAATTTTTCACACGGCAAATTCAGAATGAGCAGGAATGGGGGATTGGTATGCTGACAGTGGTTACGGGCGGAAGCGGAAGCGGAAAATCGGAGTTTGCCGAACAGCTTATAATGCGGCAGACAGGGGGCGGGCAGATTTATTATATTGCGACGATGCAGCCCTTTGGCAGCGAGGGAGCGCGGCGCATTGCGCGCCATAGGAAACAGCGCGCAGGTATGGGCTTTATCACGCTTGAGCAGTATGCGCGGATAGAAAACGCCGATGTTCCCAAAGGCGCCGGCGCATTGCTGGAATGTATGTCTAACCTTGCCGCAAATGAAATGTTTGACGGCAGAAGGGGAAGGTCCGCAACGGAAATCCGCGATGACATAATCCGGGGCGTTGAAGCGTTGTATGCCCGTTGCGATAAGCTGGTGATTGTGACAAATGAAATTTTTTCCGACGGAAACAGCTACGATAGAAAAACACGGGAATATATCCAATGCATGGGGGAAATCAACAGAAGCCTTGCCAAAATGGCGGACTGCGTGGTTGAGGTTGTCTATTCGATTCCCGTATACATAAAGAATGGGGAGTTGTATGAGTGTGATTAAAGCGTGCATTATCGCAATGTCCATGTATTCAAAAATACCAATGCCGCAATTTGAGTGGGACGAGAAAAGCATGCGCCATGCGCTGGCGTTCCTTCCTATGCCGGGCGTCGTTATCGGGGCGGCGCAGCTTGCCCTTTTTTATTTCCTGTATCAGGGAAGGCTGACGGGCGCCGGAATGTATGCGGCGCTTGCGACGGCTCTCCCGATTGCCGTAACGGGCGGCATACACATGGACGGCTACTGTGACACGACAGACGCCCTCTGCGCAAGGCAGCCAAAGGAGCGGCGGCTTGAGATATTAAAGGACTCAAACGCGGGAGCCTTTGCGGTCATATGGGCGGGCGTTTATTTTGTCTTGTGCTATGGCGCATGGACACAGGCGGACACCGCCGGGGCAGTTTGGCTTATCGCCTTGGGATATGTGTCGTCGCGCGCACTCAGCGGTCTTGCGGCGATCTTTTTCCCAAATGCCAATAAGAACGGGTCGCTTGCGGCATTCACAAGACCCGCGGGAAAAGGCTTCGTGTGCAGCGCGCTCATTTTGGCGTTTGCCGCCGTGAGCGCGCTGCAGATATGGATATCCGCGGCGGCAGGGACAGCCATGCTTGCCGGGGAGGCGGCTCTGCTTGCTTACTATTATCGCATGTCGAAGAAATGCTTCGGCGGCGTTACGGGAGATTTGGCGGGCTGGTTTTTGCAGTGTGCGGAGCTTATGATTTTGTATGTAAGCGTGTTGGCAGTCAGGGGGGGATTTTGATGGATTTTATTATAGGCGGCCGCTGTCAGGGAAAGCGGGAATATGTTAAGGAAAAATACGGCTTTGGCGATGAGGATTTTATGTATGCGGAGGATATTGCAGACAATGATATGCAGGGGAAACGCTGCCTTGTTGGCTTCCATCTGCTTGTAAGGCGGCTGCTTTTGGAAGGTGCTGACATTGAAAAAAGCGTTTGCGCGCTGCTTGATAAAAATGACATAAGTGTCATAATTTCTGATGAAATCGGCTGCGGCATCGTGCCGGCGGACGCCTTTGAGCGGGAATACAGAGAAGCCGTTGGAAGGCAGTCCTGTATTCTTGCCAAAAAGGCGCAGAAGGTAGTGCGGGTGATGAGCGGCATTGGCGTCGTCATCAGTCAGAGCCGATAGCCGCGCGGCGTGACCATTTTTCCGTTTATGATGCAGGTCTGCGAGTTGCCGATAAACACCGTGGAAAACATGTTTACGGGGATATCCCGAAGCTCCCTCAAGGTATGCAGGGAACAGGACTCCCCGGCGCGCCCGATATTTTCGGCAATGCCGCACACCGTTTCCCCGGACGTGAAGCCGAGGATTAAATCGCAGGCCCTTTGCAGATAATCATGTCTTGCGCGGCTTGAGGGATTATATAGGCATATGACCATATCCGCCTGCGCCGCCGCCCTGATTCGCTTTTCGATTTTTTCCCACGGCGTCAGGCGGTCGCTCAGGCTGATAACTGCAAAATCCTGAATAAGAGGCGCGCCCAAGAGCGCCGCGCCCGACACGGCGGCAGTAACGCCGCATACCGTTTCAAGCAAAACATCAGGATAGTCCCGCCCGATGCCAAGCATCAGCTCCGCCATACCGTACACGCCGGCATCGCCGCTGCATATTATGGCGACGGTTTTTCCCTTCATTGCCTCCTCAAAGCACATCCGGCAGCGGTCAGCCTCCTTAGTCATGGGCGTGGAAAGATACTCCTTGTCCGGATAGTGCGGCATCACCAAATCCGTGTACACATGGTAGCCGACAATCACATCGCACAGCTCCAAAGTTCTCGCAGCCTTTATTGTCATTTGTTCATAGCTTCCGGGACCGATTCCCACGATATATATTTTTGGCATCACGCTTCTCCTTTGCACTGTTTACTGATTTGCTCCATGCAGGACTGCGCGCCGTCCGACATGGCAAGGACGCCGTGTACGTTTGAAAACATCACGACCTCGATTTGAATTTGATTTTCCGTGCGCCGCCGCATATGCTCCAGTATTTTATCGAGCGCGATTTTCATGGCAGGAGCAAGAATATCAGCCTCTGCGACGGCAAAAAGCGCCTCGTCCGTGGTGGTGCAGCCTAATATTTTCAATGCCGTCCCGGTGTCTGCTCCCGCAAGAAGCGCGCATGCGCATAAGGTTTCAAGCCGCGCGTCCGCCATTCGGGAATGGGTGTTCATCACGCCTGCGGCGACCTTTATCAGCTTTCCGATGTGACCGACGAACAGCAGACGCTTAAAGCCAAGCTCAAGAGCGATATCCAAAGCCTCGCCGATGAAATTGCTGCACTTTACGCTCCGCTCCAAATCAATATTCAGGTTTTCAAGCATGAAATTCTGCCCGTAATTGCCGGGCGACAGGAGCAGCGGCTCATATCCGAGCGACTTTTTTTGAGATATTTCAAGGCGTATGGTGTCGACAATCGCCGCCTCGCTCATAGGCTCCACTATGCCGCTGGTGCCAAGGATGGAAATGCCGCCCTCGATGCCAAGCCTGGGATTAAACGTCTTTTTGGCAATCTCCGTGCCTGCGGGAGCAAAAATCACGACCTCAACGCCGCCCTCATGGTCTGCCGCCGCAAGCTCGGCGGCAACCTCTTTTTTTATCATAGCGCGCGGAACGCTGTTGATGGCGGCGCTCCCGACAGGCTGCTCCAGACCTGAGCGCGTCACCCTGCCGATGCCCTCGCCGCCGTCTATGGAAATTCCGGCGTTTGCGCTAAACCGCACCGAAGCGTAAATCAAAATGCCGTCCGTGCAGTCCGCATCGTCCCCCGCGTCCTTTTCCACCGCGCAAACTGAGCTGCAAGCCGCGTTTGTATTATCGAGCGCGGCATCATGCAGGGGGAGCGTCACGGAAATGCCCTTCGGCGTGTCGATGGAAACGGTGTCGACGAGCCGCCCCGTGAGCAGCATGCGCGCCGCCGCCTTTGCCGCTGCCGCCGCGCAAGTCCCCGTGGTGAAGCCGTATCTTAATTTTTTGTGGTTTTTGTATATGTATTCGTCAATCAAGACGGAGCGCTCCTTTCCTTATTTCCGTGTTGCTTTTTTGTCCCGCTCTTACCGTGTCAGGGCAATACCCGGTAAAAGTATAACAAAAAAACCCATGCTTGGAAACAGAAAATGGGATTTTTTTAACTGCAATTAAGCGTATTAGCTGCATTGACAAGGGTGCAATAATATAGTAAGGTAAAGGTACTAAATAGAGTGCCGATTGTGGTACGGAAGAATGATTTTACTTTTACAAAAGAAGCGTTTGGATATTATCTTTATTGGCAGACGCAGGACAAAAAGACCTTGAAGCGTATAAATGCGCTGATGAAAGATATTAGAAACAATGGAGTATTAGAGGGAGAATGGAATATGTGTCAGATAGCTGTTAATATACCGGATGAAGTACTTTATGATACAAGGATGAATATAGAGGATGCCGGTAGTTTTGCCAGAAAAGCCGTAGCGCTTGGATATTATACACAGAGCGGAGTATCGCTGGGATATTGTGCGCAGATTGCCGGGATGCAGGAAGAGGATTTTATTACTTATCTTGGTCAAAACCATATATCTGTTTTTCATTTTGATGATAAAGAAGAATTTCTTGAGGAAATGAACAATGCGTAAAGTGGTTGTAAATTCCACACCGCTGATTGTGCTTTGCGGTATCGGGCGATTGGAACTTTTAAAGAAACTGTATAGAGAAATATATATTCCCAAAGCGGTGTATCGGGAGGTTACGGCGAAAAAGGATTCAGCCTGTGTGCAAGTAGGAAATGAAAGCGGTTGGATTCATGTGGTTGAGATTATGGATTCGGGCGAAAAGAAAATGTACAAAGCCAAATTGCATGACGGAGAAGTTGAGGTTATGATTTTGGCTCAGGAGCAAAAGGCAGACCTGGTGATTTTGGATGATAACGCGGCGAAGAAAACGGCAAAGTATCTTGGTCTTACAGTTACCGGCACTTTAGGGGTTCTGTTAAAAGCTAAACGTGAAGGATTGCTTCAGGAAGTGAAACCGTTACTATCAGAAATGAAGCAAAATGGATTTTATATCAGCAATGCTGTTGAAAGGTTCGTGTTAGAGCAGGCTCACGAATAAGACGAAATTAGTTCATGCGGTAAATTTACGCTGCCCAATTAGAATATTTTACTTCCAAATCGGAACAAATTGAGAATATTGAAAATATTGAGAATATTGAAAATATTGAGAATATTGAAAATATTTTATTGACAAACGGCGAAAATGGAGTAAACTTATATTATAATAATTATTTTGAACGAAGGCGTTCTGCAGTAATGCGGAGCGCCTTTTTGTCGTATAAATATATGCGTCGTATATTATGCGGCAGGTACCTGGATTGCGCACTCGCGCAAAGCCAAACGAGCCGAAAGGGCGGATGTGCCCCGCGTGATAGTGCAGATATGGAAAGGTGAGTGGTTTTATGTATGAGATGGATTTGCTCGACAACACGGAAAGCGTAAACAAACTGTTGGCGCGTTACGGCGTGAAATTTGGAATTTACAAGAATAATACCTTTAAGGAACAGCTTTTCCCCTTTGATGCTATTCCTCGGGTCATACAAAAAGACGAGTTTGACTATCTCGAAAGAGGATTAAAGCAAAGAGTTATGGCGCTCAACCTTTTTTTGGATGATATTTACCACGATAAGAAAATCGTTCGCGATAATGTGATTCCCGAGGATTTTATCTTTGCATCGAGCGGCTATATGCCGGAGTGCGAGGGAATGACCCCTCCCAAACACATCTATTCGCATATTTCGGGTATTGATCTGGTAAAGGGCAAAAACGGTGAATGGTATATCCTTGAGGATAACCTGCGGGTACCCTCGGGCGCTTCATATCCCATGATAGCAAGAGATTTATGCAGAAGGAGCAGCCCCAAGACCTTCAAGGACAATATCCTCTGCGATAACAGAAATTATGCGCAGCTTTTGAGAAATACCCTGGATTATGTGAATGTGGAGGGACATACCGTAATCCTCACTCCCGGAAGATATAATGCGGCATATTTTGAACACTCATATCTTGCGGAAAAGACCGGCTCGCATTTGGTCAACGGAAGTGAATTGACGGTAGAAAACGACAGGCTTTATTATGTGGACTACAGGGGTCGCAAGGAGCGGGTGGGCGCGGTGTACAGCAGGATATCTGACGAATATTTAGACCCCATGAATTTCAATCCTGAGTCGGTAATCGGCATACCGCATATTTTCGATGTGTACAGGAAGGGAAACGTGGCGCTCGTAAACGCTCCCGGAAACGGAATAGCGGACGATAAGGGAATTTACTATTTTGTTCCGAAAATGATACGGTATTATCTTGACGAGGAGCCGGTACTCTCCAATGCGCCTACATACCTGCCGTTCTATGACGAGGACATGAGCTATGTGCTTGAGCATTTTGACGATTTGGTGTTAAAGGACGTGGCGGAAGCGGGCGGCTATGGCGTTGTTTTCGGCAGCAGCATGACAAAGCAGCAGAAGGACAGCTTTATTGAGCTTCTGAAACGTGAGCCGAGGCGCTTTATCGCTCAGGAGGTCATAGATTTTCAGGATTTGGATATTCAGGAGGGGAAAGAGGTAGTCGCAAGAAAGGCGGATTTAAGAGCCTTCGTGCTTATGGCAGACGAGCCGCGGGTATGGAAAAGCGGTCTTACCAGATTTTCACGTAACCCGGATTCATTTATTGTTAATTCATCACAAGGAGGAGGATTTAAAGACACATGGGTATTATCTCGTTAGAACAGACGAACAGGCTTTACTGGCTTGGAAGATATTCCGAGAGGGTTTACACTACGATTAGGCTCTACTCAAAATGCTACGACGACATGATTGACGACATAGGGGATAACTTTGCGGACTTTTGCACGCAGCTTGAAATTCCCAATATTTACAAGGACAAGGAGGATTTCAACGCAAGGTATGCTTTTGACGAAAACGATGAAAATTCCATACTGAGCAATCTTATGCGCGCCTACGATAACGCCATTGTCCTGCGGGAGGAGATAGGGAGCGAAACCCTATCATACATACAGCTTGCAATCTACGCCATCAATAAGGCGAAGATTTCAAGGGCTCCGCTTTTGGAGCTGCAGAACGTGGAGGACAATATCCTTGCGTTTTGGGGAATAGCGGACGATTTTATTGACAGTGAAACGACCAGGAATATCATAAAGACGGGAAAGCGGATTGAGAGAATTGATTTGTACGCAAGGCTTAAAATCGGTCAGCGTGAGCTGCGGCGCGAGCTGCACCGCATGGAAACAAGGCTCATCAAGAGCGGCATGAGCTATGAGAAGGAGCGGCTTGAGCGCCTGCGCGGGCTGATTGAGGAGCCGGCAGCAGGGGACGCGCTTGGCTGGCGCTCGATTGTTGAAGAGGTTGAAAATCTGGTACAAATTTAAACAAAACGGAGGCCGGAAATGAATGAGCAAAGCACACGGATGTTGAATTTTAGCTACAAAATGCAGCTTGCTTTTTCAGACAGGGTACAAAACCACAGGTTCACGCTGCGTATGCTTCCGCAGTCTGACGAAAGGCAGCGGATAACGCGGTGTGAGCTTTACGTACAGCCGGACTGTGAGCTGCATGAGGACTATGACAGCTTTGGGAACAGGTATGCGCACGGAGAAATACAAAAGCCGCATGAACGCTTTGAGGTGGAGCTTAGCGGACAGGCACAGGTAAGTATGCAGACGCCTGCTGCGGCGGGCGGACCGCCCGGAGTGATTGCGCCTTACCGTTTTCCCTCACAGTATACGCGGGCAGGAGATGCGCTCAGGCGCTATTATGAAAACAATAAAAGACGGCAGGGCGAGAGCAGCTTGGGATATGCTGAGCGGCTCCTGCATCTGCTCTATCAGGATATCGAGTATGTACAAGGCGTAACGGATATACATACCACGGCGGAGGAGGCAATCGCAATGCGCAGTGGCGTATGTCAGGATTACGCCCATATTATGCTCTCGTTGTGCAGGATTGCGGATATTCCGAGCAGATATGTTGTCGGAATGATGTCCGGGGAGGGCTATTCCCACGCGTGGGTGGAGATATGTGCCGAGGGGGCATGGTATGGCATGGATCCCACAAACGACAGACCAGTTGACGACGGTTATGTGAAAATATCACATGGAAGGGACTATCAGGACTGCATTGTGAACAGAGGCGTGTTTAACGGCTATGTCACGCAGACGCAGAATATAAGCGTGGTGGTGCAGGATAAATAAGTAACATGGAGGCTGAAAATGTCAGAAATTATATCAAAAACGGATTCGGTATGCAGCGTAAGGCTGCCCGTGGGAGAAACGCTTGAAATAAGGAGAAACATGCTTATCCCCGCAGACAAAGCCAAAAACAGCGGTAAAAGGATATGCATTGTCACGGGAATACACGGCGACGAGCTTGAAGGGCAGTATGTGTGCTATGAGGTAATAAAAAGGATTAAGGAGCATCCGGAGCTTCTTTCGGGGCAGGTGGAGGTATATCCCGCCATGAACCCGCTTGGCATAGATTCCGTGACAAGAGGTATTCCGGGCTTTGACCTTGACATGAACAGGATTTTCCCGGGAAGCGGGCAGGGCAGCATGGCGGAATATGTGGCGCATAAGGTGATAGAGGCGATTTCGGGCGCGGATTTGGCAGTAGACATTCATGCGAGCAATATTTACCTGACGGAAATACCGCAGATTAGGATTAATGAGCTGCATCAAAATGAGCTGGTGCCGCTGGCGGAGAAAATGAATGTGGATTTTGTGTGGGTGCATGCCGCAAGCACCGTGCTGGAATCCACCTTTGCGTACAGCTTAAACAGCACGGGCACGCCAACGCTTGTGGTGGAGGCGGGAGTCGGAATGCGCATCACGAAAAATTATTGCGAGCAGTTGACGGACGGGCTTTTCAACACTATGCACGCGCTTGGAATCTGGCAGGGCGAAGTGCGCGGCATAAGGGAGCCGATTGTTTCCGGCGACGATGAGGCGGTGGTGTTTTTTAACGCTCCGGGTGCGGGGATTTTTGTGCCCGAGGCAAAGCATTGGACAAGGCTTAAGAAGGGCGATTTGGTCGGGCGCATCGTAAATCCGCTTTTGGGCGAGGTCGTGAGTGAAATCACTACGCCCGAGGACGGTATTCTTTTTACCATAAGAGAATACCCCGTGGTTGACGAAGGCTCGCTTGTGGGAAGATTATTGAAACAGTGATAACGGGGGTTAATGTGCGTGAAAGAGAAAATCATATATGAATTAAATTCCCTTTACAGGGAGCCGATGCAGGTGAAGGGATATGAGTTTGGGAGTGGGGAGCATGCCGTCTGCGTGGTGGGAAGCACGCGCGGAAACGAGGTTCAGCAGCTTTACGCCTGCGGCAGGCTTGTACGGCGCTTAAAAAGGCTTGAGGAGAGCGGGAGCATAGCGGACAACAGGAGCATACTTGTGCTTCCCTGCGTCAATACCTATTCCATCAACATCGGGAAACGCTTTTGGCCGACTGACAACACGGACATAAACAGAATGTTTCCGGGATATGACGAGGGTGAAACGACACAGCGGATTGCGGCGGGAGTCTTTGACGTCATTAAGGATTATGCGATAGGAATACAGTTTGCCTCAAATTATATGTCGGGGAAATTTCTGCCGCATATCAGAATGATGCAGACCGGCTTTGAGGATGTGGAAACAGCGAAAAAATTTGAGTTTCCGTATGTCGTGACAAGGACGCCGCATCCCTATGACACGACGACGCTCAATTACAACTGGCAGATATGGGAAACAAAGGCTTTCAGCGTGTACACGACAGACACTGACGAGATAGACGCAAGGAGCGCCGGGGATTCCGTAAAAGGCATTGAACGG
This sequence comes from Lachnospiraceae bacterium, assembly GCA_021202335.1. Classification (GTDB taxonomy): domain Bacteria; phylum Bacillota; class Clostridia; order Lachnospirales; family Lachnospiraceae; genus COE1. The sequence continues at coordinate 146,088 of JAJQDE010000061.1, forward strand.
CTCCTCTGTAAGGAGGGGATTATCAAAAGCGATGTAAGCGGCGGCTATCACTATAATTCACAGGTGCTCAGCGACGACAATCTTTGCTCAGTAAGGTGCAATGCCGCGGGAATTTATGAGGCTTGCGCCGCGATAGGCGAGGAGGTCTGCGAGGGGCAGGAGCTTGCCCGAATTATTGACTCATATAACGGTGAAACGCTTGAAACCGTGAAATCGCCGTGCGACGGAACCGTGTTTTTCATGCATAAGGCGCCGCTTGTCTATTCGGGCACGGCGATTATGAAGCTGGTGGTTACCAAAACTCTGTTTAACCCTGCTTAACTTCGGCATTTTTTGGTTGACATTTGCAAATATTGAGAGTAAGCTTAAATTAAAGGAAGGATTTACCAAATATATGCTTTTCCCATAATATCAAAAGGAGGTGGATTATGAGTAGCATATCGGATTATTCATACTTGTTCTCAAATACAGGGACGGATGATTACAGCGTGTATTCTTCCAATTATTGGGGGAATTTCGCAAGGAACAGGGCGACGACAGGCTCATCAACAGGTACATCAGTAAGCTCAAGCTCTGAAGCTGCCGCTGACAGGTCAAGCAATGCCCTTGAACAAATTCTGAATGAGAAGAAATATCCCACGGCTTCCGCGAAAGCACAGGAAGCGAATGATAATCTGACGTCGGGCATTTCAAGCCTGAATTCCGCGCTGTCAACGCTGCAGGGAAGCGTCGCTGACACAACAGACGGACAGGACATGACAGACGATATTGTTTCCGCAGTCAAGGATTATGTGTCGAATTACAATGACGTTATCACTGCGGCGAAAGGCTCTACATTGACTGATAAGACTGCATATGTGTCGAACATTATGACCAAAACGGCAGCGAACGCGGATAAGCTTTCGGAGATTGGCATTACGGTTAATTCGGACGGGACTGTTGACGTTGACGAGGACGCCCTGTTGGCTGCTGATGTTTCCAAGGTGAAGGATTTGTTTTCATCGGACAGCATTATAAGATATGGCTCTACGGTTGCTTCACGCCTTAAGTTTGCGGGTGCGACGGAAAGCGCTGAGGACACAAGCGCATCAGACGGCATTTCGATAACAGCGACGGCAAGCGCAAACACGGCAAGCACGGCGGCGGCAAATCTCAAGGCGGATGCAAAGCTGCTTGCATCTGACGGGCTTTATGAGAAGCTTAAGGACGATGACGGCAATGAAACGGACGAGTACGATGTTGACGGTATTTTTGACGCGGCAAGCAGCTTTGTGAGCAATTACAACAAAATGTTTGATGCGGCGGAGTCAAGCTCTAATTCCGGAGTGCTGTCAAACCTGTCGTACATAAGAAACAGGACGGCTGCCAACGAGGAAACGCTTGCCGGATTTGGCATAACCGTGGACAGCAGCGGTAAATTGGCGATTGACGAGGACACATTTAAAGCTTCGGATATGTCCAAGGTTCAGGCATTTTTTAAGAATTACGGCTCGTCCGTTGCCACGAACGCTTCTCTTGTAAATTATTACATGACTACACAGGCAGGCGCGTCCAGCGGATATACATCATCGGGAACATACAACGTGCAGAACAGCGCAGCCTACGACACGGTTGCGTAAGCTTTGATTACGAAGAGATGGAAACCGGTCCTTTGGGGATGGCTTCCATTTCTTTTTATGCGCAGGGGCGCACGGCGCAGTAAGTATGGTATAATGAAATTATAATAAACTTTTGAAAAATAAAGGACGTGAAGGGGAATGGATTTTAAAAAGAAAAAATTACGATTGGGTGATTTGCTTGTACAAGCCGGCACGATTACGCAGGAGCAGCTTACGCGAGCGCTTGAAAAACAGAAAAAGACGGGCATGAAGCTCGGCGTGACGCTGGTGGACGAGGGCATCATCACGGAGGACGATATCGCCATGGCGCTAAGCCGCCAGCTTGACATTGAGCTTGTGGATTTGCAGAATATAAGTGTGGACAGCGCGGTCACAAAGCTTGTTCCGGTGAATATCCTGAAAAAATACACGATGATACCGTTTGCTTTCAGTGAAACGAATAAAAACGTGCTTCGCGTGGCTATGGAAAATCCGCTGGACACATATGCGCAGGAGGACATTTCCATTATAACGAATTATCAGGTGGAGCCGGTGGTGGCGACAACCCGGAGCATCATGCTTGCGATTGACAAATATCACGGGCAGAGTGAAATGAAGAGCGCATTGAGCCAATACGCGAAGGAAAAAAGGCTTGAGATTGAGGAGGATGTGCAGGAGGACGAGGAGATTAACAGCTCGCCGATTGTGAAGCTTGTCAAGGAAATGATTGACCTTGCCGTGCGTCAGCGCGCCTCGGATATCCATATTGAGCCGATGGAGGAATACATACGGATCCGCTATCGTATAGACGGCGTTCTGCAAAAGAGGGCGACCTACAATGTGTCGGTGCTTCCGGCGATTATAGCGCGTATCAAAATCATCGGAGGAATGGACATTTCCGAGAAGAGAAAGCCGCAGGACGGACGTATCACACAGGTCGTGGACCATGTCGAATACGATATCCGGGTTTCCATTCTGCCGACGGTTTTCGGCGAGAAGGTGGTTATGCGACTCACCGCGAAAATGGCGCTCACAAGGGAAAAGAGCCAGCTCGGGCTTAAGCCGTATGAGCTTGAGCAGTTTGATTATATTCTCAGCAATCCCCACGGTATTCTGCTCGTTACGGGACCGACAGGAAGCGGTAAGTCGACGACGCTCTATACGGCGTTGAGCGAGCTTAACACCAACGAGGTAAACATCATCACGGTAGAGGATCCCGTGGAGGCCAATATTGACGGTATCAATCAGGTGCAGGTGAACCCGAAGGCAGACCTTACCTTTGCAAGCGCGCTCCGCTCCATTCTGCGTCAGGACCCGGATATCATTATGATCGGTGAGATACGTGATGGCGAAACGGCGTCCATTGCGGTGCAGGCTTCCATCACGGGACATTTGGTGGTAAGCACGCTGCATACCAATTCCGCGGCAAGCTCGATTACACGACTTGAGGATATGGGAGTGGAGTCATATCTGATAGCCGATTCGGTCATAGGCGTTATTGCACAGCGTTTGGTAAGAAGGCTTTGCCCCATATGCAAAAAGCCGCGGCCGGCGACGGAAGAGGAAAAGGCGTTTATGGGAGCGGACACGGCTGAGGATATCACCATCTATGAGCCTTGCGGCTGCGCAAAATGCGATAATACGGGCTACAAGGGACGTATCGGTGTTTATGAGATTATGAAAATGACGCCTGCGCTTAAGAAAATCATCAGTAAGCGGCAGGGCGCGGATGTGCTCAAGGAGAAAGCGATGGAGGAGGGAATGAGAACCCTCCGTATGAGCGGCTCGGAGTATGTGCTTGACGGCACGACCTCATTTTCCGAGGTTGTCAGGATTTCATTTGATTCGTAAAAAAGAAAGAATGTGCTCTGCACATTCTTTTTTCTTACAATACGGTATATCCCTTCTGCTTTAATACATTTTCAACCTCCCGGGGCTCTTCGGAATGAAACACCATTACCGGCATGCCTGACCGGCGGTTAAAGGACAGGTACAGATAGTCCACATTGATGTTTCCCTCCTGAATGGAAACCAAAAGCTTATTGAGCATTCCGACCTCGTCTGCTACCTCCACGCCTATGACATTTACGGACCGGCAAAGATAGCCGTTTTCATTCAGCGCCCGGCAGGCAAGCTCCGCGTCGGACACCACCATGCGCACGATGCCGTACTCGGCGCTGTCGTTTGTGACGGAGCCCCAAATATTAATCTCGTTATCGAGCAGTATTTTTGTTATATTCTGCATGGCTCCCTTTTTATTTTCCGCATAAATTGATATTTGCTTTAACATTTTTCCTGCGTTCCTTTCTTGTTTTTCATACTGTTTATGATAATGAAAAACGTAGCGTAAGTCAATGGAAAATAATCAAAAAGGGTCGGATAAAGGGCTTAAAGCCGCAAATAGCTGTTGCTGATAAAAGGGAACAATGGTAAAATATTGGTGGTGCAAAAAAATAAATTTGAGTACAGACGAGGAGGAGCCATGCGGACAAATGCATCAATCGAAGAGTGGGGAAGGCTATATGAGTCGGCGACCCGTATAAAGGAAATGAAGCCGTGGGACTATTTATGGGATTTGGATATTGTAGGGATACTTACAGGCGACAATCCGGAGGATACCGTGTTTTACAGCATTTTGGGAAAAGGCGGAACCTGCCTTGGGATAACCGTCTATGAGGGATATGATGCGCTTAATTCTTTTTTTCTTCTGACAATGCAGGATGTCCTCAATGTGTCGACTGAATACGCGATGTTTAACCAGCAGTGCCTTTCCTGCTATTGGGGGGATCGCGAGGAGCTGTCGGCTAAGCAGCGGAAGATAATCAGGGAGCTGGGCTATAAGTACAGAGGCAAGGGTAATTGGCTTTATTTTATGTCGTTTGAGCCGGGGTATTATCCGTTTGAGCCTGACAGGGACGAGGTGCTTCGAATGACGGAGCATCTTGAAAATTTTGAGAAAGCCTTTGCCTGCTATTTGGATGAAAAAATTCAAATTGATTTTGAAAACGGAAATATGTTTTCCTTTGTTTTTTCCGACGATAAAAAGAGCAGGAAATTCGGGGAGGAGCCGCTTCCGTTTTCAAGCTATAATTTCGGAAATCTCATCATAACCGATAAAGAGATGCTCACACAGCTAAGGGAGGCGCCGCACGCCAACGCTGTTTTGGAGCTGGAAATTATTCCCTTGGGAGTGTCCGTTGCAGACAAAAAATACGACAGACCGATAAATATGATGGCGGCTGTCATTGCGGACGCAAAAAGCGGGACGATTATCTCATGCAAAATGGCGGGACCTGATGAGGACGTCAATATTGTTTTGGTAAACGAATTGCTTGCTTTTATAGACGACGTCGGAGCGCCGAGAGAAATACTGGTTTCAAATGTCATACTGGAGGCAGTGATAGAGCAGATTTGTGACATATGCGGGATTAAACGCAAAAAGGTAAGAAGGCTTAAGGCGACCGGCGAATTTTTTAATGCCATGAAGCATTTTGGCAGACATAAGGATTAGTGTGCGGCAATTGGTGTGCGGCAGCGTGGAAATGAGGAAAAACATGTCGGGAATATTATATGGAGTGGGAGTAGGTCCCGGGGACCCGGAGCTTATGACCTTAAAGGCGGTTAAGCTGATAAAGGAAAATACAATTATTGCACTGCCCGGTAAGGAGCCTGAAAAAACCATGGCGTATCAGATTGCGGCAGCCGCCGTGCCGGAGCTTTCGCAGAAGGAACTGTTGGCGATTGATATGCCGATGACACCGGATAAGAGGGAACAGGCAAAATGTCATCAAATCGGCGCGGAGCGGATAGAGGCTTACTTAAAAGCAGGAAAAAATGTAGTCTGGCTTGCCTTGGGAGATGTCAGCATATATTCAACCTTTACTTATATTCAGCGGATTGTGGAAAAAGACGGCTATTTGTGCGAGCCGGTAAGCGGCGTTGCGTCCTTTTGCGCGGCAGCGGCGGGCTTGAAGCTGCCGCTGGGAATTTGGGACGAGCCAATCCACATTTTTCCGGGCGTTCATTTTGAGGGAATGGAGCTGCCTGAAACGGGAACCGTTGTTTTTATGAAGCCGGCAGGTAAAATTGCCGGGATAAAGAAGCTTTTAAGAGAGAGCGGGAGAGAAGCCGTTATGGCGGAAAATTGCACAATGGAGCAGGAGAGGATATATGAGGGGATTGATGAAATCCCTGACAGTACGGGATATTATTCGTTGATTATTTCAAAAAAGGAAAGCGCTGACGCTCCGGAAGCCACAAGGGCGTGCCCGACACCTGATAATTGGATGGAAAAGCTTGAAAAAAGCGGAATATCCGTGAGTGACGGTCTGCGCTATTCCGACGGTGATGAGGAATTTTACCGGAGCCTTTTAAAGCTTTTTGCGGAATCAAAGAAGCTTGAGGACTTAAAAGAAATTTTCCTTAAATCAAATTCGGCAGGCTCAAATACCTTTGTCACACAGGCGCATAAGATAAAGAGCGAAGCAAGGGGAATAGGCGCTGACCGGCTTGGCGAATTGTTTTATGAGCTTGAGCTTGCCGCCAAAGAAAATGACGCCCCCAAAATAGAAGAAATATTTCCTGCCGCCATGGATGAATGGCAAAAAATTGCGGATATCATACGGAGTGTTCTTTAGAGCTCTGCCACTTTTCAATTGCAGCAAAAACCTCTTTCCGCTTCCGAAGGGGAATCTGTATAATTGAATTATCGGACATAATTAAATCGTTTTCCATTGTGTCTGAGACATGATTCAGATTGATAGTGAAGCTTCTGCCTACGGCAAGGAACATTGTCGACTGTTCCAAGGCTTTTGTGACCTGTGACATTGTACCTATGAAAAAATATGCTCCGTCAATCGTATGCATGATGATGGAATGTGAAAGGCTTCCCGTTTCAAAAAACAAAATATCATCGTAAGAAACGGAAAGGCTTTTCTTTTTATGCTTGAACGTAAAAAACTCCTGCCTGTTGTCCAATATATGTCTGCAGCGCTCCATCGCCCTGCCAAAATCCTCCCTGTCGTAGGGCTTGTGCAGATAGTAAAGGGCGTTTACCTCATAGCTGTCCATCGCGTGCTCCGCGGATGAGGTTGTAAAAATAATTCCCGCGTTATAGCCCATATCACGCAGCCTTCTTGCCGTGTCAACGCCGCTTAGCCCTTCCATGTAAATATCCAAAAAAACAAGAACCGGCTTTTCGGGCGCGTTCATCCACGATGCAATGAGCGTTTTGCCCGATGAAAATATTTTTGTATCGAAGTGAAGTCCGTTCTCCCTTGCGAACGCATTTAAATAATGCTGAAGCCGCAAAGAATCGGCGTCTGAATCATCACATAGGTAAATCAGCATAAAAAATACCTCATTTCTGCTTGATACTTTGGTTGATTGCCAAAATCTTTTTTGAGTATACCATAAAATATATACGGTTTCATCATACAATTTGGCAGATTCTTCGACAATTAGGCAAAAATATTGATAAAACCCCTGTCCTAAACTATAATAATTTAAGCGATGAAAAGAAACTGAAATTCGTGGAAATAAGGGAAATATGAGCGTATGAGCGATTGGGCATTGGTTGTGGATGACGATGAAATGAACCTGATAATGGCAAGCCATATACTTACGAAGGTAAATATGCGCGTAAGCTGTATGAAATCGGGAAGGGACGCGCTTGAGTTTTTGGAGAAGAACAAGCCTGACATTATTCTTTTGGACATACATATGCCGGGAATTGACGGCTTTGAAACTATTGCGGCAATCAGGAAAAACAGGGAAACAGCCGAAATTCCCGTGATATTCCTCACGGCGGATGATGACATCGGTGCGGAAACAAGAGGGCTGCAAAGCGGAGCCATGGACTTCATAAGAAAGCCCTTCATGCCGGAGGTGTTTTTGGCAAGAATCAGGCATACGATAGACCTGCACCGCCTCCAAACAAGCCTGACCCGGGAGGTAGAGAAGAAAACTCTTGAGGTCGTGGCGCAGCAGAAAAAAATCGAAAGAATAATGCTTCAGGTCGTAAACGCCCTGGCGGGCGCAATCGATGCAAAGGATACATATACAAACGGACATTCCGCAAGAGTTGCGGAGTATTCAAAGAAAATAGCGGAAAGGCTGGGCTTGTCAGAGGAGGAGCAGGACGAGCTTTACATTATAGGGCTTTTGCACGACGTAGGAAAAATCGGAATACCCGACGACATCATCAACAAGACGGACAGGCTCACCGACGAGGAGTACGCTATAATAAAAAAGCATCCTGTGCTGGGCGCCGGCATTTTGGAAAATATCACGGATATGCCAAAGCTCCTTACAGGCGCAAGGTGGCATCATGAGCGATACGACGGGAAGGGCTACCCCGACGGGCTTTCGGGGGAGGATATACCGCCGGAGGCGCGGATTATCGCGGTCGCTGACGCCTATGACGCGATGAGCTCCAACCGCAGCTACCGCAATGTGATGCCGCAGCAGGCGGTGCGCGAGGAGATTGAAAAAGGAAAGGGAACGCAGTTTGACCCCGTATATGCGGACGCGATGCTGAGTCTCATTGATGAGGATACGGAATACTCGATGAAAGAAAAATAGGGGGTATTATGAAAGAGAATACAAATAAACGTATCGGGCATCTTCGTGTATTGATTTGCTTTACCATCATGGAAGCCGCGCTGATTATGGAATCACTTCTTCTTGGATGGAATAAATCCGCTGTCATGCTGCTCCTTTTCGGGCTTGTTATAAGCTGGACGCTGCATTTTTCAGGCAGGCTTGAGCCGGATTTATGCCTGTGGCTGTACTTTATCCTTACCATGCTTGCCTTCTTTTACTATGGGACGCATGAAACAAGCATTTACGATTTGGCTCCGACGATAATCGCGTTTATACTTCTGATGTCAGGCACAAATAACCGCCTTCTTCCAAGGCTCTGCACCGTCACATACTTTTTCACCATGATTTACGCGCTGCTGTTCATAGCGCAGGACATAGAGCTTAATTCCCTTAACGTCACAAGGACGGGGCTTCATTTCGGGCTTGTCTGCATCGCCGACTGGCTCGTAAAATCGCAGCAGCAGGAACGCGCAAGGCTTCAGGAAGCGATGGACGACAAGGTTGCCGAGCTTGAGGAAAACAATCGCAAGATGGAAAATTTCCTTGTGAACGTGTCGCATGAGCTTCGCACTCCGATTAACGCGATTATGGGCTTTGCGTCAGTAATCCTGGATAAGGAAAAAAACGCCGAAAAAAGGCAGGACGTTTTGTCCATCCAAAAGGCGGGGCACAGGCTTTTTGACCAGATAGAAGATATACTTGACTACACTGAAATTGACATGGGAAGCATGAAAATCAATCATGACGACTACATGATTTCATCGGTTGTAAACGACGTTGTGATCGGGGAACAGACAAGGGAGCACGAGCACTCTCCCGAGATTATTTTCGACGTGGATCCCGCAATCCCCGCAAGGCTTGTGGGCGACGCGCGCAAAATCAAGAAAATTATCAGGCATTTGATTGACAACGCCGTCAAATTCACGGCGCATGGCGCGGTTTTGGTGGAAATATCGGGGCGCAAAAAGGATTACGGCATAAACCTGAGCATAAAGGTTACTGATACGGGAGTCGGCATAAAAGAGGAGAACATAAAAAAGCTTTCGGGTAAATTCTACCAGCAAAACGGCGGGAGAAACAGGAGCGCCGGAGGCTTGGGGCTTGGGCTTTCCATTGTGTACGGAATCGTGTCGGCGATGGGCGGATTTTTAAGGATAGAGAGCAGGGAGGGCGAGGGTACCTGCGTGTCTGTCAGCATACCGCAGAGGGTATCGGACGAAAGCAGAAGCATTTCCGTGGAAAAGCCCGATGATTTGTGCATCGCCTGCTATTTAAAGCCCGAAAAATATTTCTCGACAAAGGTTTTCCGCTTTTACGACAATATGATTTTCCACATGGCGCAGGGCTTGAATATCACGATGCACAGGGCAGGCAGCGAGGCGGAGCTTGAACGCGTGCTCTCAAAATACCGCGTCACGCATTTGTTTATCGCGAAGGAGGAATATACGGACAGACCGTCCTATTATGAAGGGCTGTGCGATGAAGCGGATGTGATTGTGGTGACGGACGACGTGGACGCGTTTGAAAAAAGCAGCCGTGTCATTCCCTAAAAAAAGCCTTTTTACTTTCTGCCGATTATCGACATACTCAACCAAAACAGCGCGCTGCACTCCGAGCTGTTTGACACAAGGAAAATCCTCTGCCCGGGAATTAAGGCTCTTATCGTCGACGACGAGCCGATGAACCTTATGGTCGCGGATGAAATACTAAAGGGTTATCAGATGCAGGTAAAAACCGCAGTCAGCGGAAGAAAGGCAATCGACATCTGCATGGAGGAGGACTTTGACATCGTATTCCTCGACCACATGATGCCCGGGATGGACGGAGTTGAAACCCTAAAGCAGCTTCGCAGGAATGACAATGAGAACCCGCGCGGAAACAACAACCGCTTAATCATTATCGCGTTTACGGCAAACGCCGTGAGCGGCGCAAGGGAAATGTTTTTGAGCGAGGGCTTTGATGAATTTATCTCAAAGCCGATTGAACTGATAGAGCTGAACCGCGTGCTGAAAAAGGTGCTTCCAAGAAACGCCATCGTATACCTGTCAGAGGATGAGCCGCTGCCCGACGAGGAGCAGAAAGAAATTCCCAAAGGTCCGGAATCACCGAATCCGGAGCTTTTAGAACAGGAGCTTCCCAAAGAGCAGGAGGCTTTAGAACCGGAGGACACGGCAGCGCAGGAGGCTCCGGCGCAGGAAGAGCCTGAAAATGGCGGGCTTGCGCTTCTTGAGCGCGCGGGAATACATACGCAGACGGGGCTTGCCTATTGCTTAGGGGACATGGAATTTTACCAAAAAATCCGGACAAGCTTTACGGAGGACGCGCCGCAGAAGAAAGCGGATATGCAGGGCTTCCTGCAAAATGCCGACTGGGGCAATTACCAAATTCTCGTACATGCCCTAAAGAGCACGGCAAAAATGATAGGCGCGGATGAGCTGTCAGCCATGGCAAAGACGCTGGAGGACGCGGCAAAGGCGTGTGACGGCGAGTATATCACGGCGCACGACGGCGGGCTTATGGAGAAATACGATAAAACCGTGCAGACAATATCAGACGCGTTGGGGTCGATTGACATACCGGAAGGCGGTGATGAGTAAATGAAGCTTGTCAGGTTAATAAAGGAAACATTCATGAACCGTGATTTAAGCCTGCAGGACAGGATGTTCAGGCTCTTTGCGACGCTGGCTTTGACAGGCTTTGGCATCGGGATTTTGGGCGGCATAACTGTGGGCGCGGATAAGGCAAACCTGATTTTCGTGGTGCTTGTATTTTTTCTGCTGCTGGGGCTTGCGCTATGGTCCGTACATTTTCGAAAAATACAAATCGGGGCGGTCATAATCGCGACAATCATGGTATTTGCGCTGCTGCCCGTCAATTTCCTCACCTCCGGCGGCGTATACAGCGGAAGCCCGATAGGGTTCATACTCGGCGTCGTCTATATCTGCCTGAATGTGAGCGGGAAAATAAAATATTTCTTCCTTGGAAGCCTGGGCGTCGTGGTTTGCGGATGCTATTTTATCGCTTATTTTTATCCGGACATGATTATAGAATATTCGCGGGATATGACATTTTCGGATTCCCTGCTTACGAGCTTTGTCGTCAGCGCGTCCATAGCGGTCATGATTTTGTTCCAAAACGCGATCTACCAATCAGAAAACCGTTTCGCGAAGGAGCAGACCAAAGAGGTGGAGGAGCTTAATAAATCGCAGAACCGCTTTTTCTCTACCATGAGCCACGAAATACGCACTCCGATTAATACGATTATAGGCTTAAACGAGATGATTCTGCGCGAGGATATTTCCGACGAGGTGGCGGCGGACGCGAAAAATATCCAGGGCGCGAGCAAAATGCTGCTCACGCTCATAAACGACATTCTCGATATGTCAAAAATTGAGTCCGGCAGCATGGATATTGTACCCGTAGATTACGATTTGGGGGCTATGCTTTCCGATATCGTGAATATGATATGGGTAAAGGCAAAGGAAAAGGGGCTTGAATTTCATGTGAACGTGGACGAAAAAACTCCGTCAAAGCTTTACGGCGATGAGGTGCGCATCAAGCAGATTCTGATAAACGTGCTCAACAACGCGGTGAAATACACGTCAGAGGGGTCTGTCACCCTCTCAATCCAATGCGGCAAGGCGCAGGACGGCACCATCAACATGATATATTCGATAGCTGATACGGGCATGGGTATAAAAAAGGAGAGCCTGCCGCATCTTTTCAGCGCGTTTAAGCGCGTGGATGAGGAGAAAAACAGATATATTGAGGGCACGGGTCTTGGGCTTTCCATCGTAAAGCAGCTTGCGGAGCTTATGAATGGCAGCATTACGGTAAACAGCATCTACACGAAAGGCTCAACATTTATAATCACGCTGCCGCAGGGCGTATCAGGCGAGACGCATATCGGAAAGCTTGATTTGGAGGCAAAGCACGACATCAGCCGCAGGGAGCATTACAGACAGAGCTTTGAGGCGCCTGACGCGAATGTCCTTATAGTGGACGACAACGAGATGAACCTCATGGTTGCCGAAAAGCTTTTGAGGGACACCTTTGTCAAGGTAAAGACTGTCACAAGCGGCGCGGCGTGCCTTAGGGAAACCGCGCGCGCCAAATATGACGTAATTTTCATGGATCACATGATGCCTGAAATGGACGGTATCGAGTGCTTTCACGCGATAAGAAAACAGGCGGAAAGCTTAAACGCGGACACGCCCATTGTCATACTGACCGCAAACGCCGGAGGTGAGAACCGCGCTCTGTATGAAAGAGAGGGCTTTAACGGCTATCTTTTAAAGCCGATAAGCGGAAAGCAGCTTGAGATGGAGCTTTTGCGGCAGCTTCCGAGGGAGCTTGTGAAAATAATCCGCGATGAGGAAAATGATGACACAAGCGAGGTGCTTTTCGTACATAGGTCGAAAATCCCTATCATAATCACGATGGACAGCGTCTGCGATTTGCCGTCCGATTTGACGGAAAAGCACAAAATTGCCGTCATGCCATATCATGTATATACGGACGACGGGGATTTTATGGAGGGCATCGAGGTGGAAACGGACGGGCTGATGTCCTACATCGAATGTGCCGGAAAATCGGCGCGCTCGGAGCCTCCGAAGGTATCTGAATACGAGGATTTCTTTGAGGATAATCTGACAAGGGCGCAGCACGTCATTCATATCACAATGGCGAAAAATTCAAGCCATGGCTATGCTAACGCATGCGAAGCCGCCGAAACCTTTGACAATGTGCAGGTAATCGACTCGGGGCAGCTCTCGAGCGGGCTGGGGCTTATCGTGCTTCGCACCGCGGAATATGCCGCTGAGGGGAACCATACGCCCGATGAGGTTGCCGGCTTTGCAAAAAGCCTGAAAAAAAGAGCAGACACAACATTTATGCTCGAAACAACCGAATACCTTGCGCGCTCCGGCAGGCTTTCGCCGAGAGTGAGTAAAATGTGCAGGGCGCTTATGATTTATCCAAAGCTTAGCATGAAGCACAGCAAAATCACCCTTGCGGGAGTTTTGTTCGGCTCGAAATACCACAGGCGTAAGAAATATATCGACGACGCGCTGAAAAATAAAAGGACAATCGACAAAAGACTGCTGTTCATCACGCATGTCGGCCTGACGCATGAGGAGCTGCAGGAGATAGAAAAGGAGGCTCTTAGGATAGTGCCGTTTGAAAATGTAACTTATTATCAGGCAACCTCCGCCATCGCGACAAATTGCGGACGCGAGTGTTTCGGACTTTTGTTTATGCGGGGGGGGGGGTTGAGGGTTGAGGGAAATGGGGGGTTATGTATGGCAACAAAAACCGAATTTGTAGTGGCCGACCCCTTTATATGGCTGGCGCGAGG
>JAJQDE010000061.1:159654-178890 GCA_021202335.1 Lachnospiraceae bacterium
CCCCCCCCCCCCCCCCCCCCCCCCCCCCCCCCCCCCCCCCCCCCCCCCCCCCGCAACCCAAAAACAACAACGGGGGATATGTATGGAAACAAAAACAGTATTAGTAGTAGACGACACCTTTATATGGCTGGCGACAGCGGAACAGGTACTAAAGAGCAAATATACCGTACTGAAAGCGGAGAACGGCAAGAATTGCATTTTGACGCTTACCAGCACTCACGTTGACTTAGTTCTGCTGGATATGGAAATGCCCGGCATGAACGGTATCGAAACACTGGCTAAGATACGCTCGCTTCCGGGCGGCGCTGACCTTCCCGTCATAATGCTGACGGGCGACGACTACAAGGAAACCATTATCGCGGCGGCAAGGCTGTCGGTAGCGGGGTATCTGACAAAGCCCTATATGCCTGCGGATTTGCTGAACCGCGTGGGTAAGGCTTTGGGGTAAAACAAGAAAAGAGATGGAGCGTAAAACGCTCCGGAATGGAGAATATTATGAAAGAAAAAAAGATGCAGACCTACACACAAAGTATACAGCGTTTGGTAGCCGGCGAGGTATTCACCGTTATAATGGTGATGGCGGTTCTCGCCGTCTGCGCGAGCATGGTGCTTGCTTGGATAAACGCGCAGAACCAGACCCAAAACCGGTTAAACACCTACGAAAAGCAGGTAGACAATTATATTGCGTCCGTCAAGGGCTTGGCGGAGGGCTTTGCGCTGTCCCTTGAAACCAACGGTATAACAAGCTATGACACTCAGGTAGAAATGGCGGGGCTTGTCACAAAGTCCGATTCGGGAATAAGCGCGTCGTATTTTGCCCAGCCCGACGATACGCTTACTTATTATTCCGCTGACGATGGGGCGATGCTTCTCGGAAGCGAAACCTCATGGTCGCAGAGAAGCTGGTATCTCGGCGCGGTCGCCGCAAACGGAGATGTGTTTGTAAGCGACCCGTACATAGACGCTGTGACAGGCGCGGTCTGCGTCACCATATCAAAGGAAGTGGAGGCAAACGGGGAAACGCTCGGAGTAGTCGGTATAGATTTTTATATTGACGAGATTGTGAACCTGATTTCGGCGGCGGATGTCGGAAGCGGCTATCTGATGCTTGCAGGCGCGGACGGCACAATCATGGTGCACCCCAATGACGAGTATACTATGACCGCGGATGAGTCGCCGAATATGGCGGATGTGGCAAACGGCAAATACAATAAGCTTTATACGGATGCCGGAAAAATACATACAATATGGGATTATAAGGGCGGCTTAAAGCTTGCCATGTCCTCACAATCTGACGTGTCAGGCTGGCTTTTAGTCATGGTCGAGCTGGTACTGGCTGTTTACGAGGGCGTTATCCTGTTGATTTTGCTGATAATTGCAGCCGGCATAATCGCTAACATTTTAATAAAGAAGGTAAACAGACAAAACTGCCAAAAGTGGTTTTTGCCGATTGAAACGGTAAGCGCTGTCGTGCCCGAGCTTGCGGCAGGAAATTTGGACATTTCATTTGCCGATGAGGATTACATCGTGGAGGTCGATGCGCTTAACAGCTCGCTGAACGCCACCGTAAAGCAGCTTAAATGCTACATAGAGGATATAGAGCAGATTGTTGAGGGTATCGCGCAGTATGATTTGCAGGTCAGCTCAAAAACAGCTTATCAGGGTGATTTTCTGCACATTCAGGACGGCTTGAACACAATCCTTGATAAGCTAAACGACATCTTCTATCAGATTGGCGAGCGTGCCGACACGCTCGTAACATACGCGGGGCAGATACAGCAAAGCTCAGAGCTTGTGGCGCAGGGCGCGACCCAGCAGGCGACCGCCGTTGTCGACTTAGAGGACGACATGAAAACCTTCGGAGCGCAGATTGACGCGATAGTTGAAAATTCCGAAACGATGATTGAAAGCGTGCGCACTACAAATAACAGCCTCGAAAACGGCGAACAGCAGATGCTTGAGCTTGGAAAAGCGATGGAAATTATCAAAAAGACGACCGATGAGATTGATTCCATCATGCAGACAATCACCGACATCGCGGATCAGACAAACCTGCTGTCACTGAACGCCTCAATAGAAGCGGCAAGAGCAGGCGAGGCAGGAAAGGGCTTCGGCGTCGTTGCGGAGGAAATCAACAAGCTTGCGTCGGAATGTGCAAGCGCAAGCGACAGCATCGGCAATCTGGTCAGGTCGTCAAGGGAGGCTGTCACCCATGGCTCTAAGATGGCGGAAAACGCCGCCGCGGCATTTGAGGAGGGCAAAAAATCCTCGGAGCGTTCGCTTGAGAACGTGGCAAAGGTGCAGGAAGCCGTTTCCACGCAGAAAAGCTCCGTGGACGGAATCGGCAGCTTAGTGAATGAAATCACAAAGGTTGTAGAGTCAAACGCCGCCGTGGCGCAGGAAAACGCCGCTTCCGGCACGGACCTTACAAGCTGCGCCGAGGAGCTTAAAAATTATGTTGCGCTGTTTAAGCTCAGGGCTTGAGCGGAAATGAAATAAATGCTTGAAAAAATGCGCGGAGCTGTTTATAATTAAATCCATGCAAACGGATATAAGCTGCGAAAGCATTAATAGGGAATACCGGTGAAGGTCCGGAACGGTTCCGCCACTGTGACAGGGAGCTGAAAGACAAAACCACTGAGGGTACATAAGCCATGTACCCTTGGGAAGGGTCCGGAAGCGATGAGCTGAAGTCAGGAGACCTGCTTATATCTTTGGGTAGCACACCACGGTATATGGCGGCTTCTTGAAATAATGAGCGGGTACAGTGATTCTGAAAAAGAGTCTTTTTTCCGTACAATTATTAATTAAAAGGAAGCAGTCTGCAAAGGGAAAGCAGATTGCTTTTCTGCGTGTAAGCCCTGTTTGACAATAAAAAAATAAGTTTTTCACAAAAACCAACGGAGGTAAGCTATGAAAAAGAAAATGGTAATGCTGCTGACATCAGTGATGGTGTTGGGATTGACGGCGACAGGCTGCGCAGACAGCGAACCGGCGGCGGAAACGGCTGCCGTGGAGGAAACGGCGCAGGAGGAAACGACAACGCAGCCTCAGACGCAGGAGGAGATATCCGATGAGGAGGCGGCTGCAAATGCGGCAGCTTTGATTGACGCAATCTATGTGCAGACAAGAACAGAGGAAACGGATGCGCAGTGCGCCGCCGCAAAGGCCGCGTGGGACGCGCTGACGGACACGCAGAAGCAGATGGTCGAGGGTGAGAATGCGGACCCGGATTACTTTGGAAGAGATACGGGAGACGCTTCGCTCGACAATCCCCGAAATCAGGATGAAATCGGCGATAATGAGCTTTTGGTCGTAAGCTTCGGCACCTCCTACAACGACAGCCGCGCCGTGGATATAAAAGGGATTGAGGATGCCCTTCAGGAGGCATATCCGGATTGGTCGGTAAGGCGCGCGTTCACGTCGCAGATTATTATTAACCACATACAGGCGCGCGATGAGGAGTTTATTGACAATATGGAGCAGGCGTTGGAGCGCGCGGTGGCAAACGGCGTTAAAAATCTGGTCGTGCAGCCCACGCATCTTATGCATGGCGCGGAGTATGACGAGCTGATGCAGTCGGTGGAGGAATACGCGGACCAATTTGAAAGCGTTGCGGTGGCGGAGCCTCTGCTTGGCGAGGTCGGCTCGGATGCCGCGGTAATCAATCCGGATAAGGAAGCGGTGGCAGTCGCGATTACCCAAAAGGCATGCGAGTCGGCAGGCTATGCGTCCGCCGATGAGGCAAAGGAGGCAGGCACGGCGTTTGTCTTTATGGGACATGGCACCTCTCATTCCGCAAAGGTTTCATACAGCCAGATGCAGACGCAGATGGAAATGCTCGGATATGAAAATGTGTTTATCGGAACCGTGGAGGGCGAGCCGGAGGACACGTCGTGCGAGGCTGTCATTGAGAAGGTCGCGGAAGCAGGCTATACTAAGGTTGTGTTAAGACCGCTGATGGTGGTTGCCGGCGACCATGCAAACAATGATATGGCGGGCGATGATGAGGATTCGTGGCTTAGCATGTTTACGGCTTCCGACAGATTTGACGGCATAGACGTGCAGGTTTCCGGACTTGGCGGCATTGAAGCTATTCAGGAAATCTACGTGGAGCATACGGCGGACGCGATTGCTTCAAAAGGTCTTGCGGCGACGCAGGAAACGGTTTCTGATGGCAGCGCGCTTGAGGACGGCGTGTATGAGGCTGATTTTAACACTGACAGCAGCATGTTCCATGCAAATGAGGCGTGCGGCGGCAAGGGAACACTGACAGTGAAGGACGGTGAGATGACAATTCATGTGTCGCTTGTTTCCAAAAACATATTGAATTTGTATTGCGGGCTTGCCGAGGACGCGCAAAAGGAAGGGGCGCAGCTGCTTGAGCCGACCGTGGACACCGTAACATACAGCGACGGCACATCGGAGGAGGTATACGGCTTTGATATCCCGGTTCCCGCCCTCGACACGGAATTTGACGTCGCGCTGATAGGAAGCAAGGGGACATGGTATGACCATAAGGTCAGCGTGTCAAACCTGGCGGCTGAGGAGTAAAAACAGGGCTTGTCAAAAAAGCAACCACTACCTTGGGATTGGGCGGTTGCTTTTTTGATGCTCTTTTTTAACTGTAATAAGAATATTTCACTTCAAAATCGGAACAAAAGGTATTATAATGAAATAAAAGCTGCACGCGGAGCGTGCGCGGGTAACGATGCGGAATAGTAAAACGGATGCGGGGGAAATGCGATGAAGAAAAAAGGAAAGCGGGCAGGATATGTGTTTGCGGCAAGGCGTGCCTTGGCGGTGTTGTTGACAGCTTCAATGGTATTCGGGTGGGGTATTGACGGATCCCTGATAAGCTGTGTAAACGCAGCCGAGGAGAGCGCGGCGCAGGAAGAAAAAACGCAGGACGAGGCTGAAACGGCGCAGGAAGCGGATAGCGCGGAGGGAAGCGCCGATTCTGAGACTGCAGAAGCGACCGTGGAAAGTACCGCTTCTGCGGCGGAAGAAACGACCGTGGAAACGGCTGCGGAAACGACCGTGGAATCATCTGTGGAATTGACTGCTGAGGAGGATGAGGAAACGGCTTCGACGGAGGATGACGACGATGACGAAGATAGCACGGATGGTGACAATGATGATGAGGAGGAATCCGACGAGATGTCCGGCTCATGGGACAACGATACCGGGAGCGGGACTTGGAGCATAGACGAGGACGGCGTGCTGACCGTTGATGGGACAGGGGATATTATGGAGTACTGGAGCAGTCCGCCGTGGTATTCTTATAGGACAAGTATTACAAGCGCAGTCGTGAAGCTGACGGGGGCAACAAATCTGTCGTATATGTTTAACGACTGCAGTAAGATGGAAAGCATAGATTTAAGCGGACTTGATGCGAGCAGCGCAAAAACCATGCGCAGCATGTTCTGGGGCTGCAAGGTGCTGGAAAGCATAGACTTGAGCGGACTTGATATGGGCAATGTAACAGATATGTACGGCATGTTTTATAATTGCAGGAAATTGAAAAGCATAGATTTAAGCGGAGTTGATACGAGCAGTGTAAAAAGCATGCAAGGCATGTTTTGGCAATGCAGGGCACTGGAAAGCATAGATTTGAGCGGCTTTGACACAAGCAGCGTAACAGATATGAATTTTGTGTTTTGGTAATGCTGCAGCCTGACGAGCCTGGATTTAAGCAGCTTTGATACGAGCAATGTAACAAGTATGTGGGATATGTTTTATGACTGCGAGTCATTGGAAAGCGTAGATTTAAGCAGCTTTGATACGAGCAATGTAACAAATATGGCTTATATGTTTTACGAATGTATCGAATTGAAAAGCATAGATTTAAGCGGCTTTAATACGGAAAATGTGACAGATATGTCATATATGTTTATGGACTGCGTGTCATTGGAAAGCATAGACGTGAGCGGCTTTAATACGGAAAATGTGACAGGTATGTCCCATATGTTCCGCGGCTGTGAGCTTAAAAGCATAGATTTGAGCGGCTTTGACACAAGCAATGTGATAAGCATGGAAGAGATGTTCCGCTATTGCGAGGCATTGGAAAGCCTGGATTTAAGCGGCTTTGATGTGAGCAGCGTTACAAGTGCAGATAATATGCTGGATGGCTGCACAGCCTTAACCACGATTTACACTCCTAAAAATTTATCCCTGTCAGTTACCTTGCCGACCGAATCCGATACCGACGTTTGGTATATGTCGGACGGTACTGCAGTGACAGAGCTGCCGCAGAGCCTTTCATACAGTGAGACCCTTTGGAAAAATTCCGTTCCGGCGGCGGAAAGCATTTCCGTGACAAAGACAAAGACGCTTTACGAGTACGGCGATGAGCTGGACGCGGACGACCTTACCGTGACGCTGAACTACGATAACGGAACCACGGAGGAAATTTCAGGCTATACGACGAACATTGACGAATTAAGCTCCGGCACCTTGGGCGAAAAAACGCTTACCGTGACCTACGGGGAATTTACTGCCGATGTCATACTCACGGTGCAGGCAAGGACGCTTGACGACAGCGCGTCGGTGACACTTCCAAACGACTCCTATGAATATACGGGAGCGGAGATTACGCCTGAGCCTGCCGTGAGCGTGAACGGAGTGACGCTTGTCAGCGGCACGGATTATACGGTGTCGTATGCCGATAACGTGAACGTGGGAACCGCGCAGATAACGATTACCGGTATCGGAAATTATCAGGGAACGCTGATATGCAGCTTTACGATACAGGAAACATCGTCGCAGGGCGACGGCAGCGAGGACGAAAGCGGAAACGAGGACGAAAGCGGTGGAGAGGACGAAAGCAGCGGAGAAACTGAAAGCGGCAGCGAGGCTGAAAGCAGCGGAGAAACTGAAAGCGGCAGCGAGGACGAAAGCAACAGTGAGGACAAAAGCAGCGGAGAGGACGAAAGCAGCGGAGAGGACGAAAGCAGCGGAGAAGCCGAAAGCAGCAGCGGAGAGGACGAAAGCAGCAGCGAGGCTGAAAGCGTTGAAACGGACGAAGAAGCTGACGGCAGCGATGATGATTTATTCACAAATGAAATAGAAACCGTTTATTATACCGGCTTAATCCTAAAGCCTGCCGTAAAGGTTTATGACGGAGATAAGCTCTTAAAATCGGGGAAGAATTACACGATTAAATATGTGAACAACATCAACGCCAATGCTGCCGGAAAGAGCGGAGGCTCGGGCACGTCGCTTAGCGACACTTCAAACGGCTTTGACAGCACACTGCCGTATGTGCATATTACGGGCTTTGGCAATTACGCCTTTGATTTATATGTGAACTTCACCATACTGCCGGCGTCAATCGGCGACGGGCAGGACGAGGCGGACGGAATTACGCTGGCATACACACAGCAGAGTGCGGTAAATGAAAAGAAGGCGTTCTCGCCGTTCTCATCGATAAAGTACAAAAAGAAAATGACACAGGGCACGGATTATGACGTTACACTGACCGATGACTCGACAGGCGAAACGCTCAGCGACCTTAAAATACCCGCCGGCGGCAGCGGCACGTATACGCTTGCGATAACAGGCAAGGGCAACTACACGGGCAGCATTGAAAAAACGGTGTATGTTGCCGATAAGGAGCATTTGCTTAAGAATGCGAAGGTAACGCTCGGGAAAAACATAAAATCCGTGCAGTACACGGGGGATTACATAAAGCCTGCCGCGTCGGACACGGCGGGTGCGGACGTGTTTACCGTGAAGCTTGGAAAGACCATGCTTACATACGGCACGGATTATACCGTGGATTACCTGAACAACAGGTCGGTCGGTACGGCGACGATTGTCATTACGGGGAAAGGCGAATATGCAGGCGTTAAGACGGCGGCGTTTAAGATAAACGGCACCGTATTCAGCGCAAAGAAGGTGTCCGTGGAGGGGCTTAGCAGCCTTACCTACACGGGAACGGCGCTCACGCAGGAGGGACTTAAGCTTTCATGCGGAGGAAAGGCACTCGTTGAAGGAACGGACTACACTGTCACATACAAAAACAACATCAATAAGGGAAAGGCATCAGCCACGTTCACCGGGCTTGCGGAAGCAGGCTATACGGGAAGCTTCACAAAGACCTTTGCAATAGCGGCGATGGATATTGGCGGCGTAACAAAGGATATGGCGGGCGCAGCCGTGCAATACAGCCGGAGCGGTGCAGAGCCGGATATTACCCTTACATACAACGGCATTGCGCTCGTAAACGGGACAGATTACACCGTAAGCTATAGCGGGAATAAGGAGCTGACGGATAAAGCGGCCGTAACATTCAAAGGCAAGGGTAACTATACGGGGACGCTGACGGAAACGTTCGCGATAACGGAAAAGGCTTTAAGCTCTGAGGACATAACCCTCTCGGCGGTGCAGACGGCGTACAGAGCAAAGAAGGATGCGGACTATGCCTACACGCCGAAGCTCACTGTGGAGGATGGAACGGCAAAGCTAAAGGAGAATGCGGATTATATCGTGGAGTATTATAATAACACGCAGGCGGATTACGAGGCGTACCTTGCGGCGTACAAGGCCGGTACGGCGGACGCGTCCAAACGCCCGTATGCGGAGATAACCGCGGTGGCAGGCTCGGGCTACACGGGCACGGCGCAGCTTTCAATACTCCCCGTGTATGAAAAGAAGCTCTCCTCATCAAACATGTACGTTGAGGTCGGGGAAGCAATCTACACAGGAAGCCTTGCGACTCCCGAAGTGACGGTATATTACGGCACGAACAGAACGGCGGTAAGGAATGGCGACACCTCAAAGCTTACAAAGCTTACGCAGGACGCGGACTATACCGTTACATACCAAAATAACGGTTCTGCCGGAACAAACAAGGGCACCGTGACGATAACCGGGCAGGGACCGCTCTACGGTGGAAGCATGAGCGTGAAGTTCACGATAAGCAGTAAGGCGCTTAGCTGGTGATGTGACATGTTATGGGAAAACTGTCGTTCACTATAAATAAAAAATTAAATGTATATTTTTCTCCAAAAGTGAAATGCTGATATTGAGTAACAATAACAGTATCAACATCAAAATGGAGGAAAACATTTATGAAAAAGAAGTATTTATCAAAAAGGCAGACAGTGGCGGCAGCCTGCTGCGAGCTGGCGCTTTTGCTGTCGGCCTGCGGCAGCAGCAACAGTAACGTGAATGAAAATCAGGACCCGCTCACGGGCGAGGAAATGTCAGATACGGAAACATCCGGAACGGGTGAGTCCGACGACGGGCAGACAGGCGGCGACTTTGGCGAGTTCGACACCATGCTCGGCGATGAAAACACAGACCCTAACGATTTGATGGACTATATCAATACCAACATTGCCGATGCGGGCGAGGACGACGTGGAGCGCTTCTTTTCCGGGCTTTTAAGCTTTGGCGATGATATCAGGGATATCGACTTCACAAGGCTTGAGGACAGCAGACAGTATATGCCCGAGGATATGATTGCATTCATGGATTTGATGAAGCTTGAAGCCGATACGCCATCAATGGTGCTCTCGGACGAGGAAAACAGGAGAGTCATAAACATGACGCTCTCGGAGATGCTCGAGCGTGCGCTTTTATTTGAGCAGCATCTTGAGAAATATCCCGACAACGTGACGACCGAAGCAGCCTCAAGGATCTATGAGGAAATTGCCACCAACGCGATTACGGGCGGCTACGACAGCACGGAGGGCATAGACAATTACTATAAGGGTGAAACGGAGGATGTGGTGGACAGCGAGGCGCTGCAATATTATCAGCAGTTTGCGGAGGCAAATGAGGACAGCAACTTAGGTCAGATTGTAAGCGAATATGTCACACTGCTTCAGACAAATCAGTTTCAGATAAACGATGAGCTTGAGGATTTTTATATGGGACTGTACGCAAGGCTTGATTTGGACACATGGGCAGGCGCGGACGATAATGCGGACACGGATAGCGTCGGCGCGTCGCAGACCGGCACGGAAAGCGGCACGGACAGCTCCAACGCGTCAACAGGCGCGGCGGACACGGTGATTGAGGGAACCTCCGTCAGGTAGGGATTGACAGGAACGCACCCCTGTGATAGTGTAAAGAAAAAGGCGGCGGAAGGGGTGCGTGAGTATGAAAATAACGATAAATAAATATATTATGGCTGCGGCGGCGCTTTTTGCTGCGGACAATATGATAAAGGGTCATATTGAAGCAGGTGATGAAGGCGGCGCGAAGCAGGGGAAAAATATGTTCGGCGGCAGGCTGCACATTCAAAAATACCACAATACGGGCGCAATGCTCAATATTGGAGGGAGGAATGAGCGGCTTGTCGCTTTACTTTCGCTGGCGTTTAGCGCCTTTGTGAGCGGGATTTTTGCGGCGACGCTTACCACAAAGGGAAATGTGTTGCTAAAGAGCGGGCTTTCGCTGCTTTTGGGTGGCGCGTACAGCAATACGTATGACCGGCTGAAAAGACAGTACGTGGTGGATTATGTGTCGTTTAGGCTCCCGGAAACTCAAAATAAGCGCTTAAAAATGCTGAAGGCTGCGTTGGAATCGGTGGTCTTTAACATCTCCGACTTTGGGATTATGATAGGAGCGATGCTGATTGTGGCAGGTGAAATGCTTCGTAAAAACTGACAACGCCTTGTTGATTTTTAATCGGCGGCATTATATAATAAAAAAAATAATGTAATATCGGACACGGGAAGGAAGCGGCGGCATGAGAAAAACCATTTATCAGGGAAAAAGCTATGAGGAAGAGGATTACGAAGTACAGAAGGCTGTGGCGGCAAGCGGAATGTATCTGTTCAGATATTATTTGCGGGACAGACTGATGATTGCGGCGGAGATAACAGCCGAAAAATTTTCATGCGGTCGTTTTTATCCGAACATGCCGCAGAGCTTTGCGGACGATATGGTCTGCGACGAGGATAAGTCGCTGAGTTATGAGATGTACCGGGCAATCGAAAACGGCGGTAAAAAGTCAACTGCCGTTTTTCATCTTAAAAATGCAGCTGCCGTGAGAGTGGTGCTTTCTCTTATTGATACGGATGAGAATACGGATATGCCCGTGGCGGTCGGCATGATGGAGGACGTGACTGAAGAAATTGCCAGAGAAAAGGAAAGCAGGGATAAGGAACGCCAAGTTCAGGAGCAGCAGGTCATATTTAAGACTATTAACAGGGCTTTAAGCTCCAATTATAATAATGTGTATCTGGTCGATCTGGCAAGCGGCAATGTGGATGCTTACAATATAAGCAGGGAAATCAAAAAGGAATACGGGGACACATTCAGGAAGGGCGATTATTCGACCTGTATTCAGCTTTATGTCCAAAAAAGCGTGTATGAGCCGGACAGGGAGCTTTTTGACCCTATTATCGATATAGGCAGCTTAGGCAAGTCCATGCGGCAGAAGTCGTCAGTCACCTTTAACTACCGTGTTTTCAGGGATGAAAGGGTGCAATATTTCAAATGCCGCGCGGTCAGGGCGGAAATTGAAAATAAGGATTGCTGTGTGATTGCATTTAGGGACATTAACGACGAGGTCATCAGGGACCTCAAGCAGAAAACGCTTTTGGAAAAGCAGGAGATACAGCTTAAGAATGCGCTGGCAAAATCGGAGCAGTATAAAAACGCCGTTTTGGCTGAGGCGATTATTTTTTATGAGGCGAACCTCAGCAAAAATGTCCTTGAGCATGAGCTGTGGGAAATGATTGACGGGGTAAAAACAGAGCTGCTTGCAGCCGTTGGGATGACGGCTCCCGCCGATTACAGCGTGTTTCAGGGGCTTTGGGCGCAGCATAAGGTTAAGCCTGAATGTCGTAAAGTATATGAGGATAACACGTCCCGCGAATATCTTATGAAACGCTTTGAGGAAGGGCATATGGAAACAACCTTTGAGTTCCGGGCGGTCATGGGAATCGGCAGGGAAGCATATATGCGCCAAACTACCACGGTGGCAAGGGATGAGCTCACGGGGGACATTATCGCCGACTGCAATGTAAAGGACATCACGGAGCAGAAGCTCAAGGAGCAGGAGATGCACAGGTATGAGCAGATGTTTATCGCTACCGCGTCAGACATTTATGCCAGCATTCTGCGCCTTGAGCTGGACACGCGCAAGGCAAGCAGGCTCATGCGCAAGAACGGGTGCATAGACACGCAGGACGTCGGGGACTGGGAGCGCTATGTGAAATATCAGCTTACATATGTGCACCCGGACGATGCGGCGGCGGTCGGGGAGTTTTTGAGCATCGAAACCTTTGAAGGGCTGCCGCTCAATGAGAAAAAAATATGCAGCTACCGGAGCGCCGCCCAAAACGAGGCGGGAAATTTCCGCGTTTATTCCATGAATATTTTTGTGACGGAGGCTGACGGAAGGCGCTGCGGCATTATCGTCACCATTGACAATACGGACGCCGTTGAGCGCGAGCTTAGACAGCAAAGACAGATAGAGGATGCGCTTGCGCGCGCCGAGGCGGCAAGCAGGGCTAAGACGACGTTCCTTTCCAATATGTCGCACGATATCCGCACGCCCATGAATGCCATTATCGGTTTTACGACGCTTGCGACAACCCATATCGATAACACTCAGCAGGTGAAGGATTATCTTGCAAAGATTATGTCTGCGGGCAATCATCTGCTCAGCCTGATTAATGCTATATTGGACATGAGCCGGATTGAAAGCGGGCGAATACAGCTTGACGAGGTGGAGTGCAGCCTGTCCGAAATCATGCACGGGCTGCGCAATATCCTTCAGGCTGACATGAAAGCGAAACGCCTGAATTTCTACATAGATACAGTGGACGTGTATGACGAAAACGTGGTGTGCGATAAGCTGAGGCTCAATCAGATTCTGCTTAATCTGCTGGGGAACGCCGTAAAGTTTACGGAGCCTGGCGGCAGCATCAGCGTGCGCATTTACCAAAAGCCCGCGGAGTCAAAGGAATATGCAAGATATGAGTTCCACGTGAGGGACACCGGCATAGGCATGGGAGAGGAATTTCAAAAGCATCTGTTCGAGCCGTTTGAGCGTGAGCGCACCTCCACCGTGAGCGGCATCCAGGGAACGGGGCTTGGCATGTCGATTACGAAAAACGTCGTTGAAATGATGGGAGGAACAATCAGCGTCCAAAGCAAGCGGGGCACAGGCTCAGAGTTTACGGTGGAGCTTCCGATGAAAAAGCTTTCGGCGGAGAATGTCGAATTAAAGGTTGACGCGCTGGAGGGAGCGCATGCGCTTGTGGTGGACGACGATTTCAATACCTGTGACAGCGTTTCCAACATGCTGATACAGGTTGGGATGCGCGCCGAGTGGACTATGAGCGGAAAAGAAGCAATTCTCAGGACAAAGCAGGCAATAAGCAGGAATGATGAATACCGCGTGTATGTGATTGACTGGATGGTGCCCGATATGAACGGTATTGAAATAGCAAGGCAGATTCGCAAGGAGGTCGGCGAAAGCGTGCCTATCATCATATTGACCGCATACGACTGGTCTGATATTGAGGAGGAGGGAAGGGAAGCCGGGGTGACGGCATTTTGCAGCAAGCCCATATTCTTTTCAGACCTCAGAAGATGTCTGGTGGATATCCTTTATCCGGGAAATGAGGAGAAAAAGCCTGTTCCGGCAATGCGCAGCGGGCTTGCGGGCAAGCGCGTTCTGCTGGTCGAGGATAACGATTTAAACAGGGAGATTGCAAGCGAGATTTTAAGTGAGGCGGGCTTTATTATCGAGGAAGCGGAGGATGGCAGCATTGCGCTTGAGAAGCTCCTTAAAAAGGGCGACGGCTATTACAGCCTCGTGCTTATGGACATTCAGATGCCCGTAATGGACGGCTACGCGGCGGCGAGGGCAATCCGCTCCTTTGAAAACCGCAGTCTTGCGGAAATTCCCATCATCGCCATGACCGCAAATGCTTTTGAGGAGGATAAGCGGCTGGCGTTTGAGGCGGGGATGAACGCCCACATTGCAAAGCCAATCAACGTGAAAAAACTGTTTGAGACATTAGAAAAAATGCTGTAGTTTGTGGAGGGGGACATGTGCTTTAACAGGAAAAGGATTGCCGCAGTATCGGCTATCGTACTGCTCTTGGTTGCAGGCATCTTTTATTTTAATTTTTTGTCGGAACAGATTTATAAGGAAAGTCAGAGCCATTTGCAGGAAATTTATAATAAATCGGACGCGTTGCTTTCCATGTTCGTGTCAAGAAACAGGAATATATTGGCGGACTGGGGAAGCTACGCAAATGAAGCGCCTGATGAGAGCGATGCCGAAGTAATCCGGCGTTTCATAAATCAGGCAAAGGAAAACTGGGGCTTTACGGAGTTTTATTTTATTGACGCGCAGGGTGAATATATTACTGTGGACGGCGAGCGCGGGTACATAGCAAAGCCTGTGGGGACGGACGAGGGCGATGGCGGCAAAATCGCCTTTGACGGAACGCGCAGCGCGTTCACGGCAGTGCTTTCAAACGGAGAAAAGCAGGTGATCTTTGCGGGGCCTGAGATAGACGGCTCTTATATGGGCTTTGACTATTCGGGAGTCTGCATCAGCTACACCAGTCAGGCGGTGAGGGAGATTATAGACATATCCTCCTTCTACGGCGCTTCGGAAAGCTATGTGGTCTACCCGAACGGGGATATAATGTTTTCGACAATCCACGGCAATGATATAGGCGATATCGCTGATGAGCTGCGCAAGAATAACATAGTGCAGGAATCGGTCGTTGAGCAGCTCTGCATGGCGATTGAGGATGGCGAAAAGGGAATGCTCTCGTGCGATATGAACGGCGAGCGGTATTATATTGTCTATCAGCCCGTGACCTTTGAGGATGGGATGATTGTGGGAACGGTTCCGCAGAGCGTGGTAAACAGCAATATGCGCATGGTGCAGATAAGAACTCTCATACTGCTGTCATGTGTTTTTATTGTAGCCGTGGTGATTGTGGGCGCTTATATTTATCAAAGAGGCAGGAAAAGGCTTGGCGATAAAATCAGGGAGCTTGAGTACCGTGACAGGATTTTGGATATGATTACGATGCCGACGGACGATATTTATGTGATGTTTTCGGGGGAGTATGAGGTGAAGTATGTAAGCCCCAACATCAAAAGAGTCCTCGGGATTGAAAAAGAGGCGGTGCGGGAAAACATACATGAGCTTATGGGCTCGGTGATTGACGATTTGCGGACGCTCAGTGATGAAAGGCTTAATTCGATTGCCAGGGGAAAGAGCTGGTATGCGGACCGCTATCTGATTAATCAGGAAACAAAGGAGTGCAGATGGTACCGCGAAATGATTTACCATATCGCGGATGACGTCATGGACAATTATGTCCTTTTACTCTCCGACAGGACAAAGGAGAGAAGGGCGGCGGAGCAGCTAAAGAGCGCACTGGACAGCGCAAAGAGCGCAAACGAGGCAAAAAGCATATTTCTTTCGAGCATGTCGCACGATATCCGGACGCCGTTAAACGCCATTATGGGCTGCGCGGATTTGATGCAAAGAAGCGCGTCGGATGAGGCTAAGGTAAAGGAATACGCGGGAAAAATCGTGGCGTCCGGCGAGCTTTTGCTCAGCCTTATCAATGATATTTTGGACATGAGCAAGCTTGAGAGCGGAAGGGTGAGCCTGAACCTTGCGCCGTTTCAGCTTTCGGAGCTTGTCGACGAGGTGTCGGCAGTCATTCTTCCGCAGGCGGCGGCAAAAGGGCAGGAGCTTGAGATTGTGGCGGACGAGGTGCGCGGCGAAGGCTGCATTGGCGATAAGATAAGGCTTACGCAGATTTTGCTGAACCTTCTTTCCAACGCGGTCAAGTATACGCAGAACGGCGGAAGGATTGTATTTAAGATTACAAAATACGGCGGAGCGCAGACGCGCGGAGAAGAAAAATATCAAAAGCTCTGCTTTGAGGTGACGGATAACGGCATCGGCATGACGCAGGACTTTTTGAAGGATATCTTTGAGCCGTTTGTGCGCGAGAAGAATGACACAACGGGCGAGATACAGGGAACAGGCCTTGGAATGGCAATCACAAAGAACCTTGTCGAGATTATGGGCGGAAGCATATCAGTGACAAGCAGGAAGGGAGAGGGCAGCGCCTTTTTGGTGAAGCTTAAGCTGCAAAGCTGTGCGGACACTGCGCAAAAATGCGAGGAGCCGGGAGAAAGCGAAAGCATGAAGGGCTTTTCGATTGAGGGGATGCGTTTCCTTGTCGCTGAGGACTATGAGCTTAACTATGAGATATTGCAGGAGAGGCTTAAGCTTGAGGGCGCGTCCTGCGAGGCTGCGGCGAACGGAAAAGAAACGGTTGAAATGTTTGAAAAATCCGAGCCGGGATATTATGACGCGATTCTGATGGATGTGCAGATGCCTGTCATGAACGGGTATGAGGCGACGGCGGCAATCCGCGCAGGAACGCATCCGCTTCACGGCACGGTGCCGATTGTCGCCATGACTGCAAACGCCTTTGAGGAGGACGAAATGAAATCGCTTGAGGCAGGTATGAACGCGCATCTTACGAAGCCTGTTGATATGGAACAGTTGAAAAGGGTAGTTAATGAGGTACGTATGGAGGCAGGGTATGGATTTAAGGGAATGTTACAGGATGATGGACGCTGACTATGACAGCGTGCTGTGCCGTTTGGGGAGCGAACAGATGGTATGCAGATTTTTGAAAAAGTGCGTGGAAAAGGATGAGCTTAACAAGCTTCAGGCAGCAATAGGGGATGAGCGCTGGCAGGACGCTTTTTTGCATGCGCACAATATGAAGGGCTACGGGCTGAACCTGTCTTTGACTGCCTTCACCGAGAGCAGCAGCAGGCTGTGCGAGGCGCTTAGAGGCGGAGAACCAAAGGGCGATATCGCAGGTATGCTTTCGGATGTAAGAGCGGATTATGAGAAATTGGAGAGCGCCGTTTTGAGCCTTGACCCGAAATGAATGGAAGGAATCAGCTTATGGCAGCTTTATACGCGAAAAACATCAGAGAACAGGGGGTCGCGGAAATGGAGAAACTTATGAGAAATAAAATACTCATCATTGATGATGTGGATTTTAACAGGGATATGCTTAGGATTATTTTGGAGGAGGACTATACAATCGTCGAAGCGGATAATGGAAGAGCTGCGCTTGATATCATAGCCCAAAGCAAGGACGGGTTTGCCGCGATATTGCTGGATCTGCTCATGCCGGAGATGGACGGCTTTGAGGTTTTAAAGGAGCTGAGCGCGAGGGGTATCACCGCAAAAATCCCGGTTCTGATTATCAGCGGGGAAACGTCTGTCGAAACGGAGAAAAAGTGCTTTGAGATGGGCATAGCGGATTTTATCGGAAAGCCGTTCAACAATATGCTGGTAAAAAAGAGGGTGCATAACGCGGCGGAGGTTTTTTCCACTAAAAACATGCTTGAGGAGAAGGTCGCGGAGCAGACAAAGGTTTTGAGAAAAGCATGTCAGGCATTGAAAATACAGGCGGAGCAGCTCAAAAAGAGAAATCAGGAAATCATTGACCTGCTGGGAACGGTCGTGGAATACCGCGACCTCGAAAGCGGCGAGCACATACATCGCGTCAAGGAGTATACACGGATTTTGGCGGAATGCTTCATGGAGGATTATCCGGAATATGGGCTTACGAAGGAAAAAATTGATGTCATCGTGTCGGCGAGCGCGCTGCATGACATCGGGAAAATCGCAATCCCGGACAGTATTCTGAACAAGAAGGGCAGGCTTACGAAGGATGAATATGAATATATGAAATCACATACAACCAAGGGCTGCGAGCTTTTGGACGCCATAAAGAGCGAGTGGGATGTGGAGCTTAAAAAGGCAAGCCGGGAAATATGCAGATACCACCACGAGCGCTATGACGGCAAGGGCTATCCCGAAGGGCTTTCGGGCGATGATATCCCTGTTTCCGCACAGCTTGTTTCAGTCGCGGACGTGTATGACGCGCTGGTAAACGAGCGCTGCTATAAGGAAGCGTATTCCACGGAGAAGGCATTCCGTATGATTGTCAATGGTGAGTGCGGCGTCTTTTCGCCAAGACTGATGGCGTGCTTTCGCAAGGTAAGGGCGCAGTTCGAACAGACTGCGGCAAATTCGGTTGCGTAAATATTAAAAGGCACTGTCCGGGGACAGTGCCCTTAGCTTATCACATTATTTTGTTATAACTGTTCCGGCAGCGCCGTTTATCACGTCGGAAGTTCTGCCAAGCGAGGTGATAATGGCTTTTCCGTCCGGTACAGCCTCAAGGTATTCGATTGCAGCCATAACCTTTGGCAGCATGTCTGTTTCGCCAAACTGTCCTTCTTCGATATAGCGTTTGGCTTCACTGACCGTCATTGCTTTGATGGGAGTCTGATTTTCACTTCCAAAATTCAGATACGCGTATTCCACGCTTGTAAGTATCATAAGCTCGTCCGCCTTTAAGTCGGCAGCAAGCTTTCCTGCGATGCTGTCCTTTTCGATAACGGCGGAAGCGCCCTTTAAAATGTGCTGCTGCTCGATAACGGGAATACCGCCGCCTCCACAGGCGATTACGACCTGATCCGCGTCTGACAGAGCCTTGATCGCCGCAATCTCCACAATATCAATCGGCTTTGGCGCCGCCACAATCCTGCGGTAGCCCTCGTCCTCCTTAATCACATAATTTCCCTTGTTAATCTCTATGTCCGCATCGTCCTTTGACATGTATCTTCCGATTGCTTTTTTAGGCTCATAGAAGCTTTCGTCGTAGGGGTCTACCGTCACCTGCGTCAGAATTGTGCTGACAGGCTTTGATATCCCGCGCTTTAACAGCTCTGATTTAAGTGAATTTTGGATATCGTAGCCGACATATCCCTGGCTCATGGCGGAGCATACGCACATGGGGGCGGGAGTGTAATCAATATAAATCCTGTGAAGCTCCGTCATGGCTTTGTGTATCATGCTTACCTGAGGTCCGTTGCTGTGGGTGATGGTGAGCTGATAGTCAGCCTCGACCAAATCCGCCAGTGCCTTTGCCGTTTTCCTTACCGCGTCAAGCTGCGCGCCGATTGTGGAGCCGAGCGCCTCGTGACCTAATGCAACAACTGCTTTTTTCTTACTCATATAAATCACCATTCCATTTTATTTTATAAAAACCGTAACTGCCCGGTTGATTATAACAAAAGTATACCAAATCGGGAGCGTTTTGTACATAATAATCTGATTCCCCGCAACCAAAAAGGGGCTGTCGCTTTAACGAATAAAATTTCGTGAGGCGACAGCCTCTTTTA